>CAZSFD010000074.1:0-25575 GCA_964606085.1 uncultured Anaerolineaceae bacterium
GCCGAGCCGGGCTGCGCGGCAGCACTGAGGTAGCCAATGTGAATGGCCGCCAGGTGGAAGTGGGCGGCGATGTGGTCATCGCCATTGACGGTCAGCCGGTGCGCAATTTCGATGACTTGCTGATCTACATCTCCCTCAGCGCCCGCCCCGGCCAGGAAGTGACCCTGACCATCGTTCGCAACGGCCAGACGCAGGATGTACAGGTCACATTGGGTGAGCGTCCCTCATCCTCTTGAAGTTACATCCCTCCATCAACCGATCAAAATACCCTCCCGTTTTGACGGGAGGGTATTTTGATTTGGGTGTGTTTCATTTGAGTTGGAGATTGGTTTCGACAAGCTCAACCAGCGCCGGTTGACTTGAGTTGAGCCTGCCGAAATCCTTGTCGAAACCGGGTTTTTCAACTCAAATGAAACGCTCCCTTTTGATTTAAGCCACTGGCGCATCCTGTGGCGGTGTGGGCGGCGGGGCTTTGGGTTTGCCCGGTTTGCGAGCCTGGCGCACGGCCAGGCGAATCCCGCTCAACACGAGCAACAGTGGCACACCCAACACCACCAGCACCGGGGCGCAGAACAGCACGAACCAGATCGCCGCGCTGGCCAGAAATTGCATCGTGTAGATCAATGCCTGGATGGCATCCCGCGCCACCCCTTGCGGCTTCCAACCGCCAATCTCCAGTGGTTGAAGCGATTCCTCGGCCAGCAAACTCACCTTGATCAGCGAAAAGGCTGCCGATTGTTCGTAGTATTGGATTTGCCCGGTGAGCAGCTCGATCTCCTCGCGCACCGCCTTGATTTGGGCGTAAACGGCCAGCACATCTTCGGTGCTATCGGCGGCTTCCAGGATGCGGGTCAGTTCCGTTTCAGCGGCCTGGGCATTGCGCAGGCGCGATTGCAGGTCGGTGTACTCGCTGGTCACATCCTGGCTGGTGATGGCTTCGCTGAGCGTTTCTTGGGTGGCTTGTTTCTTGATGTTTGCCAGCACTTCATCCAACTGCTCTGCCGGAACGCGCAGGGTGATGGAAGCCTGGGGAACTTCGATGCCGCTTTTGGTGCGGGTTCGATAGAGATTGGACGAGACGACATACCCGCCGGCGCTTTCGGCCAACTGCCCAATGACCTGCGCGGCGGCATCTGGGTCATCTACCACAATCGTCAGGTCAGCGTTTTTGATCACCAGGCGGTCTGTGCTGGCGGCGTTGGCTGTATCCTTGGCGTGTGTGCCGCCCGTTGGCGGCGCGCCTGGCGCAGCTTCATCGGCGGCGCGTTCCGATTGGGCCAACATGGGGGACGCGTTAGGCGCCGCCGCACAGGCTGAAAACAACAGAACGCCAGTGGCGATAGCAGCCAGGATTGGGGAAATTTTCTTCGACATGCGATTGCTCCTTAATTTCAACAGTTCAATAGCCGTGTTCGGGTTGGTACAGGTTGTATAGCACCTGCCCGGCCAGGTAGCGGCGCAGGTTTTCGCAGAATAAATCTACCGCGCGCTGGTCGTAGTGGGGGGTGTTGCCCGAAATGTGCGGGGTGACGATGACCGTGGGCAGCTTCCACAGCGGGCTTTCGGGGGGCAGCGGCTCTTCGGGGAAGACATCCAGCGCCGCGCCGCCCAGGCGTTGTTCGGTCAGCGCGGCGATCAGGGCGGGATGGTCCACCACGCCGCCGCGCGACACATCTATCACGAAGGCCCCCGGCTTCAAGGCGGCCAGTTCTCTGGCCGCGATCAGGCCGCGCGTATCGGGCGTCAGCGGCACGGTGATGACGGCGGCCTCGCACGCGCGGAACATGGAGGCGATAGCCTGCGGCGGGTACAGGCGGCGCACGAAATCGCCTTCGCGGTCGCCCATCCCTTCGGGAATGTAGCCGCGGTCTTCGGGGCGCATGGCGTCGCGCTTGGTGGCGAGGATGGTGACGCCAAAACCGTGCAGCAGGCGGGCGATCTGCCGTCCAATACTGCCATAGCCGACGATGCCCACCGTGCTGCCGCGCAGTTCGCGCGGGCTGAAGCGCTCCCAACGGTCGCGCGGCCACTCGGCGCGTTTTTGCGCGGCCACCAGGTCGGTCATGCGGTGGCCGAGCGCCAGCAGCATCATCAGCGCGTATTCGGCAATCTGCGAGGCGTTCGCGCCGCTGAGGGTGGTGACGGCCAGGTCACGCTTTTCGAGCAGCGGGGATTGCACGGCATGGTCAATCCCCGCCCAGTGGAATTGCAGCCAGCGCAGGTTGGGGGCCTGTTCGGGTTTGGGCAGCACCCAGTTGGTATACAGCACCTCGGTGCGCTGCCACACGTCCGCGGGGATTTCTTCCACTTTGCTGGTGCGGATGGTGGTGATGTTGAGCCGCGGCGAAACGCCGCGCAGTCGAGCTTGCAAATCTTCGTTAAAACCGAGGGTGATCAGCACTTCCACTTTTTCGGCCATCGTATTTCCTTGATGATTCGCCGGTTGAGCTTGTCGAAACCAGGCTGTTTGACCGCTATGGCGATTGGTTTCGACAGGCTCAACCACCGGTACGCCTATATCCAATTACAACTGGGTGACAAAAACTACGCCGACCATACCCGAACCCGTATGCACCGACAGGCCCGGCGTCAGCGGGGCAAAGATGGTCGGCCCAGGGCAAGGCACGGCGGCGCGCAATTGCTGCTCGAACAGCCGGGCATCTTGGGCCGCATTGACGTGGACGACGGCCAGCTTTTCGATGCCGCCGGAGCGGTTGGCTTCTTCGGCCACCAATTCCACCGTGCGCCCCCAGCACTTCGAACGCGTGCGCACCTTTTCGAGCATCTCCAGCTTGCCATCTTGCATGGTCAAAATGGGGCGAATGTTGAGCAAATTGGCCATGCCCGCCGCCAGGTGGCCGACGCGCCCGCTCATTGCCAGGTAGCGCAGCGTAGCCAGGGCCGCAAACAGGTGGATGCGCGGGCGCATGGCTTCGATGGCGGCCAGGATTTCCGCTTTGCCTGCGCCGGCCTGGGCCATTTCGGCGGCATGAAGCGCCAGAAAGCCCTGGGCCATCGAAAGGTTCAGCGTATCTACCACGCTGATGTCGCGGCCGGGCAGCATCTCGCAGGCATTGACCGCCGCGCCGTAGGTGGCGCTGACCTTGCTGCTGACGCACAGGCAGATCACCTGTGCGGCGCCGGCGTCAAAGGCGGCCTGGTAGGCTTCGGCAAACTGGCCGGGCGAAGGGGCGGCGGTGGTGGGCAGGCGGCGCTGGCGGTCAATGCGCTTGAAGGTTTGGGCGTCGTCAATTTCGCTGCCGGTGCGGTAGCTTTCCTGGCCGAAGGCGATGATGATCGGCACCTGGACGATGTTGTGCGCGGCGGCCAGTTCGGGCGGCAGGCTGGCGTCAGTATCGGTGATGATGGCAATTGGGGGCATGGGGGTCTCCTGTCAGGCTATGGGACGGCGATAATGCACTTCGCTCAGGCCGCGCAGCCGGGCGGCGGCGGTTTCGGGGGTCAGGTCGCGTTGCGGCATCCCCAGCATCTCGAAGCCGACCATGAATTTGCGCACGGTGGCCGAGCGCAGCAGGGGCGGGTAGAAATGCAGGTGCAAGTGGCATTCTTCGTGCGGCTGTCCATCGGTGGGTGATTGGTGGAAGCCCATCGAGTAGGGGAAGGAAATCTGGAAGAGGTTATCGTAACGGGCGGTGACGCGGCGCAGAATGTCGGCCAGGGCGGTGATTTCGGCGGCGTTGAGGTCGGTGAGCGACCCGGCGTGACGGTGGGCCACCACCATCAACTCGAACGGCCACACCGCCCAAAAGGGGGCCAGGGCGGTGAAGTGGTCGTTTTCGCACACCAGGCGTTCGCCGGCTTTGCGTTCGGCAGCGAGGTAATCGCACAGCAGGCAGGAACCATGTTCGTGCAAATAGGCGGTCTGGGCGGCGATCTCTTTGGCCGGTTCGACGGGGATGGCGCTGGTAGACCAGATTTGGCTGTGCGGGTGTGGGTTGGAACAGCCCATCACTTCGCCCTTGTTCTCGAAAACCTGCACGTAATTGATGAACTCGCGGCGGCCAATGTCGGCGGTCTGATCGCGCCAGGTGTTGACTACGTCGGTGGCTTCGCGTAGTGAGAGTTCGGGCAGGCTCAGGTCGTGGCGCGGCGAGAAGCACACCACCCGGCAAATGCCCGTCACCGGCTGGGCGACGAAGAGACTGCCCGGCAGCGCGGCGAGGGGGTTGGCGGGGTCGTCGGCGCTCATTTGTTCGGGGGTGAGCATGGTGGGGAAGTCGTTGTCGAAGACGAAGGTGGAGGTGTAGGCATCGTTGACCACGCCGTTGATGCGTTTGTTGCCGGGGCAGAGCAGGCATTGCGGGTCGTAGGTGGGGATGTTGGCCTGGGGAATTTTTTCCACCTGCCCCAGCCAGGGGCGTTTGGCGCGGTGCGGCGAAACCAGCACCCATTCGCGGGTCAGCGGGTTGAAGCGGCGATGGGGATCATCGAAATTCATTGGCGGAGGCCCTTTCGGAGTGGGAAGATGGGTGAATTATAACAAGCGTTGCCGGGCGTGTTCGGTATAATTATGACATCAGGAAACAAGGTAGGTGTATGATGAGCGATGCCACAGCAGAAATTCTAGAAATCGTTGATCGTCCGGGGGCATTCAGCGACCGGATGCGCCGGGAACTGATCGAAATTCTGCGCCCGCCGCGCCGGGTTGCGTTTGAGCAGTTTTTGGTTGAGGCCGAAGGGAAACACGCCGAGTGGGTGAAGGGAGAAATTATCGAAATGGCGCCAGCAAGTGCGAAACATCAAGATGTGTCCGATTTTTTGATCAGTGTTCTGCGAGTTTTTGTTGAAAATGCGAACCTGGGAATTGTAAAGAGCGCTCCTTTTTCGATGCGCCTGGCCAGCACCGCCCGCGAGCCCGATTTGCTCTTTATTGCCGCCGCCAACCTGTCACGGTTGCGCCCCACCTATCTCGATGGGCCCGCCGACCTGGTGATCGAAATCATCTCCCTCGATAGCGATTGGCGTGACCGCGGCGAAAAGTTCAACGAATACGAACGGGCTGGCATCCCCGAATTTTGGCTGATTGACCCCATTCGCGAGCAGGCCACTTTTTACCAGTTAGACACGCGTGACCACTATCAACCTGCCCCCCTCGCTGCCGCTGGCCGTTACCACTCCCGCATGATCCCCGGTTTCTGGCTCGACCCCGCCTGGTTCTGGCAAACACCCCCCGTCCTCGAAGCGCTGCGCAGGCTGGAAATCATTTAGCAACCTTCAACTTTCAACCTTGCCCTCTTCCTCCACCGGCAGTGTGCGCAGGGCCTCATCCATTGTCATGCCTTCGCGGCGCATTCCAGGAGCGGGCGTGGCGCAGTGGGGACACAGATTCCACGAAAGTTCCATCAGTTTGCCGCAAGCGTGGCAGGGTTTTTTCAGCCTGGTGTGGCAACTGGGACACACCATCCACAATTCTTTCACCCGGCGAGTGCAGCCCGGGCAGAGCGGGTTATCTTCGATGGCCTGCAGCAGGGCTTCTTCTTCGAGGGTTTGTTGATATTCATCGTCCAGCGTGCGCGGCGGGCGCAGCAGCAGGTAGACGACGATGCCGGGGATGAACAGCAGTAACACCACCACCACGGCTAAAATGCGTAAGAAAGTATCGCGTGAACGCGACCGAATGTCTCGGTACGTCCAGACGATCAGGCCGATCCACAGGGCCACCAGGAAGGCAGCGCTCCAGGCGGTGAGGATGAGCAGCAGGGTACTTAAGTTGGTGTTATCGAAAGGCATATCGGTCTCCACTGGGGCTGATTATACATGAGAGAACTGCGAACGGAGAACAGCGCAAAAACCACTATGGACGAAAGTTTATCCCCCATCCCCGAAGAACATGATTTGATCCCCACTGAACCTGAAATGGCTGCTGAGGAGCGTTCACCGGCCACCTATCGCATTGCCGATCTCGATGTTGCCGACCGCCCGCGTGAACGCCTGAAGCGGCTGGGGGCGCAATCGCTGACCAATGCCGAGTTGATCGCCATTTTGCTGCGCGTGGGTGTGCCAGGTGAAAATGCCGTGCAGGTGGGCCAGCGGCTGCTCAATCGTTTTGGCGGGCTGGCCGGGCTGCATCGTGCCGATGTAGATTTGCTGTGCGCCGAGCATGGCATTGGCCCGGCGAAATCTGCCGAGATCAAAGCCGCCATCGAACTGGGCAACCGCCTGCGCCTCGAAGCGCCCGAAGAGCGCCCGGCTATCCACAGCCCCGCCGATGCCGCAGCGCTGGTGCAATATGAGATGAGCGCCCTTGAACAGGAGGAAATGCGCGTCATCTTGCTCGACACGCGCAACCGCGTGCTGAGCATCGCCGCCGTTTACCGCGGCTCGGTCAATTCGTCGCAGGTGCGCGTGGGCGAATTGTTCCGCGCCGCCATCCGCCAGAACGCCCCGGCGCTGATCGTGCTGCACAACCATCCCTCCGGCGACCCCACGCCCAGCCCCGACGATGTGGCGGTGACGCGCGCCATTGTTCAGGCTGGCAAACTGCTGGATATTGATGTACTGGATCACCTGGTGATTGGGCAGGGGCGGTTTGTTTCGTTGAAAGAGCGTGGCCTGGGGTTTGCTTGATGTCGGTTGCGCCTGTCGCAAGCGGTGGCTTGGGTTTCGATAGGCTCAACCGGCGAACGCGTGAATTAATAGGTCTGTGTAATCCAAAACTGCTTAAATTCCCCCGTTGCATCCAGCCATTCGACCTCCACCTGATCGACAACGGCCATGCGTGGGCCATGATGGAGCGCTTCAACCAGCGCTTCGAGCGAGAATGGGTCGCCTTCAGCGGTCACTTCGACGGTGTCATCCCAACAGTTGCGCACCCAGCCGGCAATGCCCAGCCGTTGCGCCTGGTCTACCACGAACATCCGAAAACCCACGCCCTGCACCATGCCGCGCACGCGGGCATGCAGGCGGGATTTTGTTTTTTCTTCAAGCATTCTTCCTCCGTTTATTGGGGCCGATGATGAGCAGCAGCAGCGGGGAAAACAGGGCGGCCAGCAGCAAGGCCAGCCAGGGCAGCACGTCGCGCAGCCCGGCGGCCAGTATATTTTCACCAAACAGCATCCCCCGCCATTCGGCCTCTAGTTGATTGAGCGATTTCCCCAGCACCACTTCAGGCCCGCGCTCGCAGGCCAGGCCATCGGCATAGACTTCGATCAAGGCTTGCATCTTTTGGGCGCCAAACTGTTCATACAGATAGCGTGTGAAGACTTCGGCCTGCGCGTAGGCCAGAAAGGCGTTGGAAGCCTCCTGCGGGAAACTCTCACACAGGCCAGCCAGCGGCAGGGTCAGGTCTTGTTCGTGCGCTTTGCGCAAAATGGTGTAGTAATCGGGGTTATTTTCCAATTCGGCCAGCGAGGCCAGGCCCTCGTTGAACCAGGTGGGCAAGTTTTGGTAGCCGGAGCCAATTTTTTGATAGAGAACGATGTGCATCAGCTCGTGGGGGATGCGCTGGCGCGTCAATTCCAGGCGGTTGGGGCCTGGCGGCAGGGCGACAACGATCACCCCCAGCCACGGGTCCGCGTGACCGGCCACCCAGCGCACATTGCCCAGGCGCAGCGTAGATTGCATATCCAGGGCGTTTTCGTAGATGTAGATGTCTATGCTTTCGGTCGGCGCAGCGGCAATCAGACGGTTGATCTTCTCCAGCCCGAGGCGGCTGGTTTCGAGCAGGGTCAAGCCAAAGGCGGGGTCTTCGTCGTAGCGATGGATGTTCAGCGGGAAGGTTTCCTGGGTGGTCTGCCAGTTGAAGCGATCATCGAAGTAGGCGAACGTGTATTCGGGGCTGTTGGCTGTGCTGCCATCGGCCAGGCTGATGGCGAACCAGTAGGTCACTTGCGCAAAGGCCGGCGGCCAGGTCTGGCGGGTATCCAGCACGTAGCTGGCGCGGCTGTCCTCGCTGAGGCTGGCCTGGGCCTGGTAGGTTTCGGGCAGGCCCTCGTAGCGGTAAAACAACATGGCAGATTGGATATCCGCATCGGCCTGGATTTGCACGCCGAAAGCAATATCGCCACCAAAGGTAAATTCGACCGGGATTTCTTGAAATTGGACGCTGGCCGCGGCCGCCGGCTGCCACAACCCGCCGCACAGCGCCAGCAGGCACAGCATGACTGCCAGGCCACGCGGCCAGATCGTTGATCGAGCGTGCCGAAAGCCGGTCTCGACAGGCTCGGCCAACGCGGCGAACGAAGTTCGCCGCTCAACCGTCGGATGAGTTTTGCGAAGCTGTGCAGTGCATACGTTTTTGCTCATTCACGCCCCCAATAAGTAGAGCAGCGGTGTCAGCGTCAGCGGGCTGAGCAGGGTGGTGAAGAAGATGGCTGTGGCAACAAAGGCCGGTTCGACATCATACTCGCTGGAAAGCACCATCGTGATCACCGCCGTGGGCATGGCCGATTCGGTGATGGCGGTCTGCCGGGCGATGCCGTGCAAACCAAAGAGCGGCACGAGCGCCACGGCGATCAATGGCCCAATCAGCAGGCGGATGTTTGCTACCACGCCCAGCGCCAGGTTTTGCCCCGTCCAACGCGCCTCTTGAAATTGCAGGCCGAGCAAAATGAGCATGGATGGCACGGCGGCATCGCCCAACAGGGTAACGGCCCGGTCAATCGGCAGCGGCAGCGTCCAGCCCATTTGAATGATGACGATGGCCAGCAGCACGGCGTAGGTGGTTGGCACTTTGAGCAGGTTGCTGAGGGCCTTGCGCGGGCTGGCCGTTCCCATCGAAGCTACCATCACCCCGACGGTGTTGGCGAAGACGAAATTGGTCACGAAATACAGGCTGGCATAAGCCACGGCTGTCTCGCCAAAGGCAAACAGGTTGACCGGCACGCCCAGGTTGCTGGTGTTCATCAGCATGGTCGTCAGCACCATGGCGGCCACCAGGCGGCGCTCGAAGCCCAGCAGCCGCCCGACCAGCCAGGCGATGCCGCCGCTGGCGATGAAGATCGTCAACGCAAAACCCATCATGCGCAGCATATCGCTGGCCTGAAGCTGGTTGCGCACCAGAATGCTGATCACCAGGCAGGGGTTGAAAACGTAATAGGCGATCACCGAAAAGTTGCGCGGCGGCACTTTCATCCATCGCCCCACGGCATAGCCAATGCCAGCGATGATGAAGATGGGCAACAGGTTGTTGATAAAAAGTAGGAAAAGTTCAGTCAATGGCTTGCTCGATCCTGCCTGTTAATGCAGAGAATGATCATCATCATCGTCGTCATCATCGAAATCGAATAAGAACATGCTCTCGCCCTCGGTGAACGTCAGATTCTCCAGGGCATCTTCGATAAATTCGATTTCATCTTCGTCTTCCACCTGATCGAGCAGGTCTTCGAGCAGGGCGCGTACCTGTTCTCCCCCAATTTGCGAGAGCGCCCATACGGCCGCGGTGCGCACGCCTTCGTCGTCGTCATCCACCGCCTGGATCAATGACGTGCGGGCTTCTTTCAGGCCCAGTTCGCCGGCGGCGGTGATGGCCTCGGCCCGGATCGTGGCGGCGTCGTGATCGAGCATACGCAAGACCTTATCGCTCCAGATTTCGTTAGCCGAACGCCCCATGGCAAACAGCGCCGAAGCCAGCCATTCGCGCTTGCCCATCTGGTAAGCCTGTTCGATCAAGGGGATGACTTCCTCGCGGCTGGAGTATCCCAGGGATTCGAGCGCCCGGCGGCGCACCAGGGGGGCGTCCTCGCCGCGCACGAGGTTGAGCAGGCACGCTTCTACTTCCTGTTGGCGGCTTTTCGCCAGTTTTTCCACCTCGCCCTGGTAGACGTAGGTTCCCAGGCCGGTCGCCAGCGCTGCCCGCACTTCTGAATCGGGATCGCTGCGGATCAGGCGCAGGTATTGGGGAATTTGCTCAGGATTTTCATATTCGTTGAGCATTTGCACGGCCAGTTTGCGCACCACGGCTTCATCGTCGCGCAAAGCCACGGCACCCACGGCCTCGAACGACAGCACCAGGTCGTTCGTCGTCAGTTCAGTGAGGTCTTCGAGCAGGGCCTGACGACGCCAGGCAGGGATTTTCGGCCAGGTTGCGTGCAGGATGGCGCGCTCGTCGTCGGGCAGGTCGCTCAACCGGTTGAGAAAGCGCGGCGGAAAGGGCTTGTCTCCGTCGAGCAGGGCGGCAATCACGTTATCGAAGGGGATTTTGTTGGAAGGGAGCATAGGCAAGGAAAATCAGGGCATGACGGCGGGGCTGATAAAATCGCGCAGGTTGACAAACAACATCAGTGCAATCAAAAGCATCAGGCTGATCCCAATCATCACCGTTTCCACTTTCGGCGGAACGCGGCGGCGGAAGATCAATTCCGGCAGGGTCAGGACAATCCGCCCGCCATCCAGGGCCGGAATGGGCGCCAGGTTGATCAGGCCCAGCCAGATGGACAGCGAGCCGAAGAAGTAGAGCGGGTCTATGATGGGTGGCGCTCCTGGAATGGGTGATTCAGAGCGCACCGTGCTGTACACATCGTACATGCCTTTGAAGCCGACCACGCGGGCTTCCTCTGGCGAGGCATTCCCGCTGAACAGGCGGCCAAAAACATTGGATAGATTTTGCACATACTGACCGATCATCAGCACGCCGCCTTGCAGCGCTTCTACCGGCGTCACCGCTACGGTAGGCGTGCCCATGACGATGCCCAACGCACCCTGGTTAGCGGGTGCATGGATGCGTGGCACGGCCACCACGGTGTAATTCTGCCCGGCGCGTTCGTAGACGATGACGATTTCTTGGCCCAGGTTGGCGTAGATCATGTCATGTACCATCTCGGTGCCGGTGACGGGCAGATCGTTGAGCGAGAGCAGCAGGTCGCCCTTTTGCAGGCCGGCCTGTTCTGCCGGTGAGCCGGGTGAAATGGCATTGATCGAGACCATGTTGATGCGTTCGGGATCGGGCTTGCCCAGCAGGGCAATCACCAGGGCGAACAACAGCACCGCGCTGATCACATTCATCAGCGGCCCGGCGGCATACACCACGATGCGCACCCAGGGTGCTGAGGCGGCCAGGCCGCCTGCCACTTCGGGGTCATTTTCCCCTTTCGGGCGCACAAAGCCGCCCAGCGGCAGCCAGTTGAGCGTGAACTTCGTGCCGCCGGCCTCGAACAGCGTCACCGCCCGCGGCGGCAGACCCAGGCCAAATTCTTCCACTTCCACTTTGAGCAACCGGCAGGCCACGAAATGCCCAATTTCATGGATGATGATGATCAAAGCGATACCGACCACAAATTCGAGAATTAATTGAACCGTCATTGCAGATACCTTTCCACTTCAAGCTGACTCATTATACTTCATCCATTTGAACGCAAGTTGAAGGTTGGTTAAAAGTTTTGCAAACCCAAACCGCCTATTTACAGGCTGATAAAGCTATGTTATTGTCATCACGAGGCGAATTCGTGGGGTACACCCCGGCGCTTTTGCATGGCAAATTTCCCAACCCGATCACAGAAGGAGAAAAAATGAATACAAAACGTTGGCTGACAGCACTCATCGTATTGGCTGCGCTGCTTTTGAGCGCCTGCACCATTGACATCACCGTTATGGTCAACCCCGATGGTTCTGGCTCGATGGGGATGACCTATAAAATGACCGCCGAAGACCTGGAGAGCCTGGAAGGGATGGGCATGGCGAAAGAGACCATCTGCTCCCAAATGGAAGAAGATGGCGAGTTTACCTTTACGCAGGAAACCCACGGCGATGAAATCTGGTGTGTTGCCACCAAACCGGTTGCCACGTTAGATGCCTTGAAAACAGAAATGGGCGGCGATGGGTTTACCATCAACAAGCTCGAAATCTCTGGCGACAAGTTCACCTTCGACGCCGATGCCGATATGAGCAATCAGGAAGGCACCGAAGGCTTCGATCTGGCTATGCTCAAGATTACCTATTCGCTCACCGCCCCCGGCAAAGTGACCAGCCATAACGGCGACTCGATCAGCGGTAACACCGTCACCTGGGAACTGCCATTGGGTAGCAGCAAAAACCTGCACATCGAAAGCCAGGTGGGCGAGTCGAGCGGTTTGGACTTTGGCAGCCTTGGCAGCAGTGACGGTAACGTCCCTTACATCCTGGGCGCGCTGCTGACGTGCTGCTGCTGTTTGATCGTCATCGTCATCATCGTGGTGGTGGTCGTGTTGGTGATGCGCCGTAAATAGTGCGCCGAACCCCCATCCGTGTTAAAAAAAGACTTCCAAAGTCGTGCGAGCGGCAGGTTCGCCAGAGACTTCGGAAGTCTTTTTCGTGTGCTGCCCTTCAGCCAATTAGGCGATCACCTGCCCCAGAACCTTGCCTAACCGCGCAATGCCCTCGCGAATCTGCTCTGGCGAGGCGTTGGAGAAATTCAGGCGCATGGTGTTTTGGCCGCGGCCATCGGGGTGGAAGGGGGCGCCCGGCACGAAGGCCACCTTTTCGGCCACGGCACGCTGCAATACCTGGGTGGTATCCACGCCGGCGGGGGCCATCGCCCACAGGAACAGTCCGCCCTGGGGTTGGGTCCAATCCATGGGGTGGGGGAAGCAGCTATCGAGGGCGGCCAGCATCAGGTCGCGGCGCTCTTTGTACACGTTGCGGATGACGTGAATGTGCCGGTCGAGGAAGCCGCCGTGGCCCACCTCGTAGGTCACCATCTGGTTGAAGGTGGGCGTGTGCAGGTCAGCGCCCTGCTTGGCCTGCACCAGTTTGCGGATCACGGCGGTGGGGGCTGTTACCCACGCCTGGCGCAAACCGGGTGCCAGCGTCTTCGAGAAGGTGCTGAGGTAAATCACGTTTCCTTCTCCGCTGCCCATTTTGCGCATCTCGCCATCCAGCGTCAGCAGCGAAGGCAGGTGTTCGCCTTCGTAGCGCAGTTGGCCGTAGGGATCGTCTTCGATGATGGGGATGCCGTAGCGGTCGGCCAGTTCTACCAGCTTTTTGCGGCGTTCGAGCGTGAGCGTCACGCCCAGCGGGTTGTGGAAGTTGGGGATGGCGTAGATCAGCTTGGGGCGTTTTTGCAGGGCTTCTTCGAGCGCCTCGACCACCATGCCGTTTTTGTCGGTTGGCACGGTGAGATATGCGGCCCCGTAGGGCGTCCAGGCTTGCAGCGCACCGAGGTAGGTGGGCGATTCGACGAGCAAAAAATCGCCGGGATCAATCAAAATTTTGCCGAGCAGGTCGAGCGCCTGCTGCGAGCCAGAGGTGATCAGCACATTCTCAATCGTCACGTTCAGCCCCGAACGGTTGGTGAAGCGGCAGATCATCTCGCGCAGCGGCACGTAGCCCTCGGTCACGCTGTATTGCAGCGCCTGCGGGCCGTGGTCGCGCAGCACACGCTGGCAGGCCTCGGCAAACGCCTCGACCGGGAACACTTCGGGCGCGGGCAGGCCGCCAGCGAACGAGATCACGTCGGGCTGCGAGGTGAGCTTGAGAATTTCGCGGATGGCCGAACTGGTCATCTTTTGGGTACGCCGGGCGTAGATTTGATCCCACGAGGCAGTCATACACAACTCCTTAGAATGGTAGAAATGATCGGATTTTCCCCAAACTATTCCGGTGCAGGTAATTTTACTACTGCCTGGCTGTGGCGCAGGTGCAACGCGCTGGGTACCCCGGTGTGTTGCACATTGCAGCTCCGTTATTGTTTGCCCGTTCCTTCGCCAAAAATGGCGGGATCGACCCACCGATGACCCGGAAAAACCTGATCGAGCGCCGGGTTGTTCAGGCGCTTCTGTAAAATTTCCCCCAATACATTGCGATAATCCGTCGTCACGGCCAGGTCGCCGGGACTGACCAATTGGCCCTCGGCCAGGCCGGGCCACACGCCATGCACCTGGCCGCCGCGCACATGGCCGCCCAGCACCATCATCATGCTGCCGTGGCCGTGATCGCTGCCCAGCGATCCATTTTCCGCCACCCGCCGCCCAAATTCAGACATGGTGACCACCGTTAGCCGATTCAGGTGGTCGGCCATTTCGGCGTGAAAGGCGGCCAGGCCCTGTGCAAGGTCGGCGATCAGTCCCGGCTGGATGGCGGCTTGGGCAAAGTGCGTATCCCATCCGCCCAGGTCAATGGCGGCTACTTCGAGGCCCACCTCGGCGCGGATCAGCGTGGCGGTTTGATGCAGGGCGAGGCCGAAATCGGTGTTGGGGTAGGCGTTCGGCGAGTGGGGGGGCGCCGGGTCGAGTTTTTGCAAAATATCGAGCATGCGCAGGGTTTCTTGGCCGGGGAGGTCGTTGGCGTAGAGGGCCTCGAGGACGGCGCGGATATGGGCGATGGCAGGCGCGTCACTGCCGAGGTGGAAATCGGCTATCGAGCGCAGCGCCGTAACCGGGATGGCGCCGCTCAGGCTGCGCTGCGGCATACTGCCCAGGCCAACGGCACGCAGGGGCGAGGCATTGCCGGTATCGAGCGAGGCCAGGTGGCGGCCAATCCAACCGGATGCGGGGCCGCGTTCGTCATCTACACCGCGTTCCATCAGTTCCATCGCCTTGAAGTGACTGCGCGACTGATCTGGCGCACCGCAGGCATGGATGATGGCGAGGTGACCACTTTGCCAGCTTGCGAGCAGTGGCCGCATAGCCGGGTGCAGGCCGAAGAAGCCGTCGAGATCGAGGGTGCGGTCAGCGGGGTTGGCGCGGCTGTCATCGGGGCGGGGGATGCCCAGGCTGGGGCGCAGGCGGTAGTAGGCGTCCTCGCCGTGGGGGATGACCATATTGAGCACATCGGCCGCGCCGCGCAGGAAGATGACCAGCAGTGCATCGCCGCGCGGGGCGGTGTGGGCGGGGGCAAAGGCCAGGCGAGGCAGCCAGGGCAGGGATTGGGAAACGGTCAGGGATGTCATAGACACGGGTTACTACCATCCACAACGCAGCTTACAACTGCAAGAAAAAGCCTACTGCAAAGGAATAAAGGGGCAAAGTGGCAAAGGAAACACAACGCGAGTTCACCGCCACTGAAATGCCGGGGAGGCCAGCAGGCCGCCGGTGAAGACCGGCAGGATGTCATCATCGCTGGCCCCGGCGGCGTGGAGGGCGGCGAGCAAGGTGTCGCGTTTGGCGGCGGGGAGCGGCGCGCCGAGCAGCAGACTGGCGAGGGCATCCAGGCTGGCGGGCAGGTCGGTTGCACCGTGGGCGGCGAGCAGGGCGGGCATATCTAGCGTGGTGTTGGCGAGTTCGTTGCGGGCCAGGGCGAAGGCGAACTGCCAGCGCGGCATCAGGTTGCCCTGCCAGGCGTCGGCGCGGTCTGGGTAACCATCGGGGGTGGGCCAGTTGAAGGGCAGTTGACCCATGCGCAGGAGGAAATCTTGCACGGCGGGGCCGCAGTCGCTTTCGGCATCCAGCAGACGCAGGGCGGCGGCTACGAAATCTACGGGGCGGCGGTATTTGGGCTGCGCCAGCGGCAGGCCATCGAGCAAGATCACCCGCAGAACGGTGCGCAGGTCGCCGTGGGTGCGCTCGAAGGCAGCGGCGGCTTTGCGGACGATTTCAGCAGGCGGGTCGTCGGCGAGGAAGCGGCGGGCCAGCTTGAAGGCGACGAAGCGGGCGGCGGCGGGATGCTGCGCCAGGCAGTCGAGGACGCTTTCGGCTTCGGCCAGGCCGCCGGGCAGGAGGGTCAGCCCCAAAACCTGCTTTGCGCCGTCGTCGTGCTGGTTTTCAGCGAAGGTAAATTCGCCCGTCCAAAATTTCTCTTTGACGCCCCAGCCGGTGAGACAGCGCGCCAGTTCCATCACGTCGCCCTGGGTGTAGCCGCCGTCCACACCGAGGGTGTGCAGTTCCATCAGTTCGCGGGCGTAGTTTTCGTTGGGCGCACCTTTGCGGTTGGCCTGGTTGTCGAGGTAGGTGAGCATGGCGGGGGAGTGCGCCGAGGCCCCCAGCAGTTCGCGGAACGAGCCGAGGGCGTGGGCGCGGGTTACTGTGCGGTCGTCCACCGTTTTGAGGTAGAAACAGTCGCCCTTATCGGTGGCGATGTTGAAATGATCATTCCAAAACTCGACCAGGCGCTCGAACAGTTGGCGGCGGCTGTAGACCTGGCGCAGCAGGCTGCCCTGGCGCAATTGGGCGGGGATGGTCTGGCGATCAACGTCGTCGAAGAGTTGGTTGCATTGGTCGGCGAGCTGCTGCGAGGTCATGGGCAGCGTGTCGAGGTTGCGCAGGCGCAGGTGACAGGGCAGGTCGTCGAGGTTTTCGGGGGCGAGCTGCTCTTCGAGCCAGGCGGGCAGGCCAATTTCGGCCAGGCGGGCGCGTTCGGCGGGCCGCGGGCCGTAGGTGAGGCGGTTGAGGGCGAGCCACTCGGCTGTCGAAAGAGCGGGCCAGGCAGTGAGCGGCGGCTGGCCGGCCAACTCGTACAGCGGGCGGCACGCGGCCAGGGCTGCGCTGGCAGCGACGAGGCCGGTTAGCTTGAGGAAATCGCGGCGGGTGAGGGGCATGAGAACCTTCCAAACACGGATACTTTGACAGGCTCAGTACAGGTTTCACGGATGCACCGATCCCATACGACAAAGCTGAATTCCACCGCGCAGGGCGCGAAGAACGCGAAGGGTTGTCGGCGAAAATTGTTCAGCCATCGCCCGGCATCGGATGAATCCGACGCCTGCCACCATCCAACCCGCTTAAGCGGGTTTTCCGCTTTTTCAGACGCCTGCGAAGCGCAGCTTCGCCATTCAATCGGCGGCGAGGATGGCTGAATAGTTACTAAAATCCGTGATCTGGTTTAAGGGGTCGAACCCCGGAACGAGTCCCACACGGCCAGGGCGGGTTTGGGCTGGCCGCCTTGCTCACACAGGCCCACCGAGACGAAGTGGCCCAGGGTGTTTACGTCGGTATCTGAGAGGCCTTCCTGACGCATGTGCTTGTTCCACGAGGCCTGGTTCATATCGTTGAGCAGCAGGTAAATCCAGAAATCGAGACGCGGGCCAAGCTGGTCGTGGACGGCGTTGAGATAATCCACCTGATCCTGCGGCTTGCCGGAGACGCCCTGGGTTTGGCGGGAGATATAGCCGCCCTCGGCCACGGCCAGCGGCTTGCTGGTGCGCGTCAGCAAGGGGGTATAGTAGTCGGCGGGGATGTCGTGGCCAGATTGGAAGGCGATGAAGGGATAACTGGAAATAACCCACAGGTCAAGCTGCGGCTCGAAGATTTCAACCTGCTCCCATTTGATCTCATAGGGGCTGCCCACGCCGCCAACCAGGCCGTTGAGCTGCTCCCACTGAAAGGTGACGAAGACCTGCGTTTCTGGCGCTTCGGCCTTGATGGCGGCGTAAGTTTCACGATACAGGCTGAGAAAATGTTGAAAATCGTCGGGGTTCGCCTCGGCGTAGGTGTTGATCTCCGAGGCCAGGCCCAGGTAGCGCGGGCGGAACTCACGCACGAGGCGCAGGCTGTAATTCAGGTAGGCGCGGCGCACATCGGGGTTGGTAAAGGATGCCTGCCAGCCAGTGGGCAGGCCGAAAAACTGGCGCCGATCCAGGCCGTTGAGCGGGTCCACCAGGTAGATAGCTTCGAGGTTGTGGGCGCCGGCCAGGTTGGCGGCTTCACGAAAATCGTTGATCAGTTTCGACTCGCCATCCACCCCTTGCACGAAGTCAGTCCACGGCACGTCTTCCTGGAACCACACCACATCGGCGTGCTGGCCCATTGCCCAATAGGTGGCGAAAACGCTTTCCAGCGTCACTTCCGCCGGGACGGGGAAGAAGCCATAGGCCGTGCGCCCGCTCCCGAAAACGGAGGCTTCGGGGGTGTAGGTGGGATTGGGGAAAGGCTGGATGGGTTCGACGCTTTTGCTACAGGCCAGGCTGAGCAACATCAGGAACAGGATGGGGACAAACCAGGTGCGCCTCATGCCTGCACTCCCAGCGCTTCGACGTTCGAGGCAGCCGCCTCGCCGGGCGTGGCTGCGGGAACGGGGGCCACCCTGGGCATCCAGCGCAGCAGGGCAAAGGCGGTGGCCCCCAGGGCCGTGATCACCACCAACGGAAAGACCAGCAGCCAGCCCAACAGCGGGAAGAAGACGGCCATCTCGAGGGCGAAGGCGGCCTGCAAGAACGCCACCGCCGGGCTGACCGTGGATTTCTGCGCCAGGCGTTCGCCCATCTTCGCCACGATTCCCGCTGCGCCGAGGCTGGAAACCGTCAGCGCCACGGCAATGCCCATCCAACCCAGGAATTTGGCTGGGCCGAAAGGCAGCGCCAACAGGATGACGAGCGGAACAGCCAGCACCACGGTCAGCAGCAGGCCCAGGCCAAAGCACTGGCCGGGGGTCTTATCCAGGCGCAGGCCGGCGCGCGCCACTGTGGCGGGGAAGAGCAGCCACCAGGCCATCAATAGGCCGGGAAAGGCCAGGCCGAAAATGATCAGAATGCCAAAAATTGCCGATACGTCTGCCATAGCAATCTCCTTCACTTCATCATGTCTGGGCGGGCCTGTACGGCGACCGCTTGCGCGTTTGCCCATCGTCCGGCAGGCGAAAACGCCTGTTTCGCGACAGCGCAAAGGCGGCATTCATGTCTTGATCTTCACCAATTTGCCAGTTGGAGCAAATTCACGCTACCAGGAGATACAGGCGGATGGCTGGAAATGTTGCAAATCAAAGGGATTGGCTATATCGCCGGCTTCTGAAAAAAGCTGATCACAAACGCCCCCATGCCCACCCAACCGGCGTAAAACAGCAGCAAGAACCAGCCCGCCAGCGGCACGGAGCATCCCAGGCCGAGCAGGAGCGTCCCCCAAAATAGTTGCCGCCAGGCGCTTTGGGCGGGTGCCAGCCGTTCGCCGATCAGCCGCGCCACGCCCGCCAGGCCAAAACTGATCATAACCAGCAAAACGGTGGCAATCACCAGCGCCGGTAAGGTCAAAATCGTGCGCAACAGGCCAGCGGTTCGTTCGACCAGTGCCAACAGCACCAACGTCGTCACAAGGAAAAAGATGAAATTGACCATCCCCACGAGGAAGGAGCGTCCCGGCCAACGGGCGGCGTTGGCCTGGGTTTGCGCCAGGCGGGTTGGGAAGAGCGCTCCCAGTACGATAAAGCCAGGGAGCAAGCTGAACGTGATCAGGATGATGGCCAGGGTGAAGGTGAACAGTTCGTTCATAGGGTTCTCCGGGAATGGGGTTTCAGCAGGAAGGCGTTGCCCACCAGCCACAACAGCAAGGCGCAAGTAGCGAGGCTGGCCAGGGTGAGTGCGGGTAAGTCGGATGCGAGGGTTGAAGAGCCTGCGTTGAGCCAGTCGAAGCGTTGAAAGTGATCAGTTGACAGGCGGTTGATGAGATCGAGCCAGTCAACAGATAGGCGGGTGGTCATATCCACCCAGGCGGGGGTCAACGCGGGGATATTCAGGCCAGGGGTGAGGGCGGCCAGCAGCGGCCAGGCCAGCGCCAGTGCCAGCAGCGCTGCCAATCCTTGCGCCCAGGCCAGCCAGCGCAGCGCTCCTGGCAGGCGGACCGGTTGTTCCAGGTGGGCCAGCACGCGCGAGGCCAGGTCAATTTCAAGGGGCAGGTCGGGGAAGCTGTCGAGATCGGCGAAGAGGGCGTGCAGGGCATCGCGGCGGGCGGCGCACGCCGGGCAGCCAGCCAGGTGGGCGAGGGCCTCGTCACGCCGGGCCGGGGGGAGGGCGTTATCGAGTAGTTCGTTGAGGGTATCGTCAGAGAGATGGATCATTTTTGAGCCTCTCGGCTAATCGCTTGCGGGCGCGGAACAGATCGCTTTTGACATCACTGACGGGGATGCGCAGCGTCTCGGCGATCTCGTCGTAGGCTAATTCTTGAAAGTGACGCAGTTCAAGAACGGCGCGGTAACGTGGCGGCAGCGACTGGATAGCGGCGCGCACCTGTTCGGCCTGCTGGCGCTGTTCGATGCGGGCGGGCGGGTTTTCGGCGGGGTCGGCGGGGTCGCGTTCATCATCCAGTTCGGCAACTTCCGGCGGGCGGGCGGTCAGGCGGTTGAGACACACGTTGGCGGCCACGCGCCGCATCCACGGCAGAAAGGGGCGTTCGGCATCGAAGGTGTGCAAACGCTCGTAGGCCCGGAGGTAGGCTTCCTGGGCCATATCTTCGGCCTCGCGGCGTTCGCCCATCAATCGGTAACAGGTGTTGAAGACCGCCGCCTGGGTGCGTTGAACCAGTTCGCCAAAGGCGGCGGTTTCGCCGCGCCGGGCGCGCAGGATCAGGTCGCGGTCGGAGGGTGCGTTCATGCCTATCCATTATACAGTTTGGACGATGGGAAAGTTGCCGTGACTTGGATGTCGCCATCGGGCCGCGCGGCTGGTTGTGTTATGTCACCTGAATCCCCACTCGATTCAATAGATCACGACATAACGCAGCCTCATACTTCATCGGCGGCTTTTCGGGCTTGTGCGAGTCGGAACCGGCGCTGAGCAGCAAATGATGGCGCTGCGCATACCCCCGGTACATTTCCGTCTTTTGAGGGGTGTGCCGCGGGTGATAGGCCTCCAGGCCGTCAACCGGCGCTATCTGGCGAAATTCGTCGAGCAGCGGCTCATCGAAAGTCACGAAGCCATCTTCGTGGCCGGGGTGAGCGAGGATACACACGGCCCCGCTGCGGTGGGCGGCATCCACCACCTCTGCCGGATCGTTCAGCGCAAACGTGATCCCCGCCCCGCGCAAAATGTTTCTCACCGCCGGGTCGTTGAGATCATGCCCCTGTTCGGTGATGGATGCGACAAGTGCGTGCGGCTGCTCGGCGCTGGGTTTGGCTAAAAGGTCTGCCAGCGCATTGGGGGAAAGCGCCAGGCCGTGCTGTTGTACATATTCATAGGCCTGCCGGGTGTTGTCCTGCTGACGCCTGAACAGGTCACGGGTCAGCGCGCCCAAGGCATTCTGGGTCGGATCAAACCCATAACACAGCAAATCAACCATCTCACCCTTCCAGGTGGTAGACATTTCGACGCCCACCAGCACAGGCAGGCGTTTTTCCAACGCCAGTTGTTGAATGCCCGCCGCCGTGTCCGTGCGGTCATGGTCGGTAATCGCCGCCAGGGCAAAGCCCTCGCGGAGCAGATGATCGAGCAGCGGTTCTGGCGTCCAGCGGCCATCGCTGAAAGTGGTGTGCATGTGCAGGTCAATCGCCGCGTCGGCAGCAAGTTTGAGACCAAGCGTAGATACGTTTATGAGAAACTCCTTCACCTGGCCGGGCATTTTTTTTGAGAATGGCCGGCCAGGTTCTGGTTTTGCCTGCTAACCCTGGGGGATTTCAGTAACCAATGCCAGACCGTTTAATGTGACTGTCATCTGATTGAGCACATTGCGACCCAAAATAAACTCTGTCCTCATCGGCATACTGGCAACACGAATACCGCGCAATCGGGATGGCCCAATTTCCAAATTCACCAGATACAACTTGACAGCCCTTCGCTCTCCTGTGATTCCGCGCAAATTGGCACTGGCAATGCTCAAAACATCAATCTGCTCTAACAGATCAACCGGGATCAGCGTGCCATCTGCGCCAGAATCCAGGACAGCAGTAAAGGGGCCAGCGCTTTCACCCGAATGCGGTGAAATAATGCGCACATCAACCACCGGCATTGCCGGTTGATAAGCCTGATCGTATGGATAGGTGAACAAGCGCATCAGGTTATTTCCTCGATGCGTGGCGAACGAATTGTCCAGTTTTCTTCAACCGATTGTTCTGCAACCATTTTGATTAAGACGGCCACCGATGGGAATTTTTGCCGCGCCCGCTCGTAAAGCGCTAATTCATTGGTATCGGCATCAAAAATTTTTCCTTCGTGCATGGCAACGAATTGACCGGCATATTTCGCTAACAAAGCCGCGTGTTGGGCGCGAAACCATTCTTCTTCTTGCTCAATTTTTCGCTCAGATTCCTGGCGTAGATACCGGCGCAAGGCCCTTTCTGCCAGGAATTCAACACCGACGCCTAAATTATCTGCGGCTTGTTGAAATTCGTGCGCTGTTTGTTCAGGAACTTGCAAAGGAACCATAACCATCGCACACCTCGCTTTCACCATGATTATATACTGCCCACGGGCACAAACTGCGGTTTTTACCCAACATCCCGCCCGGCGATTCATCGCCGGGCTAGTGAGCAACGCCTGATAAAGTAGAACTTCGTTCTCTGGCTCAATCGTTACTCCAACGCTTAAAGCTGGATTTATCCAGCGCAGCTTTATAGCCCGGACATTCATGTCCGGGCGGGCCAAATCCGCAATTTGTGCCCGCTCGGAGCATAGCATTGCTTATTTTGGGAATCTGCTCACCACCACCACCGGCGTGGGCAGCGTGGCCTTGTCGCCGGGAGCCAACTCGGCGGGGGCTTTGCCGGGGTCTTTGGGGGCCGATTGGTACACGTAAAGCTGCGTGCCTTCCTCGCCGCTCTTGAAATCTACACACGCCTGGCCGGTCAACAGACCTTCTTTATCAATGGCGCAGCTTGTGACGAAGCCGACCACCTTGCCGCGCTTGTCGAGCAGCGGGTCGCCATTGTGGGCCACGCGCACCCCCTTCTCGGTGAAGCGGAAGCGGATCACCTCGCCCTGGCGGGTTTCTTCGCGTTGGATGAACGCCTCGCGCCCAATGAACCACGGCTTGTACGTTTTGACGTACAGGCTGAAACCGGCTTCGGCCACGCCCAGGTCTGGGCCGTGCTTGCCGGAGCCAGCGCCCATTTCGTGGCCGTAGAGCGGCAGGCCGGCTTCGGTGCGCAGCGAGTCGCGGGCGCCCAGGCCGCAGGGCTTCAGGCCGAGCGGTTCACCGGCTTTGATCAGGGCATCGAACAGGGCCGCGGCCTTTTCGGGGTGGACGAATAGCTCGAAGGCCATCTTTTCGCCGGTATAGCCGGTGCGCGAGACGACCAGGTCGAACCCGCCGATGACGGCTTCACATAGCTGAGTGCGCTTGAGCGCCATCACACGCTTGCGGGTGGGGGCATCGCAGCCGAGGGCGAGCAAGATTTCGCGTGATTTCGGGCCTTGCAGGGCAATATCCACGCGTTGGTCAGCGCCTTCTTTGGGGTCACGCAGGTTGCGCAGGGTGACGCCGCGCCCAAAAGCACGCGCCGCCGGGCGAGAGCGATCCACAAGAACCGCGCCATCTTTCACGCCATTCAGCCAGGCCCAGTTTTTGTCATCATTGGAGGCGTTGACCACCACCAGGTATTTCTCGGCCCCACGGCGGTAAACGAGCAAATCGTCAATCACATTAGCGTCGGGGTCGAGAAAGTGGGTGTAGCACGACTCGCCCACGGCCAGCAGGCTGATGTCGTTGCCGCACACGCTGTCAAGGAAGATGGCGGCATCGGGGCCTTCGGCCTGATAGACGCCCATGTGCGAAACGTCGAACAACCCGGCGGCATTGCGGCAGGCCAGGTGTTCTTCGACGATAGATGTGTACTGCACGGGCATCTCCCAGCCAGCAAACGGCACCATGCGCGCACCGAGGGATTTGTGCAGGTCGAAGAGCGGGGTGCGGCGCAGGCCCTCGGCAGGGGCAGGGGCGACAAATTCAGGCCGCGGGTTGGCGGCATCGGCAGCAGCGCCGATGAAATAGGGCTTGACGATACCCGCGGCGGCCATCTGCACCTCGGCGGCTTTGGCGGGGGTTTCGGCCACGGCCAGCGGGCCGGGAATTTTGCGCAGCAGGGCGCTTTCGTCGCGCCCGGCATCGAGGGCCACGTAGCCGTCGGAAAGGTCGCGCAGCCAGGCGGCGGCGAGCGCGGGCTTTTCCGCGGGGGTGAAGGTGAAGGCGTAGGCGGCGTCGCAGGTCAGCACGCCGTTGACTGGGCCTTGCGGTGTGATGATCTGCGTGGGCTGGCTTTGGCCAGGCTGCAAGGCTTCGGCGTCAGAAGTGAAAACATAGTTGACGAAGGCGCGTGCTTTGTCGCCGGTGAGTTTGTAGGCCAAACTTTCAGTTTGGCCCGCATCGAGATACCAAAAATGGGGATAACCGTGTTCGGTTGGTTCGTAGTCAATGCCAGCGCCTTCGGCCAGGGCGCGCACGCGCTGCTTGCAATCCTGGAAGACGTTGAAATCCACCTTGGCGCGGCGCTTGTCGCTCTTACGGCCTTCCAGCTTGAAGGGCGTGCAGGCCAGCAGCAGATCGGCGATGATGTCGGCCAGCTTTTCCGATTCGATTTCGGTGAAGCCGCGCTGGGTGATCCAGGGCGTGCCCAGGCGGATGCCGTTGGGGTCGAAGGCGGTTTTATCGCCGGGGATGGTGTTGCGGTTGACAACGATGCCAGCTAAGTCAAGGATGCGGGCGGCCATATCGCCGGAGAGCGTTGTGCCGTCGGGGCCTTTGATCGTGGTCGTGTCAATGTTCGTGAGGTGCGTGTTCGTGCCGCCAAAGGGGATGCGCAGGCCGCGTTCCTTCAGGCGTTCGGTGAGCGCCACGCAGTTTTTGATGATCTGATCCTGCAATTGCTTGAACTGATCGGTTTTGTCGAGCTTGAAAGTCAGCGCCATGGCCGCAAAGACGTTGACATGCGGGCCGCCCTGCTCGCCGGGGAAGACGGCACGGTCAATCTTGCGCGCCAGGGCCGCGTCGGTGGTCAGGATGCAGGCCCCGCGCGGGCCGCACAGCGATTTGTGCGTGGTGAAGGTAATCACATCGGCGTGGCCGACCGGCGAGGGGTACACGCCCGCCGCCACCAGCCCGGCGATGTGGGCGATATCGGCCATCAAGAGCGCACCAGCTTCTTTGGCAATCGCCTTGAACCTGGCCCAATCCACCTTCCACGGGTAGGATGAGTACCCGGCGATAATGAATTTGGGTTTGGCTTGCAGTGCCAACTCACGGATGGCTTCGTAATCGAGCTGCTCGCTGTTGGGATCAACGGTATAGGAAACGATGTTGTAATACTTGCCCGAACGGTTGGCCGGTGAGCCGTGCGAAAGATGCCCGCCGTGCAGCAAGTTGAGGCCCATCACCGTGTCGCCGGGGCTGACCAGGGCGTGGTAAACGGCATTGTTGGCCGGGCCGCCTGAAAGCGCCTGCACGTTGACGTAAATCTGGTCGGCGCTGATGCCGTTGGCGGCGAAGAGTTCGGCGCAGCGGCGGCGCGCCAGGGCCTCGACCGTGTCGGCATATTCGACGCCTTTGTAGTAACGCGGGTCAGCGTAGCGACGGAAGTTGTTGAGGCGGGCGGTGTAATCGAGAATGTCGGCTTCGGGCATGAAGCGGGTTTCGTCGTCGGGGTAGCCTTCGGCGTAGATGTTCTGGAAGGCGCACGAGAGCGCTTCGCGCACGGCCAACGGCGCGGCGCTTTCACTGGGGATCAGGATCAACTTGCGAAACTGGCGTTCGGCTTCGATTTGGGTCAGTTCGTACACATCGGGGTCGAGATCAGCGAGCGTGCCGCGGAAGAGAAAATCGGTCATGGGAAACTCCTGGGGGTGAGAAGGTGAGAGGGCGCTGGGGAGCCAGGCTGAGAGGATAAAGGGGGAGACCTGCCACTTGCTACTTGCTCCCTGCATCATTCATTTTATTCTCGCCGCGCGGGTGGGTCAAGTGATGAAGTGCCTGGCTGTGACCACAATTTGTGAACCGTTTTCGCCGTTTTTTCAAAAAACTGGTATAAGTGGCTATCCCCCTGCCCCTTGCCCCATGCCCCCTGCTACCTGCCCCCATG
>CAZSFD010000075.1:0-21703 GCA_964606085.1 uncultured Anaerolineaceae bacterium
TTGTCTCTGGGGTAGGGGTATTGGGCCTATATCCGATCTTCATGCAACAAAGCCTTTCAACAAAAAGATGTTCGATGAAGCCGGTTTAGCCTATCCGACCAACGAAACGACCTGGGATGAATATGTGGAAATGGCTAAGAAGCTGACGAAGCGTGATGCTGCTGGAAACATCACCCAATATGGCACCAATGGTTGGGAAGGATGGACTTTCCCGGTAGCGCAGGTTGTGTGGAGCAACGGTGGTCATTTCTATTACACCGATGACAAGAAAGGGATTGCGATTAATGATCCCCGTACAGCCGATGCCATGCAAGATATCGCCGACCTGATCCACGTTCACCAGACCAACACCAGCCCGCTGAACCCCCCCACCAGCCCGGTGGGCCTGCTTTCTGACAACGTAGCTACGCAGGCAGACGGCGATTGGCTTCCCTGGGACCAAAAAGATGTTTTCACCGAGAAATATGATTACCTGGATGCAGTGCAGTGCCCCACCCGAGATGGCAAGCGTGTGAATATCTATTGGCCCGATTCATTCCTCGTCAATGCTCAATCCAAGGTGCAAGAGGGCGCGTACCAGTGGTGTTCATGGTTTGCCTGTGACCCGGCCGCGACTGCCATACAGTGCAAGGTTGTCTTCCCGGTAACGAAGAAAGCATACGCTGATGATGCGATTGCGAAGACCTGGCTGAAAGCCCCGCGCCCGGCTGGCATGATTGCAGCCGCCCGGGAACATAGCAAGCAATCGCGTCTGTGGTATGGCGAGTTGCACCTGCCTGATTTGGACGGCGTGTATTACGGCGAAATCGGCCGCCTTTGGAACAACGAAGCCAGCGCCCAAGAAGTGTGCGATGACATGCAAAAGCTGATGGAAGAAGTCATGGCCCAGCCCGTTGAGATCAAAGTTTAGTCCAGTACAATTCCATTCCTCAACCCACGCAATGGAGCAATTCCTGTTCGAGGGCTTGCTCCATGCGTATATTAAGTGATGTTTATGAAAACTTCTCATCCCTTCCCCTGCTGGTCTGACGTCTTCGCTGCCCCGCGCTCCGAATTCTTTTGCGGGCGCAGCGCCGATTGGGCGCAGCACCCCCGCGACAACGCCGCCCTGCTGCTATCCACCGAGCCATCCTTCACCCAATCCAATGCCCGCGTACTGCTCGGCCACGCCGCCAACGGCAGCCTGCGCTTCGTCGCCCTGCCCACCGCCATTTACCCCGCGCCCACCGGCAGCGGCGAGTTTGGCCTCGGCCCCGGCATGTACTACCACTTCGACGTGGCGATGTACGTTGGCGACCTCCATTACCGCCTGGAACTGGAAGGTCGTCCCGGTACGATTGACCTCGCCGCCGACGAGCGCGACAACATCACTGTCTACGCCGATGGCTACCTGCCGCTGACGCAAACGGCCCAGGATGGCCTGGAGTTGACGCTCTTCAGCCTGGCCCCGGTGGCCGCCGATGCCGAGAAGGCTGCCCTGTCTCCTGCGCCGCTGCCCGGCCCGGCGGGCGTGATCTACGCCCTGCATGTGCGCAACACCACCGACCAGCCCATCCGCGGCAAGCTCATCTTGCAGGCCGGTGACCTGCTGATCGGCCACTACGAAGACGCCAAACCCGAACTGCGCCCGCTCAAACAGCCAGCGGTTGATCTGCGCTACCGCACCCTGCTGCTCGCGCGGCCCGACGCCTGCGTCGGCGTGCATCTGCACGAAGGCAACTGGACGAAACTCGCCGCGCCCTTCGAGTCCGAACGGGCCTTCAGCCTTGATCCGGGGGAAGAAACTCTCTTCGAGACGCACATCGCCCTCGGACAGAGTTACAGCGCCGTGATGGAGACGATCTTCCACCTGCACCTGCACTCCGCCCTCGATTGGGTCAATTTCACCGCCGCCTTCTGGCGCGAACGCCTGGGGCGGTTGAGCGTCACAGGCGATGAAGCCTCCCACCTGTCGCGCGAAATCCACCTGCGCAGCATCTTCGATAATTTCAACTGCCTGCAAGTGGACGCCCAGGGCAAGCTGATCGCCCATTGGCAGGGCGCGCCATCGCACGGGTATGGCACGCTGTGGGGCATTGACGTCGAACCGACCGCCGTTAGCATTGTCCACGCCTGCCCCGAGCTGGCCCTCCAGGTGTTACGCTATTTCATGGATCGCAGCCAGGCCCCACTCGGCGCGCCCGATCATTCCCTTCCCATTCTGGTCGCGCCGGTGGTCATCGCCCGCCAGTGGCTGCAAGCCAGCGGCGACGTGGCCTACCTCGCAGCGCATCCTGAAATCATGCAGGCGCTCGAAGGCATCATGCGCCACGTGAGTCAGCTCGAATCGCCGCTGGAGCCGCTCTTCCCCACGCGCTACTCATCCGATGGCATCGTGGGCCGGCGCTACGACTACGGCACGAATGTCAAAATCTGGTATGCCTTCGATTCGATGGCAACCCTGGCGCGGCTGCTGGGGCGATCGGACGAAGCCGCCGCCTATGCCCAAAAAGCAGCCGCCATCCGGGAGGCCATCGCCCGCACCATGCTGGCCGACGGCCCCTTCGGGCAGCAGATTTCCGGCGGCGTGAACCTGGGCGAAGACCCCGGCACAACATACCTGCCCGAGGGTGTGCTTTACTACGACGGTGAAGACACCTCCTCCATGCTCGCCCCGGTCTACGGCCTGTGCGATTTCAACGACCCGGCCTGGATCAACTACCACCGCTACGCCCGCTCGCTCTGGCACGCCGGTTACGACCCGGAATTCGACACGCTCTACTGGCAGCCCGCCGAACCGGGGGTCTTCGACGGCACGGGCTACTTCTCGCGCCTGGGCGGCAGCGTCACCCCGCATGAAATGCGCGAGGCCCTGGAAACCCTGCGTCGCCTCGCCCTTGACCGGGTAACCGGCAGTGTCTTCTGGTGGCCGCACGGGCTGGAGAATCGGCGTTCTCTGACGCGTTGCAGCCAGGGACAGGGCGCCTGGGCCTGGCAATACCTGGAACAGTGGCTCGGCCTGCGGGTGGATTCCCCCTCCCAGGTGTTGACTCTCGCCCCGCGCGGGCTGCTGACCGAGTTCTCGTGGCCCGATTTTTACTCCGGCGGCCACCGTTTTGCCATCGCCTGGGAAGAAACCGACGCCCACAGCGCGGCTACAATCCGCAATGACAATGCCGCCCCGTGGAAAATCCGGGTGGGCTTCCGCAGACAGCGCGGCAGCGCCCTGGGGACTCTCACCTGGCAGGAATGCAGCCTCGCTCCCGGTGAAACCGTCACCCTGACCAGCGCACCTACCGTCTCTGCCGAAACCGGCCTGCCGCGCGCCGCCATGACCGCCCTTGAAACGCAGGCCTTCGCAGATGCGGAAGGTGTGATCTTCAAACGCTTCGGGCCGGCTGTGCTTTGGGGCCACTGGAACCCGAAACTGCTCTGGGATTGGGGAGTCTTGCCGCTCACGCTGCGCTTCCTGGTGCGCAACCACACCCGGCAAGATTGGCAGTCGGCGCAGGTGACGCTTGAATGCCCACCAGATTGGCAGGCGCAGGGTCGCCCCATGCTGCACTGGACGCGCCCCGAGGCGCTTTCGGGCAGCGTGGTGACGCTGGAGGTTGGCCCGTTGGCCTCAGGCAGCCAGGCCACGGCTTCTTACTGGCTGGCCGCGCCGATGCCCTTCACCGTCATCAACCGCTGGGAAGACACGCGCTTTCCCTTCCACCTGCCCAGCCAGCCCGGCGCGGGGATTATCGTCCCCGTCCGACGGCTGGCAGCGCCCTACGAAACGCAGTTCAGCGCCCGCCTGACGGCGATCACCGCCAGCGGCGAGCGCGTGGATCGGCAGGTGGCCGCGCCGGTTCGGCTCGTTCCATACCGCTGAACGGCTGGCGGTTGCCAAAAAGTTTGGGCGATGATTTCCTGTGGGGCGCCGCCGCGGCGCAGATCGAAGGCGCAACCGACGAAGATGGCAAATCTGCCAGCTTGTAGCACGTCTGTTCCTGGTGGATTCCTGCACCGCGTCATCGCCGACCTTCCGGCGGAGAAGCAACACACCATTCGCAAGCTTCACAATGGCGCAGCCGTACTGGAAGACAAGCAAATCTTGATCGTGGACGACGATACCCGCAACGCCTTCGCCCTCTCGAAGTTAATGGCAAATAAGGGTCTGAAGATACACATCGCCCCCAACGCCGTCAAGGGGCTGGAACTGTTGGAACGCACACCCGAGCTGCACCTGATTCTGACCGACATCATGATGCCGGGGATGGATGGGTACGAGTTCATTCATACCATCCGCCAACAAGAGCGCTTCAAACGGCTACCGATCATTGCGCTCACGGCAAAAGCCATGAAGGGCGATCGCGAGAAGTGCATCGAGGCCGGCGCTAACGATTACATCTCCAAGCCTGTTGACCCCGAACGGCTGCTTTCGATGCTGCGCGTATGGTTATGTCGGGATTAAATCCACTGACCCTGCCCCGCCCACTGGTGCTGCTGGCCATGGGCTTCCTCGGCCCCGAAGACACCCTGCTGGCCGCCCTCAACGTGGAACGCGACCCGCGCAGCAACGCCAAAGCCGACTATGGCAAGTTCGCTACCAGCCTGCCGGGCGTGTTTGCCGCCGGTGACATGCGCCGCGGTCAAAGCCTGGTGGTGTGGGCGATCAACGAAGGGCGCGGGGCGGCGCGGGAATGTGATCGGTATTTGATGGGGAATACGCAGTTGGCGTGAGGCATTCATCCTGAGAAATGCACACCGCCCTGGTGGTTTTAGACCATCAGGGCGGTGTTTGTTAGGTAGTATAATCGCGGCGGAGGCATCTATGGATAAATTCTTGCAGTTGACAGCGATCATCGAGCGGGAAGGAAATGGTTTTGTGGCAACTTGCCCTGAATTGGACGTGGTCAGCCAGGGGGATTCGGTGGAGGACGCGCGGCGCAATTTATTGGAAGCTGTTGAAGGTTTCTTTGAAGCCGCTTCGCCATCTGAGATCAAGCGCAGGTTGAAGAAAGACACTTACATCATGCCGATTATGCCCATCGCCCCCCTTTCGCTAACCTCGTCAGCTATTGGGACACCCCATGCCTAAGCTGCGCACGCTCTCTGGTCAAGAAGTGTGCGCCATTTTAGCCAGGCATGGTTTCGCGCAAGTTCGTCGCAAAGGCAGCCATATCATCATGCAAAAAGCCGAGGAAGAAACGACCATTACTGTTCCTGTACCAGATCACAAAGAATTGAAAACTGGCACGCTTTTGGGGATTATTCGCCAATCGGGCCTGGCTCGATCACTCTTTGAAACCCACTCATAGAATCTTTCGTTTATCATGGCCAAAACGACACCGCCCCGGCAAAGATAGTCACTTGCCGGGGCGGTGTCGTTTTATTTCAACATCTCGCCAATCATCTTTTACCACGCACGTTGCACACCGTAATTATCGAAAATCGGGTCGGCGCTAATGAATGGCAATTTTTCCACTTGCGCCTGGGCGAACAACAAGCGGTCGAATGGATCGCGATGGTAAAAAGGCAGGTGAATGATCGCCGTGGTGTGTTCCAGGTTGATGCTCAAAAGCCCAATCCCATAGCGCCCTGGCCTGGCGGCTCAATTTGGCGTCACCGCCCACGAACCACAAAAATGCGTGCTGGATAGTGTGTAACATCGTCGCCTTCCTTTCATACTTTCAAAAGATTATAACATCCCGATGAAATCGGAAGGCGATTGGCAACTTAGCTGACGAATGGCCTTAGCAATGGCCTGGTTGACTTCAAAATGGCGTTCCAGAAATTCCAAAATGGCCCGCGCCGACTTGATATTGTGTTCATACCCCTGGATAAAATGCGGCAGTTCTTGTGCCAGTTGCGGAAAGCGCTGCTCGAAGCGCCGTTCGTTGGTGAACTCGTCTTTTGCGATGCCGGTCTCGTGTTCGATGAGATGGGCCATTTCCAGGATGCGATCCACGGCATAATGCTGGATGAAGCGCTGAGCAGAGAGCTTTTCGCCGCGTTGCAGGCGGCCCAGCCCCACGTACAGGTTGGTCAGCGCCTCGCCGAGCAGCCAATCAGCGCTAACGCGTGGCCGGAATTTTCCAGCGAACGCCCGATGGCATCCAGGCGGTTGAGCAATTCTTGCGGTGTTGGCATGTTTTAGCGTCCCAGGCGCTGCTCCACGAAGCGGATCAGCGCCGCCAGGCCCATCGTCATCGTCAGGTACAGAAAGGCCACCACGTTGTAGGTCTCGAAGAATTTGAAGGTCGAGGCCGAGTAGACCTTGCCCAACTGTGTGATGTCTTGCACGCCCAGGGCGGAGACCAGGGCCGAATCTTTGAGAATGGCAATAAACTCGTTGCCGAGGGCGGGCAGCACGTTGCGCACTGCCTGCGGCAGGATGATGTAGCGCATGATTTGGGCGTAGGTGGCGCCCTCTACCTGTCCGGCTTCCATCTGGTCTTTCTCGATGGACTGAATCCCTGAACGAAAAATCTCGCCGATGAAGGCGGAGTAACCCAGGGTGAGTGCCAGCACCGCCCGGGCGGTAAAATCCACCTGGCGCACGTCGAGTTTGTTCACCCAGCCCAGGTTGATCAACGGCGTGCCGAGCCAATTGATGGCGCTGATCAGCGCCGGCGCGCCGACAAAGGAGATGTAATAGAGCAGCACCAGCATCGGTACGCCGCGCATGATTTCGGTGTAGAGCGAGGTCACTTCTTGCAAGGCGCGGTTGCGATACACCCGCAGCAAACTGAGCAGCAGGCCAAAAATCACCGCCGCCACGTAGGCCACCACTGAAACATAGATGGTGGTTCCCAGGCCCTTGCGCACGGCGTTGAAGATGACGCGGTAATTCTGGTCGTTGGCGATGCCCCACAGCAAGATGACGCCCAACAGCATGGCCGCCAGCAGCCAGTAGGGCAGCCTGGAAAGCCGGTCGGAAATGGGCAGGAGGCGAGAGCGGGAGTTCATCGGGGTTTGGCTGTTAACACCGGAATGCCTGTTGACACCGCTCTGCGGTGTCAACTCATGGTGACGCTCCGCGTCGTTTCGGGACGCGGAGCGTCTGGAACGGCCTGACACCGCAGGAGCGGTGTCAGGAGTAGCGCTATTCGGGTTCGTACAGGAAGAACCAGCGCGTGTTCAGGTGTTCGAGGAAACCATCATCTTTCATCGTCTGGATGGCGGCGTCGAAGGCGGCGGTGAGATCGGAGCCAGGGGTGAAGATGAAGCCGAACGCTTCCGTGCCGAGCGGGTCGCCGATGATCTTGAGTTGGTCGGGGTTGGCGCCGATGTAGCCGCGCCCGGATGCGGCATCGAGCAGCACCATGTCCACGTCACCGGCGAGCAGGGCCTGCACGGCTGCGCCGAAATTCTCGAAGAGTTTGATGCGCGGGTTGGCTTCGTCGCCATCGAGTACGGCGTAGACGGCGGTGTAGAAGTTGGTCGTGCCGGTCTGCGAGCCGATCAGCAGTTCCGCCTCGGCGGCGAACTCTTCGGAGGTGGTGAAGCGGCTCTCATCGGCGCGCACCAGCATGAACTGCTGCGAGACCATGTAGGGGGCCGAGAAGTCCACTTCCTGCTTGCGTTCGTCGGTGATGGTGATGCCGTCCATGCCGACGTCGAACTGGCCTTCCTTGACGGCGGCGATCATCGTGTCCCACGAAGTCACCTGCCAATCTACCATGCAGTTCAGGCGGCGGCAGATTTCATTCACGGCGTCGTATTCCCAGCCAACCGCCTGGCCGCTCAGTGGGTCCACGAAGTTGAGCGGAGTGTAGTCGTTGCCGGTCACGGCCACCACGGTCTTGCCGCCCAGGTCGGGCAGCTTGTCATAAACATCTTCGGCGGTGGGATCAGCCAGGAAGAACCAGCGGTTGTTGAGATAGTCCAGGTAGCCGTCGGCTTTCATCTGGGCAATGGCCTGGTTGAAGGGTTCGACCAGTTCGGAGCCGGGGGTGAAGATGAAGCCGAACGCTTCGGTGCCGAGGGGGTCGCCGATGATTTTGAGTTGATCGGGGTTGGCGCCGATGTAGCCGCGCCCGGAGGCGGCATCGAGCAGCACCATGTCCACGTCACCGGCGAGCAGGGCCTGCACGGCTGCGCCGAAATTCTCGAAGAGTTTGATGCGCGGGTTGGCTTCGTCGCCATCGAGTACGGCGTAGACGGCGGTGTAGAAGTTGGTCGTGCCGGTCTGCGAGCCGATCAGCAGTTCCGCCTCGGCGGCGAACTCTTCGGAGGTGGTGAAGCGGCTCTCATCGGCGCGCACCAGCATGAACTGCTGCGAGACCATGTAGGGGGCCGAGAAGTCCACTTCCTGCTTGCGTTCGTCGGTGATGGTGATGCCGTCCATGCCGACGTCGAACTGGCCTTCCTTGACGGCGGCGATCATCGTGTCCCACGAAGTCACCTGCCAATCTACCATGCAGTTCAGGCGGCGGCAGATTTCATTCACGGCGTCGTATTCCCAGCCGACGGCCTGGCCGGTGAGCGGGTCTACGAAGTTGAGCGGGGTGTAGTCGTTTCCGGTCACGGCCACCACGGTACGCCCGGCCAGGTCAGGCAGACGCAAGGTTTTGGGGGCGCTGCTTTCCATCATGGGTGCTTCGGTAGGGGCGGCTGTGGGTTCGGCTATCGGTTCGGCTATCGCTTCGGCTATCGCTTCGGCGGCTTCGGTCGCCGTGGGGGCGGGTGCCTGAGTGGCTTCAGGCGCTTGGGTAGGAACTTGCGTCGGAGCCACGCTGGTGGCCTGGGTGCAGGCTGAAAGGATCAGCCCGGCAAGAATGAGAAGGGTAAGCATGGGGGAAATTTTCTTCATGGTTTCTACTCCTTGGTTCGTGGGCGAATTATAACGCTATCACCCCCCGCATTTCAGCATGCGCTTGATGTTGCCAATACCACAGAATCAGGTATGATCGTCGTCTGGAGGTATTTCCCATGACCGATTCACTCCCCACCATCACCCTTGCCGCCCCTGAGGGGGCGGTCGCCGTTATTTACCCGCATGGGGCGCACATCGCCTCGTGGAAACCCGCTGGCGGCGGCGAGCGGCTTTTTCTCAGCCCGGCTTCCGCCTTCGAGCCAGGATCACCCATTCGCGGCGGCGTTCCGGTTATTTTTCCACAGTTTAGCGGCATGGGGCCGCTGCCCAAGCATGGCTTTGCCCGGCTGCAAACCTGGCAGGCCGCCCAACCGCAGCTTGGCGCTGATTTCGCCAGCATAACCCTCTCCTTGCGCGCAAACGAGCAAACCCTGGCGCTCTGGCCGCATCCCTTTTTGGCCGAGATGACCATTCGCCTGGGCGGGCCGCGCCTGGCGATGACGCTTGCCATCACCAACACCGGCTCAGCCCCGTTCACCTTCACCGCGGCCCTGCACACCTATTTTGCCGTAGCCGATGTGCTGACCACTGCCGTAGCTGGTCTGGCCGGGACGCGTTACCACGACACCACCGTCAATCCCTGGGCCGAGGGCGTGCAGGCCGAGGCGGAAGTGCGCTTCGCGGGCGAGGTGGATTCAATTTTCTACGCTGCCCCGCGCCATCTGGCTGTGCGCACCCCCGAATATGGGACGCGCATCGAAGCCGAAGGCTTTCCTGACGCCGTCGTGTGGAACCCTGGCCGCGACAAATGCTCTCGCCTGCCCGACCTGCCTGCCGATGGCTACCGGCGCTTCGTCTGTGTCGAGGCGGCTGCCATTGGCCAGGCGGTTTCCTTGCTGCCAGACGCACAGTGGCGTGGCACACAAACCCTCATCGCTGAATGAATTAAGGAGATTTTGCAATGAACGCATTCGACCACAACAAGCGCCTGGGCCGCGGCATCAATTTATCTGCCATGGAAGCGCCCCACTATGGCGACTGGGATTTGCTGACCGAAGAGCATTTCCGCCTGACCCAAGAAGCCGGCTTTCAATCGGCGCGCATCCCCATCCGCTGGTCAGCCTATGCCCTCACCGAACCGCCCTACACCATCGCCCCCGAATTTTTCGCCCAGGCCGATTGGGCGCTGAACCAATCGCTCGCCCGCGGCCTGACCACCATCAACGACCTGCATCACTACCTCGAACTTTTCGAAGACCCCGCCGCCCATCGCCAACGCTTCCTGGCGTTATGGGCGCAACTGGCCGAACATTACCAGGCTTACCCCGACAATCTTTTCTTCGAGTTATGCAACGAACCCAACACCAACCTGACCGCTGACCTGTGGAACGATCTCCTGGTCGAGGCGGTCGCTGTCATTCGCCAGAGCAACCCCACTCGCACGCTCATCATCGGCGGCGCAGACTGGAATGGCTTCCGCCAGCTCGAAACCTTGCGCCTGCCCGATGATCCCAACCTCATCGCCACTTTCCACTACTACCTGCCGATGGAGTTTACCCACCAGGGCGCAAGCTGGGTTGCTGGCAGCGACGCCTGGCTCGGCACCCACTGGATTGCCGACCCCGCCGAGACGATGGCCGTCTCCGACGATTTCGAGCGTGTGGCGGCCTGGTCGCGCCAGCACAACCGCCCGATCTACCTCGGCGAATTTGGCGCTTACGAAAAAGCCGACCTGCCCTCGCGCGTCCGTTGGACGCGTACCGTGGCGCGGGCAGCCGAGGCGCATGGTTTTAGCTGGGGCTATTGGGAGTTATTCTCTGGTTTTGGCGTCTATGACCCGCGGCAGGCAGCCTGGAACGATGCGCTGCGCAAAGCCTTGATCCCTGCCTAGCGACGAATGGCATACACCCCTGGAAAGCGCGCAAACGGGCCTGGAAAAATCCAGGCCCGTTTGCATTGCGCACCTTTGTGATGCGCCGTCTATTGGATCGTCATCCCGGCATCTACCATCAAACCGGTGCCATTGACGAAGGATGCTTCATCCGAAGCCAGCCACAGCACGGCGGCGGCCACTTCTTCGGGCTTGCCCAGGCGGCCATAGGGTTCGAGCGTCGCCAGGTAAGCCAGAACATCGGGGTTGCCGCCGGCGAAGCGGTTGGCCATGTCGGTGTCAATTACCCCCGGGCAGACGGCATTGATGCGCACGCCCGATTTGGCGTAGTCGAGCGAGGCGGCTTTGGTCAGGCCCAAAACGCCATGCTTGCTGGCGGTGTAGGCGGCCACGCCAGGAAAGCCAATCACACCCGTCAGCGATGAGCAGTTGACGATGGCGCCGCTGCCCTGTTTGAGCATCACGGCCAGTTCGTATTTCATGCACAGCCAGAGGCCTTTCAGGTTGGTATCCATCACCTTATTCCAGTTGTCCTCGGTACAGTCGGCGATAGGCCCGGCCATGCCCTCGGTGGCGGCGTTGTTGTAGGCGCAATCCAGGCGGCCATAGGTGGCTACCGCGGTGTTGACCAGCGCCTCAACTTCTGCGGCAATACGTACATCTGTCTTGACGAAGATGGCCTCGCCGCCGGCAGCCTGAATATCGGCCACGGTCTGCTCCCCGCCGGCAACCTGAACATCCGCCACCACCACTTTCGCGCCTTCTTTGGCGAACGCCAGCGCCGCCGCACGACCGATACCGCCCGCAGCCCCTGTCACCAAAACCACTTTTCCTTCAAAACGTTTGCACATGGAATGCTCCTCATGGTTGCGAAAATTTCTGAATGATGAATTGAATTATACCAAAATTAGCTCACGAAGGTTGCAAATTTGCATCGCATCATCTTGCAGGCCGGTCAGCAGCGAAATTTGCTGACCATAAAACAGGTGCGCCGGGCAGCCACAGTCGGATGCCCCAAACTTCTTCAAAGGAATGCGCACGCCCGTCAGTGCCAGCAACCGCCTGGCCCAGGCGCATTCCAAACGCTCCTGCGATTCCTGGTACCAGATTTCCACCAATTCCATCCCTTGCCGCAGATAATCCACATGCCAGTGGGGGTGTGCTACGGGCTTCAAGTGATGGTTCAGCCGCCCGCGCAGTCCGCCTGAACCCAAGGCACTGCCCACGTAAATATACCAGCCAGGTTCTACGGCCATTTGCCCTAACGCGCCAACATGAATCACCATAGCTTCTGTGGCCCGGAGAATCAACGCATACGTGCCGGGTAAGGCATCAAGCATGGCCCTTTACTTCCACCAATAAGCGAAACATATTTCCCCATAACCGCTTCACTTTCTCATGGCTCCACCAATCAATCTCGTGGCCTTCGTATTGCGTGTTGGCGAAGCCCCAGCCTTTTTCGTCGTCGAAGGCCACCAGCGTCATCACATGCGCCCACAGCGGCTTCCATTCACCCTGGATGGGCATCAACGCATCGCCGCGCGTTAACCCGGCGCGCAGTTGGTCGAAATTGGCAAAGGCCCGCCACGATGCGCTTAACCCGTGTTGGCGGAATACGTCCACCATGCCCCACGGAAACGTGGCCCAGTTCGGCACGCGCCGCACCACGAACAGCGGCCCGCGCCAGGCCGGGCGGTTCATTTCCTCGGCCAGTTGCAGGGCGTCAATTTGTGTCCCTTTCAGGGCGTTGATCACGGTTGTGGTGGTGAATGGCCCACAATCGTTGCGTTGTCCTTGCCATTGCAGGGCTGCCAGAATGGCGGATGATTTTGGCGAAAGAAGCTGATTGGCCATCGAATAAACCTCCGGTTAGCGAAATTGAAAAGCTGGCAAGATCAACACGACATAGCTCAACACATTGGCCAGGATCGCCACCGTCCAGTTGGCCTTTGCCGCATTGGGGCGGATACGCTGGAGCAAAAAGGCTTCCAGGCTGGTTGCCAGGCCGAGGAAAACAAGCAGTTGCCACAAGGCTGGCTGTGGGGCGAGCAGCGTTCCGGCAACGCCCACCACAAACGTCAGCGCGTTCACCTTCGCTGCCGTTGCCACACATTCTCGCAGCCGCCCCCAGCGCATCAACTGGTACACGATCACCTCGGTGATCACAATCAAGGGGAAGAGCGCTGCCAGCGCCACGAGCGTCAGCAGGACAATCAAAGCCGGGTGCGGCGGCAAAGGAGCGTTGAAAAGCGAAGAAAACATAGGATTATCGTCAACCCTTTTTATGGCTAAGTGTCACTAACTCGTTACCGTTTTCACGAGTATATTGTACCTGTTAAACAATGTGATTAATATCTCTCAAGGAGTTTGAACGTGGATAAGCAAGCATTGAACTGTCTCATGCGCCCAAAATCAGTTGCTGTGGTGGGGGCTTCTACCCAGCCCGGAAAAATCGGCTACACCGTCGTCGAAAACCTGATCAAAGGTGGTTACCAGGGGCCGTTGTACCCCATCAACCCACAGGCCGAAGAATTGCTCAGCCTGAAAGTCTACCCCACCATCGCCTCGCTGCCCGAAGTGGTAGATTTAGCCGTCATCACCGTGCCGGTCAAATTTGTGGCGCAGGTGGCCGAAGAATGCGGTCAGAAAGGCATTAAAGCCCTCAGCGTGATCACTTCCGGCTTCAGCGAAGTGGGCCGCCACGACCTGGAAGAAGAACTGCTCGCCATTGCCCGGCGCTATGGCATGTGCGTACTCGGCCCCAACATCGTCGGCACGCTCTCCAATTCCGATAAACTGAACGCCTCGTTCGCTCCTTTCTTGCCTTTTCCTGGCTCGGCCACGCTGATTACCCAATCGGGCGCGTTGCTGATCGCCATGGATGCCATCACCTACACGCGTAAAATCGGTTTCGATAAAATGATTTCGATTGGCAATATGTCAGATATTGACTTTGCCGATCTGATCGAATGGCTGAACGAAGACGAAAATACCCGTTGCGTGGCCCTGTACATCGAAGGGTTGAAAAATGGACGGAAGTTCATTGACGCCTGCCGTGCTGGCAATAAACCGATCATCGCCCTTAAATCAGGCGTTTCCGCCCACGGCGCGGCGGCGGCGGCCTCGCACACGGGGTCGCTCGCTGGCGCAGTCAAAGTCTACGGCGCGGCGTTCCAGCAGGCCGGCGTGGTGCAGGCTTCTGACCTCAATAACCTGTTCGACCGCACCCTGGCGCTCTCACTCCAGCCACCCCTGCAGGGTGAAAACCTGCTCGTGATCACCAATGGCGGTGGCGTGGGCGTGCTGGCCACCGACGCCGCTGAACGCTACGGCGTCCCGCTCCATTTTGCCCCCGAAGATGTGCAGATTGAACTGAAAAAGCACATGCCCGATTTCGGCTCGGCCAAAAACCCGGTTGACCTGACCGGCATGGCTGGTAACGATTGGTATTACCGCTCGGTCAAGTTTGCCTACGCCCACCCGTGGACGCAGGGCGTGGTGGTGCTGTACTGCGAAACCGCCATGACCAACCCGCTCGAAATTGCCCAGGCCATCAAGCAGGCCGTGGATGAAACCGGCATCAAAGACCGCCCGGTGGCCGTATCATTCGTTGGCGGCACGCGCTGCGAGAAAGCCATGCAATGGCTGGTCGAAAACGGCATTCCCGCTTACGAAGCCCCCGATCAGGCGATGAACGCCATGGCCGCCTTGCGCGAATACGCCCTGATCCGGGCCGCCATGAGCGATGTCTCCTTCGGCTGCGAAGGCGATAGCGGCCTGGCCGCCCGCAAGATCATCGAAGCGGCCCGCGCCGATGGCCGCATGGCGCTCACCGAAATCGAGGCCAAGCAAGTTTTCGCCGCTTATGGCCTGCCCGTCACCAAGACCGAGCTTGCCAAAACCGAAGATGAAGCGGTTGCCTTGGCGAAGAAGATCGGGATGCCCGTCGTGATGAAAATCGTTTCGCCCGACATCCTGCACAAATCGGATGCCGGCGGCGTCAAGGTCAACATTCGCGACGAAAACGCCGTGCGCGAAGCCTACCGCACCATCCTGGCGAACTGCCGGGATTACAAGCCCGATGCCAACGTCCACGGCATCGCCATCCAGGAAATGGCCCCCTGGGGCACCGAGGTCATCGTCGGTTCCGTCAACGACCCCACCTTTGGCCCGACGGTCATGTTTGGCCTCGGCGGCGTGTTCGTCGAGGTATTGAAAGATGTCACCTTCCGCGTGGCCCCGGTGAACGATCTGCAAATTGCCCGCATGATTAACGAAATCCGTGGCGTTCCCATCCTCGATGGTGCGCGCGGCGAATCGCCACGCGACCGCGACGCGCTGCGCGGCCTGTTGGCCTGCTACGCCGCCATGATTTCTGACCTCGGCGATGAAATCGCCGAAACTGACGCCAACCCGGTGCTGGTTTATGAAGTGGGCAAGGGCTTGAAAGTGGTGGATGCCCGGATTATTTTGAAGAAAAAGGTCAGCTAACCTTTGCGGTTGCAAGAATCAAGCGAGGTCTGTCGGCATGGCAGACCTCGCTTTTGTTTTGCGTATCCGGCATGAAAATAACCCGTGGCGCAAGTCTCCGACTTGCGAGTGCTGAATTGCGCCCGCTGAATTGCGCCCGCTGAATTGCGCACGCTGAATTGCGCACGCTAATTGCGCCCGCTAATTGCGCCCGCTCGCAAACCAAAGGTTTGCGCCACGACAGGCGGCAAGCTGCGGGCGAATGCCTGGTTAAATAGCGAGAGCCGGGCCACCGCACCCGGCTCTCTCACCAAGGAGGAGAAGAAATGTCCATCGCATTTATAGGATACCAAGACTTGTCCAATTGTGCTTGACGATTGCCCTACTATTCACCGACGATGTGCTAACGAAAACGTCAACGCGTGTAGGTATAGTACACCATGAGCCAGAGCGGCAGTAAACCGCCCAGCGCGCCCAACGCCAGGAACGCCAAGGCCCAGGTCAACCAGTCAATGCCTGTGGCCGCACGGGGCTGTTGGGGCGGTTGGGCGGTTGATTGAGCGATGGGGGCTGGCTGGCCGGGACGTTGCAGGGGCGACAAAGGTTGGTGCGTTGGGGTTGGGCGGCTGACCGCGGGTTGCGCTGCCGGCTTGCTGGCTGCCGATTCGAAATTCATCAAAACTTGTCCCAACTGACCGGCTGTACGGTAGCGCGCTGTGGGTTCTTTATCGAGGATTTTCAGGATGATCGTTTCCAGGGCGGGCGGGATAGCCGGGTTGAACTGGCGGGGCGGCCTGGCCGCTTCTTCGCGGTGCATGCGGGCCAATTCGACGGCTGATTCGGCCTGAAAGGGCAGGCGGCCGGTAAGCAGTTCGTAGAAGATTACCCCCAGGGCGTAAACATCGGATGCCGGGGTGGGGGCGTAACCGGAAGCCTGTTCGGGGGCGAAGTATTGCGGCGACCCCCACACCACCGGGCTTTTTTCGCCGGGGTTGATCGAGATCAAGGCGCGGGCGATGCCGAAGTCGGTCACTTTGAGCCGCTGATCGGCTGTGATCAAGAAATTGTGGGGTTTCACGTCGCAATGGATCAACCCGGCTCTGTGCGCATAGCCAAGACCCGCGCAAGCCTGGATCAGCAACGGAATGGCCTCATCCACCGTGAACCGGCCGCGCTGCTGCAACAACGCTTTCAGGTCTGTGCCAGGAATGTATTCCATCACGATGAATAATTGTTCTTGATCCAATCCGAAATCGTGTACGGTGACGATGTTGGGGTGCGACAGGTTGGCCGCCGCTTTGGCTTCCTGGTGAAAGCGCTGGCGGAAGGCTGTATCGCGGCAAAATTCGGCGCGCAACACCTTTACGGCCACCTGGCGTTCCAGGAGCAGGTCGGTGGCGCGATAGACCGTTGCCATGCCGCCAACCCCCAACTTGCTCGCGAGTTGGTAGCGTTGATTGAGGATAGCTGGTGCTGCCGGTTGGGAAGGGGTATCGGTACTCATCTTGGCGTGAATTGTAGCATGAATCGCCATGCCGTTTCAGCGCATCGCTGAAAGACAAAATCTAGTACAATCAACCATCCCATCCTGTTGCCTGTTGATTGAGGTATCACGTATGAAAAAGGTCATTGCTTATCTCCAAAAGCATCCGATTGCGTTTCTGGTGGTCTTTTTGCCCCTGGCCCTGGTGGCTGAACTTGCCCATTGGGGAGAGATGTGGGTATTCGCTTTTTCGGCGATTGGCGTTATCCCCATGGCGGCCTATATCGGCGAAGCAACCGAGGCCCTGGCCCATTTCACCGGGCCGCGTCTTGGCGGGTTGTTGAATGCCACCCTGGGGAATGCCGCCGAACTGATCATTACCATTTTCGCCATCAAAGAAGGTCTGCTCGACCTGGTCAAGGCATCTATCACGGGTTCGATTTTGGGCAACTTGCTGCTGGTATTCGGCATGGCGATGCTGCTGGGCGGTTTCCGCAATGGCGTGCAGCAGTTTGACCGCCGGCAGGCCACACATAATGCCGTGTTGTTATTGATGAGTGTGTTGGTCTTGCTCGTGCCTTCTTTGTTTAGCCATTCGATAGGCCAGGTGTCTCCGCCGAGCGCCGAAGTCGAAGCGCTGAGCCTGGGGGCAGCCGGGATTATGATTGTGCTGTATGGGTTGGGGCTGGTGTATAGCCTGAAAACGCCGGAAAGCCTGGCTGTATCGCACACGCCGGCTGAAACGCCGCATTGGTCGCCGCGCCTGGCGGCGGTTGTCCTGGGTCTTTCCACGCTAGGGGTGGCTTATCTCTCTGAACTGTTGGTTGGCTCGGTGGAGCCGGTGGTGGAGCAGTTTGGCATTTCCGAATTTTTCATCGGCATCATCTTCATCCCCCTCATCGGCAATGTGGCTGAACACCTCGTGGCTGTTCAGGTCGCCATCAAGAACAAGATGACGCTCAGCGTGGAAATCGCGATTGCCTCCAGCTTGCAGATTGCGCTGTTCGTGGCGCCGGTTTTGGTGTTTGTCAGCCTGTTCTTTGGCAATTACCTGACGCTGATTTTCGATCAGTTTGAATTGCTGGCGCTGATTGCCGGGGTGATGATTACGGCGTTGGTATCTGCCGATGGCGAATCGAACTGGCTGGAGGGCGCTCTGCTCCTGGGCCTCTACCTGGTGCTGGCCCTGGCGTTTTTCCTGCTGCCGGCCTTGCATTAGTATGACCCGCCTGGTGCATCCGGCGACGTTGTTGGGGATGGTGCTGGTCGCGATGGTTCTTTTATCTGTCGCGGTCATTGTGGTGTTTGCGATCCCGGTAGCCGTGACGGAGCAGGCCGCCATGCCAACGGTCGTTATGCAGATCGTCCCGGCGGCCACCTTAACACCCGTGCCGCCGACACCCTCTCGCACGCCTGAACCTTCGCCAACGCTTCCGCTGCCCCCCTCGCCACAACCTGGCGAAATTGGCATTGGCGCGTATGTGCAGGTGAACGGCACCGGCAGCGCTGGTTTGCGTGTGCGTTCTGAGCCGGGGTTGCAGGCTACGACACGCTTCGTTGCCATTGAAGCTGAAGTTTTTCAGGTTATCGAAGGCCCGCAAGAAATGGATGGCTATACCTGGTGGCATCTGCTTTCGCCATCCAACGAACAGGCCCAGGGGTGGGCGGTTGCCAACTATCTGGTGGCCATTGAACGCCCCTGACCGATTTGCCATTTTAACCACTTTGGCAGTATAGTTACTTTATGGACATTCTTCCAACAAACATTACGGCTAACCGCCAAACCCGTCAACTGATCATCACCTGGGATGATGGTCATGTCAGCCAGTATGGTTTTCGCCTTTTGCGAGATGCCTGCCCATGCGCCACCTGTAAAGGCGGCCACGAAAATATGGGTACGCTGCCTGAGGCAGAAGTATTTACCCGCTACGATGAAGAGATGCCCGCCACGCGTTTGCAAGGGATCGAGGCGGTTGGCAGTTATGGCGTTACCCTGGCCTGGGAAGATGGTCATCACTATGGAATCTACAACTGGGCCTATCTGCGAGCCATCTGCCCCTGCCTGATTTGTCGCACCGGGTGAGTGTATGCGCCACAGTGAACCATCTCTGAATAAAGTTTACTCGTTCGTCGAGAAATCCTATCTGCGCAAACAGGCTGGTGATGTCTTGGAGCGCTGCCTGGATGCCGGTTCGACCGCCCCCCTTCAACGTGTGGTGGAAGAACTGGTGTTGGCTGGCCCGCAAAGCCTGACGATCTTGCGCGAAATGTTAGCAGAATCCACGCAGCGCAAGTCGCAGGTGTTGGAAGATATGCACCAGGTGTATATCCAGTTTGCGCTGGCTTTAGCGAGCGAACAGATTCAATTCAGCGGGGTGCATACGGCGCTGGCGGTGGCGCGCTTATCGCCGCGGCGTTTTGTGGAGATGCTGCGCAAACAGGGCATTGACGAGCAGGATATCCGTCAGGTAAGCTCGCTCCAGCTTCTTAATGAAACTCGCTTGTTGATCAAACAGCTTGCTGTTCAACTGCACTTGCTCGAAGATGTGGAGCGCTATTTGGCCGATTGGGTGAAGGGGGTGGTCTACGATGCCGTGCCGCGTGGGGAAAAATTACCGATCCAAAAGCGACATTAGCGGTAGTACTGTTTCGATAAGACGCCTTGAGCGTAGTCGAAGGACATTGTGGGCGAGAAAACGCCTGTTCGATGCCGCATTGGTTGTCAAAACAGAACGGATGTTTTATAATGCGGGTAATTGGCGTATAAAGGTCTGAATTATCTGGTAAGGAGTTTGTGGTGCAAAAAATCAATTCTGGCAAGGCTACAAGGAGGCCATCATGAGCAGCGTTCGCATCCTGGTTGGCACCCGAAAAGGGGCATTTATCTTGACCTCCAATGAAAAGCGGCAGGAGTGGCAGGTCAGCGGGCCGCACTTTCCTGGCTGGGAGATTTATCACGTCAACGCATCGCCGGTTGACCCCAACCGCCTGTACGCCTCGCAGTCGTCCGGCTGGTTTGGGCAGGTGATCCAGCGTTCTGATGATGGCGGACAGACCTGGAAGCCGGTGGGTAACCAGTTTGTTTACGAAGGCGATCCCGGCACACACCAAACATTCGACGGCAGTCAACAGCCCTGGCAATTCAAACGGGTCTGGCAATTGACCCCTGCTCTGGATGATCCCAATGCCGTCTACGCGGGGGTCGAGGATGCTGCCCTGTTTTATTCCGGCGACGGCGGGCAGACCTGGCAGGAACTCCCTGGTTTGCGCAGCGCCAAAGGCCATTTGTGGCAGCCGGGCGCGGGCGGCATGTGCCTGCACACCATTTTGCTTGACCCGACCAATGCCAGGCGCATGTATGTTGCCATCTCGGCGGCCGGGGCTTTCCGCACCGATGATGGCGGGCAGAGCTGGCTGCCGATCAACCGCGGTCTGCGCTCTGAGTTTGAATTGCCCGACCCCAGCGCAGAAGTGGGCCACTGCGTGCATAACCTGGCGTTTCACCCCTCTCGCCCGGATGTGTTGTTTATGCAAAAACATTGGGATGTGATGCGCAGCGATAACGCGGGTGACCACTGGCGCGAAGTGAGCGGTAACCTGCCCAGCGACTTTGGCTTTCCGATTGCCGTCCATGCCCACGAACCGGAGACGATCTATGTCGTGCCGATCAAGAGCGATGCCGAGCATTACCCACCCGATGGTAAATTGCGTGTCTATCGCAGCCGCAGCGGTGGCAGCGAATGGGAGGCGCTGACCGCTGGCCTGCCGCAGGAAAATTGCTACGTGAACGTCTTGCGCAGCGCCCTGGCGGTGGATCAGTTCGATGAGTGCGGCATTTATTTTGGCACCACCGGAGGCCAGGTGTACGCATCGGCTGACGCGGGCGACCACTGGCTGCCCATCGTCCACGATCTACCCGCCGTGCTATCCGTCGAAGCGCACGTCTTACCATGATCCGCGTCTTGTTGCCCACACATTTGCAGCGCCTGGCCAATACCGGGCGCGAAGTAACGCTGGTTGTGCCGGGTCCCGTCACCCCGGCAGCCATTTTGGATACGCTGGAGGCGCAATATCCGGCGCTACGCGGCACCCTGCGTGACCAGGTTACAAAAGAGCGGCGAGACTTTATCCGTTTCTTTGCCTGCGGTGAAGATTTTTCTCATGCAGCCCCCGGGACGCTTTTGCCCGAAGCCATCGTCAACGGTGTAGAGCGCTTTATCATTGTGGGCGCGATGGCGGGTGGATAGCCTGACCTCTACATTTCGTGCAACCAGCACATCACCTGCCGCCCGTCTTTTGCCACGACGGGCGGTTCTTGTTTACATTTCTCGTGCTGTTGCGGGCAGCGTTCGTAGAAGCGGCAGCGGGGGAGCGGGTCTATTGGCTTGCTGATGCCGCCTTTGATTTCGGGCAGCTGGCGCTGGATGGCCGGGTTGGGGATGGGCACGGCGGAGATGAGCGCCTGGGTGTAGGGGTGCTACATCACGCCGATGTGGTCGGCCACTTCGGCGATGACGGCGATGTCGTGCGAGATATAAATCATGCTCATGCCCAATTCCTGCTGAATGCGGCGCAGCTCGCGCAATACCTGATCCTGCACGATCACATCCAGGGCGGTGGTGGGTTCGTCGGCGACGATCAGCGAGGGATTGCAGGCCAGGGTCATGGCAATGATGGCGCGTTGGCGCATACCGCCGGAAAATTCGTGCGGGTAGCGGGAGGCCATGTTGGGGTCAATGCCCACCAGGTTGAAGAGTTGGCAAACGCGGTCATTGGTTTCGGTGGGAGTCAGGTTAGGGTTGTGGCGCAGCAGGGCCTCGGTGATCTGGTCGCCGACGCGGTAGACGGGGTCGAGGGCGTTCATGGCGGCCTGGAAGACCATCGAGATGCGCGCCCAGCGCACGTCGCGCATCTGGCGCTCGTCGAGTTGAAGCAGATCCTGGCCGTCGAGCAAAATCTGGCCATGGCGGATTTCGGCGTTTTCGGGCGAAAGGCGCAGCAGACTCATGGCGATGGTGGTCTTGCCGCAGCCCGATTCGCCCACCAGCCCCATGGCCTGGCCGTGCATCAGGTC
>CAZSFD010000075.1:21713-25250 GCA_964606085.1 uncultured Anaerolineaceae bacterium
AGGTCGAAGGACACGTCATCTACCGCGGAGACGTAGCCCTTGCGGGTTTTGTATTCGAGGGTGAGTTCGCGGACGGATAGGAGGGGTTGTTCGGTCATAAAGGTTGATTGTGCCATCGGAATTTTTCACCACAGAGACACAGAGACACAGAGATCACAGAGTTTTTTCTTTCTCTTTCTGTGTACTCTGTGGCTCTGTGGTGAATCTGGTTTTTATCTCTGGCGCAAACGGGGGTTGACGACGCCGTCGAGGGCGCGGCCGATCAGGTAGAAGGCGGTGCAGAGCAGGGTGATGGAGACGCCCGCCGGAAAGATCAGATACCAGTATTCCACGCCGCGCAGCATGTAACCGGCGGCCTGGGTGGTGTAGATCATGATGCCCCAGCTCATGCGCACGTTAAGCAGCCCGAAGAACGACAGCGCTGCCTCGGTGAAGATGGCCCCGGTGACGGTGAACATCATGTTGAGGAAGGCCAGCGGCATCAGGTCTTGACCGCAGCACCGGCCTGTTCACCCGTTACGCCCACGATGCCAAAGACCCCGCCAGCCTGGGCGGACACACCCCATCAACCTTGCTCTTTAGCCGCAGTGGGCAACTGTGGGTCGGCACCTACGATGCCGGTTTCAGCCGCTTCGACCCCGCCACCCAAACCTTCGTCAACTACCCCCACGACCCCCAAAACCCCAACTCACCTAACGGCGATGCCATCTACGCCATCCACGAAGACCGCAGCGGCCTGCTTTGGTTTGGCAGCTCCTACGGCCTCGACAAATTTGACCCCGCCAGCGAAACCTTCACCCACTACACCACCAAAGACGGCCTGCCCAACGATGTGATCTACACCATCCTCGAAGACGACGACGGCTATTTCTGGCTCAGCACCAACCTCGGCCTGGCGCGCTTCGACCCGCGCAGCGGCGCTGTGCAAAACTACGATGTCAAAGACGGCCTGCAAAGCAACGAGTTCAACGCCTTTGCCGCCGCCAAACTCAGCACTGGCGAACTGCTGTTTGCGGGCATCGTGGGCGCCAACCTTTTCCACCCAGATGCCATTCCCCATAACGAATACGTCCCGCCGTTGGTGATCACCGGCCTCACGCAAGGCGGCAACCCGCTCAACGCCGATCAGCCGGTGGATACGCTGTCGCAAGTCCGCCTGGAGTGGCCGCACAACTACTTCGAGTTCAAATTCGCCGCCCTCAGCTACGCTGACCCCGCCCAAAACCAGTATGCTTATCGCCTGGAAAACTTCGACAACGATTGGGTGGATAGCGGCAGCTTCACCTTTGGACGTTACACCAATCTGCCCGGCGGCAACTACACCCTGCACATCAAGGGCAGCAATAACGATGGCGTGTGGAACGAAACCGGCGCATCCGTAAAAATCACCGTTGTTCCCGCCATCTGGCAGACGTGGTGGTTGCGCGGCGGCCTGGCGTTGCTGGGGGTGGCATGCGTGTTCGTGGCCTATCGCCTGCGCGTGCGCGACATCAAGGCCCGCAACCGCGAGCTCGAACGCCAGGTGGATGCACGCGCCAAAGAAATCGAAGCCATTTTTGAGCAGACCAAAGAACTCGCCATCGTTGAAGAGCGCAACCGCCTGGCGCGCGACCTGCACGACAGCGCCAAGCAAAAAGCCTTCGCCGCCCTGGCGCAGTTGGGCGTGGTGCGCCGTCTGTTGCAGCGGAACCCCCAGGCCGCTCAAAAACACGTCGAAGAAGTGGAAAACCTGGTCTACGAAGTGATCCAGGAGCTGAGTTTCTTGATCCAGGAGATGTACCCCCTGGCCCTCGAAGAAAAGGGCCTCGTCACCATCCTGCGCGAATACATCTACGAATGGGAGCATCGCAACAACATCCACGTCCTGCTCGAAGTGCAGCACCAACGCCGCCTGCCCTTGCAGGTGGAGCAGGCCCTGTACCGCATCGTACAGGAATCGCTCGCCAACATCGCCCGCCACAGCCACGCCAGCGAAGTGACCATCCGCCTGAATTACAATCACGATACCGTCGAATTGGCCGTAGATGACAACGGGCGCGGCTTCGACCCGCAGCAAAAACCCGGCGGCGTGGGCCTGCGCTCCATGCAAGAGCGCGCCACCCTGATCGGCGGGCAGATGGTTATCGAAAGCACGCCCGGCAACGGCACGCACATTCAGGTGCTCACCCCTGCCGAAATCGAAGCGCCCTCGCACAATGGTCATAAGTAGGAGTAGTTCATGCCCAACCCCATCAGCATCATCATCGTAGATGACCACGAAGTCGTCCGCAACGGCATCCGCGCCTACCTTGAAACCCTCGAAGAGTTCACCGTCGTCGGCGAGGCGGCCTCCGGCGAAGAAGCCATCCAAATGGTCTCCGACACCATCCCCGATGTGATGCTGATGGATTTGATCATGCCGGGCATGGACGGCGTGGAAACCACCCGGCGCGTCAAAGCGATCAGCCCGCGCACCCAGGTGGTGGTGCTGACCTCCTATCACGAAGACGTCCACATTTTCCCGGCGCTCAAAGCGGGGGCTATTTCATACATTCTCAAAGATATGAAAATGGATAAGCTGGTAGATGCCATCTGCCGCGCCGTGCAAGGCGAAGTGACCCTGCACCCCCGTGTGGCCGCCTGTGTGCTGCAAAACCTGCGTGGCGAAAACGCCGACGAACCGCAGCTCTTCACCGACCTCACCGAACGCGAACTCGACGTGCTGAAACTGATCGCCAGCGGCCTGAGCAACAGCCAGATCGCCGAGAAACTGGTCATCAGCGAAAACACCGTTAAGGGCCACGTCAGCAATATCCTCAGCAAGCTGCACCTGGCCGATCGAACCCAGGCCGCCGTCTACGCCTGGCAGAAGGGCATCGTACAGCGCGACAATGGTTGAATTGGGATGTGTACCTGGCGGATGGAGGGGATTGCTGATTTCTGGTTGAGTCTTGCCGCAGGGGGTGTAGGATTTGGCGTAACTGACCGCGCCGGTGGTGTCGGTCAGTTGGCGCACGGAGCCGAGGGCATCACCGAGGAAGTAGATTGCTGATTGTGGATTGCTGAGTGCGGATTGGGAAATGCGGCCGCGGCCATAGAGATAGGTGTTTGACGGATGCTGCGCATCCGGGCCATCAGCAAGCACCTGGGTCAGGCCGGTATTCAGGTCGAGGGTGTAGTGAGTGCAGGTTTTTCTTAAAGTCGTTCCGTTTGCAAAAAAAGCCGTCGGTTGACTTGGGTTGAGCTTGTCGAAACCACGGCGGGCGTGATTGGCTCTGCAAATGCTGGTTTCGACAAGCTCAACCAGCGAGGTTCGCGACTTTAAGAAAAGCCTGAGTGAGTGGTCACGCCATTGACGGTTTGTGATAGCCTGTCGCCCGGCGAACCTACGGTTCGCAGCCATTGTAGCGGTAACTGACCACTGCCCACTGACTCCTTCTCGGTCACGTGATTGTACCTTCTTTTTGCGTATGGTAAACTTATGCCACTTTGCCGAGGATCCCCCATGCTTAGCCGCCAAAAAGTCACCATTCTCTCTTTGTTGGTTTTTGTCGCCCT
>CAZSFD010000076.1:0-16132 GCA_964606085.1 uncultured Anaerolineaceae bacterium
CATCGTACCCACGTTCATGTGGGGCTTGGAACGATCAAATTTTTGCTTGGCCATATCATCCACTCCTTCAAATGATTTCAATGATTACAGCAGAAAAGCCCTCAATGGGATTTGAACCCATGACCCCATTCTTACCAAGAATGTGCTCTACCGTCTGAGCTATGAGGGCGATCAGGCCCGCTGTGCAAGCCTAATTCAGTGGGCAGGGAGGGAGTCGAACCCCCGAACGACGTCGTCGAACTGATTTACAGTCAGCGCCCTTTGGCCACTTGGATACCTGCCCATGCTAGTCGCCTAGTCTCCTAGTCAACTGGTCACTTGGCCCCATTCAGCTTGATGAGACCAACTGACCAATAGACTAACGAACGATAGCGAAGCCGACGACGGGAATCGAACCCGTAACCTACCACTTACAAGGCGGTTGCTCTGCCGATTGAGCTACGTCGGCACTGAATTTGTAAAGTTCTGGCGCGAAGCGGGAGCATTATACCAGAGGCAAATTACAGCGGCAAGATTTCTCCTTGCACTGCCAGCGGGGGGGGAGTTTATCAGGATTCGAGAGCGCCGTCAATGCTTTTTGGAAATTTCTGCCTGCGCGCCGTATAACTTGCGATGCACGATGCTCAACGCCCGCACCTGCTGCGCGGCATGGTAAGAAGAACGCACCAGCGGGCCGCTTTCCACCCATTGGAAGCCAATGCCCAGGCCATATTCTTTCAACTCGGCAAATTCAGCCGGCGTGACGTAGCGGGCGATGGGCAGATGCTGCTTGCTCGGTTGGAGGTATTGCCCGATGGTGAGGATATCCACGCCCCAGGCACGCTGATCACGCATCACCGCTTTGACCTCGTCGAGCGTTTCGCCGAGGCCGACCATGATGCCGCTTTTGGTGAGCACTTCGGGGTCGAGTTTTTTGGCGTTGCTGAGCGTGGCGGCAGCCCATTCATAGCGATCTTGGGGCTGGACGAGTTTGAACAGGCGCGGCACCGTCTCGACGTTGTGGTTCAAAATCTCGGGGCGGGCTTCCATGACGATTTTGAGCGCTTCGAGGCTGCCCTTGAAATCAGGGATCAGCACTTCGATGGAGCAGCCAGGGTGAATTTCACGGATGCGCCGGATGACCATGGCAAAAATCGGTGCGCCGCCGTCGCGGCGGTCGTCGCGGTTGACGGAGGTGATGACGGTGTGCTGCAGGTTCATCGCCTTGACGGCCTGGGCCACGCGTTCGGGTTCGAGCCAGTCGAGCGGGGAGGGTTGGCCGCGTTTGATGTCGCAGAAGCCGCAGGTGCGCGTGCAAACATCGCCAAGCATGAGGAAGGTGGCGGTTCCAGCGCCCCAGCATTCGCCCATGTTGGGGCACATGGCTTCCTCGCAGACGGTGTGCAGCGCTTTCGAGCGCATGAGCGCTTGCACCTGAGCGAAGGTTTCGCCAGAGGGGGCGCGCACGCGAATCCATTCGGGGCGGCGTAGAGGGGTGGTGTTGATTTGTTCAGGGTTGACGCGGTCGCGGGTGGGAGTGTGCATGGGAGTTTCAGGTTGGAATGTTGAAAGTTGAAGGTTGGCGGGCTAAATTGGCAACCCTTCAGCAGGCCCAGGGCAGGCTCTTCAACTTTCAAACTTGCTTACGATCAGTCGAATGCCTTCGGCGCGCACGACTTCGACGCGGCTGCCGGCTGGGATGGGTTCGTGACCTTCGGCGAGTTGGGCGCTCCACAGTTCGCCGCCGACCTGAACGCTGCCGCCGTGGATGGTGATCTCGGTGCGTGCCAGGCCAGTTTTGTGGGGCATGGATTCCTGCCCCATCAGGGCGGGGCGATGCAGCGTACGCAGAGCGACAGCCAGGATGCTGAGGAAAATTCCGGCCAGTACCAGGGATGTGACAATGACGAGCGGTACGGAGACGCGCTGGAATTGCGGCGTGCCGGGCGAGTTGAACAGCACCAGCGCCCCCACGATCAGCGAGGCCACTCCGGCTGCCGAGAGTGCGCCATGCGTGGGGGCTTTGATCTCCAGCACAAACAGGACAAAGGCCGTCACCAAAAAGATGATGCCAAACCAGTTGACTGGCAGTACGCCCAGGCCATAAGTTGCCAACGCCAGGCAGACGATGCCGATGAAACCGGCGATCCACCCGCCAGGGCTGGACATTTCAATAAGGATAGCCTGCACGCCGATGGTGATCAGCAAAAAGACGATATTAGGGTTGGTGAGAATTTCGAGCAGCGCCTCGATAAACAGTGGTTCGAGCGGTTCAAGGACTGCCCCGGATGTTTCCAGCGTGCGTTCGCCATCGGCCAATTGCAGGGTGAAGCCGTCCAGTTGTTGCAAAAGATCAACGGTGCTGACAGCGATAAAATCTACCAGGCCCATGGCGTGCGCTTCGAAGGCGGTAGCGGCTTTGGCTTCATCAATGGCGCTTTCGGCAAAAGCCACGGCTGCGGGCGGGCGGTTGCTCATCAGCGAGCGCACGGTGGCCTTGAGGTCTTCTTGGAGCTTGGTTTGCATCGTCTGACCGAGGTCTTCGCCCTGCCCGCCAACGGGACTGGCCGCGCCAATGGTGGTTTCGGGGGCCATGGCCGAGGCATGACCAGCAATGGTGATGATCGTCCCGGCGCTGGCCGCCATGCCGCCGCGCGGCGAGACGTAGACGATGACCGGCACAGCGCTGGCGCGGATAGCCTGGACGATGGCGGTCATGGCGTCGCCGCTGCCACCGGAGGTGTTCAATTCAAGGATGACGGCCTGAGCGGAGCGCTCAGCGGCGATGCGCAGGCCACGGGCGATGTACTCGACCATCGGCGGGGCCACGGGGCCATCGGCGGTGAGGACAATCACCAGGGGGGCGTCGCCCTGGGCCTGGACAGGCCGGTCGAACGCGGCAGCCAGCATGACAAGTAAGATGAACGCGAATAAAAAGATACGCCGAAACATAGGTTACTCCTGGTTTGCGAGGCAATTATAGCCCGAAAGCAAACAAATCTGCCAACCTGCAATTTTCATTCTGTGATATACTCCCGCCGCTCTGAAACCAGAGCGCTGCAAATTTCTTGCAGCCGGGACGTTGTTTTGATCTGCTCCGAATGATAGCCCGAAAGAGATTTCGGGCTTTTTTGTTGCTTGTCTACGGGACGTAGCCCCCGCGAGGGTGCTACGGTGCAGGAAAACTTTGCTGGAGTCATCAAAACGACGAACAATATCGATCTTTTTGGAGTTTTGATGACAACTGAATTTTCCTCCCTCAACCTGCGCCCCGAGTTGGAGCAGGCCATCGCCGCGCTGGGCTATGAAGAACCCACCCCCATCCAGGCCGGCATCATCCCCCTCATGCTGGCCGGCAGCGACGTGATCGGCCAGGCCCAAACCGGCACCGGCAAGACCGCCGCCTTTGCCCTCCCCATTCTCCACAACTTACAACCAGGTCTGCGCACCCCCCAGGCGCTTATTTTGGCCCCCACGCGTGAACTCGCCCTGCAAGTGACCGATGCTATCGCCGAGATGGGCCAATTTTGTCATGTGCGCGTCTGCACCGTCTATGGCGGCTCGTCGTATGGGCGGCAGATTGGGCAGTTGAAGTATGGCGTGGATGTCGTCGTGGGTACGCCGGGCCGCCTGCTCGACCTGCTCAACCGCGGCATCCTCGATCTGACCGCCATCCACACCCTCGTCCTCGATGAAGCCGACGAAATGCTCAGCATGGGCTTCATCGAAGATATCGAGACGATCCTGGCCGCCACGCCCACCGCACGGCAAACGGCCCTGTTCTCGGCCACGCTGCCGGGGCCAATCCGCCGCCTGGCCGAAAATTACATGCGCGACCCGCAGTCGGTGACGATCCAGCGTGAGCAGGTGACCGTGGCCGCCATCGAGCAGCGCTATTACCTCGTCCACCAATCGGACAAAACCGCCGCCCTCACCCGCCTGTTTGAGGTCGAAGCGATCACCTCGGCGCTGATCTTCGTGCGCACGCGTGCTGGCACGGGTGAATTGGCGAACGAGCTTTCGAACCGCGGTTTCCCCGCCGAAGCGCTCAATGGCGATCTCAGCCAGGAAGCGCGCGAACGCACGCTCAACCGCTTCCGCCAGAACCAGATCAAGGTGCTGGTTGCCACCGATGTGGCCGCCCGCGGCCTGGATATTGACGACATCTCGCACGTCTTCAATTACGACATGCCCCACGACGCCGAAATCTACGTCCACCGCATCGGGCGCACCGGGCGGGCGGGCAAGAGCGGCATTGCCATCTCGCTGATCACCCCCTTCGAGCGCCGCCGCCTGCGCGACATCGAATACTTCACCCGCCAACGCCTGACCCAGGCGCAACTGCCCACCCCCGAAGAAATCCAGGCCAAGCGCGATAGCGAACTGACCGAGCAGCTCAAAGTGTGGCTGCTGCGTGGCCGCTGCCGCAAAGAGCGCGCCATTGTAGATGCGATGGTGGCCGAAGGCACCGACCCGCTCGAAATTGCTGCCGTGGCCTTGAAAATTGCCCGTTCGCAAGAAAAGCAGCGCCCGATTGCCGCCGTCAGCCCGGTGGCCGAAGAAGCGCCGCGCCGCTACGAACGTAACCGCCGCGATGACCGCGGCGAGCGTGGCGGTGAACGCCGCAGTGAACGCCGCGACGACCGCCGTCCGTCCGAGCGACGCTCCGATGATCGTCACCCCCAGAGCGGTGATCGCCCTTACCGCGGCGAACGTCCATCGTATCGCGGGCCAGGTGAGCGCGGCGTGCACAGCAGTTCGCACGAAGCCGGCATGGTGCGTCTGACGCTCAACATTGGCAAGGCCCACGGCATCCGCCCGGGTGATGTGGTTGGCGCAATCGCCTACCACGCCGATATTCCCGGCTCGACCATCGGCAAAATTTACATTGACGAGCAGCACACGCTGTTAGATGTCCCCGAAAACCTGGCCGGGCAAGTGCTGGCGAAAACCGGCAAGTATATGATCCGCAAGCAGGCTTTCACGGTCGAGCGGGCGTAAGAAAACACGACAAAAAAACTGCAAAGGGACACAGAAACAAAGGCACAAAGTTTTGCTTTGTGCCTTTGTTTCTGTGTCCCTTTGTGTTAAAAGTTCAACGGGTTCGCTGGCGGTGCAGGTTTTGATCGGGTACCTGCGCCATGCGTTCGACATCCAGGGGGAGTTCCAAAAATTCGGTGATCTGCCGGGCGTGTTGGGCCGGGGAAGTGAGCAGTTCGGCGTGGGGGATGTAGGTCACGCGCAGGTTGGGCTGGGCCGCCAGCCAGCTTTCGACCTCGCCCAGGTGTTTGGCGAAGTGCTGCGCCATCTCTTCATCGCGTGGCGATTGCTCGGCGCGTTGGCGGCGGATGAGCATTTGCTGTTGCGAGGCCAAAATCTCGCCCATTTCGCGGCGCATGAAGAGGATGCGGTAGGTGTATTTGGCGGGCAGGTATTGGAGCAGGGCCGAAATGACCTTGACCGCCTTGCCGGGGGCGTCGTTCAGCCAGGCCACATCGCCTTCGGGTAGTTTCTTCACCCGCTCGAATTCGTAATAGCCCTTGGGGTTGTCGGCGTCGGGGGGGCGCTGGTGGTCGCTGAGGATCGGTACGCCGCCGGCGGCCAACATTTGCATCATCAGCGAGGTGCCAGAGCGTGGCAGGCCCGAAACGATGATGATGGGGGGGCGTTGGAAGAGCTTGTTGAACCAGTTCATGCCTGATACTTTTCGCGTAAATTAGTAATGAAGGGGATGCGGAGGTAGCCATAGCGCGCCAACAGCCCCACCAGCCCGCACACCGCCATCAGCCCGGCGACCAGCCCTGAATAGCTCAACGGCGTGCCAGGGATTTTGGGCTGATCGGGCCGGAAGAAGGCTTCCATGAGGAAACGCCCCACGCCAGCGGCCAGCAGCCAGGCCAGGAACATCACGCCGGGCTTGAATTTGCCCGGCAAGCGCTTTTCCAGCCACAACAGGATAGCGGCGGCCAGCAGGTTCCAGGTCATCTCGTAGGCGAAGGTGGGGTGGAAGCGGGTGGTTTCGTAGGGGAAGGCTGCCAGGTCGCTCCAGGCGGGCAGGCGGTGTTCCGGCAAGATGCTGATACCCCACGGCAGGTCGGTAGGCGGGCCGTAGAGTTCCTGGTTGATGAAGTTGACCGGGCGCGCCAGGCCCTGGCCGAGCAAGATGGCCGGCGCGACGGAGTCGAGCAGCAGGAGCAGATCGGCTTTTTTGCGGCGGGCGTAGAAATAGGCCGCCAGCCCGCCCAGCACGAACGCGCCATAGATGTGCAGCCCGCCTTCGGGGATGGCCAGGATTTTGAGCGGGTTTTGCACATAGTAACTGCTGCCGCCCAGCGTGGCGTTGATCACATACCACAGCCGCGCGCCCAGGATGCCCGCCACCAGCACCACGATCAGGGCGTCCCACACCCATTCGGGATTGCCGCCTTTCTTTTCATAGCGGCGCGCGGTCAGCCAGGTGGCAAAGACCACGGCCGCCATGATGATCACGCCGTACCAGCGCAAGGCGATGGTGATGCCGAGGATGTTGATACTGAAAATTACCGGGTCAATCATCATTTCTCTCCTACGGTGGCGCAAATCTCAGATTTGCGCCACAAGTATTCATTCAATATACCCCAGGTCGCGCAAGCGCTGCGCCACCAGCCGGTCATCCAGGCTGACCTGCTGGCGTGTCCAGTGCTGTGGGCGGCGCTGCTCGGCGGCGCTGATGAATAGTTCGAGGCTGACGGCCAGGGGGTGGGAGCGGCCATCTTCCAAGACGCCCGGCAGGATGCGTGTTTCGGCAGGGGTTTGCGTCAAATTCTCGCAGTGAACGCCCAGGCCTTCGACGTGGATCAGTTTGTCGAGGGCGGGGTTGTAGGCGGCGCGGATCACCTGGCGGGCGGGGAAGACCTCGAACAGGTGAGGGGCTTCGCGCGCCATGTTGTTGATCAAATTGGTGGGCGGGTAGGCTTCGCTGAAAACGGCGGGGGCGGCTTTGCGCTGCGGCAGGGTGGACAGGCTGAGTCTTTCGAGCGGCAGGGCCACCCATTCGAGCAGCGCTTCATCGTCGGCTTCGGCCAGGTGCAGCAGGGTATGGAAGATTTGGGCCGTGGAGACGGGTTCGGCGATGCGTTGGCTGGCGGTTTGCCCAGGGGTGCGGATGAAAAGCGGGACGCGGATCAGCTCCTCGTAGGCACCCAGGCCGTGGCCCATCAGCGAATGCTCGCCGAGTAACTCGCCGTGGTCGGCAACGATGACGACGGCGGTGTTGGCGCGGTGATAGGGGGTGTCGAGCGTTGCGAGCAGGCGTTCGAGCAGGTGATCCTGGTAGGCCACCTCGGCATCGTACATCTGGCTGAGCGTTTCGGCTTCGATGGGGCGGAAGGGTTCGGCCATGGGCAGCAGCCAGTGAAAGGCCTGTGTGTTGTACAGGCGCATGAAATCGCGCGCCTGACGTTCTTCTTTCATAATTGGGGCAAAGCGGGCGATGAACTGCTGTGGCGGTGTGAAAGGCAGGTGCGTTTCCATCAAATTGATGAAGACAAAGTGCGGCTGGGCGGCCTGCCCGGAAACAGTGTGTTGAACGAACTCGGCGGCGTCGGCCAGCGAGAGCGGCGTGTTGCCCTTGAAGTGGGCGAAGCGCGTCCACAGCGGCACGAAGGCCGGGTGCAGCGTCAGGCGCAAGATGCGCTCTGATTTGGCGATGGCGTTTTGCACCGGGTACGAAATTTTGCGCAGCCAGCGCGTGTACAATTCCCAAAACTGGTTGAGCAGTTTGATCGGGTAGCGCCGGGCATGAACGGGCGTGGAGGGGATGGCGCCGCCGTAGTTGTAGAAGGCGTCGAAGCCGCGTTTTAGGCCGTTATCCAGCACGCCGACGAGGGGGTTGTTGCAAAAGCCGGTCGTGCGGTAGCCGTGGCGCTTGAGCCATTCGGCGGCGGTGCGGAAGTAGGGATCGAGCATATCGCCCGATTGGGTGGTGAGGTGCGTGGTGGGGAACTCGCCGCTGAACATGGAAGCGTGCGAGGGCACCGTCCACTGGCCGGGGGCGATGGCGTGATCGAAGATGGTGGACTGGCTGGCGAAGGCATCCAGGTTGGGCGAGGCGCCGCGCCGGTAGCCGTAGGCACCCAGGCGGTCGGAACGGTGGGTGTCTAACACGATGAAAAGTAAATTGGGGCGGTGGGGGGAAGTCATAACGCTGAATTATAGTCCAGGCGCGGCGAATGAAGTTAAGGGATTGTAAAGAGAGAAGGGGAGGGGGCTGCACTCACGGGCAAACTTCTGCCGGGCGTTCGACTGCCGGGCTGCCAAACGCTTCCAGGATGGGCAGGCCGTCCCAATCGGGCGGAATGGGCAGGTCGAGCGCCCAGGCGGCGGTGGCGGCGGTATCCATGGTGAAGACACGGGTAAGCAGGCCGCCCTGCCGCACGCCTGGCCCGCTGATGATCCAGGGGATGGTCATGTCTGCGGGGAGCGTGGCGCCGTGTTCGCTGTCGTGGCCGCCGTGGTCAGCCGTGACGATGATGAGCGTTTCATCACGGATGCCCAGTTCGTCGAGGCGGGTCAGGATCATCCCCAGGGCCTCGTCGCCGCGGCGCAGCACGCTGAACTGTTCGGGGGAGAGCCAGCCGTAAAGGTGGCCCATCCAATCGGCGGTGGGGAAGTGGACGAAGAGAACGCCGAAATCGGCGGGGAAGCTGGCGAGCAGGCGTTCGGCGATGACCCGATCGCGGTCGGCGATGAACTCGAAGATGTCGGTAGACTCGGTGACCTGGCGCAATTTTTCTTTGCCCACGTACATGACGGTTTGCAGCCCGGCGGCGTGGGCCAGGTCGAACAAATCAGTGCCGAGGGCGTAGCCGTTGTGGGGCAGGTAGTCGTTCCAATCTACGCCGTGTTGGGCGGGGCAAAGGCCGGTGAGCATGGAGGCATGGCCGGGCAGGGTGGCGCTGGGATAGGTGGTTTGCGCCTGGAGGCTGAAAGCGCCCTGATCCATCAGCGCCAGCAGGTTTTCCATCGGCGCATTGAAGATGGCTTCGGGGCGCAGGCCGTCGAAGCTGACGATGAGGACGCGTTTTGCCACGGGCCGCGGGGTGAGGGTGATGGTGGGCGTGGGCGTGACGGTCAGCGCGGGCAGGGAGGTGGCGGTTGCGGTTGGCGAGGGGGTGGGTGAAGGGGCGGGCGAGGCGGTGAGCGTGGTTGCAGGCGCTGCCGTGGCGGTGGGAAGAGGCGTGGGGGCGAGCGGGGCAGCGCAAGCGACCAGGATGGTAAGGAGCAAAAGCAGGGAAGCAAAATCGAGAGGGCGTCTGGTCATTTTATGGGGAAAGAATCGCTCCTTGCCATCAGGCGGAGGGCAGCGCAAGGTCGCGGTTGAAGCCAGCTTTCAAGAGGATGCTACCACAAGTCCGGCGAACGGGGGGAGATGCCACTTGCCCGATTGGAAGACGGCTGCCGGGTTGGTGGTCAACAGCAAATGGGTGAAATGGGCAGGAACAACGATCTGCCGGGGCTGATCGGAAAGATTCAAAGCGATCAGCAGGGTACGCTCGCCAGCAGTACGCAGGTAAGCGAGGGTGTGTTCGTCGGCGTGGAGGGTGCGGCGCTGGCCCAGGCGCAGGGCGGGTTCGGCATGGCGCAGGGCGATCAGGCGGCGGTAGAAATCGAGCAGGTCGGCGTCGGGCGCGTCCCACGGCATGGGCAGGCGGGCTTCTTCGAGGATGCCGCGCGTGCCCTGGCGCGTGTCGCGCTCCTGCGAGAGGCCAATTTCGGTGCCGTAGTAGATGATCGGCGAACCAGCGAGCGTGAACTGGCACAGGGCGGCCAATTTCAGGCGCGGCATGGCCTGTGCGGGGTGGCCGCTTTCCTGTGCGACGCACTGCGTGACCCAGGTGATGCGGTTCATATCGTGATTATCGAGGAAGGAGGGACGCGAGAAGGTAGCGGGGAAGAAACTCTCGTGGCCATCGAGGAAGGCGGCAAAGCGCGTGCCGCTCCAGCGCCCGAAGGCAAAGGTCTGGCGCAGGGCTTCGAGCAGGATGAAATCGAGGCAGCCATCCAGCCCGCCCTCGAAGTTGAGCTGCTGGTCAGAGGGGTAGACCATCTCGCCAAACGTCCAGCAATCGGGTTTGGCCTGGCGGGTGGCCTTGTGGAATTCGGCCCAGAAATCGGGCGTGGGGCCGGCGGTGTAATCCACCCGGAAGCCATCCACGCCGAAGTTCAGCCAGTAAGCGGCAGCATCCAACACGTGTTGGCGGGCGGCGGGGTTACGCAGATTAATTTCGGGTAAGGTCTTGACGCCAAAGAAGCTGTCGTACTCATCGGGCCAATGGATGAACTCGAACCAATCACGGTAGTGGCTGTCGGGGTCGGTGCGGGCCTGCACGAAGAGGGGATGCTCGTGCGAAATATGGTTGGGGACGAAATCGAGCAGCACGCGGATGCCGCGGGTGTGGGCGGCGTCGAGCAATGCCTTCAGGTCGGCTTTGCTGCCCAAACGGGGTTCGACCTCGAAGAGATCGGTGGCATCGTAGCCGTGGTGGGAGGGCGTGGGGAAGATGGGGGTCAGCCAGAGAACGTTGATGCCCAACTCAGCCAGGTAGTCCATCTTCTCGATGATGCCGCGCAGCGTGCCGCCATACAAGCCGGAGGGATTCTGGGGGGTCAGCCACGGGCGGCCCTCACCGGGGTTGAAGCGCTCGACGAAGATTTGGTAGAGGACGGCATCTTGCGCCCAGGCGGGAGGCGTGTGGTCGGCGATGTGACAGGCGTAGTATGCGCCGTCGTCGGCGTAGGTTTCGTGGGGCAAAATTCCGGTTTGCCCCTTGGGGGGTGCGACAGATTCAGGAACGGGCAAACTGGAAGTTTGCCCTACAGCGATGCGATAGCGCAAAATGACACCATCGACCTGCGGGGGCAGGGTGGCTTCGTAGCGGCGCACATAGCCCCACAGCAGCAAATCCCACTCGGTGGCGACATGCTGCATGGGGGTGGCGAAGCCGTTCGCGGCCGCGCCGTTCTCGCCAGCGGGGTCGCTGCCGTCGTTCGTCCAGTAGACCCAGGCCTGATCGGAGGGATGTTTGGGGCCGATGGTCAGCGTGAGGGTGATCGGCTGGCCGGGAAGTGGGGCGCGTGGGGTGCGCTGCTGATTGTGGGTGATGCCGGCGCGCAGGCGGCGAATCTCTTTCAGGCGCAGTTCGTCGGTGGCGAGGGTGCCAAAAATGAAGTCGTCCATGTGTCCTCTTCAAGAAGAAATTAACTCCAGAACACACGGAATACACGGAAAAACAGCCGAAGATGGTTTTCGTCCGTGTATTCCGTGTGTTCCGTGGTTGCTTAAGGTTTGAGTTGGATGATCACGCTCGATTGGGCGGGGATTTCGGGGAAGGGTTGGTAGGCGTCGAAGCCGCCGCTGGCGTTGAGGACGGGGGCTGCCGGGTTGGGCAGGCCGATGATCGCGGCGGCCGTCACGGCGGTGGTGAAGGGGCCACTCGGCAGCGCCAGGCTGTATTGCTCGGCGGTCAGCGGCTTGGGGTGGACGTTGACGAGGATCAGGAAGGCTTCGTTGGCGTCGTAGCGCAGCAGGGCGTAAAGGCGCTGCGAGCCAGTTTCCACCAGCAACGTCTGGCCGGTGCGCAGGGCGGGATGCTCGTTGCGCAGACGGATCAGGTCACGGTAGAAGCTCAGCAGCGAGTTGGGGTCATCCGTCTGGTTGGCCACGTTCACTTCTTTGTAGCCCAGCGAGGCCGAGTTCCACGGGGCGGCGGTGGAAAAGCAGACCTTGAAATCGTTACCGCACCACTGCATCGGGCGGCGGATGTTTTCATCGGGTTTGGTGCCGGTCTGGCCGATCTCCTCGCCGTAGTAGATAAACGGCACGCCGGGGGCGGTGAGCAACATGGTGGCAGCCAACTTGGCCCTGGCGGTATCTTCTTTCAAAACGCTCATCACCCGGTCTTGATCGTGGTTGGTCAGGAAGGTGGCAAATTGGCCGGGTGGATAGTTATCGAGCGCCACTTGCATCTGGTTGGTGGCGCTGGAGGCCAGCGGGCCGTTGGCGGCGCGCACGAAAGCCTCGGCCAGGTCGAACTCGAAAGCGATGTCCATTTCGTCGCCGATGTAATCGAGCACATGCGAGGTATCCGTCCAGGCTTCGCCAACGGTGAAAGCATCGGGCTTGACGCTTTTGTAGAAGGTGTGGAAGGCCTGCAGCATGGCGTGGGTGTCGGGCGTGTTCTCCTGCGCCGAGCCATACTCAACATAGTGGCGGATGGCGTCCATGCGGAAGCCGTCCACGTTCAGGTCGGTCAGCCAGTAGCGGGTGATGGCCTGGATTTCCTCGATCACCGCCGGGTTTTGCAGGTTGAGATCGGGCATCTCAGACCAGAAGATGGCATAGTAGTAGCCATCTTTGCCCCGATACCACACCGTCTGCCCCCACGGGCCGCGGAAGCCGGGGTCTTGCTCTTCCCAAACGTACCAGTCGCGGTAGGCGGGGTCGCCATCGTTGGAGGCCTTGAACCAGGGGTGCTGCGTGCTGGTGTGATTGAGTACCAAATCTACGATGATGCGGATGCCGCGTTGGTGGGCTTCTTCTACCAGGCGTTTGAAATCTTCGGTGGTGCCGTATTCTTCGTCAATGGCGTAATAATCCACCACATCGTAGCCATGATAGCTGGGTGATTGGGTGACGGGCATGAGCCAGATGCCGGTGATGCCGAGGTCGCTGGTGGTGGCGGGGTTGCCGTCGTTGAGGTAATCGAGCATTTCGATCAGGCCGTTGATGTCGCCTATGCCGTCGTTCGCCAGACGGTCGCCGTCGCCGTTGGAATCTTTGAAGGAGCGCACAAAGATTTCGTAGAAGATGGCGTCGTTCCACCAGTTGGAGGTTTCGACAGGCTCAACCAGCGGGGTTTCGACGAGCTTGGTTTCGACAGGTTCGGTTTCGACAAGCTCAACCAGCGGGGTTTCGGCAGGCTTGGTCTCGACAAGCTCGACCGGCGTGTCGGGTGGGGGCGGCAGGGGTTCAAAAGTTGGGGAAGGTGAAAGGCAGGCGGCCAGCAAGACAAAAGAAAGGAGAAACAAGGGAATTTTGGAGATTGTTTTCATGGGGTATCTCCGTAGGGCAAAATTAATTTTGCCCTACAAAAGCGCTTTGGGCAGGCAGGGTAAGCGATAATTTGCCATCTTCTACGCGAATTTCCGCACCGGGGGCGGGCCAGATGGGGCGGTAGGCGGCGTGGGATAGGGATGTGGCCGGCAGATTGACGGTTTGGGCGTGCTTGCCGGCGTTGAAAGCGACCAAAATCTCCTGCCCGCCCAGGCGTCGGCGGTAAACGACGGTTTTGCCCTGGGCGTGGAGGAAGGCGAAATCGCCGGTTTGCAGGGCCGGGTGTGCCTGGCGCAGCTTGATGGCGGCGCGGTAGAAGTTGAGCAGCGACACGTCCCACGCTTCCGGGCGATCCCAGGGGAAGGCTTCACGGCAGAAGGGGTCGCCGCCAGCCGAGAGACCGACCTCGTCGCCGTAGTACACGCACGGCGCGCCGGGCATGGTCATTTGGCACAGCACCGCCAGGCGGTGGGCGGCGTGATCGTCGTTGAGCAGCCACAGGGCACGCGGCATGTCGTGACTGTCGAGCATGTTCCATTGGGCGTAGTGAATCTCCCAATCGTAAAAGTCGAACATGGCAGTGATTTGCGCCTTGAAATCGGCGGCATCGGTGCCGGCTTTCAGCACAATATCCTGGTGACTCCAGGTCAGGTTCAGGTTATCGTCGCCAAAGAAGTTCAGGATCGGCCCGGTGATCTGGTAGTTCATCACGGCATCGAACATATCGCCCTGCAGCCAGCGCTGCGCCGGGAACCAGATTTCGCCGATGATGTAGGCTTCGGGGTTGACGCCTTTGACCACCTGCCGAAATTCGCGCCAGAAATCGTCATCGTCAATTTCCTGGGGCACATCCAGCCGCCAGCCGTCCATGCCAAATTCGAGCCAGTGACGCGCCACCTGCAGGATGTAATCGCGCACGCCGGGATTGTTGGTGTTCAACTTGGGCAGCGAAACCACTTCCCACCAGGTGGCGTAGTTGTGCGGCTGGCCTTCTTCGGGGTAGGGGTGCAGGGGATATTCTTTGACCGTGAACCAATCGGCATAGGGTGAGTTGCCGCCGTTTTCGAGCAGGTGGTGGAAGGGCCAGAAACCGCGCCCGCAGTGGTTGAAAACGCCATCGAGTACCACTTTCATGCCGCGGCGGTGAGCCTGGTCGAGCAGTTCGCGCAAGGCGGGTTCGCCGCCGAGCAGGGGGTCTACCTGCAAATAGTCGAAGGCGTTGTAGCGGTGGTTGGAAGCCGCCGAGAAAATGGGGTTGAAATAGAGGGCGGTGATGCCCAAATCTTGCAGGTAATCGAGCTTTTCGACCACGCCGTACAGGTCGCCGCCCTGGTAGCCCTGTTCTTCGGGCGGTGCGCCCCACGGTTTGAATTGGATGCCGCGCGGGTGCGGTGTGCGCGCACTGCGGCAAAAGCGGTCGGGGAAGATTTGGTAAAAAACGGCATGTTTGACCCAATTGGGTGTGTGGATGTTCATAAAACCTCTTGTCACCACAGAGACACAGAGTTCACAGAGAAAACTTTTTTCATCGCTGTGTTCTCTGTGTCTCTGTGGTGATGTTTTGGATATTGCCGCCCACGGCCAGGCCGGAGGGGACGGCGGTGGGGATGGTGTGAGCCAGATCGAGCGCCGAGGGGGAGGTGAGGGCGTCGAGGAAGGCCAGCAGGTCGGCCAGTTGCGCCTCGGTGAGGGGGAAGCCTTCGCTGGCGGAACTGCTTTGGGTGGTCAGAATGGCGGCGATGACGGCAGGCTGATCGAGGCAGGTATCCTGCAAATCGGGGGCAAGCTGCGCAACAGCGTAATTTTGCAGGCTGGCGGCAGGCTGGACGTGGTGGCGGATGACGGCTGCGAGGCTGGTGAAGGCGCCGTTGTGCATCCACGGGCCGGTGAGGGCCACGTTGCGCAGCGGGGCGGTGCGGAAGGCGTAGCGGTCGCAGTCGTTGCCGGTTTCACGCGCCCGACCGAGGTCGAAGGGCTGCTCGCGCCCCTTGCCGGGGCCAATCTGCGGCACAGCCAGATTGTAAAATTTCAGGTCGGTCAGCAGCGGGCCAGCATGGCAGGTGGCGCAGCCGGCTTCGCCGTAGAAGAGCAGGGCGCCGCGTTTGGCCTGCGCCGAAAGGGCGCTGTGATCGCCGTGCAGGTAACGGTCGAAGGGGCTGTCTTCGAAGGTGAAGGTGACGTTTTGGTAGGCTGAGAGGGCATTGGCGGCGTGCTGGAAGCCGAGTTGTTCGAGCGGCACAGCGGGATAGGCAGCCTGGAAAAGTTCCACATAGCCGGGGATGGACAGCAGGCGCTGCATGATCGCGGCCCAGATCGGGCGGGCGGTGTAATCGGGGATCATAGCCAGTTCGTTGGGCTGGCCGAAGATGTCTTTGTCGCCGCGCAGGCCGCGCATTTCATCCCGCGAAGTGACCGGGAACATGGCCTGAGCCGCCAGCAGGTTATCCAGCCCGGCGGGCAGGCGGTCGCTGGCGGGGGTGTCGAAGCCGTGTTCGGTCGAAAAGACGCGCCCATCCCAGAAGAAGACCGTCCATTCGGTGTAGCCGAGGTTGAAGAGCGGCGTGGCGTTGCGCGGCACCAGTTCGCGGCGTTGATGTTCCGGCTTGACGCGGTTTTCGGCCAATCCCGTCCCGCCCGTGCCGATGGAGATGGACAAATTATCGCCGGTGGCGGCCTGCGGGTGGTGACAGGTGGCGCAGGCGGTGTCGCGGTTGCCGCTCAGTTCGGGGTCCCAGAAGAGGGCTTCGCCGAGTTGGACGAGGGCGGCGGATGGGGCGGGCGGGTTGGTAGGAACGGTGACACCGGCCTGGGCAAGCAGGCGGGCAAGGCGTTGATCGGGGGTGGCGAGGGAGAGGGAAGCCACGAGAAATAGGGCACCGAGGAGGAATAAAGCGACCAGGAAATTGATCGGACGCGGATGGCCGCGGATGAACGCGGGAAAAAACACTTGAAAGCGGTTTTGCAGCCGCGTCCATCCGCGTTCGTCCGCGTCCCGACTTGATATGGGACGCGGATGGCCGCGGATGAACGCGGGAAAAAACACTTGAAAGCGGTTTTGCA
>CAZSFD010000076.1:16232-25065 GCA_964606085.1 uncultured Anaerolineaceae bacterium
GCCGCGTCCATCCGCGTTCGTCCGCGTCCCGACTTGAAATGGCGGCACTTGCCAACGCCAGCAGCAGCAGCAGCGCCAACATGGCCAGCAGCACATCGGGTTCGGGAAAGGCTTTCCGTCCTGAAAGGGCCACAGGCTTTCCAGGCATATCAAGGACGGAAAGTGCTGCCGACACCGGCTCGCCGCCATAGGTCAGCCCATAGCGCTGATCGCCCTTCAGGGCAAACGCCTGCTGCATGCCATCCGGCCAACGGACGGTCACGTTCGCCGTTTGCGCCGGGCCAAGGCCAAAATAGAGCGCCAGTTCGCTGCCGGCGCCCATGCTGGAGCCGTTGATCACTTCCTGCATCTGCGTCACGCCATCGAGGGTGGTGAGAGTGACGCGCGCGCCCACGGCATCGCGGTTGACCGGGCCAGCGCCGGTCAGTTCGAGGGCCAGCCAATGGTTGGGCGTGGAGTCTCCCGTTTGGTTGCGATATAAGCGGTAGCCTTCGTCCGAGTTGCCAACCACCAGGTCTACCCAGCCGTCGCGGTCATAGTCTGCATAGGCCACGCCCAGGCTCATGTGCACATCGGCGGCCTGGTTGTGGCAGGCCACCAGGCTGAAGGTGCCATCGTGGTCGTTGCGGAAGAGTTTGTTGGCCGCGATGTCTTTGTGGTTGGCAGTATCGGCCACGGCCAGGTAGAGGTCGCGCCAGCCGTCGTTGTCGTAATCGAGGAAAACCGTGCCCCAGGCGATGCTCTCCGGTGACTGCACACCCGCTTCAGCGGCCACGTCGCGAAAAGCACCATCGCCCTGGTTTTGCAGCAGTGTCATCGGGCCGACGTTGGAAAAGTAGAAATCTACGTCGCCATCGTTGTCGTAATCGCCGGAGGCCAGGCCCATGCCGAAGAGCCGCGTGTCGGCCCCGGCCTGTTTCGCCACTTCTGTGAAACACCAGCCCTGGCAGCCGAGGCCGTCGTTGCGCCAGAGTTTGTTGCCGATGGGGTTGACGAATTCATCGTTGACGAGGTAAATATCGAGGTCGCCATCGTTGTCGTAATCGGTGAAGTTGGCGACAAATCCCGCCCCATTCAAGCTGCCACCAAGATAATCAGAAACATCGCTGAAGGTGCCATCCCCGTTGTTGTGGTAGAGCTTATCAGAGTCGCCTTCCATTTGGCGGCCGCATTTGGGGTAGCACGACCAGTTGGCGATGTAGAGATCAAGGAAACCGTCGTTGTCGAAATCACCCCAGGAGGCGGTTTTGCTGTTAGCCGTATCGCGGATACCGGCGGCCTGGCTCACCTCTACAAACTGGCCGCCTGCGTTGCGAAACAGGGTATCGGCCCCCCAGTTGGCAACGAAGAGGTCGCGCCAGCCGTCGTTGTCGTAATCTACGAAGGTTGCGCCGTTGCTGTAAGCGCCGGGCAAGGATACCTGATCGGCCAGGGGTGAGCGGGAAAACGTGCCGTCGCCGTTGTTGCGGTACAGTGTGTTCGGCCCGGCGCTGTCGGTGACATACAGGTCTGCCCAGCCGTCGTTGTCGTAGTCACCCCACGCCTGACCGGAGGACATATCAATCCCGGCCACGCGGTTTTTCGTGATCCCGGCGGCGCGGCTGACATCTATAAAGACGGGCGTGTCATTTTGCGCGGCGGCAGGGGTCGCGAAGTGTATCCAGGCAAACAACAAAGACACAAAGATACCAGCCAGCAAAGTTTTGAGTCGCTTTGCCATTTTGTATCTTTGTGCCTTTGTGTTAAGGTCGCGAATTGGCATACCTGGCAGCCAGACTTCCGAAATCTTAAAGATTTCGGAAGTCTTCATGGGATTACTCTTTCACCGCACCCGTCGTCAGGCCGCCAGCGATGTAATCTTGCAGCGAAAGGTAGAGGATCATAATCGGCACAGCGCCAATCAGCGCGCCAGCGGCAAAGACGCCCCATTTCTTGTCGAACTGCCCGGCAGTGAAAATTTGCAGGCCGACCATCAGGGTGTATTTATCCACATCGTTGAGCAAGACACGCGCCAGGATGAAATCGCCATACGTGCCGATGAAACCGAGCAGGCCAATGACGATCAAAATCGGGCGCAAGAGCGGCAGCAGCAAATACCAAAAAATCTGAAAGTTGGAAGCCCCGTCTATCATGCCCGATTCGTCAATGGCGCGTGGGATGGTGTCGAGGAAGCCCTTCATCAGCCAGATGTTCATGCCCATCGAGCCGCCCAGGTAAACCATGATCAGCCCGGCATGCGTGTTGAGACCGAGGGCGGCAATGATCTCGCCGGTTTGGAAGATGAGCAGGAAAATGGATACCAGCGCCAGCACATTCGGGAAGGCCTGGATCAGCAGCAGGCCCTTGAGCATGGTCACGCGGCCGGTGAAACGCAAGCGCGAGAAGGCGTACGCGGCCATGGTGGTCAGCGATAGGCTCAAGATGGTGGAGATGCCAGAAATTTTGACCGAGTTAAACAGCCAGGTCCAATAGCTCAGATCGCCAAAGACGAAATCGGGGTCCTGGTTGAACAGGCGTTGGTAGTTCTTGAAGCCGGCGTTGGCGGGGATCAGGCTTTGGCCGGCCAGCGAGTTCGTGTTATCGAGCGAGGCCGAAACGATCCACAACACCGGAAAGAGGGCAAAGACGATCAGAAAACCAGCAACCACCAGACGGATCGCCACACTCAAGCGCTTCTGGAAGCGCTGCGATTGCAGCGGGTTCTGCCGTCTGATAACGCCGACGGTTTCAGCAGATTGAGTCAAGCTAGACATTTTGACTGACCTCCTCCCACATGTTGGTAAAGCGGAATTGCAGGAGCGTGATGGTGCCGACAATCACAAACAGGAGCATCGAAATGGCCGAGGCGTAACCATATTGCACGCCGCGCCCGCCGCTTTCGAACGCCAGTTTATACACGTAACTGATCAGGATGTCGGTATGCCCGGCCTGGGTGGCCGCGCCGACGATGGGCGGCCCACCGCCAATAAACAGGTAAATCAAACCGAAGTTATTGAAATTGAAGACATATGAAGCGATCAGCAAAGGCCCAACCGCCACTAACAACAAAGGCAGCGTGATCTTGCGGAATTTCTCCCACGAATTGGCCCCATCCACGGTGGCTGCCTCGTACAGGTCGCCGGGAATGGATTGCAGCGCACCGCTGGTGATCAGCATCATGTAAGGGAAGCCCAGCCACAGGTTCACCAGCAAAATGGCCAATTGGGCCAGCAGCGGCTCCGTTGTCCAGCGCGGCGCGATGCCAAACCATTCGTACAACAAACCATTGATCACGCCAAATTCGCTGTTGAACATGCCGCGCCAGATCAAGATGGTGATCAGCGGGGGGATGGTGTAGGGGATCAACAAGAGCGTGCGAATGATGCGCTTGAGGGGAAAATCGCGCTCGTTGAACATGATCGCAATCGCCAGGCCGAGGGCAAAGGTGGAAAACACGCTGATCGCCGGGAAGACGAAGTTCCAGGTGAGGATGTTGACCAGTGGGCCGCGCAGCGCCGGGCTGGTGGCAAATTCGACAAAGTTTTCCAGCCCCACCACAGCCCGAAAGCCCGGCGTAATCGTTTTGCCATCCTGGGTGCTGAAAGTACCCTCTACATTGGCATAGACATCGCCGGTCGAACGGTCTGTGACGGTATCCGTTGCCTCATCGTACAGATAGCGGATTTCCAATTCGGCAGCTTCACTGGGCGAACGCACCTGAATCACCTGGTCGCCTTCCAAACCAAACTGAATTTTGGGCAATTCTTTATCGGCTGCCGCCACCAGGGTGTTCAAGCGCTGATAGCCTTCGATGGTCTTGGGGATGCCCTTGCCATCGGCTTCACCAATGCCGGGGTCGCCGGGTTTGGCCGGGACAATCTCGCTGCCCGCTTTGGCCAGGAATGTCTCACCATCTGGATTGATCAGCCACAACGCATACGACCCATCTTCAGCTTTGAAAGCCGTCCACTGATACGATTTGCCACTTTCAGGCAAGTAGGTGGCCTTTTGGATATTCACCAACGCCTGTTCTTTGGTCAGCAAATGCCCGTCGCCATAATTGGTGAAGGCGACATAAATGGTGAAAATGATGGGGTAGATGCTGAATAAGATCAAAAACGCCAGACCAAAGGCCATCCAGCGCAAGGGGTAGGCTTTTTGAAAGAGAAAAATCAGATTCATCATCAGCGCAATGATGGCGACGATGATGACCAGTTGTAGAAACCCCTTCGTCCAGGCGTTGCTGATAAACCACAAGGCCCCCACATCAAAAACGACGATCAACAACACACGCAACAATTTAGAGAACGGCGACTCTGCCGCCATTTTGGGTGCTTTTGGTTTTTCGACAGTGGATAGATTCATGAACCCCTCCTTGTAGCGCGAAATAAATTTCGCCCTACGTCCTGTGAAATTGATTTCGCATGATGAAAAAGCCGAGGGGATTTCTCCCCTCGGCCTGGGTTGCACAAAAAACACTTACTCGGTCACGATATTCAACAACTTGGTGTTGGGGTCGAACTCGAAGGTCACTTTGCCATCGGCGGCCAGGGTGAACTTGTAGTTGTCGCCGCCTTCTTTGCCATCCACACCGTAGTTGAGCGTCCACGCGCCGTCCATCGCCACTTTGACTTCGTAGTCGCCGGCTTTCAGATCGAACGGGCCGCTGCGCCAGATGCCATCTTCGCCCTTGGTCATCGCGGTAGCTTCGCAGTCCGGCTGCCAGTCACCAGAGCAGCCAGCAGCAGCCTGGTACGAACCAGGGACATTGACCATGCCAGCCGCCGCGCCAGAGATCAGGCTGCGCACCTTGGTAGCGCCTTCTTTCATAGCGGTTTCGGCATCCTGCTTGCCATCGCGAGCCAGGACAACCGCGTCGTTCCAGTTGCCCCACACCGAACCCATGGCGGGGATGGCGGGCATCATGGTGGCGTTCACGCCAGCTTCGGCCATGGCCACCAGGTCAACATCTTCCACTTTGGCCAGGGCGGGCAGGTAGGCGGGCGGGCGCTGACCGACTTCGAACAGCTTGAGCATCACTTCTTCGGTCGCCACGAACTCGGTCAGGAAGGCCTGGGCCAGCAGAGCGTTCTCGCTGCCCGCGTTGATGAAGAAACCCTGGGTACCCGCGAACGGATAACCTTCACCAGCAGGGCCAGCGGGGAAGTTGGTCACCGCGTAGGGGATGCCCGATTCGCGGATGCGGCCAAGCGCCCACGGGCCAGCCATGATGAAGGGAACTTCGCCGGTTTCGAACAGGGCATGGTTGTTGGCCCAATCCCAGTCGGTGGGCAGGTTGCCCTTGGCGACATTGTCTGACAGCCACTTGACGGCGGCGATCATGCCTTCGCTGTCGAGGCCGAGGTCCTGGGGATTCCAGTTACCGGCGTCGTCTTTGCCGAAGATGTAACCACCGAAGGAGGTCATCAGGGGGTACATGTCATAGGTGGTGCCGGTGGCAGCCATAATGTAGGTGGCTTTGCCTTCGGCCATGAGCGCCTCACCAACGGTGACAACATCGTCCCAGGTGGCGGGAGCTTCAGCCACGAGCTCGGTATTGTATAAGAAGCCCATATTTTCGGTGGCGTAGGGCATACAGTAGAGAACGCCATCGAACGTACAAGCGCCGAGGGCCACTTCGGCGAAGTCGGCGGCTTTGTCGCCCAGGTCAACCGGGGCAAGCAGGCCGTTTTCAACCAGCGTGCCGGCCTGGTCGTGAGCGATGACGATGATGTCAGGGCCTTCGCCAACCGGGGCGGCCACCTGGAAGTCATCGCGGATGGATGATTTGAGTTCAACCACCAGTTCGAGTTGGTAGGCTTCCATCACCTGGGGCGCCAGGTCTTGCAGGATCGGGGCGCGGGTGTCGTCAGCCCAGATGCGCAAGGTGCCGAGGGCGACGGGGGCTTCGGTGGGCGCTTCGGTAGCAGTCGCTTCGGGGGCTTTGGTGGGTTCGGGGGCCTGGGTATCCGTCGGCTTGGGGGCCTCGGTGTCGGTGGGCTTGGGGGCCTCGGTCGGCTCAGCAGCCGTTGTCGGTTCTGGGGCCTGGGTAGGCTCTGCGGTGGGGGTGGCGCAGGCGGCCAACACCATCGAGGCGACCATAAGAAGGGTGATCAGGGACCAAACTTTCTTCAACATAGGTTTCTTTCTCCTCAAACAAAAACAAGATAGGGTTGAAATGGTTGCTCGCCAAGAATATAGTTGACGAGTAAACTATATAAGACTATATCAAAAAATAGTTGATGTGTCAACAGTTTTTTTTGAATCGCTTCAGGAGCGCAGCATATTGCGCAAATTACCACTCAAGGCCGATAGCCCTTGCCGGAGCGCCTCGCGATCGGTCAACGGCAAGCGGCCAAAACCAGAACTCTTAAACTCATGGTAAGCCGCCGTCACCTGCTGCAGCAAGGCTTCCCCCGTTTCAGTCACATGCAGGCACAAAGCGCGGCTATCTGTTTGATCGACCTGGCGGGTGAGATACCCCTTTTCTTCCAGCGCACGCACGATGCGGGTGGTGTTGCCCTTGGTGCAAAGCAGGTATTTGCTCAGTTCGCTCAACGATACCCCCGGCACCTGCTGAATGCGCAATAAGGCATGATAGCGGGCGCTGCTCAACTCATAGGGGCGAAAAAAACGCCGTTGATTGTCATCGAGTAACAGATACGCTTCATAGAAAGCATCATAAAGCTGTTCAGGTTCTGCCATGCTACCGCTCCTTATCCAGGTAAATAGTTTACTTATCAACTATATCATCGGTTATCGAAAATATCAACACGTTTTGTCAGCCGATCAAGTAAAATTGCCCTGCAACCTTGTTAAAAAGGTAACTTATGAACAAATTCCTTTTCCAACTCATCGGGGGTATTTTGATAGCCCTGGGGTCGTTGCTGCCACGCACGGCAACCAGCCCATGGGTGGTAAGGCAGCCATCTGCCAAAGTTCTCATCCTCAATTCCTATCACCCGGGCCTGGTCTGGTCAGATCGAGAAATTGAAGGCGTACGCGCCACCCTGCCTGACGATGCCGAGATTTTCATCGAATATATGGATGGCAAGCGAATTTCTGGCGAACCGGCTTATCTTGATCTGCTCTATCAAACCTATCAGCACAAATATGGCAATACCCATTTCGATGCCATCATCGCACTCGATGACGATGCCTTCCGCTTTTTGCTGCAACATCACCAGGCGCTGTTTCCCAACACACCGGTTGTCTTTTGCGGCGTAAGCGGCTATCAGCCCAACAACCTGGCCGAGCGCCCGCTCTTCACCGGCGTGGTCGAAAAAATATCCCACGCCGAAACCCTGGCTTTGATCCGTCGGCTTCATCCTGATGTGCAACGCATCGGCCTGATTACCGATCAAACCACCACCGGCCAGATCGAACGCGCCCGTCTGGAAGCCCTGGTGGCCACGCTGGATGACGGCATCGTCTACGAATTTTTGGACAGCGGGGACGGGTTGACGGTGGATGAACTGCTGCAAAAGGTTCAAGCCGCCCCGCCGGGCAGCGTCCTCTACTATTCCGATTTCTTTCAAGATAGCGCTGGTGAAGTGACCCACCACCAAAATCTGATCCCGCTGCTTTCCCAGCGCTCACCGGTGCCGATCTACGCCCACGCGGAAATGTATTTGATGGAAGGCATTGTCGGTGGCAACATGAACGCCGGGCAGTTCGACGGCCAGGCGGCTGGCGAGATCGCCATGCGCATCCTGGCTGGCGAGCAGCCGTGGCAAATCCCGGTGCAAAGCGGGCCGAGCCGCAATATGTTCGATTACCAACAACTGCTACGCTGGAAAATCCCCCTCGACCGGCTGCCCGCCGATAGCATCATCGTCAACCGCCAACAGACATTTTTCGAACAGTATGGTCACTATGTAATCGGCGGGATCACCTTCTTCGTCATGCAAAGCCTGATCATCGCTTTGCTGCTGTTCAATATCCTGCGCCGACATCGCATGCAAAAATTGATCGAGACGCAAGCGGCCCAATTGCAAAGCCAGAACGAAGCCCTGCGCCAGGCGCAGGAAGAAGTGCGCCGTTGGAACAGCCAACTGGAGCAGCGCGTGAACGAGCGCACCGCCCAACTCGAAGCCGTCAACCGCGAACTGGAAGCCTTTTCGTATTCCGTCTCACACGATCTGCGCGCGCCGCTGCGCCATTTAAGCGGTTACACCCAAATTTTGCTCGACGACTATGCCCCACAAACTGAAAGCGGCATGACACAGGTGATCCAGCGCATCCAGAACGCGGGGCAGCAGATGAATCAACTGATCGAAAGCCTGCTCGAACTCTCGCGCCTGACACGCGGCAAATTCCACTGTGCGCCGGTCAACCTGAGCAAACTGGCCGACGAAATTGCCCGCGAACTGCAAGAGGAAGCCCCCGACCGCCCGGTGCAATGGACGATTGCCCCCGGCCTGATCGCCCAGGCCGATGAACGGCTGGCGGCGGTGCTGCTCAAAAATTTACTCGAGAACGCCTGGAAATACTCAGCCCAGACCCCCCACGCGCAGATCGAATTTGGCAGTACCCCCTTGCCCGATGGCAATGTGGCCTATTTCGTGCGCGACAACGGCGTCGGCTTCGATATGGCTTACGCTGGCAAGCTCTTCACGGCCTTCCAACGCCTGCACAGCGCCGAGGAGTATCCCGGTCACGGGGTGGGCCTGGCGACGGCGCAGCGCATCGTCCACCGTCATGGCGGACGCATCTGGGCTGAAAGCGCCGTGGGCAAAGGGGCAACTTTCACCTTCACCCTGCCCAATCCGATAGTCACCTAGTCACCTTGTCACCCAAGGGGGGGGCGGGGGGGCGGGGGGGGGGGGGGGGGGGGGGGGGGGGGGGGGGGGGG
>CAZSFD010000077.1:0-24750 GCA_964606085.1 uncultured Anaerolineaceae bacterium
GCCGCATCGCCCCGTCCAGGTCGCCGCGCGTGACGAAAATGCCGGCCATAGCGTGCAGGGTGGCGGACTTGCCTTGCCGGTCGCCCAGCGCTTCCAGCATTTCCAGCGCCTCCTGGTAGCGCCGCATCGCCCCGTCCAGGTCGCCGAAGTGCGTCAGCAGGAAGGCGGTGTGAAAGCGCAGGTTACTGCCTTCGGCATCACCGCGCAGGCGGGCGGCGGCGTGCAGGTCGGGCAGGGCGCGCCGGGCCGTGGCGGCCAGTTCGGCCCGGGCGTAAATGCCGCCGCCCTCATGACCCGGATAACTGATCCTCCCCAGGTGGCGCAGCGCCAAAAAGTAACCGTCTTCGGCCAACGGGCGCTGGCTGGCGGGCAGGCGGGCGGCGGCAAAGGGCCGCAGGGCCGGGTGCAGGTTATAAAAGTGCAGCAGGTCGGCGGCCCCCCACGGCAGGCTCTCGCGTTCAAGCAGGCCAGCCTGCCACAACTGGTGCAGGCTGTGGGCGGCGCGCTCAACCGCGGCCGGCTGGCCGGCATCATCGGCATACACGCCTTCAATCACCGGGGCGGCCAGCCAATCGCCGAAGGCGGCCTGGAACAGGCTCAGGCGCGCCAGCGCCTCGGCCAGGGCCGGGCTGCTGTGCGCCAGGTGGTCGAGCGAGAAATCGAAACATGCCTGCAGCGTGTCGTGGCGGCGGCCCTCGTCCCAGGCGTCGCGGGCTTCGGGCAGCAGGGCGGCCACCTGGCTGGCAAACTGTGCCAGGCTCAGGCGGCCCTGGCGCTCGAAATGCCCCGCCAGCAGCTTCAGCGCCAGTGGGTGTCCGCCCACGCTGCGGCTGAGGCCGTGCAGGGTGGGGCTGTCCAGCTCGTGGCTGCGTCCGCTCACCCCGCAACGAAACAAAGCCGCCCCGGCGCCCTCATCCAGCCCGCTCACGCTCACCAACTGCTCACCGGGCAGCCCGCTCGGCACGCGGCTCGAAACCAGCAGCGCCGGCCCGCGCGCCGAAAGGCCGCGCAAAAAGCGAAAGAGCCGTTGCCGCCCAGCTTTTGCGCTCGGCATCCTGCCCATCGCGGGCGTAGAGCAGGCTCTCGAAATTATCCAGCGCCAGCAGCAGGCGCTTCTCTTGCAGGTGGCGGGCGGCGCGTTCCAGGCGCGCTTCCAGTTCCAGCGCCCCGCCATCGGGCAGGCCGCAAAAGGCTTCCAGGCGCTCCAGCACACGCTGCGGCGGGGGCAGCGGCTCCAGCGGCACGGCCAGCACGCCATCGGCAAAGGCCCAGGCAAAGCGCGCCGCCGCCCGCAGCAGCAGGGCGGTCTTGCCAATGCCGCCCGGCCCATGCAGGGTCACGGCCAGCGGCGGGTAGCCCGGCCCCTGGCGCAGGCGTTCGGCTGTCAGCAGGCTGCCCACCCGCACCAGTTCGCGCTGGCGGCCAAAAAAGCCGCTCTCCACCGGCGGCAGGCCGTCCAGGGTGGGGGCGGGGGGCTGGCTCAGGTGCAGGCCGCCCTCGGGCGCGGCTGGCAGCAGCACGCCCGGCAGTGCGGGGTCAGCCGCATACAGCACCGGCAGGCCCATTTCCAGGGCCGAAGCGCTGCCGGGTGTGCTGCCCAGCACGCGCAGGCGCGCCTGGCGCACCGCCTCGAACACATCTTCCCCGCAAAACAGGTGGTGGTAAAAGCTATCGGTAAAGCGGCGGGCGGTGCGGTCGGCCACGCGCAATTGCATGCCCAGCACGTAGGGCGTGCCTTGCGCGCTGAGCAGGGCGGCCAGGTTGGCTTCATCGCTGTGTCCAGGCGTGGCGCTCAGGCAGGCCGAAAGCAGCACCAGGGCGGCGCGCCCGCGCAGGCGGGCGGCGAAATCAGCGGCGGGGATCAAGTCATCGGCCCCGTTGGCCTGCTCAAACACCAGGCTGGTCTGCCGTCCATCGGCGCTGCCATGCCCGGTAAAGTGGACGATGCCGCCGCGCATCCCGGCGGCGGCCTGCTGCAAGGCGTCCATCGTCGGCGGCAGCACCAGGGTCAGGTCGAGCGGCGGGTTCAGGCGGGTCAGGTCGCCGCGCAGCGCATCCCACTCGCCCTCCACGCCCAGGGCGTAGGGGGCAGGCTGCCCGTGGTGCAGCAGCGGGTCGGCTGGCACAAACAGCAGGCGCGGGCGGCGCGCCGCAAGAAGCGCCGCTTCTTGTGGCGGCAGGCTCACACCCGGCACCTGGCGCGCCAGGGCATATTCCGTCGCCACGAAATGCCGCCCATCGTGCAGGTATTCCCACGGAATGCCATTCAGCGCCGGGTCTTCCAGGCGCAAGATCAGGCGGCCCGGGCGGGCCAGGCGCTGCAAAGCCGCCCCCGCCGGCCCGGCCAAGAGCGCATCATACAGGCGTCTGCCATAGCGTTCGGGCGTCTCGAAAAATTCCGCTGCCTGCTGCTCGCCAAAGGCCAGCGCCGCCAGCGGGAAGGTGTGGCTGGCCGCGCCATCGGCGCTGACCTGCACCTGGTTGGAGTTGGGGGGGATGGTGAGGGTGAGGGTAAGCATGATCAGGGTTTGAACAGCAAAAACAGGGTCAGCGCCAGCAAGCACAGCGTGGCAAAGCCAAACAAGCGTTGCGCCCGGCGCAGGTTGCCGCTTTTATGCTCGAACAGGTCTCTCAGCAGGGCGCGCAGGCGTGTCAGGTCGTGTTCTGGCACATCGAGCGGGCGCGGCAGCACCACGCGCAGGGCAAAGAACAGGCACAATGTATAGGCAAATATCGAAATTCCCCCGGTGACCTGAAACGGCAGCCATTGGCGATAAGCCGGGTCATCTTTGAAGGCCAGCACGCCGAAGAACAGGCCGAGCAGGGTGGTGACGAGGGTGATCAACTGGCGGGCAGCGTTTTCGAGCGTCTCCAGCGAGGCGCGGCGCAGGTTAGCAAAATAGCTCAGCAGTTCTTGATCGGCGCTGCTGAGCGGTTCAGCGCTCACTGCGATCAGGCCGTCTGCTGGGTCGGCGGTCTCTGCTGCGGTGGGAGGGGCAGGGGGGGTGTTATCTGCCATCGCTGGCCGCCGTTTTTTTCACCTTGAATGCCTGCAGGCAATGCTGGCAGGTCACGTGATATTCCTGCGCCGGCTGAGCAGGGGGGTGAAGAGCGCGGTAAACTTTGGCCGTCGTTCCGCCATCGGTCTGCTCCAAAACGGCCTGATCGAACACGTTTTTCTCCTGGCAATGCGGGCAATGTGTGGTCAGAAAGGGTGGCATCAGACATCTCCTGTTAAAAATCATTGTCAGGGGTTGTGGTTGTGCTTGCACTTTGGCACACCCCGACTGCCAAAAATTATATCGCAGAAGCGGCAGGGGGGTGGATTGGGGTTTTTCCGACTTTATGGTTTCGATAAGAGTACTTATCGAAACCATAAAGAAAACAAAAAAATAGCTGGTTTCAGCAAGCCCACAGGCTTCGACTGCAAACGAAATTCGCCAAGCTCATTGCGCTTTGGCCAGGTACGCGGCGAAATAGCGCATCGCCTCGGCAATCTTGGAATTGGGACGGCCCAGCAGAATTGGCCGCCCCAGGTTGATCGCTTCGACGAAGAGTTCGGGGGCAAAGGGCAGCACCAGGTTGCAGGGATGCCGCAAGGCCGCCTCGATCTTCTGCCGCGGCAAGCCTTTCTGCTCAAAAGTCCAGTTCAGCACCAGGTGGATTTTCTCTTCGGCATACCCCAGCTTGCGGTAAGTATCCAGCGCCGCCGCTGCCGCCCGCACCGAGGCCAGTTCGGGGGCCAGCAGCAGCACCACCTCGTGGGCATTGTCGAGAATCTCAAGCGTATCGCTGCCAAAATCGTGCGGCAGATCGGTCACGATGTAGTCGAAATTGCCCTGCAGCAATGCAAACGCCTGGCGCAGCGATTCGGAATGCAAGGTTTCTGCTTCGGAAGGATAAGTTGGTGCGGCAATCAGGTGAATGCCGCTGTCATGGCGAATGATCACCGATTGCATCACCTCCCAATCCAATTCGTCAGCAGCAATTTTGGCGATGTCGGCCCAGGTGCGTTTGAGCGGCGCGTTCAGCATCAAAGCCACCTGCCCGGCGGTCAGCACCATATCAGCCACCAGAACCCGCTGCAAGTTGAGCGCCGCCAGGGCAATGCCCAGGTTGATGGCCATGCTCGAACACCCCACCCCACCGCGCAGGCTGTGAATGGCTACACGATGGGCCTGGCGGGTATTGCGCGTGCTGGCCACCTGCGCCTGGGCGGTTTTGATGCTTTCAAAACGCTTGAGCAAAACCTGAATGCGAGCGACTAATTCGGCGGGTTCAAAAGGCTTGCTCAGGTGATCGTCTGCGCCGGCCTCGAACGCCGATAGCTTGTCGTTGATGTCAGATTGTGCAGTCAATATCAAGATCGGCACATGCGCAAAGCGAGCGTCGCGGCGCAACTGGCGTACCACATCGTAGCCGCCCAACTTCGGCATCATCACGTCACAGGTGATCAGGTCGGGCGGGTTTTGGCGGGCCTGCTGCAGCCCTTCCTCGCCGTTGGAGGCAAATTCGAGCGCAAAGCCCAGGGGGGTCAGGGCGTGCGCCAGCATTTTCTGGTAAATTTTTTCGTCTTCGATAATCAGGATGCGTGTCATAGCTGTTTTTGGGCTTGTTGATAGAGTTCTTCCAATGGTGGGATTTCACGGGCGATCTGCTCAATCCATGCGTCTGCGTCGCCAGACGCCCCTCCCTGCCGCATGGCCTGTTCCATCTCAGCCGCCAGATTGGTGAGCGCCTGGGCGTTGAAGTTGGCCGCCGCCCCTTTCAGGCTGTGCGCCAGGCGCAACAATTCCGCTGCGTTCTTATCCTGGGCCGCCTGGCGCATCTCGCCAACCCGCTGCCGGGCCTGCTCGACAAATTCCCCCAGCATTTCCAGCAAAAATTGGCGGTCATTGCCAAAACGCGGCAATAAACTGTTCAAATCAATCCCCGCGCCTGTGACTGCGCTGAGCGAAAGAGACGGTTTGGTCGGCGCCAGGGCTGCCTGGCGGGCATCGGAGAGCCAGTTTGCCAGGGTTTCAACCAGCGCCTGGGGTTCGAGCGGTTTGGTCAGGTAGTCATCCATGCCGGCATCCAGGCAGCGCTCGCGGTCACCCTTCATGGCGTGGGCGGTCATGGCGATGATGGGGATGTGCCGTGAGCCAGCCGCCTGGCGCACTTCATCCTGGCGAATTTTGCGGGTGGCCTCGAAGCCATCCATTTCGGGCATCTGCACCTCCATCAAGATCAGGGTGTAGGGCTTGTTTAGCAGCGCTTCCAGAGCCAGGCGGCCATTATCCACCACGTCTACGGCGTAACCGGCCCTTTGCAAGATGATGACGGCCAACTTCTGGTTGATCGGGTTGTCTTCGGCCAGCAAAATGCAGGTGGCAGCCCGTTTTTGTTCTGAAAGGGTGTGGCGGGTGACGATTTTTGCGGCGCTGTCTTTCACCTGATAATCTTTGCGCCCCATCACCGCCACCATGGCCTCAAAGAGTTGCTCGCGCTTGATCGGTTTTAGCAGGTAACCGGCGCAGCCCAGGGTTTCCAGGCGGGCGGCGTCGCCGCGCTGCCCCATCGAAGTCAGCACAATCACACTGACCTCGCGAATGCGCGGGTCGGCTTTGATGGCGCGCAGGGTTTGTTCGCCATCCATGCCAGGCATTTGCATGTCGAGCAAAACGATGTGATAAGGCGCACCGGCGTGGATGGCGTTTTTGAGCGTCTGCAAGGCCTCAGTGCCGCTGAACGCCCACCCACGCCGACAGCCCATACTTTCGAGCATTTTGCGCATGACCATCTGGTTGGTGGCGTGATCATCTACCACCAGGATATTAAGCGTTTGCACGTCAACCACCGCTGGCTGCAGGGGTTTGGTATCGGCGGGTTGTTTGGCGAAGCGGGCGGTAAACCAGAAGGTGCTGCCGCGCCCCACTTCACTTTCAACGCCGATCTGCCCGCCCATCATTTCAACCAGTTGCTTGGCAATCGTCAGGCCCAGGCCCGTGCCGCCATAATGGCGGGTGGTCGAACTATCCACCTGGGTGAAGCGCTCGAAAATGGCCCCCGCCCGTTCGGGCGGGATGCCGATGCCGGTATCGTTGACGGTGAAGAGCAGTGAGGCGCCTTTGGGGTCGGCTTCCTCGAGCGCTACACGCACGACAACTTCGCCATGCTGGGTGAATTTGATGGCGTTACCCACCAGGTTGACCAACACCTGGCGCAGCCGCCCCGGATCGCCGCGCAGATGCGTCGGGACGTCATGCTGAACGATGCAGGCCAGTTCGAGGCCCTTATCTTGGGCGCGGTGCGCCAGGGTTCTGGCCACGCCCTCGACCGTGGTGCGCAGGTCGAAATCAATCACTTCCAGGTCAAGGCGGCCGGCTTCGATTTTGGCGAAGTCGAGGATGTCGTTGAGCAGCCCCAGCAGCGAATCGGCGCTGTCGCGGGCCGTTTTGAGATAATCCTTTTGCTCGGCGGTCAGCGCCGTATCGAGGGTCAGCTCCAACATGCCGATCACACCATTGAGCGGGGTGCGGATTTCATGGCTCATGTTCGCCAGGAAGTCACTCTTGGCGTGATCGGCGGCTTCGGCGGTTTTGCGGGCGCGCTCGATCTCTGAAATATCGTGATACATGCCCAGCGCGCCGATCTTCTCGCCATTCATAATGATCGGAACGCCAAAAATCTCCACATCCACCACCCGGCCATCTTTGCAGCGGCGCTGCCCCAGGCTGCGCACTTTTTCACCGCTGAGGACGCGCTGGGTCAATACGGAGGCAGACATCCGTTCGCTATCAGGCACCAGGAGGGAATCGAGGTTTTTACCCACGCAGTCGGCGTGGGTGTGGCCGAAAAGATATTGAAAGGCCGGGTTCAGGCCGAGGATTTTTTCGTTCATATCCAGCACGGCAATGGCTACCGGGCTGTTTTCGACCAGGGTTTCAAAGAAGCGTTTCTGATACAGCACCGCCTCCTGCGCCACGGCACGTTCGGTGACATCGCGCAAGATATAGAGGAATTGATCAGGATCATCCTTTTGCGAAATGCGATGGCTGGACAGGTCATACAGGTTGGTTGAACCCTGGATGCGCACGGCGCTCCAATTGCCCAGGGCTGTACTGCCGGGGGCCGCGTTGCCCAGGGCCGTGCTGCCCAGGCTGCCACGCACATCCTTCCAGGTGGCTTCGTCGAAGAGCAGGGTTTGGATGCCATTGCCGAGGATTTGTTGGAATAATTTTCCCAGCGCCTGGCTGGCGGCCAGGTTGCAGCGGGTGATCACGCCATGCTGATCGGTCACAAAGAGCAAGTCTGAAACCGTATCGAAGATCGCTTCCCATTCCTTTTTTCCCTGGCTCACCAGGGCATAGATACGCTGCTTTTCATCCATTTCGCGCAGCAGTTTTTCGTGGGTGGCGCTGATTTCTTCGGTTCGTTGCGTCACCAGCCCTTCCAGGTGATCTTTCAATTCCTGCCAGCGGTCATGCTGCCGGCCAGCATAATGGGCCAGCAAGGCCAGGAAGACCGGCACGATATTGATCACCCACAAAAGTGGTTCAGCCACCTGCGCCACCAACAAACCACGCAGGGTAAACGGAACCCCACTCATGCGCAGGTAAAACCAACCACCCAACAGCGGAAAGAACAACCCCACCACGATGCCGGCCAGGGTGTAGCGCAAACGGTTTGTGGACCACCAGCGATTGGCACGCATACAGGATTCACCCACCTACCAGGTTTGAGTCACTTTGAGCAGGCCTTCGGGCTGATCGACATCCAGGCCGCGCGCGGCAGACAGATGCATGGCGAACAGTTGGCCGGGCAGCACCGCCACGCAGGGCGATAGCCACTCAGGAATGCCCGGCGGCAGGCGCAGCGGCAGGCTGGCCTGGGCGAGCAAGTCTTCCTGGTCGCTGATCACCAGCAATTCGGCGTGCGACTCGGCCAGGCGTTTGTACAGGTTGCGCATATCGGGCAATGTTTTTCCGCTGGGGGCAATGACAATGCAAGGAAAACCGCCATCCACCATTGCAATGGGGCCGTGTAAAAAGTCGGCTGACGAATAGGGTTCGGTGACAACGCGGGTCAATTCTTTGATCTTCAGCGCCACCTCGAAGGCGGTGGCGTAGTTCAGGCCACGGCCCAAGACCACGCATTGTTCCATGTAGCGATAGCGCTCTACGCGCCCCACCACCGCTTGCGTGATTTGAAGCGTGTGGCGCATCCAGGCGGGCAGTTCGCGCAGTTGTTCGAGCGCCGCAGAATCATCGGCCAAAGCACAGGAGAATAAGGCCAGCGCGGCCAGCGAGGCGGTATAGCTCTTGGTGGCCGCCACGGCCTGTTCGGGCCAGGCGTGCAGCGCGATCACGTAATCGGCGGTTTTTGCCAGGGGCGATTCGGGATCATTGGTGATCGTCAGCGTCGGGCGGCCCTGGCGGCGGCCTTCTTCGAGGATAGAAACGATGTCGGGTGAACGTCCCGCCTGCGAGACGGCCATCACCAGCGCCCGATCCAGGTTGGGGGCCGACCCGTAGGTGGTGAAGACGGAGGGCGTGGCCAGCGCCACCTGGATGCGGTTGTGAATCCCCAGGCGGTATTGGGCGTAGCGGGCGGCGTTATCTGAGGTGCCGCGGGCGGCGATCAAGATGTAATCGAAGCGTCCGCGCAATTCGTTGGCAATGCGCTGCACATGGGCGGTTTCTTGTGCGAGCAATTGCTGGATGACTTCGGGTTGTTGGGCGATTTCGGTGGATAGAATGGACATTGTGTAATCCTTTGCAAAGTTTGAGATCTGGTTTCGAAAGGCTCAACTGGCCTATGCCAGGTAATCTTTACGCGCCTTCTCGAAACGCGCCACACTGTCTGCCAGGCCGCCGGGGCGGTTGCGGGCGCGCCAGACCTTGCGATGTTCGCTGATGATCTCGCGCAAATCGGCGTTGAGCGTTACGTGGCCCTTTTCGGGTGCGCCCAGGGCCAGCAGGCCACGCTGACAGGCGTGCCGCAGGGTGCGGGCGGCGTAATTCAACTCGCGCAACAGCAGGGCGGCATCGGGGCGGGTGCTGGCGGCCTGCGGCAAGGCGATCATGGCATCCTCAATCGCTTGCAGCGTTTGGGTCAGTGCGCCAGGGCTGGTGCGTTCGCCATAACGTTCAGCGATTTGTTCGAGCGGGGTTTGTAAAAAGTTGTGCAGCGCCGAACTGTTGCCCGGTTCGAAGCCTGCAAAACGGTAGATATTTCCCAGGCTATAGGCCACCTGCCCCAGCACGCCCGCCGGGTCGTCGAAGGCGTAGCGGTTGAGGGCGGCGATCACATCCAGGCCGCGGTTGGCCTCTACCGCCCAGGCGTAGGCCGCGCCCGCCAGGAAACCAAGATAGCTGACCGGTAAGGGCTGCCAGTGGCCGTTGTCGCCCCAATCGGTGTTGAGGTAGCCCGCCGCGCCGTGTTTCAGGCCGTTTTCGGCGGCGTTGAGCAAATTTCCCAGGGCGTTAGCGGTGCGTCCGGCCACGGTGTTCCAGGAAGATGTGCCAGGGCAGACGTAAAACTCCAAACCGGCGGCGGCAAAGGCGGCGCCTTCGCGGTCGAAGGGGTGATTGGCCTCATACCCCCACGAGAGGGCGATGACATCTTTGGGAAGTTCAGCCACCAATTCGGGATGCTGCAAGATGATGTCGCCCCAAAACTGCATCCGACGGCCACGCGCCGCCACTTCGCGGTAGATTTTGAGCAGAAATTCGAGGTAGACGCGCCCACTGCCACGCGCTTCGCACTCTGCCTTACTGCGCCCCTGGCCGAGGTCCCACGTTTCATCGCAGCCCACATTGAACAGGCGGCTGGAAAAGTGTGGCAGCAGTTCATCATACATCTCGCGGATCAGTTGTATGCTGCCCGGGTCGGAGGGGCAAAGGGTGAATGGCTCATCAGAATGACCGCCCCAGGGATAATCGTAGCCATCGGGGGTCTCTGCCAGCGGGCGGTATTCGGGGTGGATCAGCCAGCGGTTGAGGTGGCCGAAGGAGTTCTGGTTGGGGACGAGTTCGACGTGACGCTCGCGGCAGAAGGCATCTAACGCCAGGATTTCCTCGCCGGTGAAAGGGGATGCTTTCGCCCACGGGACTGGATGGCGGCGGTAAGCGAAGGTATGCTCGGTGTACAGTTGCACCTGGTTGATCTTCCAGGACGCCAGGCGGTCTACCAGGTCGAGGACGGTTTGCAGGGTGGGAACTTTGTCGCGCGAGATGTCGAGCATGACGCCGCGGGCGGGAAAATCGGGCCAATCGCGAATGTGCAGGCAGGGCATTTGCGTGGTCAGCTTGCTGGAGGGCTGCGTGAGTAGTTGGATCAGCGTGCAGACGCCGTAAAAGACGCCGGCCTGATCGTGGGCGTTGATCTGGATATTTTGCGGGGTGATCAGCAGTTCATACCCCTGGGGGTGTGGCACTTTTTCGGGCGTCAGGCGCAGCGAAAGCGCCAGTAAGTCAATGGGTGTGGCGCGGCTGGCGGTAATCTCCCACACCAGGCCGTGGGTGTCGAGCAGCGCCCGGCACACGCGCCCGGCAGCAAAACGCAGCGCCTGGGGGTCAGGCGCATCGAGCAAGATCAGGCGGTCGGGTTCAATGGCAAAGCAGCCATCCAGCGGGTGCATGTGACGAGGTTGCGGGCAAAGGGTGGGTTGGGTCATGGGAGTATCCTTATCGGGGGGGAGAAAAAGGGCCGATGAGTAGGCTAACGGGGTTAATTATACAACTTGCACGATGAAGTATATCTACTGGTATCGCCTGACGATGATACCTGCGAGTTCTTGTTTTGTTGGCATGATGTACCTTACATAAGCGTATGGATGGCAAAATGCGCTTGACAGTAGAATAGTGGCTATGAAATACCCGATACGCATCATTTGTACCATCATTTTGCTGACTTTGCTCAATTTGGGCCAGCCAATGCTCTTCTCTCAGGCCAGTGTGCCAGAGCAACCCCGGCGCGTCTTTCTCCCCGTGGTCGGCAAAAATTATCCCAGCTTTTCACACTTCGGTTTTGAAATTACCAAACCCATCTCGGCCATCCAGGGCAAAAACCTGGATGAAAGCGAACCTATCGCCGCCCTGGGAGCGCAGTGGATCCGGCTCAACGGCAGAATCTCGTGGCGCGAATTGCAACCCGACCTGGGCCAGCCCATCGCCTGGGAAAAGCTGGCTTCTTTTGATGAAGAATTGCAACACATCAAACGGCTTGGCTTGCTGCCCATCGTTGTCGTAGATGATTATCCCTCGTGGGCAGTACAACCTTACCTGGACACAAACGCGCAGCAATGGGTCTACTCCTCCTGTGCTGCCCTGCGAACGGAGCATTTCAAAACCTTTGCCGGCTTCGTGCGTCAATTGGTGGCCCGCTATCAATCGAGCGTTCACCATTGGGAATTGGGCAACGAAGTGGATGTCTCGCCGTTGCAGGTAGCCAAAGACAGCATCTATGGCTGTTGGGGTGATGTGCAAGACCCCTATTTTGGCGGCAGGCACTATGGCGAGATGCTCAAAGTGGTCACGCCAGCCATCAAAGCCGTTGACCCCTCGGCAACCGTGTGGATTGGCGGTCTGCTGCTCGACAAACCCAACTCGCAGCCGTCAGAGCTTCCCGTAGAAAAATTCTTCGAGGGCATTCTGCTGGCTGGCGCTGCGCCCTACTTCGACATGGTCGCCTATCACGCTTACCCGGCCTATCAGATCGAACGACTGGATTACGACCTCAACCCGGCCAACCGCTGGTATGCGTGGGGAGGTTTGCTGGCCGGCAAAGCCCGTTTCCTGCGCCAGGTGATGCAGCAGTACGGCGTGTCTAAACCCTTGTTCGTCAACGAAATCGGCCTGACCTGCCCTGAGCAGCTCGGTTACTGCGCCAACCCCGGGGCAGATTTTTTCCACGCCCAGGCCGATATGCTGGTGCGCATGTTTGTGCGCAGCATTGCCCACAACATCACCGGAGTCACCTGGTATGCGTTGGATGATCCCGGTTGGCGGCATGTGGGCCTGCTCGACCGGCAAAACTCGCCCAGGCCAGCCTATCATGCCTTCAAGGTTTTGAGCGCCCAATTGAACGACGCCGAGTACATCTCCCCCACCCCGGCATATCCTGGGGTGGCTGGCTATGTCTTTCGCACGGCCTCACATCAGGTGCAGGTGTTGTGGGCCGAGCAGGACGAGTGGATCAGCCTCGCCATCCCCCAAAATAGCTGGATAGCCGGGTATGATATTTACGGCCAACCCCTGGCTTGCCTCTCTGCCGGCGGCAATTGCCAGATCGAGGTTGGTTTTGCGCCCATCTACGTGCTACAAAATCCATAATCATCGCACAAAAAACAAGAATTTCACCTGTAAGATACTATGCTGCTCAAAAATTACCGTCCCCAATCCAAACTGATCGTCAAATCCACCCCCATCACCAAACCGCGCTTTCCGGTGATAGACGCACACAATCACCTCGGCGAATCGTTCGGCGGCGGGTGGGAAAAGAAACCCATCAACGAGCTGCTCGACCGCCTCGACGAAGCCGGCGTGATCCACTACGTTGACCTGGATGGCGGCTGGGGCGAAGACATCCTTCACGCCCACCTCGACGCCTTCAAAGCCAAGGCCCCCGAACGCTTCCACATATTCGGCGGCGTAGATTGGTCGCAATGGCCTGAGAAAGGCAATGCCTTCGCCGAATGGGTCGCCAACCGCCTGCGCCAGCAAAAAGAACGCGGCGCGGAGGGATTGAAAATCTGGAAGCCCTTCGGCCTGCACGTCAAAGACCAGCACGGCCAGCTTGCCAAAATAGCTGACCCTCGCCTCGACCCGATCTGGCAGACCGCCGGCGAACTCGGCCTGCCGGTGCTGATCCACATCGCCGACCCGGTGGCTTTCTTCGACCCGATAGACGAACGCAACGAGCGCTGGGAAGAATTGGGGGATAATCCCGATTGGGCCTTCACCAGCCCGCCCTTCCCGCCCTTTTTAGAGATCGTCAATGGCCTGGCAGCCCTGGTTGCCCGCCATCCACAGACCACTTTCATCGGCGCGCACGTCGGCTGCTATCCTGAGAACCTGGCCTGGGTGGGGGCGCTGCTCGACCGCTGTCCCAATTTCTATGTGGATATTTCCGCCCGCATCGCCGAATTGGGCCGCCAGCCCTACACCGCCCGACGCTTTTTCTTGCAGTACGCCGACCGCATTCTCTTCGGCACCGATAGCGGTCCCAACCCCGAAATGTACCGCATTTATTACCGCTTCCTCGAAACCGACGACGAATACTTCAACCCCAACACCGGCGAAATCCCCGGACAGGGGCGCTGGTTTGTCAATGGGTTGTATTTGCCGGAGGATGTGTTGGAAAAGGTGTATTTTCGGAATGCACAGAAGGTTTTGAAGATTGTGTAGCAATGTTGGGGTAAACCCAAGAAGGATTTTTTATGACCGACCAACGAGGCCAATTCACCTATCAAGAAATCATCGCGCAGCCTGCCGCCTGGCAAAACGCGCTGGATGTGACCGGCGCCCACGCCGCGGCGTTGAAAGCGCTGAGCGAGAACGCCGACCAGGTGATCTTCACCGGCTGCGGCTCGACCTACTATCTCTCGCTGGCCGCCGCCGCGCTCTTCCAGGAACTCACCGGAAAATCGGCCCGTGGCGTGCCGGGCAGCGAACTGCTGCTCAACCCGGCCACTTGCCAGGTAGGGCGAACGGTTAGTTCGCCCCTACTCGTCGCCGTCAGCCGCTCCGGCACGACCACCGAAACCATCCGGGCCACCGAAGCCTTCAAAGCCAGCGGGCGTGGGCCGGTGGTGGTCATCTCCAATTACCCCGATACCCCGCTGGCGAAATTGGGCGACATCACGCTGATCCTCCCCGCCGGGCAGGAAGAATCGGTGGCGCAGACGCGCTCTTTCGCCGCGATGTATGTGGCGGCAACGGCATTGGCCGCCATCGCTGCCGGGCGCGACGACCTGCTCGCGGCCATGCCGGGCCTGCCTGCCGCCGGAGAACGCCTGTTGGCGCAATACGCCGGGCAGTCGCAGCAGATCGGCGAAAATCTCGCCTTCGACCGCTTCTATTTCCTCGGCAGCGGGGGGCGTTATGGGCTGGCGTGCGAGGTCAATCTCAAGATGAAAGAGATGACCCTCACCCACAGCGAGCCGTTTCACTTCCTGGAATTCCGCCACGGGCCGATGAGCATGGTCACGCCTGGCACCGTCATCGCCGGGCTGCTTTCTGAGAAAAACGCCGCTCACGAAGCGGCCGTGCTGGGCGAAATGCGCGCCAAAGGGGCCACCATCCTGTCGCTGGGCGAAAGCGCGGCGGATGTGGCCTTTGCCAGCGGCCTGCCCGAAGCCGTGCGCGGCGTGCTGTACCTGCCTGTGCTGCAACTGACCGCCTATTACCGCTCGCTCGCCAAAGGTCTCAACCCCGATCGCCCCGCCAATCTGACGGCGGTGGTAACACTCGATTTATGATCGCCGCTGGCCTCACCTGGCAATGGCAGATCGGCGACGCCTTCTACCATGACTCGCTTCGATGTTCTCGTCGCCGGGGAAATCAACCCCGATTTAATCCTCACCGGAAATGTGGCACCGGCTTTCGGCCAGGTGGAAAAGCTGGTCGAAAGCGCCACGCTGACGATCGGCAGTTCGTCGGCCATCTTCGCCTGCGGGGCGGCCCGGCTGGGGTTACGCGTGGCCTTCATTGGCGTGTGCGGCAATGACGTGTTTGGCCGCTTCATGCTGGATGCCATGCAGTCGCGCGGTGTAGACACATCGGCGGTGATAGTAGCTGCCAACCAGCAAACCGGCCTGAGCGTGATCCTTAATCGCGGCGTTGACCGCGCCATCCTGACCCATGCGGGGGCAATGGCGTCCCTCCGGGCTGAGCAGATCAGCAACGACCTGCTGCGCCAGACACGTCACCTGCACGTCGCCAGCTACTTCCTGCAAACATCCCTGCAGCCCGGCCTGCCCAATTTGTTCCAGCGCGCCCGTTCCCTCGGCCTGGCAACATCTCTGGATACCAACTGGGACCCTGCCGAAACCTGGGCTGGCCTGGACGCCCTGCTGCCATTGACCAGCGTCTTTTTGCCCAATGCCGCCGAGGCCTGCGCCATTACTCGCCAACCCAATGTCGAAGCCGCCGCCCGCCAACTGACCGGGCAAAGCGACCTTGTCGCAATCAAGCTGGGATCGCAAGGCGCTCTGGCCTGCCAGGGGAAAGACACTTTCGTGGCTGCCTCCATCCCAGTCAACGTCGTAGATACCGTTGGCGCAGGCGATACCTTCGACGCCGGGTTTCTCTATGGCTATCTGAACGGCTGGGATGCGGCCCGCTCTCTGCGGTTGGCGTGTGTCTGCGGGGCGCTTTCCACACAAGCGGCTGGCGGCACCGACGGCCAACCCACCCTTAAGGAGGCCATGAACCATGTTTCTGGATGAAATCGTCGCGGCGCAAAAACGCGGTGAACGGCGCGGCATCGTTTCGATCTGTTCGGCGAACCCGTGGGTACTGCAAACGGCGATGCAGCGCGCTCGGCATGGCAGCACCCCACTGCTGATTGAAGCCACCTGTAACCAGGTCAATCAGTTTGGCGGCTATACCGGTATGACGCCGTCTGATTTCGTTCGTTATCTTCGTGGCCTTGCGGAGATAGCGAATTTGCCCGGGGATGGGATTTTGTTGGGCGGTGATCATTTGGGGCCTTTGGTATGGCAAAATGATAGTGAGATAGTGGCTATGCGCAATTCACAAGAATTGATCACCGCCTATGTTCAGGCAGGGTTTCATAAAATTCACCTGGATTGCAGCATGCGCCTGGCCGATGATCCGCCTGGGCCACTTTCCGTAGGCGTAGCCGCACAGCGGGCGGCGCAATTGGCGCAGACAGCCGAAAAAGCTCACGCCGGGATGAGCTCCCCTGCCCCGCGCTATGTGATCGGCACAGAAGTTCCCGCACCCGGCGGCGCACAAGCGCATCAAGGCGAGTTAACAGTCACAACGCCTTCTGGCGCAGACGAGACCATCGTGGCTACGCGCAAAGCATTCGAGCAAATGGGCCTGCACGATGCCTGGGAGCGGGTGATTGCCGTTGTCGTCCAGCCGGGGGTGGAATATGGCGGCGATTTCGTGGCTGCCTATCAGCCTGAGAAAGCGCTCGAATTGGTGCGTTTCATCGAGGCAACGCCCAATTTAATCTACGAAGCCCATTCGACCGACTATCAAACCCCGCAAGCGTTAGCAAACCTGGTGCGTGACCATTTCGCCATCCTGAAAGTCGGCCCGGCGCTGACCTTCGCCTTCCGCGAGGCGGTCTTTGCGCTGGCGTGGATCGAAAACGAACTCGTCCCACGGGATCAGCGCTCCAACCTGATCGAAATTATAGAAGCGGCTATGCTGGCCGAACCGCAGCATTGGGAGAAGCATTACCCGGGAGACAAACAGGCGCAAGCCACGGCGCGCAAATTCAGCTTCAGCGACCGCATCCGCTACTATTGGCCGGTTTCAACGGTGCAGACAGCGCTGAGACAACTGCTGGGGAACCTGGAGCAACGCCCGCTGCCGCTGACTTTGCTCAGTCAATTTTTACCGGAGCAATACGGGCAGGTTCGGGCCGGTGAAATTCCCCCACTACCCCCGGCTATCATCCAGGCCAAAATTGGAGCGACCCTTGATAGCTATCGTATGGCTGTTTAGCTTTTTCGCATCCGCGCCACCACCACAGCAGGAATTTCACTAAAATTGCCGCCCCAACTGAGTGGATCAGCCGGAGAGTGGCCGGACGGGAAGGCGCGTTCTTCAAATCCATCCAGCACGAAACCGTTCTGAAAACCAGCGTGAAGATAATTTTGCAGCGGACGGTCGAAGTAGAACTGCGGCTCAGGCTGGTTGCGCAAGGCAACGCCGCGTGACTGCGAGGGGGTCATGTAGCGAGAAACTTTGACGGAAAAAAGCGTTTTGATTCCGCCATCGTCCCATTCTTCAGCCATCCGAACGCACGAGGCATTGTTGAAAGCCGGGTGCGTGATTGAAAAGACAAACGCCGCGCCTGCTTTGAGCAGGCGCGGCAGCGTGCGAAACAGCGGCTCGATGTCGGTGATGTCGAAGAGGGCCATGTTGCCCAGGGCTGCATCGAAGGGGGCAACGGGCAACAACGCATCGAGAAGGCCGTTCTCGTCAGTGGCATCCAGCACACGATAGGTGATTGCGCCGCTTTTGGGATTGGTGCGAGCGCGAGCCAGTTCGATCAGATTGTCCGAAAAATCAAAAGCGGTCACCTGAGCGCCCAGGGCAGCCAGGTGACGTGAAGTGAGGCCATTGCCACAGGCGACATCCAAAATATGCTGGCCGGGTTGGGGTTGTAGCAGACGTGTGATGGCCGGCCAGCACAAGACGTTGAAAAAATCGTTGCCCTGGTCGCCCATGCGGGCATCCCACACGGAAGCATTGGCTTCCCAGGCGGCGCGGGTTTCTTCGTGGGCGGAGGGGGGTGTCATCCGTCCGTCCGCTCCAACCCACAACACAACACCAATTCTTTGGCAGCTTTCACCTCGTCTACCCGACCGACCGGGGTGTGGTGCGGGGCATCATGGAGCAGCTCGGGCTGCGTGCGGGCTTCTTCGGCGATGTGGAGCAGCGCATCGGCGAAGGCATCCAGCGTTGCCATGCTTTCGGTCTCGGTCGGTTCGATCATCAGCGCTTCGTGAACGATGAGGGGGAAATAATTCGTCGGCGGATGGAAGCCATAATCCATCAGGCGCTTGGCAATATCGAGGGCGTGGACATCGGGCGCTCCCGGCAATTTGCCTTCGAGGACAAATTCGTGCATACAGGTGCGGTCGTAGGGCAGGGGGTACACGCCTTTGACCTTCGCCAGCAGGTAATTGGCATTCAACACCGCATGTTCGGAGATGGCCCGCAGGCCATCAGGCCCGTGCATGGCGATATAGGTAAATGCCCGCACCATCATGCCGAATTGTCCATGAAACGATTTGACGCGCCCGATGGATTGCGCTGGAACGCCAAACCCATAGAGCGGTACATCTTGCTCAGGGTCGCGGCCAGTGATGACGACCAGCGGCGAGGGGAGAAAATCCACCAATTTTTCGGATACGCCTACTGGCCCCGAGCCCGGCCCGCCGCCGCCATGCGGGGTGGAGAAGGTCTTGTGGAGGTTGATGTGCATCACATCGAAACCCAGGTCGCCGGGGCGGACGATGCCAAGCAGGGCATTCAGGTTGGCGCCGTCGCCATAGACCAGGCCGCCGGCTTCGTGGACCAGGCGCACGACATCTTCCACGTTTTCCTCGAACAGGCCAAGGGTATTGGGGTTGGTGAGCATGATGCCCGCCAGGGTGTCATCGCATTCGGCCTTGAGCGCTTCGATGTCAATGTTTCCGCGGGCATCGGAGCGCACCTGAACGACACGCAAGCCCACCATGCCCGAGGTTGCCGGGTTGGTGCCATGCGCAGAATCGGGCACGAGGATTTTGTCACGTTTGGCATCGCCGCGCGCACGATGGTAGGCGTGCATCATCAAGACGCCAGTCAGCTCGCCGTGCGCCCCCGCCGCCGGTTGCAGCGTGACACCAGCAAAACCGCCAATTTCGCGCAGCCATTCTTGCAGGGTGTACATCAGCGCCAGGCAGCCTTGCACCGTATCCACCGGCTGCAAGGGATGGACGCCGGCAAAACCGGGCAAGCGCGCTACTTCCTCATTGATCTTTGGGTTGTACTTCATCGTACACGAACCCAGCGGATACATGCCCGTATCAATGGCGTAGTTGTACTGCGAAAGGCGGGTAAAGTGGCGCACCACATCCACTTCTGAGACTTCTGGCAAGGGCAGGTCATGGCGCAAGAGATCGGCGGGCAACTCGGCCAGGGGGACATCAGGGGGTGGAAAGCGCAAACCCACCCGGCCTGGCGCGGAAAGTTCGTAAATCAAAGGCTCAGACATGGGTCACCTCTGCCAGGGCATCTACCAGGGTATCAATTTCAGAGAGCGAGTTCATCTCTGTTACGGCCAGGAGCATGGTATCTGCGAGGCCATAGTCGGCGGCTAAATCGTAACCGCCCAAAATGCCATATTCGAGCAAGGCGGCGTTGATTTCAGCCACGGGTCGCGGGCATTGAACAGGAAATTCGTTGAAGAAAGGCGCATCTGAGAGCAGCGAGAAGCCGGGAAGTTGGGAAATTTGCGCCGCGGCATAGTGCGCCTTGTGGTAACACAGTTCGGCCACCTGACGCAGGCCATATTTGCCCAATAAGCTCATGTAGATGGCCGAGGCCAGGGCGATCAAGCCCTGGTTGGTGCAGATGTTGGAGGTGGCCTTCTCGCGACGGATGTGCTGCTCGCGGGCGGTGAGGGTCAGCACAAAGGCGCGTTCGCCGCTGCGGGTGTCTACCGTCTCACCGACGAGGCGGCCCGCCATTTTGCGGACGTATTCATTTTTGGTGGCAAAAACCCCCAGGTATGGCCCACCATACGACAAGGGAATACCCAGGGATTGGCCCTCGGCGGTAACAATATCTGCCCCCATCTCGCCCGGCGATTTGAGCAATCCCAGGGCAATGGGATAGGCCGCCACACACACCAGCGCGCCTACGGCGTGAGCCGCCTGGATGGTTTCCGTATAGTCGTAGATGCGACCTAAGAAGTCGGGATAGGGCAAGACGACGAGGGCGGTGTTGGCATCGAAGGATGGGATCAGCGCTGCGGGAGTGGCGCTCAGTGGGTCGCCGCCGCAAACGACCTGAACAGGCGTTCCGACTGTGTAGGTGTTGACCACCTCGCATATCTGCGGATGCAGCGCCGGAGCCAGGACAACTTTGCTGCGTTTGCCGCGGAAATTGGCGTAGGCCATGTTGACTGCTTCGGCCACCGCCGTAGCGCCATCGTAATGCGAGGCATTGCTGACATCCATGCCGGTGAGAGCGGCCACCAGGCTTTGATACTCGAAGATGGCTTGCAGCGTGCCTTGCGAGACTTCGGGTTGATAGGGTGTATAGGCGGTGTAGAACTCACCACGCCGCAGCAGCATATCCACGGCGGCCGGGGAATAGTGTTTGTAGGCCCCCGCGCCGAGGAAACAAGCCAGGCTGGCCGCGCTTGCATTGGCATCGGCAACAGCTTGCAACTCGGCGCGAGCCTCCATTTCGGTCAGCGCCGGGGGAATGTCAAGTTCCGGGAAGCGATGGGCGAGCGGCACATCGTCAAAGAGCGCCTCCAGCGAGTCCACGCCAATGGCCTGCAACATCGCTTCTCGTTCGCGATCGGTGTGAGGGATAAACATGGCTACTCCTGGCTCACACGGCCCGGCGCAAAGTGGACAGCCAACGCCGGGCCGTGCGAGATGTTTTTAAGCGCGCCCGGCGCAAAAAGTTTCGTACGCGGCGGCATCCATCAACTCGTCCAGTTCGGCCGCATCGGCAACTTCCAGTTTGATCAGCCAGGCATCGCCGTAGGGGTCGCCGTTGACGGTTTCGGGCTTATCGGCCAGGGCTTCATTGATAGCCACCACCTTGCCGCCAACCGGAGCGTACACGTCAGCAGCCGCCTTCACCGATTCGACCGTGCCAATCGTATCGCCCTTATTGACCGTATCGCCAACGGCCACAGCAATTTCCACATACACGACATCGGAAAGCTGATCCTGGGCGTAATCGCTGATGCCCACAACGCCTTCCGGGCTGAGCCATTCATCATTTTGAGCGTATTTGAGATGGGTGGGGATATTCATAGGATTTCCTTTCATGGTTGTGATTAAAAGAAAAGCGCACGCGCTTTTTTGTCGCGTGCGCCTCTGTGGGGTACCTGAGAGTTTCACCCCGGCGGGGGGTTTGCACCTTCGGTGGGTGTGGAGAAAGTCCTCGCACCACTTTTCAGAGTGATTTCAACGAAGCGGGTCCTTTTACCTGAGAGTTTCGCCGAATGCTTTTTCCGGCTTGCCCCTTCGGTGGCAGGGAATTGATGCGCCTGCGCTCTCCCCGGTTCGTGTTCGTTATTTCCGGTTTGCCGGTGTTAAGGTGCGGCTACGTAACCATTCAGTTCGGCAAAATAGGCGCGTACATCGGGTTCATTGTAAAAGACCAGCGCCAAAATACCGACTACCATCGAAAAGACGTTGCCGACAATGATGGCACAGATTTCGAGGATAGCCAGCGTTTGCGAAGGTTGAACCGGCTGCGGCGGGTTGGCAAGCAGTTTCACGCCATACAAAATCTCGAAAATGCCCAGGATAGCAGGCAAGATGGTGACTGGAATGCAGATGATCGTCACAATACCAAAAAGCATCCCAAAAGAAACACCCGCTCCCCACAGGATGTTCAATGCGCCATTGATAATGGTCATAATGGCGATAGCCTGGATTTTGCCAGGCTTGGGAGCGCCTGCGCCTGGGGCAGGAGGGTAATTGCTCATTGCAACTGCTCCAGCATGGGCAGTGAGATGACGCCTACCGCAGCGAGGATGATCGCGCCGATGACCAGACAGAGCGACAACACGGTCAACCCCAGGCCAATATATCCCATAATCAGCCCAGCCGTGGCCATGCCATCGCCACCTTCACCGGTTTGTTTGATCTGGCCTTTCGCCATGTGGCCGGTGATGACCGCCACCAACCAGGCAATCGGCGTGAGGCAGCCCAGCGGCACGGTACAAATGGCGCTAAAGCCAAGTGTCACAGCGGATAAGAGGCTGCCTCCACAAGTGGTCAGAATGCCCAATACCCAACCGACAATGCCAGAGATCACGCTGACACTGGCCATGCTATTGGTTTTTGGGGCCATTGGCGCAGATTGGTAATCCATGCAGTTTACTCCTGAACCCGGTTATGCCCAGCCCTGGTTCTTGCAAAAATCGGAGACGACGGGGATGGTGACGAGTTTGCCATTATAGGCTTGAATACCCCAATAAATCATAATGATCCACACGATGGGCTGGAAACATGCCAGGACAGCCGTTACCACCATGACCAATTCAACAATCCCCATCACAAGCGCCTGGGCATTGTGAGCGCGAATAAACGGGCGATTTTTCTTATCTTCCATCAACATCAAAATAACGGGAATGAAGGGTGAGAAAATGTAGGCCAGCAACACCCACAGCTTGTCGTCACTGGTTACTTCAAAGTTGGGTTGGTCAGACATGGGATCCTCCTCGATACAAAACTAGGGTTGGTTTGGCTTTCGGCCCAGGAACACTCCTGAGACCACTTAAACAATCTGTTAGGTATTGTACAGCAAACTACGCCAATTGCGCAAGTTGAAGTTTGGGGAATTTACAGGGTATACTTGGCCGCATGGATGTCAAAACAACCCCGATTTCATCTCCCTTAGAAAATACTATTCTGCCTGCCGAATGGGGCGGGCTGCTTTACGAGATCAGCCGGCAATTCGCTTCCAGCCTGGAACTGGATGAAGTCCTCAGCAAAGTACTCAGCCTGACGGTTCAGTCGGTGGAGGCCAGCCGTGGCAGCATTTTTTTATTGGATGACGCAGGCCGCATCACACGCAGCCTGCTTTCGCGGCCTCGCTTTCCGGTCGAAGTCAAAAACCACGCCCTGGCCGAGATTATGCGCGACGGACTGGCGGGATGGGTTTTCACAAACAAAAAGGCTGACCTGATCTTCGATACCGAGGACGATGAACGGTGGTATGCCTTCCCCTACGACACAAACCTCAGCCGTTCGGCGATGGCCGCGCCGTTGCTCCGACGCGACCAAGTGATTGGGGTGATCACGATGATCCACACCGAGCCGCATGCGTTCACCCATCGCCAACTGATGCTCCTGGAAGTGATCGCCACGCAGGCCGCCTCGGCGATTGAAAATGCCACCATCTATACCGAGGCCAACCTGGAACGTCTCAAGCTGCAGGCAATTATCGAAGGCGTGCAAGATGTCATCTTCGTCACCGATCTGCACAATCGTCTGATCCTGGCCAATCCCGTTGCCCAGGTGGAATTGGGCATCTCGCCGGCCGCCTTCGGGTTGTCGCTTGGCGAAGCGCTGACCGAACAGGCTTTATTGGACTTTTGCCGCAATCCGCACGTAGCCAAAGAACTGCAACAAGAAATTACGCTGACCAATCAACGCACCTTCAACGCTTCGCGCGTGCGCATCCCCAACGTGGGCGATGTGATCGCCATGCATAATGTGACCACCTTCAAGCGTCTCGATGAACTCAAGAGTCAATTCGTCTCACAAGTTTCACACGACCTGAAAGCGCCGCTGGCGATCATCCAGGGCTACGCCTGGCTGCTCAACAACACGCCCGAGCTGACCGATGAGACACGCGAGTACGCCAGCCGTATCCTCAACTCGGTTGACCGGATGCTCGGTTTGATCAGCAATCTGCTCGACCTGGGGCGGATTGAAATGGGTATCGAGAGTGAATTTGCAACAGTAGATATGATCGATGTCGCTCGCAATGCGCTGCACAACCTGGCCCCCCTGGCCGAGAAGAAAAGCTTGACGCTGAATTTGGAAGCTGGGCAGGAAAATCTGCCCGTATTTGGATCAACACTGCGCCTGGAACAGGCTATGGCTAACCTGATTGGTAATGCGATCAAATTTAGTCCGGTGGGGGGGAAAGTGACTCTATCAACCCGTCGCGAAGGCCAACAGGCCCTGGTGCGCGTGGCCGATAATGGCCCTGGCATTCCCTCCGACAAAAAACCACGCCTGTTTGAAAAATTTTCTCGGCTTGGGCAGGCCAATACAATGTCGCAAGAAGGACATGGCCTGGGGTTGGCCATTGTCAAGTCTATTGTTGATGCGCACAAAGGCAAAATTTGGGTGGAGTCGCAAGTGGGCAAGGGTAGCGCGTTTATCTTGACGCTGCCTATCCACGAAGAAAACGATTAACGTTTGCTCAACAAACCATATAATTGCGTGGGGTTGATTTTCCCCTTGAGCGCTACCGCCCCCAATGGCTCGCAGTGATACCAGGACTCAATCTCGTTGAACACTGCCCCGGTGATCAGGATTTGATCAGGCAAGGAGCGGTTCATCAGGCGCGCCGCGGTGTTGACGGCATCGCCGAGGGTGTTGAATTCGCGCCGGCCATGCGGCTCGCCCACCTCGGCGGCGAACACGGAGCCGCGCGACATGCCAATTTGGCAGGTAACCCGCATCATCTGACCGCCGATTTCGATTTCGCGCATATTGCGGATGACATCACGCACGGCCAAAGCCGCATCGGCGGCGCGCAACGAGTCATCGCCGCGTGCGCCGGGTACGCCAAACAAGATCATCAGATCAGAGCCGGTGAGGTGGTAAGTCACTTTTTTGAGTACACCCCCGCGCGCTTCTACAGCCGCATTGATCAGGGCCATGATCAACGAAAAGCCAGCCACGATGTCAGCTTCTTCGCCTTGCGCGGCCTGGTCAACCATCTCGGTCATGCCCACCAGGTTGACGAAAATCACCGTAGCAGCGGGAAAATCTGGCACAATGCGGCGTTGGGCCGTGTTCTCAACCACCAGGCGCAGGGTGGAGGCGGGCAGGTAGCTGGCCAGCGGCTCGATCTGTTCAACTTCTTTGGTGATTTCGCTCACCAGGCTGGGCAGGCTGCGATCCCACAAGACGCTGGCGGCCTGACGGCGTTTAGGCGGGATCAAATCATATTCGCCCAATTGCTCGTCCGTCAGATCATCCAGCACCAACAGATGCCCCTCTTCGCCTGGCTCGAAGCGAAACTGGTCGGAGATGGCGTAGGCGGCGGTCTCCGTCAGGCACACCCCGGGCCCCCCCCC
>CAZSFD010000078.1:0-24602 GCA_964606085.1 uncultured Anaerolineaceae bacterium
CCCCGCCGATCAAGAACTGCTGAACGCCTTTGCCAACCAGGCGGCCATTGCCATCGAAAACGCCCGCCTCTACACCCAAACCGATCAATCCCTGGCTGCCCGCGTCGAAGAGCTTTCGGTGATGCAACGCATTGATCGCGAACTGAACGCCAGCCTGGATATCGAGCGCGCCATGCGCATCACGCTGGATTGGGCGATGCGTCAATCGCGTGTAGATGCCGGGTTAGTAGGGGTGTTGGTAGAAGGCGGGATTCGCATCATGGCGTCGCAGGGCTATCGTGATGAACTTGAACCCTACCAACAGGCCCCCTTGCCCGCTGAATTGCCCGCCATCGCTGAGACCATCCAAACGGGCCAGCCACAATACATTCGCCTGGGCAGCAGCCGAACCGGGCAGTTGCGTTCGCGCGCCTTGCTGCGCCGCGGCAAAAGCCAGATCGGTTTGCCTATCCAGCAGGAAGGCCAAACCATCGGCATTATGCTCCTCGAGAGTGTTTCCAGTGAAGAAAGCCCGGCGGAAACAGTCGCTTTCCTCTCGCGCCTGGTTGACCACGCTGCCATTGCCATTGCCAATGCCCAACTGTACAACCAGGTGGACGCCGCCAACCAGGCCAAGGTGGAGTTTGTCAAGTTCGTGGCCCACGAACTGAAAAACCCCATGTCCTCGATCAAGGGCTATACCGAACTGGTCTTGAACGGCGCGGCTGGCTCTGTGAATGAGATGCAGGCGCAATTCCTCAAAACGGTGCGCTCCAACGTTGACCGCATGGATACGATTGTTTCTGACCTGAATGATGTGACCAAGATCGAAAGCGGCAAGCTGGATTTGAAATTCAACACCATTCAGGTTGCTGAAATCGTTGATGATACGGCGCGTTCGCTCACACGGCTCATTCAAGATAAATCGCAGACGCTGGTGATTGATATTCCAGAAACATTGCCGAAAGTGTGGGCTGACCCGGTGCGCCTGACGCAGATTATCACCAATCTGATCAGCAATGCGCATAAATATACTCCGGTCGAAGGCGAAATTCAGGTTGGCGCACGGCTGGCCGATTTGCATGATTTACCAGGCGAAACCACCCTGGCGGGGGCTGCCGCAAATGTGCGTTTTGTTCACATTTGGGTGCAAGATACGGGCATTGGCATCAGCCCAGAAGACCAAAAGAAAATCTTTCAACAATACTTTCGCACGTCCTTGTCGAAAGAAATGGCTTCCGGTACCGGCCTGGGCCTGAATATCACCAAAAGCCTGGTGGAGATGCAAGGCGGCCGCATCTGGTTCGAGAGCGAACCGCATTTTGGCACCACCTTTCACATCACCGTTCCCGTCGCCGAAGAGGCTTGAACCCGTCAGGCGTTTTTACAGAAAGGCAGTCAATGGCAATTCGAGCAGCAATCGGACACGCCCAGGCATTGGATGGCCGTGAAGCGGCTGCCACGGCTACCCAACGCGCTTTAGAGCAGGCTGGCCGTGAGCCTGTAGCGTTAGCGTTGGTGTTAGCTTCCCATCACTATCCTATCCAGATGGTGGCGAATGGTGTCTCGGCTGTGTTGAGTGAAGTGCCTTTGCTGGGCCTCAGCACGTTGGGCGAGTTTTGTGGGCAGCAATGCGGCCAGCGCTCTGTGCTGGTGGTGCTGCTGTGTGGCGATCTGCAAGCGCGGGCCGATTGGTGGCCCGGCTATGCTGAAGATAGCCGCTCGGCGGCGCAACAGGTGGCGAAATGGTTCACCACCACACGTCCCCAGGGCATCTTGTGGTTGGCAGCCGATGGGATGAATGGCGATGCCGCGCAATTGTGCCAGGCTTTGCCAGCCGGTACGTTCACGCTGTTTGGCGGCCTGGCTGCTGGTGATGTCAGCTCGCGCCGCACCTACCAGGTGGGTGGGCGCAAATCGGGCGTGAATGGCCTGGCGGCAGCCTGGTTGACGGGCGAAAAGCTGGTGGCCTCCGTGGGCTATGGGCATGGCTGGGTTGCCATGCAAGAGTATCTGCCGGTCACACAATCGGAAGGTTTGTGGCTGCAGGCAATTGACCAGCACACGCCGGCTGAACATTACGCCAACCTGCTCGGCTATTCAGCCGAAAATTGGCGCACCCCGCCGCTCAGTCACCTGACGAGGCTGTATCCGCTGGGGGTTCACCCTGGCAATGAAACGCAACCGCCGCCTGTCTTCTCCCCGCTTTGCATCGAAGCCGTGGATGGCAGCCTGCAATTGCACGCCAATCTCCCGGTTGGCAGCCGGGTTTGCCTGATGGTCGGCAGTGGCGAGGCATGCATCCAGGCCGCCGAAAACGCCGCCCAGCAGGCTTTGACGGCCCTGGGTAACGCCACACCGATTCTGGCGTTTGTTTTGGTAGATGCCGCCTGGCAGATGCTGATGGAGGCGCAGCCGGGCATTGAGTTGATGGCGCTGCGCCGCGTGCTGGGCGATGACATCCCCATTGTTGGCGGTTATACCTTTGGCGCGGTCACGCATGTCCGGCAAACGGCTGAGTTCCTGAATCAACATTTGGCGGTTTTGTTGTTGGGCGAAGCGTAGGTAGCCCTGCCGCAGTTCCGCTAACATCCAACAGAAAAAGGCGTCCGGGTTCACGATGAACCGGACGCCTTTTCTTGTTGGACGAAAATGGGCTGACTGTCGTGGCGCAAACCTTTGGTTTGCGAGCGTGCGCAATTCAGCGTGCGCAATTCAGCGTGCGCAATTCAGCGTGCGCAATTCAGCGTGCGCAAGTCAGCGTGCGCAAGTCAGAGACTTGCGCCACAGGTGCAACGCACTTTTTGGTTGATAAACGTTGCTTTTTGCCAACATAAACAGGCCAAAAAGTGCCTTGACCGGCAAATAAGTGCGTTGCACCTGACTTTTCAGACAGCCTCTAAAAGATCCCAAAAAAGGGCCATGGGCCTAGAGGTTAACCTGCGGCAGCCGGGCCATGGCGGCTTCGATGGCCTCGGCAGGATATTCGTAATCTTGCAACTGACCCGCCAGATAGGCCTGGTACGAAGCCATGTCGAAGAAGCCATGCCCCGACAGGTTGAACAGGATCACCCGTTTTTCACCTTTGGCTTTCGCATCCAGGGCTTCGTCAATGGTGCTGCGGATGGCATGGGCCGTTTCGGGAGCGGGGATCAACCCTTCGGCACGCGAGAACATCATCGCCGCCTCGAAGGTGGCCAGTTGTGGTACGGCCACAGCCTGGATCAGCCCGGCATCGTACAGCGCGCAAATGCTGGGGGCCATGCCGTGATAGCGCAACCCGCCCGCATGGATCGGCGGCGGGACGAAATCGTGGCCGAGGGTGTGCATTTTGACGATGGGGGCCATTTTGGCGGTGTCGCCGTAATCGAAGGTGTATTTGCCTTTTGTCAGCGAGGGGGTTGCGGTCGGTTCGACGGCGATGATGCGCGTCTTTTTGCCGTTGCGCAAGTTCTCGCCCAAGAAGGGGTAGGCCAGGCCAGCAAAATTCGAGCCGCCGCCCACGCAGCCGATCACCACATCGGGATATTCACCGGCCATATCCATCTGCTTAAGCGCTTCCTCGCCGATGACGCTCTGGTGCGTTAGCACGTGATTCAGCACCGAACCGAGCGAATACTTCTTCTTGCCTTCGGAAAGCGCGGCCACTTCCACCGCCTCAGAGATGGCAATGCCCAGCGAACCGGGGTTATCGGGGTTTTCGGCCAACACCGCCCGCCCATAGTTGGTGAGATTGGTCGGGCTGGCAAACACCTGCGCCCCAAAGCTCTCCATCAAAATGCGGCGATAGGGCTTTTGGTTGTACGAAACCTTGACCATGTACACTTCGATGTCCAGGCCAAAGAAATTGCCGCTCATCGAGAGTGCCGAACCCCACTGCCCGGCGCCGGTTTCAGTAGTCAGCGCTTTTGTGCCGCTGATCTTGTTGTAGAAAGCCTGGGCAACAGCGGTGTTCGGTTTGTGGCTGCCCACCGGCGAAACACTCTCGTTTTTGTAATAGATGTGGGCGGGGGTATCGAGCGCTTTTTCGAGGCGGCGGGCGCGAATTAACGGGGTGGGACGCCACAGTTTATAAATCTCACGCACTTCTTCGGGGATGTCAATGTAACGTTCCATGCTGATTTCTTGCAAAATCAGTTCCATCGGGAAAAGCACCGAGAGAAAATCGGGCGTGACCGGCTGCAACGTTTGGGGGTGCAGCACCGGCGTTGGCGCAACCGGGCTGTCGGCAGCGATGTTGTACCATGCCTTCGGCAAATCACTCTCATTCAGCAAAAAACGGGTCTGTTCAGACATAAAAACCTCCTAACGAAAGAATTGAAAAACGCGCTCATCGCCTACTCGCTCTCATCACAGCGATAAACTATCAAATTTGTAAAATTATACGGGATGCGGAGTGCTTGTCAAGCGTGGGTGGCGCTTGCCGCGGCATATACCTCGCGCAGCGGCACGTTGTGAGTCAGCGCGGCCTGGCGGCAATCCTCGTATTCGGGGGCGCGTTTGGTCGTGCCATCGGGTAGATGCGCCACCTTGACCCGTATCGGCCCGTAGGCGGTTGGCACCGTTTCGCTCGAACGCTCCAGGCTGCGCCGCTCCACCCATTGCCGGCGGATGCCCAGCGTGCTGGTTTCGCACAGCAAAATATCTTCCAGCCGGTTCATTTCGCCAGGCCGGCACAGCACGCCCAGCAGGGTGGCCGGGCGGTTCTTTTTCATCTGAATGGGGGTGAAGAACACGTCCAAAGCACCGGCAGCCAGCAGCTTTTCCATCACGTAACCGAAAATTTCCGGGTTGCTGTCGTCCACGTTGGTTTCGAGCAGCGCCAGGCGTTCAAAGGTGGCGGGTTCATCGGCTTCGCCCACCAGCAGACGGATGAGATTGGGGATCGGCAGGTCGCGCCCGCCAGCGCCATAGCCCACCGCGCCCAGGCGCATGGCCGGGATCGGCCCAAAACTCGCCGCCAGCGTGGACAAGATCACCGCCCCGGTTGGCGTGACCAGTTCCTGCTCGATTTCACTGCCCACCACTGCAACGCCCTTGAGCAGCGCCACCGTTGCCGGCGCCGGCAGGGGGATTTGTCCATGCGCGCCGCGCACGAAGCCGCGGCCCAGGGGCAGCGGCGAGGCGTACACCCGCTCGATGCCCAATTCTTCCAGGCCCACCAACGCCCCCACCACGTCCACAATCGTATCCACCCCGCCCACTTCGTGCAGGTGAACGCTCTCGACCGGGGCATGGTGGATGCCCGCCTCGACCTCGGCCAACCGACGAAACATGCCGATCGCCCGCTCCTGCACGGCTGCCTCCAACGCACCCTGGGCGATCAAGGCTTCGATGTCGTCCAAGTGCCGCCCGTGGTGATGGTCACCGTGATGGTGTTCGTGGACATGCACATCCACTTTGGTGGCGCTGAACCCGTTTTTGACCACCTTGTTGGCGGTCAATTCAAACTCATCCAGGTTCAAGGCTGCCAGCCGTTTTTGCAGCTTTTCCAGCGGCAGCCCGGCATCGAGCAGCGCACCCAAAATCATATCTCCCGAAGCCCCCGCAATGCAATCGAAATAGGCGATTTTCATGGCTTGTTTCCTTGGGTTGCCGCCAGTTGTAATATCCGGTGCGCCAGCACGCCAGCGCCAAAGCCGTTATCAATGTTGACCACGGCCACGCCGGTTGCACACGAGTTGAGCATCGAAAGCAGCGCCGCCAGGCCGTTGAAGCTGGCCCCATAACCCACCGAGGTCGGCACGCCAATCACCGGGCAAGCCACCAGCCCGCCCACCACGCTGGTCAGCGCCCCTTCCATGCCTGCCACGCTGATCACCACGCTGGCCCTGGTCAGCAGTTCACGCTTATCCAGCAGGCGGTGGATGCCCGCCACGCCCACATCGTAGGCCCGTTCGACGCGCCCGCCAAAGAAGGCCAGCGTTTGGGCGGCTTCTTCGGCCACGGGCATATCGGCGGTGCCGCCCGTGGCAACGACCGCATAGGGCAGCGCCGGGTCGGGCGGGGGCAGCGGTTGGCGGGCCAGGGTCAGCAGGCGTGAAAGTGGTTCGTAGTGTGCCTGGGGGATTTTCGCCTGCACTGCCGCGGCCATCTCTGCCGAAACGCGCGTGCCCATCACCCGTTCGTGATGCGCCCACAAGCGCAGCATGATCGCCGCCACCTGTTCGACCGTTTTCCCCTGGCAGAAGACCACTTCTGGCAGCCCAGAGCGCAAGGCGCGGTGCAGGTCGAGGTGGGCAAAGTCGTCCACGGGTTCGTAAGGCAGTGTTTTCAGGCGTTCGAGCGCCTCGGCCACGCTGGTTTGGCCGGTTTGTACATCGGAAAGGAGTTGTTGTAGTTTGTGTGTGTCCATATTAGAAATTGTGGCGCAGCGCGGTCAGATAGCCTTCCACCATTTGATCCAGGCCAAAGGCGGCTTGCGCCCTGGCACGCGCCGCGCGGCGAAAACGCTCCTGGTCGGTGAGGATTTCTGCCGCGGCCGCGGCCAATGCTGGCACATCGGGCGGGCCGATCTGCCACGGGTCGCTGCCATAAGAGACCACCCGCCCGCTCTCACCCGCGACGATTTCGGGCAGTGCGCCGGTGGCGAAGGCGGCCACCGGCAGCCCGCACGCCAACGCCTCGATGACGGCATTGGGGCAGGCCGGGTGCAGATCGGCGGCGTAGAAGACGTGGGCGGCGCGGTCTATGGCAGGGATTCGCTCACGCGGCACACGCCCGGCCCACTGAATGGGGATTTTGCTGCGCGACTGCCAGGCGGTTTGCAGCGCCGCTGGCACGCTGCCCACCACCATCAGTTCTACCGGGAAGTGGGCTGCCAGGTGTTCGGTCAACGCCACGCCCGTTTCCAGGCCCATTTCGTAGCCGCCGCCCAGGCTGGCTTCCACCATCAGCACCCGCAAGGTTTCACCCCGTGTACTGTCGAGGGGGCTGTACGTGTCTAAATCCACGCCGTTATAGACCACCGCATGGGGGCTGCGTGTGGCGCCATACACGCGCTGCCACCACTGTTGCGAAAACGCACTCTGATAGACAATCCCCGTTGCCAGCCGCCCGCGGATCAACGCCAGGAGCAGGTTGCCATATTCTGCCCGAAGGTAGTGCTTGAACCCGGTGCGGCGCTTGCGGTGAATCCAGTTCATGCCGTTGAGCCGCTGGATGACCGGCACGCCGCGCCGCCTGGCCCGCCACAAGCCCACCAGGTCACGCGTCCCGCCGATCACCAGCACGGCATCGGCGTCGTCGGCGCGCAGATCGTCGCTGACGTCAATGCCGCGGGCATGTAGCCCGGCGGCGAACTTGGCGGCGAACGACACCATGCCGCCCGTGCCATGCACCCGGGGGGTCAGGCAGATTTTCATCGCCGCCCCACGCACCTGGCTGGCATCCCGGCCCAGATTTCGTTCTCGCCGGTGGATTGCAGCAGCACGGCATTGGCCCCCACCACCGTCCCCCGGCCCACGCGCAGCACGCCTGCTTTGCACAGCACCTTCGCGCCGGGGCAGAGGATCGCTTCGTCTTCGATGATGATGCCCTCGAATTTGGATTCGCTCATCGGGCGGTAGATGTCGGCCCGTCCCAGTGTCACGCCGGGGTAGAGCTTCACGCCCCGCCCGATGCGGCTTTTGGAATGCACCACCACGCCGAAGCCGCCGTGCGCCAACTCGAAGCCCTCACCCACCGGCACCGCAACGGGAATTTCCGCGCCGAGCAGCTTCAGCAGCCAATAAGCCAGCTTGCCGATGATAGGCTTTTGCCGGGCATAAACAAGGGTTGTGTAAAAATCATGCATCGTGCAATTTCCCGTCACCCAGGCGGTATATCGTAAACCCGGCCTTTTGCCAGGCCGCCCGCTCGCAGACGTTCACGCAGTCTATTACCGTGCGGGCCGGGGTTTGCCCGGCAAGCTGGTTGGGGACGAGTTCTTTGAAGGCGGTGTGGCCGACCAGGATCAGGATCAACTCGGCGTGGGATAGGGCGGCGGCGAGGCTGGGGGTACTCTCGAAGCCATCGAAGCGTGCCTGTGGCTTGAACGGTTCGTAGGCGCTGACGAGCGCGCCGCGGGCGGCTAACGCCTGGCAGATTTCTACCGCCGGGCTTTCGCGCAGGTCATCTACATCGGGTTTGAACGCCAGGCCGAGGGCGGCGATGCGCCTGCCAGCCAGATGGCCCAGGCTGCGTTCGACCAATTCGACGACGAAATGCGGCTGGGCGTCATTCACCTGGCGCGCCGTGCGGATCAGCGTGGCGATCTCTGGCGCAGCTTCCACCAGAAACCACGGGTCTACGCTGATGCAGTGGCCGCCCACGCCCGGCCCGGGGCGCAGGATGTTGATGCGCGGGTGCAAATTGGCGATGCCGATGGCCTCCCACACGTCCACGCCGAAGCGGTCGGCCAGGCGGCTGAATTCGTTGGCGATGGCGATGTTGATGTCGCGGGTGGTGTTTTCCATCAGCTTGACCATTTCAGCGGTGGTGGCATCGGTGAGGACGATTTGGCCGCGCACAAAGACGGAATAGAGGTCGCGGGCGGCTTCGGTGGAGGCGTGGTCTATGCCGCCCAGCACGCGGGCGTTTTCAATCAACTCGCGCAAAATCTGCCCGGGCAGCACGCGTTCGGGCGTGTAGGCCAGGTGGAAATCGGCCCCGGCCTTGAGGCCCGATTTTTCGAGGATCGGCGCTACCACATCTACGGTGGTGCGCGGCGGCGAGGTCGATTCGAGCATCACCAAATTGCCGCGCCGCAAGTAGGGTACGATGGCTTCGGTGGCGGCAGTGACGTAGGACAGGTCGGCGCGGGGAAAAGGTTTGGAGGTTGGGGGTGGAAGTTCGAGCGGTGCATCTTCAGCCTGCGACGTTTCGACCTTGAACGGGGTTGGCACGGCAATGATGAACGCATCGGCTTCCTCGGGCTTGGTGGAAACGGTTAGGTTGCCTGATTTGATGGCGGCCTGGACGACGGTGCGCAGGCTGGGTTCGTGGATGTGGATGCCGCCGCTTTGCAGGGTGGCGATCACCTCGGGGTTGATGTCTACGCCGACAACGTGAATGCCGTTGGTGGCGAAGGTGGCGGCGTAGGGCAGGCCAATGTAGCCCAGGCCGAGGACGCAGATTTTGGTGAAGTGCATAGGGATACTCTGTTTGTGGTGGGATGTCTGTGGGCAGCGCTCTCCGTAGGGGGCGGCGAGTTCTGGCCCAGGGACTATGGCAGCGAGAATTGTACAACAAAACGTGGCGCAAGTCTCAGACTTGCGAGCGCAATACGGCCCGCGAGGGCAAATTGCGCGATCCATCCTTGTTCGTTTCTCACCGTGGAAGTACAATCACGCTCGCAGGGGGGAAGATTCCCCTATCGCAAGCAATCCCACCCAACCTGCTAAAAAATCCAGGAGATCACCTTCATGAAAGCCCAAACGCTACTGCAAATCGCTGTCATCTTCTGCCTTTTGAGCTAATTTTGATCTGCAGGCTTTTTATGCCCTCTCTCACTTCTCTTTTCTCCGCCTACCCCTTTCCCATCCATACCCCCATCCCTGACACGCCCATCACCGGCCTCGCCATCGACTCGCGCAAAGTGCAGCCTGGCGACATCTTCATCGCCATGCCCGGCGGCAGTGTGGATGGACATCAATACATCCCTGATGCTATCGAAAAGGGCGCGGCTGCCATCGTTGGCGAGCAAGATTGGGTCGGTTTACCCGTGCCCTACGTTCGCGTGGATAACGCCCGTCGCGCTGTCACTTACCTTGCCGCCGCTCTTCACGGTTATCCGGGCCAAAAACTCACCGTGATCGGCGTCACCGGCACCGACGGCAAAACCACCACCTGCAACCTGCTCTTCCATGCTCTCAAAGCCGCCGGCATCAAAGCTGGCCTGATCTCCACCGTCAATGCCGTCATCGGCGACGAAGTGCTGGATACCGGTTTCCACGTCACCACGCCCGATGCCCCCGATGTGCAGCGCTACCTCGCCCAAATGGTGGCCGCCGGCCTGACGCATGTCGTCCTCGAGACCACCTCGCACGGCCTGGCGCAGCACCGCGTCGATGCCGCTCTGTACGACGTGGGCATCTTCACCAATATCACCCACGAACACCTCAACGAGCATGGCTCGCTCGAAAACTACCGCGCTGCCAAAGCGCGCCTGTTGCAACTGCTCGCCGAGACGCCCGCCAAAGCTGCCCCACCGATTCGTCTGGCCGTGCTGAACCGCGACGATTCTTCCTATGCTTACTTATCCGATGTCGTACGTGTCGCCAACCAGGCACTGCCCCCTGAAAATCCCATTCGCACCGTCTGTTATGGCCTGACCGCCGAGGCGGATGTGTGTGCCGAAAATATCCGCTACCTGCCGGGCGGCCTCTTTTTCGACGCGGCGGGGCGGGGCTTTCGCGTGGCGGTGCAGAGCAAACTGGTGGGGGCGTTCAACGTGTCCAACTGCCTGGCAGCGCTGGCGGCGGCAGTGGTTGGGCTGGGCATAACGCCCGAAGACGCCGCCCGCGGCATCGCCGCCCTGGAGGGCATCCCTGGCCGCATGGAGCGCATTGACCTCAGCCAGCCCTTCACCGCCATCGTAGATTTCGCCCACACCCCCAACGCGTTGCAAAACGCCATCGCAACGGCGCGTACCCTCACCAATGGCCGCATTGTCACCGTCTTCGGCTCTGCCGGCCTGCGCGACAAAGCCAAGCGCCGCATGATGGCCGAAATCTCTGTTGCAATGGCCGACCTCACCATCCTCACCGCCGAAGACCCGCGCACCGAATCCCTCGACGGCATCCTGGCTGAAATGGCTGCCGCCGCAGAGTCCCGCGGCGGCGTCGAAGGCCAGACCTTCTGGCGCATCGCCGACCGCGGGGATGCCTTACGTTTTGCCGTCTCGTTGGCGCAGCCTGGAGACGTGCTGATGGCCTGCGGCAAGGGACACGAGCAATCCATGTGTTTTGGCGCTGTCGAATACCCGTGGGATGATCGCACGGCCTTGCGGGCGGCACTGGCTGAATGCCTGGGGGTGGCTGGCCCTGTCATGCCCTATTTGCCTACGCAATCGCCTGCTTAAGTACCTTGGCGGGGTGGGTTTTTCTGCAAATATCACGCCCATTCACCTGTCCTCATGTACAATAGCCGCATGGAATTGGCTGAACTCCCCATGCCTCACCTGGCGCGTCCGCCGCGCATTGTTATCAACAATCCGCCATTATTGATATTGTTGCACGGCACGGGGAGCAGCGAGCGGGAATTTTATGGCATGGCGGAATTATTCGACGAACGTTTCCTTGTGTTGACCGTGCGCGGGCCTTTCATGCAATCGCCGCGCCGCTATTTATGGTTTGGCATGGACCAGAGCGCCGGGCAGTATGTCATCAACGGCGTGCAGGCGGAGTATAGCCGCCAGGCATTGGTCAAGTTCGTCGCCCATGCCGCCGATGCCTACAAGGCCGATGCCAACCAGGTCTATTTGCTCGGCTTCGACCAGGGCGCGGTGATGGCCCTCGGCCTGGCCCTGACCGAATCCTACTTTGTGCGCGGCGCGGTCAGCATCAGCGGCCAACTGCCGGGGGAATTTCGGGCATTGATGATGCGTCCCAAGCAGCTTCAGGGGCTGCCCCTGTTGATCATTCACGGCCTGCACGATGAACTTTATCCGGTGTCGCTGGGGCGCGAGATCAACAAATTGCTTGCCAAATATCCCGTTCAACTCGATTACCGCGAGCAATCCTACGGACATCATCTTACCCAAGACACCCTGCAAGAAGCCGCCAACTGGCTGACCGAACGCCTCGACCTGAATGGCGTCAGCGGCACGGTCGAACCTCCCGCTTATCGGGTCACTTTGGGCCACGTACAGCTCAAAGTGCGCAACCTGGAGCGCGCCATCCGCTTTTATGTGCGCTATTTGGGCCTGCACCTGGTGGAGCGTACCGGCAATGTCTATGCTTTTCTGGCGGCCAATGGTTCGCACCACGAACTGGCCTTGCAAAACATCGGCGCTGGCGGCCACATCCCGCCCGCCGAAAGTGTCGGCATGGCAGTGCTTGGCTTTCAAGTGGCCGATCTCGCCACCTTCGCCGCCGTCTACAAACACCTCATCGCCTCCAACATTCCCGTAACCGCCACCGACCATCAGGTGCGCTGGGCGATCTATTTCAAAGACCCCGATGGCAACGACATCGAAGTCTATGCCGATGTGCGCCATCTGCCGGGTAAATCTGACCTTTGGCAGGGACGCGATTTACCCCTTGAACCCGAAAAAATTCTGGCCGCATTACGATGATGGATTTATCTGCTCAACTCAAAGAGGTCTGCAAGCTCACCGGCGCGCGTTGGGCCGTCTGGCTGACGCGCCAGCCCGAAGCGTGGGATTTCGCCGCCCGCCACGCCCTGACCAAAACGCGCCAATCGGCCCTGGTTGGCTTTTTGCAAACCCCTGGCGTGGCGGCCTGGCTGGCTGGCACGCTGACCAGCCGTCGAACGCGCATGCGCGATACGGGCGCCGCCGCCGAGCCATTGGGCTGCCGCCGCCTGTACGCCTTTGCCGGCGGCGACTCATCCAGCTTGTTGCTGCTCGGCGCCAACGAATTGGAGCGCGCGGTCGAAACGTGTTTGCGCCTCCTGGCGGCCAATATCTCCCCGGCAACCGGGCCAGCGGCCTCCACCGGGGTGAAAGCTGAGCCGGGCCTGGAAGCCTCCTATAACCCGGAGGCCGTCCTCAACCATGTTCTGGGCATCCTCACCGACCAGGTGGCTTGTGATGCCGCCTATCTGGCCATCCGCACCGGCGAAGTTTTCCGCATCCAGGCCATCTGGCATGGGTCGGCCATGCTGCTCGGCCAGGATGTCTCGCTGCAAGAAGATGCCCTGCTCAACCGCATGGTGGAAACCCACCAGGGGGCCATCGTGGCCGACTTGCGCCGCGAGGCCCATCATTCCTGGCTGGTGAGCGCCAGCTTTGAACAGCCCCCCGCCGCCTGGCTGGGCGCGCCGATCCAGGTTGGGCAGCGCGTCATCGGGCATGTGGCGCTGCTTTCGCACACGCCGCACGCCTTCGACGCCGCCGATTTGCAGCAAGTCGCCGCGCAGGTAGACCGTCTGGCCTACGCCGTCGAGAACGCCATCGTTTTTTCAGAGGCGGCGCGTTACCTGCAGCGCCTGGCCATGTTGAACGAACTGGCCTCCGTGGTGGCCCTGGGCGTCGGCACCGAGGAAGCCGCCCGGCGTGTCATCCAGCATTTGCGGCGCAGCTTCGCCACCGAGTTGGTCGGCGTCTACTTGCTTTCGCCCGACCACCTGCAATTGCACGAATACACGGCGCTCTCGCACAACCTGGTTGCCTGGCAGCCTCACGCCGCCACCGTTTTGGGCGCAGTGATCGCCAACGGCCAGCCCGTGCGCACCGGCGATGTGCGCGCCTCGCTGCGTTATGGCGCATCAGACCCCGCAATCCGTTCCGAATTGGCCGTGCCCATGCGCTATCACGGCCAATCCATTGGCGCGCTGGTGCTGCAAAGCACGAAGAACAACGCTTTTTCGCAGCAAGATGAACAATTGATGCTGGTGATTGCCAGCCAACTGGCCGGGCTGATCGAAAACATCCGCCTGAACGAGGAGACGCGCCAGCGCGCCCGGCGTTTGCAGGATAGCGTGCGCCAGCTTCAGGCCGTGCGTGAGACCGCCCTCGACATCACCGCCGACCTCGATCTCGATATTTTGTTCAAGCGCGTTGTCCACCGCGCCCGCGAATTGGTAGATGCCCAGGGGGCCGAACTGAGCCTGCTGGAACCCGCTGGTGAGTGCTTGAAAGTGGTGGTGGCCGAAAACCCCTGGTACGACAACGTGGGCAACCTGATCCCGCTGATGGCCGGTGTGGCCGGACGCGTTGCGGCCTTCGGCGAGCCGGTGGCCGTGGCCGATTACAACGCCTGGGGCGGGCGTCTGCATCCGGCGCAACCGGCGCCGTTTCGCGCCGTGGCCGGCGTGCCGCTCAAATATGGCGACCCGCTGACCGACTCGATGCAGGTGATGGGCGCCCTGACCGTGTTGGATAGCCGCCCCGGCAAAGCCTTCCAGGAAGAAGATTTGCAACTGCTCGAACTGCTGGCCCCCCAGGTGGCCGTGTCCATTCGCAACGCCCGGTTGTACCAGGAATTGCAAGAACGCATCGAAGCGCAACGCCTGGCCGAGACGCGTCTGCTGCGTTCGGCCCGCCTGGCTGCCGTGGGCGAAATGGCCGCCAGCGTGGCCCACGAGTTGAACAATCCGCTCACCACCGTTTCGGGCTTTGTCGAACTGGCCCTCGAAGACCTCGACCCTGCATCGCTGCTGCGTTCCGATTTGGAACTGGTCTTGCGCGAAGCCCAGCGGGCGCGTGATGTGGTGCGCCGCCTGCTCGATTTTTCTCGCCCGATGGAAGAAGTGCGCGTGCGCACCAATGTCAACGATCTGATCAACGAGACCCTGGCGCTGATCAAGCACCAGATTCGCACCTTCGGCGTAACCGCCGCCGTGGAATTAGCCCCCAACCTGCCGTGGGTGTTGGTAGACCCCAACCAGATCAAACAGGTGCTGTTGAACCTGATTCACAACGCGCTGCAGGCGATGGTTTCGGGCGGCGAACTGATGTTGCAAACCCACGTTACCACGCGCGAGGGCCGCCCGTGGGTGACGCTGGCGGTGTGCGACACGGGTGTGGGCATTGCGCCCGATAACCTGGAGCGCATCTTCGAGCCGTTTTTCACCACCCGCGCTGCGGGTTCTGGCACCGGCCTGGGCCTTTCGATCAGCTATGGCATCATCACCGATCACAAGGGCTATATCGAGGTGGAAAGCCAACCGGGCGCGGGAAGCTGCTTTACCGTCTTTTTGCCGGTGGAATAAGAGACGATGACTGAAGGCGTTGTTTTGATCATTGACGATGAGCCGGGCATCGTGCGGCTGTGCGAGCGGCTGCTCGCGCGCGCCGGATTCGACGTGTTGGCCTATACCCAGCCTGCCGAGGCGCTGGCCCGCCTGGACGATCAATCGGTGGATTTGTTGTTGGTAGATATTCGTATGCCTGGCACCGATGGTTTTCGCGTGATTGACCAGGCCCGCCAAACTCTGCCAGATTTGGCGGTGGTGATTATGACCGGCTTTGGTACGGTTGAAATGGCGATTCAGGCCCTGCGGCGCGGCGCCGATGGGTTGATCCTCAAGCCTTTTGCCGGGGCCGAATTGGTGCAGAGCGTACAGCGTGCCTTGCAAGATAACCGCAATAAACGTGATGTGGCCCGTTTGCAAACGCTGCGCCCCTTGTTCAACATCACCGAAGCGCTGTTTGTCGAAACCGTCCCCGAACGCCTGCAAGAACTGCTGCTCGATGCCGTCAGCGGGCAACTGCATTGTTCGCAGGTCGCCATCTTCTACCAGGCCAGCGAGTCCGCACACCCCGACCCGGTGGCCTGCCGCGGGCCGCGCCCCCCCGCACTGCTCACCGATGCCGAGCGCGGGCTGATCCCGCTGGCCGCTGACCTGGGCTTTGCACTGTGGGTGAACCAGCAAGGCCCTGGCGATGCGCAGCTTCAGGCCAGCTTGCAGGAGATGGGCTTGAACTCGGTGCTGTGTGTGCCGGTGCGCTTGAAAGGGGGCTGCCATATCTTTTGGGCGGCGCGCCTGCCTGAAGAACCCACCTTCAGCGCTTCCGATTACGAAATGTTCGTCATCCTGGCCCGTCAGGCGGCGGTGGCGATGGAAAACGCCCGTCTGCATGCCGAGTTACGCGCCTACCTGCGCCAGGTGGAAGAGTCGCAGCGGGCGCTGATCCAGGCTGAGAAGATGGCGACTGTGGGCCGCCTGACCACCTCCATTGCGCATGAAATCAACAACCCCTTACAGGCCGTCCAGAACTGCCTGCACCTGGCCGGGCGTGCTGAACTGGCCCCTACCGACCAGCAAAAATACCTGGCGCTGGCGCAGAGCGAGTTGGACCGCTTGATGCGCACGGTGCAGCGCATGTTGGCCTTTTACCGTCCGGGTGCGGTGGATCGTAAAGCGGTCAATATCCATGAAGTGTTGGAGCGCTTGTTGGGCCTGATTGGGGCGCAGTTGCAGGAAAACCAGATCGAGGTCAAGACCAAATTTTCCGCTCGCCTGCCGAATGTGTTGATTGTGGTGGATCAGATACAGCAGGTTTTCCTCAACCTGGCGCTTAACGCCATCGAAGCGATGCCCGCCGGCGGCACGTTGCACCTGACCACCCTTTCAACCCGCAAAACCGTTGACATCCTCTTCGAGGACACCGGCCCCGGCGTGCCAGAAGCGGCGCGCGAGCGAATTTTCGAGCCATTCGTCAGTTCCAAAGAATCGGGCAGCGGCCTGGGCCTGGCGGTCAGTTATGGCATCGTGGCCGCTCATGGCGGCACGTTGGAGCTGGTGGCCGGGCGGGGCGGCGGGGCGTGTTTTCGTGTGTCGCTGCCGATTGGAAAGAGTTAATGGAGCAGGAGTGATTATGCAAGGGAAAATTTTGGTGGTAGATGATGAACAAACCGCCCGCGATTCGCTGGCTGATATTTTGCAGTTGGAAGGCTGCCGTGTTGAAAAAGCGGCCAACGGCGAGCAAGCCCTCGATATGCTGCGCCGCGAGACCTTTGATTTGCTCCTGCTCGATTTGAAGATGCCCGGCATGGATGGCCTGGACGTGCTGCGCCAGGCGGCGCTGCTGGCCCCCGAAACGCAAATCATCCTGCTCACCGCGCATGGTTCGCTCGAATCGGCCATCGAAGCCCTGCGTTTTGGCGCCCACGATTATCTGCTCAAACCCTGCGCTCCCGATGTCATCCTGCGCAGCGTGCAAAGCGGGCTGGCGCGGCGTACCGAACTGCTGCAAAAACGCATGTTGATCGAGCAACTCGAAAACTCTGTTCAGCAATTGCGCGTGGTGGAGAAGGGTGAAGCCCAGGCCAATCTCAGCGGGCCGGGTATCTTTTCATTGGGGCAAGACCTGTTTTTCGATGCCAACCGTCGTGAGGTGCATTGGCAGCAGCAGGTGGTAGGCTTGACGGCTACCGAAGCCAAGTTGTTTCGCGTGCTGCTCGAAAACCGTCCACGGGTGATTCCCCACCGCGAATTGGTTCAACGCGTGCAAGGCTACGATGTGAATGCGTGGGAGGCCCCCGAAGTTTTACGCCCGCTGATCAGCCGTTTGCGCCGCAAACTGGCGGCCTTTGCCGGCGGCGAGGACTGGGTGGTTAATGTGCGCGGCCTGGGGTATATGTTTGAGAGTCCGCACTGCTGAAGAACCTGCCGAAAACGAAAATGGCCAACCCTGCCCAGGCGATGAGCGCCGCTGCCATGAACAGCCACGCCGGGCCGATCCCATCGTACAGGCTGCCCATCAGCGGCGCGCCGATCAGCCCACCCACGCTGAAAAAGGTCGTCAATAGGCCCTGCCCCGTAGAGCGCAGGTGTTCGGGGGTGATCTGGCTGACATAGTTGACGCCCCCCAGCCAGTAGAATCCATACGAGACGCTGTGCATCAGCCCAATGGCTAAGGCCCATTCGGGGGCTGGCATCAGCGCATAAAACATCATGCGCAGCCCGTAGAACAGAAAACCCAGGGCCACCATTTTCCTGGCGCCCAGGCGGTAGAGCAGGCGCGAGCCAAACCACATCACGGGAATTTCGGAGAATGCCCCCACGCTCCACACCAGGCCCACCAGGCTGTCATTGCCTCCCATTTGCTTGATTGCAATCCCCAAAAAATTGAGCCAACTGCTGTTGGCTATCATTACCAGGATCGTCGCCAGGGCCAGGATGATCCACACGCCCTGGCGCAGCATTTGGCCGAAACCATCGAAGACGGCCCGTCCCAGCCTGGCCGGTGCGGGGGGAATGGCCATCAGCGCCAGCAAAAAGAGCGCCAGGCAGGTGATGTAAGCGGGAAAAATGCTGTGCAAGCCGGCCTGGCCGATCAGCGTTCCGGCGGGAATGCTGGTGCAGAGAAAGCCGAAAGTGCCCCAGATGCGCTGCTGGCTGTATTTTTCACGCTGATCGCCCAGCAGGGTCAGGTTGAAGCTGTCGAGCAGCGGCACGACGGCCCCGGCAAACAGGTTGAATACCCCGGTAAACACCAGCACCAGGCTGAATGTATTGACCAGCGCCAGCCCGCTCACCCCGGCGATACAGCCAACCGTCACGATGCCCAGCACCAGGCGCATCCGCCCAAGCCGGTCGCACAGCAGCCCCCACACTGGCCCACTGAAGATGGCGATCAGCGGGCCGAGTGTGCCAATCAGCCCGATTTGTGCCCCGCTCAAAAGCAAAGTTTCGCGGTAATACACGTTGATAAAGGGGATGAAAATGCCGAGGGCGGCAAAGAGGAAGAAGTAAAGAAATTTTCCGACCAGCAGGCCGCGGTTGACGGGGGAAAGCATGGGGTAGCCTTTGGTTGCCTTTGCATTACGCAACAATCCGTTGCGCGCCTTCTTCGCCGATCGGCACGAAGCGGGCGCGCTCGTTGGGGGTATCGTATTTTATTGAATGAGGATGGGTAAGTAAATGGAATTTAAAGGGGCAATGCCGCTTTGCAGGGGGATTTTTACCAGGCCGGCTTGATGGTTTGCCATGATGAGAGCGGTATCGGTGACGACAAAAGAGGCCGCATACGAGTCGGGCGTGCGGAACTCGTTGATCAGCCTGGGGTTTGTCCCCGTTGCAATATCCCATGCCAGAATGCGGTAGGGGGTCGCGGCGTAAAGGGCATCTCCGCGGATCGCCAGGCTATTTGGCACGCCGGGAGTGGCAAACCGCGCCACCCATTGTGGGTTGGTTTTGTCGCTGAGATCATAAATTTCGATTTGCCTGGGGGCGGCAATGTAGGCGAATTGATCGGTCAGCGCGATATCCATCAGGTAATCGTCGAAATAGGGAATGACACCGATTTCTTGCGGCTGCGCCGGGTTCGAGTAATCCACGATGTAGATGCCTGGCATGTCAAACGATTCGTAATCCAGGTAATACACCCACTGATCGGTTACGGCAAATTTTCTGGCGTGGCCGTTGTGATCAATCGTATATGTACTGACAAAGCCTGGGTCTTGCGGGACGGTAATATCCAGCAGGATAATTTCCTGGTGTTGTTGCGATTCATTGTGGTTCAGAATGAATAGCCAATTATCTTGTATCGCCATTTCGAAGTAACCGTCGGATGGCAACGGGATGCTGCCCACAACAAAGGGGGCGGTCGCATCGTGGATGTTGATAATTTGAATCTGGTCGCACCGACCCAGGTAGACATAGTCTTGATAAGCAAGCACATCCAGGCCGTAGAGAGGTTCGTGAGGGCCTTCGCCCAGGGGGGGATATGATCCCACCGGGTTGAGTGTCGTCGCATTTATATCAACGATGTTCAGACCCATTACGTCGGCCATGTACAGGTAAGCGCCTTGTTGCGCGACGGCCATGACTTCTCCCACCGGTTGCACCCTGTATACAGCGTCAATGGCCGGGTTGAACGGATCGGCAATATCCAGGATGCTTAAGCCAAAATAATCACCCAAAATGAACGCATACTCGCCTTCAATCAGTATCTCGCTACTTGATCCTTCTGGGGTGATGCTGTTGATCTGTTGTGCAGCTTCCAGGTTGGTAATGTCCACAAATTCCACACCGCCCCCGCCTTGTGTGACCAACAGGTAATTACCAGCCAGCGCGGCCCCATTGCCCCCGGCTGCGTTTGTGGGTGAAAGATATTTCCCGCGCAAAACAGGCTGCGTGGGATCGCCAACATTGACAAAAAATAACCCATTTATCATTGACTGTACATACAGGGTATCGCCTTCGATGACGATATTGCGAAAATTCATGTTTTCGGCGAAAGGTAAGCAACCCACTTCGGTTGGCGTCCACTTGTTGGCGATATCCCAGGTGATCAGCTTTGCATCCTTTTGATAGCCGCCTTGTCCCATGTAGAGGTAGTTACCGGCCAGGGTGAAAGCAGATGAATGGCTATGGGTTGGCATCGAACTCAATCTCACCGGATCGGCGCGATTTTCGACATCCAGAATGACGAGATTGTCATCATCTTGGAGAAGATAGGCAAAATCTCCTTGCACGCGCACAAACCTGGCTTGCGCGCCATTTTCTGGCAGATAAACGCCAACATCGGTGGGTGATGTTGGCTGGGTAATATCCCAGATGCGCAGGCCAGCCTGATAGCAGGCCAGGTAGAGGTAATTCCCTTGCACAACCATATTGGCGATAATCCCCGGCAAAACCGGCGTACTGCCGGCGAGAACCGGCGGGCCATCGGTCTCCAGCGCTGACACGTCCAGGATGATGATCTGCGCACCCCACCCCAGGTAAACGTGTTGGCCTTGTTTGGCCATGGCGGTGATCGAACCCCCTAATTTTTCAGCCTGTGCAATTGTCTCTGATGCCCTTTTGACTTGGAAAAATGTTTTTGAATGTCGTTTCACGCGCCCTTCATCCAGGCGCGCCGTGGAATGCTCGAAGGCAGTTAGCGTGAAAAGTGCGAATAGGATGACGAGGGCAATGTGGTAAGGCACACGAGAAGACATTTTTCCTCCTGGAATATTGGATGGTTTCTTTGTTGAGTATACAATGTCTTCCACTGGCAGCTTGACGGGCTTTTGATAAAGGGCTGACATCTGAAAAGGTTTTGCCTTTGACGAGTAACGGGTGTGCCGAAAACATGCCCGATGGGGGTATCCCATCGGGCGAGCGCACAAAATCGGAGAGGAATTGTTTATAGCAAAATTCTGACGCTTGCTGCGTGGTTCGTTGGTTTGACCAGGATACCTTCGGTAGCGACCGCAACTTCCCCGCCTTCGACCGAAAGCGAAGCAAGATTAACCATCCATACCTGCCAGTTTTTGACCATTCCTTCTGCTTGAATGGTTATGACCTTCCCCGCCCGCGCCACCTGGAACGTGGCGGCCACTGTGCCATCGGCGGCGCGGATGACGACGGGTTCATGCGTTCCTTCGGCCAGTTCGTACACGCATAGCGTCACGCCATCGGTGTAATCGTAATCGGGGCGGTCGCTGTGGTTGCCAATGGGGATGATGCTGTTGGGGCGGGCCAGCAGCGGCAGGCTGAGAAAATCATGTTCCTGGCGCTGCCAGCCAGGGCCTTGCAGCACTGCGCCATTCAAAAAGTTTGTCCAGCGCCCGGCAGGGACGTAGAACTCGACCTGGTTGTCGTGGCGGAAAACGGGGGCCACGAGCAGCGAGTCGCCGAGCATGTATTGGCGGTCGAGGGTTTCGCAGGCCGGGTCAGCGGGAAATTCGAGCAGCATTGCCCGCATGACCGGCAGGCCGCGTTCGTGGGCCTGGCAGGCGGCCTCGAACAGGTAGGGCATCAGGCGGCATTTCAGTTGCGTGAAGTGCCGCAGCACCGCCACGGCTTCCTCGTCGTAGAGCCAGGGCACGCGGTAGGAGCCGCTGCCGTGCAGCCGGCTGTGCGAAGAGAGCAGGCCGAAGGCGCACCAGCGCTTGTACACATCGGCTGAGGCGGTTTGCTCGAAGCCGCCGATATCGTGGCTCCAGAAGCCGAAGCCCGAAAGGCACAGGCTCAGCCCGCCGCGCAGGCTCTCGGCCATCGATTCAAATGTGGCGGTGCAATCGCCGCCCCAGTGGACGGGGAATTGCTGCCCGCCCACCGTGGCCGAGCGGGCGAAGACGATGGCGTTTCCTTCGCCCAAGGCATCTTTCAAGGTGTCGAAGACGGTCTGGTTATACAGAAACGTGTAGTAGTTGTGCATCAATTGTGGGTCGGCGCCATCGTGGTAGACCACGTCGGTGGGGATGCGTTCGCCGAAGTCGGTTTTGAAGGTGTCTACGCCCATTTCGATCAGCGTTTGCAGTTTGCCCGCAAACCACTGGCGGGCTGCCGGGTTGGTGAAATCTACGATGCCCATGCCCGATTGCCAGTCGTCGGTCTGGTAGATGCTGCCGTCGGGCCGTTTGATCAGATAACCACCCGCCATGCCCTCGTCGAAAAGCGCCGAACGTTGGGCAATGTAGGGGTTGATCCACACGCAGATGTGCAGGCCGCGTTCTTTCAGGCGGGCCAGCATCCCCTTCGGGTCGGGGAAGACAGCCTGATCCCACTCGAAGTTGGTCCAGTGAAATTCTTTCATCCAAAAGCAGTCGAAATGGAAGACGTGCAGCGGCGAGTGGCGGTCGGCCATGCCCTGAATGAAGCTGGTGACGGTGGCTTCGTCGTAGTTGGTAGTAAACGAGGTCGAGAGCCACAGGCCGAACGACCAGGCGGGTGGCAGCGCCGGGCGGCCCGTGAGGGCGGTGTAGCGTTCCAGCACGTCTTTGGGCGCGGGGCCGCCGATGACGAGGTAATCGAGGGTTTCACCGGCCACGCTGAATTGCACACGTTCCACCTTTTCGGAGGCCACCTCGAACGAGACCTTTTCGGGGTGGTTGACGAGTACGCCGTAGCCGCGGTTGGTGAGGTAGAAGGGGATATTTTTGTAGGCTTGCTCACTGGCCGTACCGCCGTCGAGATTCCAGATGTCTACCATCTGGCCGTTTTTGACGAAGGGCGTGAAGCGTTCGCCCAGGCCGTAGACACATTCGCCCACACCCAGCCCCAGGCCCTCGTGGATGAAGCGCCCTTCGGGGGTATCTACAAACCCCAGGCTGCGCCACCCGCTGTGCGTGAGCGGCTGCCCGGCGTGGCAAAATTCGACACGCCAATCGCCGTCTTTGGCAATAGACACAGATAGATTGCCACTGGTCAGGCTGACGCTGCTTTCGCCCTCGGCAATTTGGACGGCGGTTGGCTGCGTGTGCAAGGTGAATTCTGGCTTGCGCGGGCGTGCGCCTTTATGGTGGTACGCCTGGACGCGGATGACGTTGGGCATCGGCGACGAGAAGCGCACGGTCAGGGTCGCCACGTTGAGCGTGTCGCCGCGGTGGTTGATCTTTTTGGCCGGGGCGTAAACGGTGAGCGCGTCGGCGTCTATTTCGATCTCGCGGGCTTGTGCGGCATAATTTGGCGTGTAGCCAGGACGCATTTGCCAGTAACCGTCGGTGAATTTCATGGGATTTGCTCCTCGATGTGGTTAGTTTTGCAACAGGGCGAAGATCAGTGAGAAGATCACGATCAACGCGCCGGTTAACAGGCTGATTGCGGTAGATGCACGTTGGCGCATAGCCACCTCCTGCTCAGACCAAATCGAAACGTTCGGAATGGAAATCGCCCCAGTCCACGCCGTGGGCGCGCAGGGCCTTTTCGACGGCATTCATCATCGGGTCGGGGCCGCAAATGAAATGCTCGTAGCGGGCGCTGGCGGGCGGCAGGTGGCTGCGGATGATGTCGAGCGTGATGAAGCCGCGTTCACCGGGCCAGCCTTCGGGCGGCTTGGCCAGGACGTGGATGACGCGCAGGTTCATGCGTTTGCTCAGTTCGTCCAATTCCTCGCGGAAGGTGACGGCATCCCAGGTGTTCGAGCCGTAGAGCAAAATGGCGGGGCGCGGGTCGCCGCGTTCGGCCATGCTGCGCAGCATACTCATCATCGGTGTGATGCCCACACCCCCGGCAATGAAGACGAAGCCTGGCGCGTGGGGGTGGCGGTCTATTGAGAAGCCGCCATGCGGGCCATCGAGATAGGCGGGTTCGCCGGGTTGGATGTCTTTGACGGTGGCGGTGAAATCGCCCAGGTTTTTGATCGTGAAGGCGATGCTGCCGGTTTGCTCGGAACTGGAGGAGATGGAAAACGGGTGTTCTTGATCGGCAAAGGGTGAACTGCGTAGCGTCAGCCAGGCAAACTGGCCCGGTTGAAAGCGGAAACCGCCATGCCCCACGGGGCGCAGCGTCACCGTCCAGGCGTCGCCGCGTTCGGCCTTGACCTCGGTCACTTCGTACGGGCGGCGGTACTCCATCCACGGCTTGATCACGCGCACGTAGAGCAGCAATCCCACCCAAAAAACGCCATAACCGCCCCACAACGCCTGCTTGAGCGGCGTGCTGATGTAATAGCCCACGCCGAGGATATGCGCCATCGAAAGCACCACCGCTGCCACGGCAAAGAGGCCGTGCGTGATGCGCCACTCGTCATAGTGGAATTTGAGCTTTTTGCGGTACACCGACAACCCCACCAGCAAAAACAGCATCACCAGCCCGGTCACGCCGAAGCGCGCCCGCCAGGGGGCTTCGAGCAGGTTGAGCAGTTGCAGCGTATCGGGCTTGACGATGAACAAGATGATGGGGTGCGCCAGGATCAGCGCAAAGGCCACCTGTGAAATCTGGCGGTGGAAGTAGTAGACGATGTCGCTGCCGTAGGGGTACTTGATGCGGCGGAAGCGGGCGGTGAGGATGAATTGCAGCATCACCATGGCCAGCCCGCAGAAACCGAGCGCCACCGAAAACTCACGCCAGAAGCCGCGGCCTTCGGGCGTTGGCCCAATTTTCAGCACAAACAGCGGGGCCAGCGTCAACAGCAGGTAAACGATAATCCAAAAAATGCCTTGTAAAACGCGTTTGGTGTTCATGGATTAGTATCTTACCAATGAAGTTCTTGCTTTTTGTGCAAGGATTTTGAACCACCAAGTTTACGAAGGACACAAAGGCTGCAAGCAAGTTTTTTCGTATCTTTTCAATAAAATGGG
>CAZSFD010000079.1:0-23985 GCA_964606085.1 uncultured Anaerolineaceae bacterium
AGCATCGGCTCTGGCGCTGGTTTCGAGCGCTTCTGCAAAACCGGCGAAACCGATGTCGCCAACGCTTCCCGCGCCATCAAAGACAGCGAGAAGGAATCCTGCGCCGCCCTCAGCCCGGCCCGCACCCCCGTCGAATTCCGCGTGGGTACCGATGCCCTGGCCATCGCCGTCAGCGCAGACAACGACTTCCTGACCGATGTCACCAAAGAAGAACTGGCCATCATCTTCTCCACCGCCACCAAGTGGTCTGATGTGCGCCCCGAATGGCCCGCCGAAAACATCCTGCGCTTCTCGCCCGGCACTGACTCAGGCACCTTCGACTACTTCGTCGAAGCCGTTATGGCCCCAGCTTACAAAAACGCCGAAGGCAAAGCTGACGCTGAGGCTGGTGAAAAAGCCATCCTCGAAGCTGCCAACATCCAGTTCTCCGAAGATGACAACGTCCTCGTCCAGGGCGTCCTCGGCAGCCCCTATGCCATCGGTTACTTCGGTTTCGCCTACTACACCGAAAACGAAGGCACCCTGAAAGCCATCGCTATCGAAGGCGTCGAACCCAATGCCGCCTCCGCCGAAGATGGTTCTTACCCCCTGGCCCGCCCCCTCTTCATCTACTCCGATGCCGCCATCATGCAGGCCAAGCCCCAGGTCGCCGCTTACATCAACTACTTCCTGACCAATGTCAACGAAGTCATCATCGAAGTCGGTTACTTCCCGGCTTCTACCGCCGCACTCAACGCTGCCAAGCAAGCCTGGCTCGACGCCATGAAGTAAACCGGTCTATACTTTGTGAAAACCTGCCAGGCCCCGGGTTGCTGAATACAGTGAGGCCTGGCAGGTTTTTCATAATTTTCTTGTTTCTATGGTTTAATGTGCTTATATTGAATTATTCTCTCATCGTGTAGGGATTGGGTAAGTATCCATCATGGGCAATTCAGTTTACGATGAACAGTTCAACAAGGACGGTGATATGGCTACATACTCCAACATCATCGCTGCGGAAAAAACCAAAACGTTCAACCTGACCAGGCGTTTTCGCCTGGGTGAAATGTTCATCCAGGGATTTTTATTTTTCTGCGGGATTGTTTCGATTTTCACGACCCTTGGCATTGTGATCATTTTGCTGGAAGAATCACTGCGCTTCTTTGGCAGCCCCGAAGTGAGCCTGATTGAATTTTTCACCAAGCTCACCTGGCAGCCCAAAATTGGCGAATTTGGCATCTGGCCGCTCTTGAACTCCACCCTGATGACTTCGACAGTGGCGATGTTGTTGGCCGTACCCGTGGGATTGGCAGTGGCCATTTATTTGAGCGAATACGCATCCGAACGCATCCGCCAAATGATCAAGCCTGTTTTGGAAGTTCTGGCGGGCATTCCCACTGTGGTGTATGGCTATTTCGCCCTGTACTGGATGACCCCCCTGTTGCGCGATATTTTTGGCAAGGACACGGTGCAAATTTACAACACAGCCTCTGCCGGGCTGGTGATGGGCATCTTGCTCTTGCCGTTGATTGCCACCATCAGCGAAGATGCGCTCCATGCCGTGCCGAATGCGCTGCGTGAAGCATCCTACGGGCTGGGCGCTACCAAATTAGAAACCTCGCTCAAAGTGGTGGTACCGGCGGCCTTTTCGGGCATCGCCGCCGCCATCATCCTGGGCATCTCACGCGCCGTAGGTGAAACGATGATCGTGGCCGTTGCCGCCGGCGCCGGGCCGAATTTCACCTTCAGCCCCTTCAAAGCCGCTGAGACCATCACCGGCCACATCGTGCGCATCAGCGGTGGCGACCTGAGCTACGACTCGATAGACTATAACAGCCTCTTCGCCCTGGCACTGGTACTGTTTTTGATGACCCTGGTGCTCAACCTGATCAGCCAGCGCATTGTTGAAAAATATCGGGAGCAGTACGAATGACCCAAACTTCCAACCCCGAAACCCCGCAAAAATTAGGCAGCTATTGGGAAACCAACAACCTGCCCGGACGCCACCGCCAGGGCAAAATCTGGCGGGTGATCTTCTTTGCAGCCACCGCCTTTGGCATCATCATGCTGGCTGTGTTGCTCCTCGATCAAATTGACAACACCTTTGGCTATGTGGCCTATGAAGCCAAAGTTCAGCCAACCACGCTCACCCCCGATGGCGAATTTCTCGAAGATTTGACCGAAAGCCAGTTGATCGCCATCATCAATGACAAATTGAGCGCCAATCGCGTCAAAACTATCGAAAAAGAGCAGCCTCTCGAAGAACGCGCCAAGAAGGATTTGCTGGCCATCATCAATGCCGAAATCGTCAAGCCCGTTACGAAAACCAGTTGGGGGCTGTTTGAGTCGCTCTTCCGCAAAGAAGCCATCCTGGCTGAAGCAGCCGAAAAATACCCTAAAGCCTATGTGCAATTCACCTGGTGGCTAAACCGCGATTTTCTCATCACCCCACAGAACAGCGACCCACTCTATTCAGGGATCAGCACAGCCATTATCGGCTCGCTGTATGTGATTTTGATCACCATTTTGGTGGCTTTCCCGGTGGGCGTGAGCGCAGCCATTTATCTGCAAGAATATGCCTCCGATAACTGGTTGAACAAATTGATCTATACCAATATCAACAACCTGGCGGGTGTGCCATCGGTGATTTATGGGATGTTAGGGCTGACCGTTTTTGTCCGCATCCTTTCTCCCCTGACCAGCGGGGCGTTCATGGGTTATGCTGATGCTGACCCCACTAACGCACGCACCATCCTTTCCGCTGGATTGACCATGGCGTTGTTGATCCTGCCGGTGATCATCATCAATGCTCAAGAAGCGATCAAGGCCGTGCCCAACTCGCTGCGCGAGGCCAGCTATGGCCTGGGGGCCACCAAGTGGCAAACCGTGTGGGCGCACGTGCTACCCAATGCCATCCCAGGCATTCTGACCGGCACGATCATCTCCATTTCGCGTGCTTTTGGCGAGACCGCCCCGCTGATCATCGTCGGCGCATCCACTTACATCACCTTCAACCCCGACAGCGTCTTCTCCAAATTCACCACCCTGCCGATCCAAATTTATCAATGGACGGCGCGCCCGCAAGACTCTTTCCGCCACATCGCTTCGGCGGGCATTATCTCGCTGCTCGTATTGCTGTTGGCGCTCAATGCCCTGGCAATCTACCTGCGCAACCGTTATTCGAGGAAACTGTAATGATGAACATCTCGCTCAAAACCCCATTCAGCCAATCACAGCCCGAGGTGGAATCTGGCTCGACCAAGGGCAAATATGCGGTCGAAGCCAATAACCTTTCGATCTACTACGGCAATTTCCGGGCGGTCAAAGAGGTGAGCATGTCGGTGAAGAAGCAAAAAATCACCGCCATGATCGGCCCTTCGGGCTGCGGCAAAAGCACCGTGTTGCGCGCCTTCAACCGCATGAACGACCTGATCCCCGTGGCCCGCGCCGAAGGCGAAGTGCTGTTCCACGGACAAAACATCTATGCCCCCGGCGTAGACCCGGTGGAAGTACGCCGCCACGTGGGCATGGTTTTCCAGAAGCCCAACCCCTTCCCCAAGTCCATTTATGAAAACATCGCCTGGGGTGCACGCATCAACGGCTTCAAGGGCAGCAAAACCGATATGGACGATCTGGTGAAAGAAGCCCTGGTGGGCGCGGCGCTGTGGGACGAAGTGAAAGACAAGCTCCCGCAGAGCGGCCTGTCGCTTTCGGGCGGTCAGCAGCAACGCCTGTGCATTGCGCGCGCCATTGCCGTCAAGCCCGACATCATCTTGATGGATGAACCCTGCTCGGCCCTCGACCCGATTGCCACGCTCAAGATCGAAGAGCTGATGCGCGAACTAATCCGCCAGTACACCATCATCATCGTCACCCACAACATGCAGCAGGCCGCCCGCGTTTCCGATGACACGGCCTTCTTCACCCTCGACGAATCTCGTTCGGGCATGCTGGTAGAATTCAGCCCCACCGCCCAAATCTTTACCACCCCCAAAGACCCCCGCACCGAGGGTTACATCACCGGGCGCTATGGCTAAAATCAGCGCTGTTTGCCGCTCAACCAACGCATAAAATTCCCATTACGAGGCACACAATGGTCACCATCTCATCCCGCGTCACCTTTGACCGCCACCTGGAACGCCTGGCCGAGCAAGTGCTGGTGCTGAGCAGCATGGCTTCTGACGCCATTCGCGCCTCGGTAGATGCCTTGCGGCGGCGCGACCATGCCACCGCCCGCCGCGTCTACGATGCCGATGAACGCATCAACGACCGCCGCTACGCGGTCGAAAACGAGATCGTCATGCTGATCGCCACGCAGCAACCCATGGCGCGCGATGTCCGTTTCCTGGCCTCCACACTGGAAATCATCACCGAATTAGAACGCATTGGCGATTACGCCAAAGGCATCTGCAAGGTCAACCTCCTGTTGGGAGATACCATGGTAGATGCAACGCTCATGCTCAACCTGCAGCAAATGACCGACCTCGGCCTGGATATGTTGCGCCGCGCCCTGGATGCCTTTGTTGCTGTAGATGTAGACCTGGCGCGAAAAATCCCGCTGGAAGATGACCGGATTGATCGCCTGTACAACCAGATTTATTACGATCTGGTGCATAAAATGATGGCCGATACAACCAGCATCGAAAACGCCAACCACCTGCTTTGGGTAGCCCACAACCTGGAACGCATGGCCGACCGCGTTACCAATATCTGCGAACGGGTCATTTATGTATCTTCGGGAGAATTAAGAGACCTCGATTCATCGGATGATGAATACCGCGGTCTGTAACCGGCGCCGGGATTGCCATTTCACCAGCGGCTGGATATAATCCACCCCGATGATTTTCAACAGGGCGAGGTCACTCGCCCTGTTTGTTTCTCTGGAAGTGAAGGTATCGCTATGAATTGCTTTCGTCGCCTTGTTTTCGACCTCTTGATTTTGGCGTGGGGATTGCTGCTGGCTTCATGCGCCAGCCCCACGACACGCTCCCCCGCGCACCAGGCGTCACTGCCGGCCACCCACAACCCCAGCGCCACGCTCGCCCCCACCAACACGCCCACGCCGACCATCACCGCCACGCCCACCCTCGGCCCATCCCCCACCGCCAGCCAAACGCCCACCCACACATCAACCCCCACCATCACCCCCACACCCACCGAAACCCTCACCCCCACGCCCGACACCCGCCTCGCCCCCGGTTACTGGCGCTCGTGGACGGTGCTGCCCACCGTCAGCGGCAGCCTGAAACCCATTTACATCAAAGGCAAAGAACTCGGCAACAACCCCCGCATGTTCACCCGCATTGGCGATTGCCAAAGCCTGCCCGAAGTTTTCCTGGGCATCTACGACACCGACCGCTACTGGCTGGGCGAAGATTACCAATATCTCCAGGCCACCATCGAACACTTCGCCGGAGCTTTTTCCACCCCCAATGTCACCGTCAAAGATGGCTTCGGCGTCAACTCGGTCTTCTCGGCGCTGATGGCCGACCCCAAGCAGTGTCAGGCCAACGAAACCCCGCTGGCCTGCGAATACCGCATCCACAAGCCCAGCATCGCTTTTGTGAGCATGGGCACCAACTGGGCCCCGGGTGGTTCGGGCAAGTTTGAAGAATACCTGCGCCAAATTGTAGATTTCAGCCTCGAAAACGGCGTCATCCCCGTCTTGATGACCAAAGCCGACAACATCGAAGAAGACAATTTGCTGAATGAAGCCATTGCCCAGGTCGCCTACGATTACGACATCCCCCTGCTCAACACCTGGGCCGCCGTGCAATACCTTCCCAACCACGGCCTGCAAGATGACGGCATCTACCTCACACCCGACGCCTGGGACGAACGCACCTTCACCGCCCTGATCACCCTCGACCGCCTGCGGGCGCAGATGGCCGCCTGGGACGTTGAACCATGACCCATCCAGCTTTCCCCACCACCCTGCCGCCCAACGCCCCGCCCGCTTTTCACCTGCTGACCAAACCCACCGGGGCCATCTGCAACCTCGACTGCCAATACTGCTTCTTCCTCTCCAAAGAGGCGCTCTACCCCGGCAGCCGCTTCCGCATGAGCGACGACCTGCTGGAACAGTACATCCGCCAGGTGATCGCGAGCCAGACACAGCCCAACGCCGAGGTAGCCCTCGCCTGGCAGGGCGGCGAACCCACCCTGATGGGCCTGGATTTCTTCAAGCGTTCGGTCGCACTGGCCGAAAAATATCGCCAGCCCGGCCAAACCATCTTGCACACCATCCAAACCAACGGCACAAAGCTCAATGACGAATGGGCGGCCTTCTTCAAGCAGCACAATTTCCTGGTCGGGTTGAGCGTGGATGGGCCAAAACACATCCACGACACCTACCGCGTCAACAAGGGCGGGGCGGGCAGCTTTGATCAGGTGATGGGCGGCTGGCAGGCGTTACGCCGCCACAACGTAGATTTCAACATCCTGTGTACGTTGCATGCCGCCAATGGCGATCATCCGCTCGAACTGTACCATTTCTTTCGCGACGATCTCCACGCCCAATTCATCCAGTTCATCCCCATTATCGAACGCGCCACGCCCGCCACGCTCACCGCCGCCAACCAGGGTTGGAGCGAGCGGCCCGGCGGCGAGCGGCCACTCTACACCCAGCACGGCGAACTGGTGACCGAACGCTCGATCCAGCCTGAACAGTATGGCCGCTTCCTGAATGCCATCTTCGATGAATGGGTGCGCCGCGACGTGGGCAAAGTGTATGTGCAGATGTTCGATGTGGCCCTGGGCAATTGGATGGGCCTGCACAGCCTGTGTGTTTTCGCCCCCACCTGCGGCAACGCCCTGGCCCTCGAACACAACGGCGACCTGTATTCCTGCGATCACTTCGTCGAGCCAGATTTCCTGCTCGGCAATATCGAGCAAACGCACATGCTTGAACTGGTCGCCTCGCCCCGCCAGCGCCAATTTGGCGAAGACAAGCGCACCACGCTGCCGGCGTACTGCCGCCAATGCGACGTGCGCTTCGCCTGTCACGGCGGCTGCCCCAAAGACCGCTTCATCACCACGCCCGACGGCCAACCCGGCCTGAACTACCTGTGCGCTGGCTACAAACTCTTTTTCCACCACATCACCCGCCCGATGAACCTCATGGCCGACCTGCTGCGCCACCAGCGCGCCCCGGCAGAGATTATGAATTTTTTGGTGATGGAAGATTTGCAGCGCGGCCAAATTGCGCAACCCCCAAAACCCAAACGGCGGCGAAGATAGCCGTACAGCCTGTGGCGCAAGTCTCTGACTTGCGAACATGAATTGGCAATAGCGCAAAACTCATTGCGTGTTATTCGTGGTTTGGAGAGCAAGTAACGGCAAGAGATCACGCTAACTGCCGAAGACCCGAATTTCATCCTACAACCCGCCGCGCCAAACTACCGTATAATGTCGTGGGCCTGTTAACCAACGGCGAATGGTTTCGCCACCCGGCAGGTTCACTCCTGGGGAACAACCAAGACAGGCACCGGAAAAGGAAAATTGAATATGGAAGTCGCTCTCTTGTTCGGATTTTTTGTCGCAATGGTGGCGATAGGGCTAATTTTGCTGGCGCTTTCCGGCATCCGCTATATCCCCAACAGCCGCATCGGCATCGTCGAAAAGCGCTTTAGCGGCAAAGGCTCGCTGCAATCGGGCTTCATCGCCCTCAACGGCGAGGCCGGCTACCAGCCCGATGTGCTGCGCGGCGGCCTGCATTACCTGATGCCGATCCAATATGCCGTACACATGGCCCCGCTGGTGACGATCACGCAGGGCAAGATCGGCTACATCTTCGCCCGCGACGGTATGCCGCTCGAACCCGACCAGGCGTTGGCCTCCAACATCAAGACCAAAGATTTCGCCGATGTCGAAGCCTTCCTGAAAAGCGGCGGCCAGCGCGGCCCACAGCGCCGCGTGCTGCGTGAAGGAACGTATGCCATCAACCTGATGCAGTTCGTCGTCATCACCGAAGAAAAAGTCTACTCCATGCCGCTCAACCGGGATGAGGCCGATGTTATCCGGCGCATGGCCGAGATCATCGCCGAGCGCAAAGGCTTCCGCCCGGTGGTGATCAAAGATACCGACGACCTGGTCGGCATCGTCACCATCCACGATGGCCCGTCGCTGGCCCAGGGTGAGATCATTGCACCCATCGTCGGCGATGACCCCGAAAACCGCAGCATCTACCACAACAACTTCCAGGACCCCGACCGCTTCCTGCTGGCCGGCGGCAACCGCGGCCGTCAGTTGCAGGTGTTGGTAGAAGGCACGTACTACCTCAACCGCCTGTTCTCCACGGTTGAAATGATCCAGAAAACCACCATCGAAGTGGGCATGGTGGGTGTGGTCGTTTCGTACACCGGGGCCATGGGCGCTGACCTTTCGGGCAAGGATTATCGCCATGGCGAGCTGGTCGAACGCGGCAAGCGCGGCGTGTGGAGCGAACCGCTGTTGCCCGGCAAATACGCCTTCAACACGTACGCCGGCAAAGTCATCGCCGTCCCCACCACCAACATCATCCTCAAGTGGATTCGCACCCAGGTCGGCTCACACGGCTACGACGAAAACCTGGCCGAAGTCTCCCTGATCACCAAAGACGCCTTCGAGCCAACCCTGCCGCTCTCGGTGGTGATCCACATTGATTACAAGAAAGCTCCCCTGGTCATCCAGCGCTTCGGCGACATCAAACGCCTCGTCGAGCAAACCCTCGACCCGATGGTGGCGGCCTACTTCAAGAACATCGGCCAGACGCGCACCCTGATCCAATTGATCCAGGAGCGCAGCATGATCCAGCAGATCGCCAGCAACGAGATGAAAGAGAAGTTTTCCCACTACAACCTGGAACTGGAAGAAGTGCTGATCGGCACACCCGGCTCGGCTGCCGAAGGTGACAAAGCCATCGAATCGATCCTGACCCAGTTGCGCCAGCGCCAGATTGCCATGGAGCAGATCGAAACCTATGGCCGCCAGGAAGAAGCCGCCGTGAAAGAACGCGAACTACGCGAGGCCGAAGCGCGCGCCCAACAGCAGCGCCAGATCACCGAATCAGAATTGAGCATCGCCATCCAATCTAACGAAGGCAAGGCTCAGTACCAGCGTGCCTTGCAGCAGGCCTCGCAAATCAGAGCGCTGGCCGAAGCAGAAGCGGAGAAGGTTGCCCGCATCGGCGTAGCACAGGCTATCGCCACAGAAGAACAGGTGCGCGCCTACGGCGGCCCGCAGTTCCAGGTGACGCAGCAGGTGCTTGGCCGCTTCGCCGAAGCCATCCAGACCTCGCGTGTCGACGTGGTGCCACGCGTACTCGTCCAGGGCAGCGGCGGCGAAGGCGGCAACGCCACCAACGGCAACATCATGGAGGGCCTGTTGACCCTGCTGCTCTCGGAAAAAATGGGCGTCAGCACAGCAGATGTCGCTCAGGGTGAAGCCTCCCGCTCGCCAGCCGTTGAAGAATTGCGCTCGCAGATTTACCAGAGCCTGAAAGACACCAGTGAACAGGAGAAAGTGACCAGCACCAGCAACCCCGCGATGAGTACCCCAACCACCCCCATGCCGCCCAGCACAAAGGCCAAACCGACCAAATAACCCGTGTAGGGCGAGATTACTCTCGCCCTACTTTTTTTCACCCGTTGACAACTCGCCCATTTGTTCTATAATCGAAGCATGGATGCCATGCAACGCTTACAGATTTTATCGGCCCAAATGGAACTCGAACCCGCCGAAGATGCCGAAATGCGTCAGCCCTGCCCGACGCAAAAGGATGGCGTGTACGTCGGCCACGCCCAACTGCCCAACGGCCAGCAGATCAAACTGCTCAAAACCCTGCTCACCTCGGCCTGCGAGCGCAACTGCTACTACTGCCCCTTCCGCGCCGGACGCGACATGCGCCGCGCCACCTTCAAGCCCGACGAATTTGCCCAGACCTTCATGGCCATCCAACGCAAGAAGATCGCCGAGGGCATCTTTCTCAGTTCGGGCGTGGTGGGCGGCGGCGTGCGCACGCAAGACCAGTTGATTGACACCGCCGAAATTCTGCGCCGTAAATGGGGTTTTCGCGGCTACATTCATCTCAAGATCATGCCAGGAGCCGAACGGGCGCAGGTGGAACGCGCCATGCAGTTGGCTGACCGCGTCTCCATCAACCTGGAAGCCCCCAACAACGCCCGCCTGCAACACCTGGCCCCACGCAAACAATTCCTCGAAGAACTGCTCCAGCCCCTACGCTGGGCCGATGAAATCCGCCGCACACAACCCGCTCAGCGCGGCTGGAATGGCCGCTGGCCCTCCACGGTGACGCAGTTTGTCGTTGGCGCGGTGGGCGATAGCGACCTGGAACTGCTGCACACCACCGACTCGCTCTACCACCAACTGCACCTGCGCCGCGCTTACTACTCCGCCTTCAACCCCATCCACGATACCCCGCTCGAAAACGTCCCCGCCACCAACCCATTGCGCCAGCACCGCCTCTACCAGGCCTCCTTCCTGCTGCGCGATTATGGCTTCACGCTGGAAGACATGCCCTTCGAGCGCGACAGCCAAAACCTGCCCCTCGCCACCGACCCCAAGCTGGCCTGGGCGCAAACGCACCTGCACGAACCCATCGAAATCAACCGCGCCGACCGGCACGACTTACTGCGCATCCCCGGCATTGGGCCGAAGATCGCCGATGCCATCCTGCGCACCCGCCGCGAAGTCAAACTGCGCGACCTCAGTTCACTGGCGAAAATGGGGATTTCCGCCAAACGCGCCGCGCCGTTCATCCTGCTCGATGGGCATCGGCCAGCCCATCAACTGAGTCTTTGGTAACCTAACCTGCATAAAGCAGAACAATCAGGGCGCTAATCCAGGAAATCCTTGTTTTTTGTGCAAGGAGTTCACGGGTTAGGCCCTATTGACACACATTGGCCTGTTTACACCCCCAGGCCATCCATCGCTACCAGCCATTCAGCCAGCGAACGAATCGAAATCGTGCATTCATTTTCGATGATGCTTTCGGCGTTCGCTTCGGTCAAAATCAGACCTGAGGAGATATTCAGCGCCTGCATTCCATCCCATAGCGCCCGAATTTCACGCTCGCGAACGGCGGGATGATTCATATTCTGCGCAACCTGGATCAATTGGCGCGATTCTGGCAAATAGAAATCTACTTCATAACCAGCCGGGGTGGTGTAATAATAGATTTCAGCGGTGGTGCGCCGCAGCGACAGGAAAACCAGATTTTCGAGCAGCTTTCCAGTGTTGGGCGAAAAGTTGAAGCCAACCGCCGTAGATAACCCGGTATCTATCGTGTAGATTTTTTTGGCTGCTATTTGTTGGCGCTTAACCGAATAATCGTACACGTTCAGCGTGAAAATCAACCAGCTATTTTCGAGATATTCGATGTAATTTTTGATGGTGTTGACGCTTCCCAGGCGCAATTGCTCTTTGAGCTTGTTGAAGGAAACCAGACTGGCAGGATTGCTCATCAAGTAAAACGTTAGCTCCTTCAAGGCTCGTACCTCATCAATGCGATACCGCGCGGCGATATCGCGATACAGCACATCATCATACAGCGCGCGCAACAGCGGCAGTTCGGGATACTTCAGCGGGTCAGGAATGCCACCCAGGCGCAGGTACAGGTCGAGATATTGTTGAAGTCGAGCGGCCTCCACGGTGGTCAAGCGCGCCAAATCGGGGAGAGCATCGCCCTTGAAATGCACAAATTCGGCAAAAGAGAAGGGAAAGAGCGAGATCGGCACGTAACGTCCGGTCAGGCGAGTGCCCAATTCCCGACTGAGCAGAGAAGCATTTGAACCCGTGATATAAAATTTGATTCCCATGTCCATCAAACGGCGTACGAAATGCTCCCAGCCGGCAATATTCTGCACCTCGTCCATGATAAAAATCTTACGTTCGCCAAAGAGTTCGAGCAATGCCTGATACAAATCATGGGAATCTTCCGCTTGAAACCCCAGGAAGCGATCATCTTCAAAATTGATGTAGTAAAAGGATTCGGCATCCAGGCGATGCGCAAACTGGGCCAACAATGTAGATTTGCCCACTCGCCGTAAGCCAGAGATAATCACCGCATGGGGCGAGTGGGCAGCGCACTCCAATGCGGCTAACTGCACTCGTTCGATACCGGTATCACGGCTCCAGAACGCCTGGTATTGTTCTAACAGCATCGCTCTGATTTCGTCTTTCGACCACCTGGATTTCCAAATGTTTTCACTCATATTGAAATGATACGTTCAAATGTTTTCATTGTCAATGAAATCTTTTCAACATCAGCCAAACATCTTCGGCAGATGCGGATTGGGGTAACGTATAATACCCTTATGCGCATCGCTCCACACTTCATCCTGCTCTGCTGGCTGCTCATCACCGCCTGCCGCGGCCCGGCAACGGCCACCACCCTTCCCCCCAGCCCCCCAACCCGCGCCAACACGCCCCTCCCCACGGAGACCACGGTCATGCTCATCCCCCTGACCGGCCCAATCGGCAAGCCAGAGGCAGAAATTTCGGGCCTGGCGTGGTACTCCGACACGCTGATCCTGCTGCCGCAATACCCGGCCCGTTTCGGCGCGGGGGATGGGGTTTTGTTTGCCATCCCGCGCCAGGAGATCGCCGCCTATTTGCGCGGCGAGACAACCCAACCCATCCAACCGGCTGAAATCCCATTGGTAGCCCCAGGGGCGGCGAAAATTGCCGGGTTCGAGGGCTTTGAAGCCATCGCATTCAGCGAGGAGCGCGTCTATCTCACCATCGAGGCCAACCTGGGCAAGATGGTGGCCTACCTGGTGAGCGGCAAGATCGCCCCCGACCTGAGCCAGATCACGCTCAACAGCGAGCCGCGGGCGCGCCTCGCGGCGCAGACGGGCATCGCCAACTTGAGTGACGAAGCCATCTTGATCGCCGGCGAAAGCGTGATCACGTTTTACGAGGCCAACGGCGCGGCGCTCAACCCGCAGCCAACGGCACACCAGTTTGATCTGGCCCTCACGCCGCAGGGCAGCCTGCCTTTCCCCAACCTCGAATACCGCCTGACCGACGCCACCGCCCTCGATGCCACGGGACGCTTCTGGGTGATCAACTACTTTTACCCCGGCGATAGCCACCTCAGGCCAAAAACCGATCCTCCAGCGGGCGGGGTCGAACGCTTGCTGGAATACCAGTTCAGCGCAAATGGCCTGACCCGCACCGACACGCCCCCGCTCAACCTGACCCTGGCTGCCGAGGCGCGCAACTGGGAGGGCATCGTCCGGTTTGAAGCCGACGGCCTCGCCCCCGGCTTCCTGCTCGCTACCGATAAATTCCCCGCCACCTTACTTGGCTATGCGAATTTTCCCTGGCAAAAATAACCCATCTTATGAAACAACGCCTCTCTGCTCTTTTCGATCTGCTCCTGCTCACCTTGCTCTTCATCGGCATATCCTACCGCTTGCTATGGGTGGACTGGAACAAAGGCACCAGCCTGCACCCCGACGAATACGGCCTCACCAACACCCTCACCCACCTGAGCATTCCCCAAAACCTGGGCGATTACTTCAACACCCGCCTTTCGCCCATCAGCCCCTACGCCAAATACCACCTCAGCGGCGAATTTGAACGCAATGGCCCCGACAACCGCATGAGATGGGGCCAATGGCCGATTATCTTCATCCGCCTGGCCGGTGAACTGACCGGGAAGACCGGCTACGACGAAATCCGCCTGCTGGGGCGCACGCTCTCGGCGCTGGCCGACATCGGTTCACTGCTGCTGATCTTCTTGATCGGCGCGCGGCTGTTCAACCGGCGGGTCGGCCTGCTGGCTGCCGCGCTGAGCGCCCTGGCCGTGATGCAGATTCAGCAGTCGCATTTTATGACCGTAGACAACTTCGGCACGCTTTTTGTCATGCTCGGCATGTACGCCGCCGTGCGTGTGGCACAGCAACCCTGCGCGGCGCGCCCCGCCCCCGACGCACCCTACCGCTTCGACCGGCAGTGCTGGGCCTGGTGTGTGCTGTTCGGCCTGGCCCTGGGCATGGCGCTGGCCTGCAAGGTCAACCTGGCCCCGCTGGCCGGGATGATTTTGCTGGCCGTCTTGCTCAGCATCGCCAACCTGCGCATCAAACCCACCCGCGACCTGAAGACCATCTTGACCATCGCCGCCATCCACCTGCTGCTGGCCGGGTTCACCGCCGCCCTCACCTTCCGCCTGACACAGCCGATGACCTTCCGCGCCTCCACCGGCGACACTACCTTCTGGACGTTCGCCCTCAACCCCGATTGGGTCGAAAGCATGAAGGTGGCGCAGAGCGAATCGAGCGGCGAGGGCGGCGGCCCGCCCGCCGAACAATGGGTGAAGCGCCCGGCGATCCTCTTCCCGCTGGTCAATATCGTGATGTGGGGCATGGGGCTGCCGCTGGGCCTGGCGGCGTGGGGGGCGTTCCTATGGGCGGCGGGGCGCTTCGTGTGGCCGGGCCTGAGCGAGGAGCGCCGCGCCCTGTTGCTGCCGCTGGTCTGGACGGGCGGCTACTTCCTGTTCATGGGCACACGCTGGGTCAAATCGGTGCGTTACTTTTTGCCCATTTACCCGTTCCTGTGCCTGTTTGCCGCCTGGGGATTGCTGAAAATTTGGGAATGGAGCCGCACGCGCCGCCTGCGCTGGCAGAGCGTGGCCGCCGCCGCCATGGCCATCGTCCTCGGCAGCGCCCTGTGGTGGGCGAGCGCCTTCACGCAGGCCGTCTACCAGGATGGTCACACGCGCATCCGCGCCGCCTTGTGGATGTACGACACCATCCCCGCCCCCTTCCATCTCTGGCTGGATACCGGCGGCCAGCCGGTCGGCGCGCCAGACGGCCTCTTGCTAGGCCCCGGCGAGACCTTTGAAAACAGCTTCACGGCCCTGCGCGACGGCACGCTGACCGGCATCACCCTGCCGCACGTGTCCGCCGATACACCCGTCCGCCTGCAAGTGACGCTCTTCGACGGCGAAACACCCCTGGCCGAAACCGTGGTAGATATCCCCGCTGGCGTACGCGCCACCGCCGCCAACGCCTTCCCCGAAGCCACCTTACAACGCGATCAGGTCTACACCCTGCGCGCCACCCTGCTCGATAACACCCCCATCGCCATCTACCGCACCGTCTTGACCAATGAAAACTGGGACGAGGGTCTGCCGATGCCCTTCGCCGGACAAGACCCCTTCGGTCAGTTATACCGCGGCCTCGATATGGAAGTGCGCTGGTACGACGACGAAAACAAGCGCGCCATGTTCTCCGACCGCCTGGCCCAGGTAGATTACCTCATCCTGCCCAGCCAGCGCGGCCTGTGGTCAAGCTGCCGCCTGCCCGATATGTACCCGATGACGATGGCCTACTACCGCGCCCTCTTCGATGGCAGCCTGGGCTTCGAGAAAGTGGCCGAGTTTCAAGCCCCCATGCGCTTGGGTCCGTTGTGGGTTTCTGATGTGGGGGGCAGTTTTAGCTGGAATAGCAATCCCCGCCTGCCGCTCTTCAACAACAACCCCCTGGCCGCCGAAGAAGCCTTCAGCGTCTACGACCATCCGCCGGTGTGGGTCTTCCACAAACGCGCCGATTTCAACCTGGAGGCTGCGCAGGCCATCCTGGCAGCCATTGACCTCAACCAGGTGGTGATCCAATCGCCGCGCCACGCCACCGGCGAGCCATGCCGCGAATAACCCACGCCGCCCGCCGGTTGACTTGGGTTGACTTGGGTTGAGCTTGCCGAAACCCTTGCCGAAACCCACACCGCCCGCTGGTTGAGCCTGTCGAAACCAGGTCTCGACAAGCGCAATCGGCATTTACCCGCTATACCCGCACACCCCGATGCGCGGCGAGTTGACCACCGGCAGCAGCATATCTTCGCCGCACTCGTGTTCCTCGGCATGTTCCTCGCACACAAAGCCTTCGCCATCCCAAATACATTGCGCGCAAACATCGGTGGCGGGCTGGCCGCACACACCGCACACCGCCGAGGGCATCTCATTACGAGCCAACAGGGTGACACTGGCGCTTTTCTGCGCTGCGCCGGGGTACGTTTCCACCACCTTCAGCTTCAGTTCGGTAGTGCTGCCGAAATCATACTCGTGCATGAACCGATCCCCCTCGCTCAAAACCGATTGCACAGCCACGTTCATCGTCTTTTCGCCAAATTCGCGGGCGCTTTCGGGGTCATTGTGGTAGGCCATACCATGGATGGTGAAGGCGCTCAAGTGGCCGCAACATTCCAGCCAGATGTCTCGTAAGAATTGATCGAGCGTGGCGAGTTTGGCCTTGGCGGGCAATTCCACATGCAGCCAATACATCGGCGCCCCGGCACCCTCGATCAGCAAATGGTAATAAGTTTCCGTGTTACCCGTCACCACCGGGCGCTTTTCACACTTGCTGAGATGACGGCTGATAACCTGCTTGCTAAAGGTCTGCTGACAAAATTCACATTTTCCATTAGATGTTTTCCTGGGCATTCCAAACTCCTTTCTCTACCTATTCCGATTATAATCCTTTCCCCCCTGCCCCTATGCCCCCTCCCCTCCACTACCCCCATCGCGTTGTCGCCCTCGCTGGCGGCGTCGGCGGCGCAAAAATGGCCCATGGCCTGGCGCAATGCCTGCCCCCCGAAAACCTCACCATCATCGTCAACGTCGGCGATGATTTTGAGCATTGCGGCCTGACCATTTGCCCCGACCTCGACACGGTTTGCTACACACTGGCCGGCCTGTCCAACCCGCTCACCGGTTGGGGCCGCGCCGACGAAACCTGGAACGCCTTCGCCAGCCTCGAAGCCCTCGGCGGCCCAAACTGGTTCCGCCTGGGCGACCGTGACCTGGCCACCCACATCGAACGCACCCGCCGCCTGCGCCAGGGTCAACCGCTCAGCCGCATCACCCAAGATTTTTGCAAGGCGTGGGGCATTGCGCTTACAGTTTTGCCAGCCAGTGATCAACCTGTGCCAACCTGGGTGTATACTGATAGTGGAGAGTTGCCCTTTCAAACCTATTTTGTCAAAGAAAAATGTCAGCCTGAGGTAAAAGGCTTTCGTTTCGCCGGGGTCGAACACGCCAAACCCGCCCCCGGTGTATGCGAGGCGCTCGCCGCCGCCGACCTGGTTGTCATCTGCCCATCCAACCCGTGGGTAAGCGTTGACCCCATCCTGGCCATCCCTGGCCTGCGCCAGGCCATCGCCGCCAAACCGGCCATCGCCATCTCACCGATCATCGGCGGGCAGACCGTCAAAGGCCCGGCAGCCAAGATGTACCGTGAACTCGGCATCGCACCCTCGGCGTTGGCCGTGGCCCGGCACTATGGCAGCCTGCTCAGCGCCTTCGTCCTCGATCACGCCGACGCCGCCCAGGCCGCCGACATCCAGGCCGCCGGCATCCACGCCCTCGTCACCGACACCCTCATGCCCGATGCCGCCGCCCGCCACCGCCTCGCCGCCCACACCCTCGCCTTCGCCGCCACCTACCTCTGACCTGCCCCCTGCTCCTTCAACCCTCCAACCTCCATGACCCTCTGGGCAATCGTCCCCGTCAAACCCCTTCAGCGAGGCAAGTCACGCCTCGCCAGCGTTCTCTCACCTACCGAACGGTTGAGCCTCAATCAACAGTTATTGGCGCACACCCTCGAAACGCTGAAATCCATCCCCGAACTCGAACACGTCCTCGTTGTCAGCCGCGATTCGCAAGCACTCGCCATGGCGCGCGAATATGGCGCGCGCACGGTGCAAGAGCATGGCACGCCGCGCCTCAATGTAGCCCTGACGCGTGCCACCATCTTCGTGCGCCAGTTTTCCACCCGCGGCGTGTTGATCGTGCCAGCCGACCTGCCGCTGCTCTCAACCGATGATGTGCGCAAGCTGCTCGAATTTGCCCACGATCCGCCCGTTGTGGTGGTTGCGCCTGACCGCCACCACAAGGGGACCAATGCGCTGCTGGTTTGCCCACCCGGGCTGATCGAGTACGATTTCGGCCCGCAGTCGTTCCAAAAGCATTGCGAACTGGCCCAGCAGGCCGGCGCACGCCTCGAAGTGGTCGAACTGCCCTCGCTGGCCCTCGACGTTGACTGGCCCGAAGACCTGGCCCTTTCGGGCTGGCAGGTGACATCCCACAACCCATCCGACCCTGTATAATTCAGGAGATGAAACTCGCCGACCGCCTGTTGATCCTCCTCGATGTCCAACACGCAGAACGCCGCCCGGTCTTCCTGATGTGGGTTTACTCGCTTTGCCTGGGCGTGGCAATCAGCGAGGTGATGGCGGTCTCGAACGCGCTGTTTTTAGATACCTTTGGTTCAGCCGGCCTGCCGTGGCTGTACATGGCGGTTGCGCTGGTGATGGGGGCAACCTCTTATGGCTATCTCAAATTAAGTGAGCGCTTTTCATTTCAACGGCTCAGCCAGTGGGTGCTGGGCTTGCTGCTGGCGTGGGTGCTGTTGGCCTGGGCAGGGTTGTGGCTGGCGCGCAGCCGCTGGCTGCTTTTCTCGCTGCCGCTGCTGCTGCCAACCATCAGCGGGTTGGGCAGCCTGATTTTTTGGACCTGGGCCGGGCGGTTGTTCGATCTGCGCCAGGGCAAGCGGCTCTATGGGCTGATCGGCTCAGGGCGCTGGCTGGCCGCCATGTTGTTTGGCGCGACGGTGCCGCTGCTGGTGCAGGGCATTGGCACCGAAAACTTGCTGGTGGTAGCGGCAGCCGGATTGATGGGGGCGCTGGCGGCCAATTTTGCTGCGCACCGCCTGGAAAGCAGCCCAACGGCCAGGCAAACATCTGCCCGCGAAACGACGCAAACTACCGCAGGAGGGCGACGGCCACTGCGTTACCCGGCCATGCTGGCCGCACTGACGGTGATTTCATCGGTGGGTTATTACGTGGCCGAATATCTCTTCAACGACCGGGTGGCCGCCAATTTTGCCGATGCCGACCAGTTAGCCGGCTTCTGGGGACTGTTCTCGGCCATCGAGGGCCTGCTTACCCTGACATTGGGGACTGTGGCCGCCGGGCCGTTCATTGCCCGCCTGGGCGTGCTGGCCGGCATTACCGTGCAGCCAGGCGTGTTAATGCTGGTGACCGCGGCCATGCTGATTTTTGCTGCGCTCCAGGGGGTAGATGGCTTATTCTGGCTCGCCGTCGCCAATTACCTGATCATGATCGTGCTGAGCTCGTCCATTGACCGCCCGGCGGTTTCGATCCTCTATCAACCGCTGCCCACGGCTGAACGTAACCGGGCGCTGACGATCATCGAGGGCATCATTCAGCCGCTGGCGATGGGCCTGCTGGGCCTGGGGCTGGTGGTGCTGAATGCCCGGGGGGTGAGCTTGTTGGGGCTATTGGGGGTGCTGATCGTGGCTTCACTTGCCTGGGTGGTGGTCGCCTGGCAACTGGGGCAGACGGAATATCCCCGTATGTTGCAGAAAGCACTCGCTCGCCGCGCCCTCGATGGCCTGGATGCGCAACTGACCGACGCCGCCAGCCTGTCGCTGCTCAAAGATGGCCTCAATCACGCCCACCCGGCGGCAGTGCTGTACGCCCTGCACACCCTCGAAACCACCGACCCCCAGGCGGCTGCCGAGGCGCTGCCAGGCTTGCTCAAACACCCCGAAGAACAGGTGCGCCGCGAAGCCTGGGTCAGCGTGGAGCGCCTCAAGCCGAGCGGCATCGCCAATCAAGCGCTGGCCTGCCTGCTCGCCGAACGCCAGCCCGCCGTGCTGGGCGTGGCCTTGCGCGGCCTGGCCGCCGTGGATGGCGAACAAGGCTTTGCCCAGGCGCTTTCCTACCTCGAAGCCAGCCATCCGGCGGTGCGCCTGGGTGCAGTAGTAACGCTGGTGCGCTATGGCGGCATCGAGGGCGTGCTGGCCGCCGGGCAGGTGTTACTGCAATTGGCATCTTCTGTGAATGTGAACGAACGGGTGCTGGCGGCCCAGGCTTTGGGCGAGATCGGCGTCAAGAGCTTTTTCCAGCCGCTCGTTCCCCTGCTGAACGATGACGCCCTGGAAGTGCGCCGCGCCGCCTTGCGTTCAGCCGGCAGGCTGCGCTCGCGTGAACTGTGGCCGCTGGTGGTCAACAGCCTGCACGATGCCCGCACCCGCCACCCGGCACAGCAAGCCCTGGCCGATGCCGGCCCGCTGGCCTGGGATGCGCTGCAATCCAACCTGCACTGGGAACACCAGCCGACCGAGATTTTGTGCCGACTGATCGGCGCCGCCGGGCAGGTAGGCGGCGAGAAGGTCGTCAACATGCTGGCGCAGCGCATAGATAGCGAAAACGTGCGGCTGCGCGGCGAAATCTGGCGGCAGTTGTTCCGCCTGGGCTACCAGCCGCCGCCCGAACAGCGCCCTGCCCTGCGCCAACAACTGAATCGCGAAGCGCAGCACGCCGCCTGGCTGCTGGCCGCCTGGAACGACATCGGCAATGGGCCAAAGGATATGATGCGCTCGGCCTTTCTCAACAGCCTGGCGTTACTGCGCTTACGCGTGCTGCATCTGCTCTCGTTTTTGTACGATCCGCAAGCCATCCGCCGGGTGCGCTACAACCTGTTTTTTGGTTCAGCCAGCCAGCGGGCCGTGGCGCTCGAAGTGATCGAAACCCTGGTCGGGCGCGAGGTGAGCAGCCTGGTGCTGCCCGTCCTCGATAATTCGCCCCCCGAAGTGGCCTATGTGCGTCTGAACAGCCTCTACCCCCAGGAACAGCGCAGCGTTGCCGAGCGCCTGACAGAAATCATCGAACACACCGAGCATCGCCTGATGCCGTGGCTGATCACGTGCGCCCTCTACACGGCCGGTCACGAAAGGCTGTCAGAACTGCTCGGCGCCATTCGCGCGGGCATCGCATCAGATGACGCGCTGGTGCGCGAGATGGCCGCCTGGTCGCTGTGCCGCATGGAAGCGCTGCCGCCAGCCCTGCAAGATCAGTTAGCGCAAGATATTGCCCCCACCGTGCGGGCAGCGTTGCTTTGCGGAGAAAAGAATATGCTCTCAACGGTCGAAAAAGTGATCTTTCTGAAAACGGTCAGCAGCTTCGCGGCCATGCCCGATGACGCCCTGGCCGATGTGGCCCTGCTGCTCGACGAACAAGAAGTGCGCGCCGGCGAGCGCATCATCACCCAGGGCGACGAAGGTGATAGTATGTACATCGTGGTAGATGGCCGGGTGCGCGTCCACAACGGCGAAACCACGCTCAATTACCTGGGCACCAGCGACGTGTTCGGCGAACTGGCCGTGCTGGCCTCAGAACCGCGCTCGGCCTCGGTGACAGCTGTCGAAGATTCACTGCTGCTGCGCCTGGAGCAGCACGAACTGTACGAACTGCTCGAATATCGCAGCGAGGTCGCCAGCGGCATCATCCAGGTGCTGACCCGCCATTTGCGCGCCCGCACGCGCGAACTGGCTGATTTACGCAGCGTGTACGAAAGCACGACCGTGCGCAGGCCGGTGTAGATCAAATGGATATCTATCGCAAGTCAGAGACTTGCGCCACAGGTTATTGTTAAGAATAAGGAGCGTGATATGCGAGTTGCCCTCTATTTGCAAGATTCCCATGATTTGCGCGACGGCCTGGACTACGTGCGCTATGCCGAATCCAAAGGCTTCGAGGCCGTCTGGCAAGCCGAGAGCCGCCTGGTGCGCGACGCCATTGTGCCGATGGCCGCCTACGCCGCCGTCACCGGGCGCATTCAGGTCGGGTCGGGCGTGATCAACAACTGGACGCGTAATATCGGCCTGTTGGCTGCCACCTTCCTCACGCTGGATGACCTGGCGCCCAATCGCATCATCTGTGGCATCGGGGCCTGGTGGGACCCGTTGGCGCGCAATGTGGGCATCGAACGACGCAAACCCCTGCTGGCCATGCGCGAGACCGTGGAAGTGCTGCGCCGCCTGCTGGCGATGGAGCGCGTCACCTATCATGGCGAGTTCGTTCACGTGGATGGCATCGAACTAGATGTAGTGCATGGCCGCCGCGAACCGCGCCGCGTGCCGATTATGATCGGCGCTACCGGCGACCAGATGATGCAACTCACCGGCGAGATCGCCGATGGTGCGGTGCTAAACTACTGCGTCCCCCCCGCATACAACGACCGCGCCCTCGAACTGCTCGAAAAAGGCGCCCAAAAAGCCGGCCGCACCCTGGCCGAAATTGACCGCCCACAGCTCATCGTCTGCTCGGTGGATGAAGACCACGAGCGGGCGATTGATTCAACCCGTATGCTGCTCTGCCAATACCTGGCCCAGCAGCCGCACATCGCCAAAGCCTCCGGCGTCGCCGATGACGTGGTGGCGCAAATCCAGGCCATTTTGGGCTGGCCGGCCACCAAAGAACAAATCAACCAGGCCAAGCACCTCGTCCCCGAAGACCTGATCGAGCGCATCACCGCCTCCGGCACCCCCGCCGAAGCGCGCGCCAAAGTGGCCGAATACTGCCAGCGCGGCTGCACCTGTCCAATTTTGTATCCGGTTGGGGGCAATGTGAAGTTGCTGGTGGATACGTTTGCTACGAGTAGAAACCAGATTCGATAACGGCTGCGTTACACGTTTATTTTCTGGCGGAAGAACAACCCTTTCATGGCTCCAGACTTATTTCTAGAGCTTTTGATTCAGGAAAGAACAATTGAAACTTTGAACGATCTTTTGGAAATATCCAAACAAAAATATCGTTCACCGTTTTACCAGGACTGATTTGGCTCATGACTGTATCACTTGTGAATAAGATTATGTTGGTATTACCATCTCCTTGGTAAAGTGATGGTGTTCTACTCCAACCAATATGCATTCCAGTCATATCTGTGAGAACCAAACTTTCTGGGAAAAATGCAACGGCTTCTTCTCCCCTGTATGTGTACTCAATCGAGAGGATAATAAATCGCATATTTTCATCTGTTGGAGAGTATGTACCGAACTCCCCCGCTGTTGTTACCGAGTTTACTTTCACACTCCAAAGATCAGGTTTCGGGGTAGCTGTTGGCGGAAAGGGGGTATAAGTTGGATATGGTGTTGCGGTAGAAACCAGATTCGATAATGTGCCACATCCAAGCAAAAATGCAACAAGAAAAAGGATGAAAGCTGATTTTAGCCAAACAGGGTAACATCTCATAATTTTTTTATTAACCTTTCCTGGTGAAATCCTTATGGCATTGGCAGGCAATCTAAATTGCAACCGAATCATGTTAATATGCCTTCTTCAATATCGTCATGGCTGTTGTCTGGAAAAACGCCAACCACCCTCTTCCGATAAGCCTAAAACCATAATAGGATATTCGCCATATAAGACAGCCATTGCTGTAACGGAATAGTTATCAACATTGGGCTTCGGCAATTGAATCCAACTTTGCCCCCAATCATTACTGAAAGAAACACCTTCATGCGCTTTCTGAATATAAACATTTTGTGGATTGGCCGAGTCAATATAAATCCAGGTTATTCCATAGGACCATCCATATTCACTTTCTAGCCCTTTGGATAGATCGCTCCACGTTTCCCCACCATCAGTGGTCTTGAATAATTCCCCACTATCAGAACCAGCATAGATGGTTTGTGGGTGGAGGGGGTCAACTGCCAATGCTGCTATCCGATAATCTATCATTCCCCTATTCGCAGCGGAAAATGTCAGGCCGCCATCTGTGGATTTGTAGACGCCATGACCATTCCCGGTAAAGCCTCCTGTACCCAGGTAAATAATGTTGGAGTCAGTAGGATCAATCGCAATAGTAAGCACAGGCAATTCATCACTACCACTATCTGCAACTTTTGGAAGCCCATCACCAATTTTTTGCCAGGTATTTCCGCCATCTACGCTGCGCTGCAAACTAAATCCTGGTGATATAGCGTATAAAATCTGGCTGATTTGAGGATCGGCAAATAGGAATAAATTAAATCCTCTTACATCAACCTTGCTCAAACGAGACCAGCTTTGGGCTTTATCTTTTGAAACATAAATGAGTCCATCCCACCCGCCCATAGCTGCATAAAGGGTTGTGGGGTCAGATGAACTAATTTGACAATGTCACATTAACTGCAAAAATCTGGTAAAACTGAGCGAATG
>CAZSFD010000080.1:0-23497 GCA_964606085.1 uncultured Anaerolineaceae bacterium
GATTTATCGGGCGTTGGTCTTTAGCCGGGCGATTAATCGCCCGGCGAACTTGAATGCCAATGAGTTCGCCAACAGTATCAAGGTTTTCCCTATGGGCGGTGAACGTTCTTCACCTGGCCATCGCCCAGCTCATAAACAACGTGGGCGTATTCTTCGATCATCGGGTCGTGGGTGGCGAGGATGACGGTGACGCCTTCTTTTTCGACGATGTAGCGGAAGAGTGTGAGAATCTGGCGGCCATTCGAGCTGTCGAGTTCGCCGGTGGGTTCGTCGGCCAGGATCAGCGCCGGATGCGTGGCGAGCGCCCGTGCAATGGCGACGCGCTGCTGCTGCCCGCCCGACATTTCCCATGGGCGATGGTTGGCCCACTGGCGCAGTCCGACAATATCCAGGCATTGCAGGGCGCGCTGGCGGCGGCCCTTGAACATGCCCGCGATACGCAGCATCAATTCGACGTTTTCCACAGCCGAAAAGGCCGGCATGATGGCAAAGGTCTGGAAAACGAAGCCGATGCGTTTGCGGCGCAGGTCAGTCAACTGCTTGTTCGACATGCGCGAAACCGCCTGGCCGTAGAGCAGCACGTCCCCATGGCTGGGTTGGTCGAGTCCGCCGATCATATTGAGCAGTGTCGTCTTGCCAGAACCAGAACGCCCTTTGAGGGCCACCAGCGTGCCTTTGGTCACTTCCAGCGAGACGTTATCGAGGGCTTTGACATCCACCTCGCCCACGTGATAAATGCGAGAGACCGCGTCGACGCGCACGACGGTTTCGGGTTGTGCTTGGGGGTTGGCTGAAGCGCTCATGGTTAGTTCCTTTTGCCCAATTTCAGGCGGCCGAAAAGACCCTTCGGTTTCAGCGGAGCGGGCGGTTGTTCGTCAGTGAAGAGCAGGTTCAATTGATCTTCCAGCGACAAACGCTTCACTTCGCCTTCCACATGGCCCTCCGCCGGGCGGATCATCACGCCGCCTTCGACAAATTCGAGTTGGGCGCGCTTGCCGATGCCCAATTCGTCGAGCCATTCACGCGGCACCTGTAAACGTCCCGCCGAATCCAGCACGACATATTCGTTGTACGTGATGTGCTCATGCTCCAACGGGGTTGACAAGCCATCTGGCCGGTCGCCGACCATCTCGTGTTCGAGTTGGCCCACCTGGCGGATCGTTTCGGTGCTGGTCTTGCCATCGCGGATGGCGACGACGCGATCCACCTGCCCGGCAATGCGCGGGTCGTGGGTGACGATGATGATCGTCAGGCCAAACTGCTCACGCAGACGGCGGAAGGTATCCATGATGGCCTGGGCGGTGGCGGTATCCACTTCGCCGGTGGGTTCGTCGCCCAACAGGATGGCCGGTTTATTGGCCAGCGCCACGGCAATGGAAATCCGTTGCTGCTGACCGCCAGAAAGCTGGGTCAGTTTGTGATGGCGGCGGTCGTAGAGGCCCACGGCTTCGAGCAGTTCCTCGGCCCAGGCGCTCTTTTCGAGCGGCGTCCACTTGCCAGCCATCGTCATCGGCAGTTCGATATTCTCCTGGGCGGTCAGGTAGGGGATCAGGTTGCGCCCGGTCTGCTGCCAGACGAAGCCGACCTTTTCACGCTGGTAGGTGGTCAGGGTGGTTTCGTTGAGTTTGAGCAAATCCATGCCATCCACCGAGACCCTGCCCGCCGAGGGGCGATCCAGGCCGCCGAGGATGTTGAGCAGGGTAGATTTGCCCGACCCCGACGAGCCAACGATGCCGAGCATTTCGCCATATTCGATGTTCAGGTCGAGACCCTGCAAGGCCACCACTTCGAGTTCGGCCACCTTGTAGATTTTGACCAGGTTTTCGCAAATGACGACGTGTTTTTTCTGTGTTTCAGGGGGTGTGTTCGTCATGGTTGCACCCTTATAACGTTTCGCCGAGCTTGACCGCCTGGAAAACCTTCAGGCGCACAAGATAGAGGATCGTTCCCATGATGGTCAAGCAGAGGATCACCCCGAAGGCCAGGCTTAGCCCACCGGCTTCTGTCCAACCGATCAGCACCCAGAAGGGCGGCACCGGCGCGCCTGGGGCCGCGCCCACCTGCAAGAAGGGAACGTAGAGTGTGCTGGCCACCAGCCCCACCAGCGCGCCAAAGCCAATTGCCAGGCCCATCAAAAGCAACTGCTCCAGCGCCAGGTAGCCGATCAACTGCTGCACCGACAGGCCCAACGCCTGCAAGATGCCCAATTGGATGAAGCGCCGCCGCAGCGAAGCATACGAGTAGAGAACGAACCCGATGCCTGGCATGATTCCCGTGATCAAGAAGCCAATGGTCAACACGCCAAACAGCCCCAGGCGTTCGGGCTGCTCCTGCCCTTCGAGGATGGCTTCGAGCGCATTACCTTCGTCTACCACTGATGTATTTTCACCGATCAACTGGCGTGCCTGAAATTTGACCACCGCCGGGTCGGCATTGGGCTTCAGCTTCAGCCAAACGCTGTACCCGGCAATGGCATCGGGGTTGTCGAAGATAAATTCCATGTTGACGATGAGGGTGGGCTTGCCGCCGGGGTAGATGGTGGGGAAGTAATCGTAGAAGCCAACCACCACGCCATCCAATTCCACCGGCGACTCGCTGATGAAAGCATTGAGGGCAATTTGATCGCCAACACGCAAACCCATCTTCTCTTGTAAATCAGAGGGAAGCAAAACCCCTTCAAGTTGCGCGCCCAGGGCATTCATCAATTCACCGAACGATACCGCAGCAAAGTCATCGCGGAAAAAGGCGGTTTGCTGGAAATCGAGGCGGTCAATCGCCATCAGGTTCGCGGCCACTTCACCCGTGCCAAAGGAAAAATTACCGGCATAGATGCCCACGCGCGCGGCGTGTTCGACGGTGGGCAATTTCATGTGAGCCTCCACCGCGGTGTAACCGGAGTTGAACACGTCTAGCTCAGCAATCCCACTGGGGCTGGCGCTCTCGCCAAAGGCGCCCGGGCCTACCCCGGTGACAGCAAATTCTCTGACCACGAGGTCTGTTCCAGCGCGGTAATACTCCGAATCGTAGAGCCATTGGTCGAGGGTTTTGGCGGTCGAAGCGGAGAAAATTGCCAGGCTGAGCGAGATCATGATCAGCAGCAGGGCGTTGGAATAATCTTGCGGGCGGCGGGCGATCTGCTGCAAAGAGAGGTAAGCCCAGGCCCCCGGCAGGCGTTCGACGATGGCAGCCAGCACACGCACGAAGAGCGGTACGAAGCGCAGCATCACCATGCAGGCGGCAATGGCAAACAACGCCGGTGCCACAAAGAGCAGCGGATCGCGAAATTGCTCGCCTTCGAGCTGCATTTGCTCCATCAAGGCCGCCGGTTTCGTCCAGCCGCGCATGACCGAGAAGGCGTACAGGCTCAACGCCAGCAGCAGCACATCGAGAAACAGACGCTCCCAGAGCGGCTTTTTGAGGGCGCGCGACTGCTCCTGTTTCATGCGCACAATCGTCACCTGCGAGACTTCGTAGGCAGGCATGAAACGAGCGGCCACGATCAGCGCGATGACCCCCACGAACCACCAGATATTCAAGCCATCGAAGGAAAGGGCCAGGGGAGGTCGCTCGGCGGTAAACTGCAGGAACGAGAGCGTCTGGCCCATCATGCGAGCCGCCAGCCAGCCCAGGCCAAAGGCAAAGGGCAGTGCGATCAAGACCAGGATCAGCGATTCGATCAGGTTCATGCCCATCACCTGGCCGCGGCTGGTGCCGCGCCCGCGGATGGTGGCGGTTTCCTGTTCGTACTGCTGTACGGCAATGCGCGAGGTCAGGGTGATGAACATCAGCGCCAACACCACCATCGGCGCGCCGACGGCAAAAAGCAGGGTGATGAGGGCCTGGGCGCGCTTCTCGTAGTTCTGCAACACTTCGAGGGGGGTGTAATCGTTGCGAATACCATCCAAAATTTTTGCCAGTTCAGAATCGAGGCGCATCAGCGCACGGGCGTAATCGGGGGCGCGCTGATAATTGAGTTTGGTTTCGTCAATGATCACATACCACGAGGCATAAAAAACGGGTTTGCGAATGACGCCTGCAAGCCGGGCGCGGTAGGTTTCTTCGGGCAGCCAGATTTTATCCTTATACGCCCCAATTGGCTCATTGAACCAATCTTTGCTGGTCGGGTCAAGCGGTTGCCAGACGCCGGCGATTTCGATCTCGATGGTGTCCATCGAAAACCTGTCGCCGATATTGATAAACATGCGGTCAGCCATCACCGCTGAAATCAACACCTGCAAAGGCTGATCGGGGGCTGTCACCGGCGCAGGCCAGTTGCCTTCGACCAGCTTCACCTGATCTTCAAAGCCGTCTAATTGAAAAAAGCTGACATTTTCGAGCGGGGTGTCGGGGTTATCATACGACTGCGTGGTGATGGGGCGCATGGCGAGCGCGCCGGTTTGAATTTCAACGACGATCTTTTCAACCGGCTCGCCCATCAGGGCGGGTATTTGCGCCCGGACGTAATCGGCCAGGGCGGCGGTCTTGTCAATATCCAGGATGGCGGCATTGGTAGCGTTGAGGTGATACAGGTGAAACGAAAACAGGCGGCGGTTGGCGCTGGCCGATTTTTTCGCCAATTCCTCCTGCAAAACTTCACCCGAAACGGCATACGAAAACATCGGCACACACACCACCAGGGCCAACACCGCAATCACGCCAATCAGCGTGCTGAAGGTCAGCCCCAGGTTATGCCAGAGACGTTTGAAGACAACGCCCAGGATGGCAAACAGATTTGTCACATAAGCGACCATGATCAGTTCTCCAAAGTTCGTGCCAGGTCAAAACCAGGCGCAACAAAGGGGTAACGTGAAACGAATTTCACCCTACCGGCAAGCGCTTTGACCCACACTTACGGCCCCAGTACTTGATCGCCTTCATTGAGGTCGGCGGTAATTTGCCAACGGTCAGGCGTTTGCAAACCAATTTCGTAGATTTCGACACGACGACGCTGGTCGCCATCTACCACGATCACAAAGTCGAGGCCGCGATAGTTGCGAATGGCCGCCGGGGGCAATAACAGGGCATCTTCCTCGCGCCCCAAAACAACCTTCATAAACACCGAACGACTCAACAATTCGTCGTTGCCTTGCAATTCGGGCGGCACCGAAAAGTAGAGAAATTCGGGCGTGCTGAGGGAGGTGGTTTCCTCAGCGACCGTGCTGATCGGCACAAAATTGGGTAGGAATTGCACGGTATAAAATTCGTCGGCATCGGTGGACAATTTGAGCGTGATTTCGCTATCTTTGTTCAGTACGTTGCGCAGGTCGAAATCCATTTGGGCGCGCACCACCGTTTCAGAGGGATCACCAATTTCGATGGCCGATTTGAAGGCATCTATGGAATTGCCCTCGCGCACGCGGTTGCGCAAGACCACACCGGCATAGGGGGCGTAAATCTGGCGTTCGGCCAGGTAGCCTTCGAGGCGTTGCACGGTGAGCAGGGCGCGGTCAACGGCCTGGGCTTCATAGGTGGCCTCGGTGTTCTCTTTGGCCTCTTGCAGCGAGATTTTCGCCAATTCGAGGTAGCTCTGATTGATCGCCAGGTTGATCTCAGCCCGTTCTTTGGCCGCGGTGGAGAAACTGGTTTCGAGGTCAAGTTCGGCGAGGGCCACACGCGCCTCCGCAATAGATACATCCAGAGCAGCGCGGTCAACCGCATATTTACGCGCCAGTTCAGATTTATCCAGGTTGGATTGCGCCACGGCCAGGTCTATGTTGGCCTGTTCGAGCTGGTTGAGCAGGTCATCCACCTGCATTTCGGCCAGCAGTTGACCCGCTTCAACATATTCCCCTTCTTTCACCAGCACGCGCGTCACAAAGCCAGACGTACGGAAGAACAACTCATCCTGGCGGGAAGGGACAACCTGCCCGGTAATAGATTGTTCTTCGACAATGGCGCCCCGCTCAACAGTGAAAATGGTCGGCTCGTACTGCTTGATGGCAGGTAACGGGGTCGGCGTGGCCTGCGTGTTGCCGCCTGAACTGCACGCGCTCAGGAAAACCAGCAAGACAACGAACAGATAAACAAAGCGATTGTATTTCCGAGTCATCCTTACTCCTCCAAATTTTTCAGCCCATCCAAGGCGTGATTGAAAAGCCGCGATAAACCATCCTGAAAGAAACCGTATTCCAAACGCTGCGGTGAGGCGTATTAGAAAATGGTACTGACCATTTGCACCAACGCGCTGATTCCAATCCCCACCATCCCCGCCACCCACATCAGGATACAAAAATCATACCTCGCATCTGCGCTTCTTTGACTTTTGACAAAATTTGCCATTAAAAATTGGGCCTGTTCTGGCTTAAAGGTACTACCTGGCTTGAAATTGGCCCCAGCCGAGATGACGGCAATAATGCCAATGGCACCGAGTGCAATCGGGATCATCGCCATCCAAAACAATCGGTCGCTCAATGTAAGCCAATTCAAGTTCCCGGTAAAGAGAAAGGATACCAGACCCAGCACAAACAGGGCCAACTCGATCCCAAGCAACTGGCCTAACATTGTACCAAGATATTCTTTGCGTGAGCGTGGCTGCGCGACGATTTCTTTGTCGTTACTCACCGTTTGCTGATTTTGTTTCATAAGGAGAGAACCTCTTACCAACTGGGCGGAATGGGCCACCAGCATTCTTCACGACCCACACGCGCCGCATCCCAGGCGCTGGCCATGCGCGCCAACGACCGACCATCTTTGAGATCGAACCCGCGCTGTTTACCAATGCGAGCGTCGCTATGGGCAGCCTGGGTATTGCGGCAATAGGCGTAAAAATCGTCGAAGCTGGTCATGGTGGTGGCAATCCCATACTTATCGGGGTGGACATTCATCGGTGCCAGGGGGTCAATGGTGTGGACGGTGTTGAGGATTTTCAACAGGGGATGGGGGTAAAACTCATAGACCTTGATCGCCAGGGCTATCGTTTCACGCAGCGTCTCCTCGGTTTCGCCGGGCAAGTTCAGCGAGAAGTATACGTAGAGATAGAAATTGTACTGCCGCAAGAGCGTCAACGTCTGCCACAAGGACTCGGTGGCATAGTGCTTGCCATTCAAGCGTCGCACGCGCTCGTTGCCCGAAAGAGGACTGACCGCCAGGCAGGTATGCCGATTTTGGGCCACTTCTGCCAACCCGTGAATAAAATCTGTTGATGGTTGCTGAAAAAATTCGTTGTAAATGCCAATCTTAATCTGCCGGGCCTTCATGTGGGCAAAGAGCGTGCGCCAGTAGGGTTCGCCCAGTTCGGCAATATCGTAGGACATCGCAGCCTGATCCACCCCTTGCGCCTGCAATCGCTCCAGATCGTCGGCGATGCGTTCGGGAGAGCGAACGATCACACCGTTGCGAGCGGCCAGCAGCTTGTGAGCATCTTTGCTGCCGCCGCAGTAGGAGCAATGATAGCGGCAGCCGCGGGCGGTACACAACCAACGCCCTGAAAATGGCCGGGTGGCGTTGAGGGCCTGGCGCGCCGAGGGCAGGTCTGTGACCAGGTATTCGTGGACATAATAATCCTGGTAATGATCCAGGAAATCAATGTCCACAAAATTCAGCGCGTCAATGCTTTCGGTGTCGCCGGTGTAACCGAGTGGGTTTTCGATCACCTGACCATTCAGGCGGTAACTGATGTTGGGAATATCTGCCACCGCCGACATATCCAGCACTCTTTTCCCGGTCAGGATGCGCTGCACCAGGGTCAGCAGCGGGGATTCGGCATCGCCGCGCACGACAAAATCTACCTCGGGGAATTTTTCGAGGATAGGCCGAGAAAAGCCAGAAGCCGTCAACCCGCCCAGGATGGTGTACGCCCACGGCATGGCCTGTTTGCAGGCACGCGCAAATTCGATAGCGCCATAGGTATGCTCGTACCAGTGCATGTCAATGAGAATGACTCGCACACCGCGCTGCGCCCCCAACCAGCTTTTCAGGCTAAAACGACCGTTGAGCTGCTTTTCGAGGGGATAATCTATGCCGCGCACGGCGATGCCGTTTTGGCGCAACAAATTGACCAGGGCCGCCACCCCCACCGGGATCACGCCATACGGACGCCCGCCCCCCTCCTCGGCAACAAAATCTACACCCTGCTTGGCCGGGTGAACGTAGAGAACCGGTATGTTTCCGGTGGGGTGATTGGATGTAGCGACCATCTTTTACCTATACGCAGAAAGCCAGAGACCGGGCAGCATCCCCGCTCTCTGGCTTGAAAAACTCGAATTAGTTTATCACCAAATAGCTATTTCTTGGCGAACAACTCTCCCAGAGCGGCGCGTTCCAGCACCTTCCCATCTGCTTGGTACAGGAAACAGGCAGCAGCATGACCATCTTTCAACACGTAGAGCGGAGGCCGCTCTCTGGTGCATTGATCGAAAGCGTGCGTGCAGCGGCTGGCAAATTTACACCCAGCCCGGTCGCCTCGCCCCTTCGATTTGACTTCCTGCGCTTCAGCGCCCCATAGTTGATTGGGGTCGGGCCAGGGGATGGAGTTGACCAATAATTGTGTGTAAGGGTGCTTGGGCGTGCGAATGACCGATTCGACATCGCCCGCTTCCATCACCGAGCCGTGGTACAACACCATGATGTAATCGCTGACGTGGTAAGCGGTGGTCAGGTCATGGGTGATGTAAAGGATGGGGATGCCTAAATCCTGATTGAGGTCGCGCAACTGCTTGAGGATAGTGGCTCGCAGTGAGGCATCTACCATCGAAACCGGCTCATCGGCGATCAGGAGCTTGGGCTTTAACACCAGGGCGCGGGCCACGGCAATCCGTTGGCGCTGCCCACCGCTCAACTGGTGCGGAAAGCGGCCAAGCGTCTCTTCAGGGCGTAGACCGACCCGCTCCAAGGCCGAGGTCATCAGTTCATAGGCCTGATATTTGGTTTGCGCCAGCTTGAAATTCTTGATCGGGATGCTGATCAGGTTGTCAACCTTGTAAAAGGGATTGTAGACGGCAAACGGATCCTGGAAGACCGCCTGGATATTGCGGCGAAAATCTACGGTCTCTTCGCGGTTCAGGGTGCGAATATCTTTCCCGTGATAAAGAACTTCCCCGACCGTTGGCTCGTAAAAGCCGAGCAGGAGCATCATCATCGTTGTTTTTCCGCTGCCGCTTTCTCCGGCCACGGTGATGATGTGGGGGGCATCGCTGTCGAGGGCAAAGGTCATATCATCCAGGGCGATTGTCGCGTTTTCACCGCCGCCAAAAATCTTGCTCGTGTTTTTCAATTCCATTAAGGGTGCCATGGTTCAACTCGCTTCTGAATAGAGATGACAAGAAACCCAACGCCCCGGCTTGACCTCGGTCAATGCTGGCGATTTCTCCTGGCAAATGTCGCCGATCACCTTGGGGCAACGGGCGCTGAACAGGCAGCCCGGCGGCGGATTGATGATGGAAGGGGGAATGCCTGGAATGCCCTGGAAAATGCCGCGCCGCCCCAACACGGGCAAGCTGCTGATCAGCAATTGCGTGTAAGGATGGAGCGGGTCAGCGAACATATCTTTCACATCGCCCAACTCAGCCAGCTTGCCAGCGTACATCACCGCCAGGCGGTTGACCGCCTGCGCCATCAGGCCCATGTCGTGGCCGATCAGGATCATCGAAAGATTCATCTCATCCACGAGGCGGGTGATCATGCCCATGATTTCACGTTGGATAACCACATCGAGAGCGCTGGTGGGTTCATCGGCGATGATTAGCTTGGGGCCCATTGAGACCGCAATGGCTACCGTCACGCGTTGCTTCATGCCGCCGCTCAACTCATGTGGATACATGTTCGCCACTTTGGGCTGGAGGCCGACCGTCTCCAATAATTGAGAGACACGCTCATCGGCTTCTTTTTTGCTGAGTTTCATCCCATGATCGACCAGACCATCCAAAATCTGGTTACGAATACGGGCCACCGGGTTCATTGAGTTCATCGCCCCCTGCGGAATCATGGCGACTTTACTCAAACGCACCCGGCGCATTTCCTCCGGGGTAAGGCGCACCAATTCCTGACCATCCAGCCAGATTTCACCCTTCACCGTACCCGGCGGGCGGATCATGCGCATGATCGAGAGGGCAATGGTAGATTTGCCAGAACCCGACTCGCCCACCAAACCGAGCTTCACGCCTCGATCCAGCGACAACGTTACACCATCTACGGCTTTGACGGTGCCGGCCTTCACGTAAAAATACGTTTGGAGGTCTTTGATGTTTAGCAAGGGTTCGTTCACAGGGCCCTCCGTGCGCGAGGATTGGCGATTTCATCCAGACCAATCGAAATGAGTACCAACGAAGTGAGCGTCAACACAATGACGGCAATCGGCTCGAGGATCCACCACCACAAACCGAGCAGGAAAGCGGAGTAATAGTTGACGAAGAACAAGGTCATGCCCATGGTCGGCTCGCGGCGGTTGCCAATCCCGATCCCTTCCAGGCCCAACGAGGCCATAATGCCGCCATACACGGCCTGTGACAGGCTCATTACCAAGAAGGGCAGCAAATTGGGGACAAGTTCCTTCATAATGATTTCAAACGAGCCCATACCGCCTAATTTCGCCATCATCACGAAGGGACGTTCACGCATCGAAAGCACCTGGGCGCGGATGGCACGAGCCGGCCCCGCCCACGAGACGATCGCCACGATCAAACCCATTTCAACGATGCCCAATTGCACCTTGCTAAAGGTGGTGGCAATCAAGATCAGGATCAAAAAGCCAGGGATGGTCAGGTAGACGTCAATAATCGAGGTGATGATGGTGTCGAGCAAGCCGCCATAGTAACCAGCAACAAAGCCCAACACAATCCCCGCGGCCAGGCCGATAATTCCGGCGATAGCGCCGACGGTCAAAGTCAAACCAGTGCCAATCACCATCATCGTAAACAGGTCGCGGCCCTGGGCTTCGGTGCCAAAGATATGCTCAGGGCTAGGGGGCTGGTTGATATAGATGGTCTGCTTATACGCATTCTCAGGGTCAATGAACAAGCGGCCAACCGTCGAAAACAGGATCAACCCGATGAGAATAAACAGGCCAATCCCAAAAGCGGGATTACGCCTGACGTAGTCCAGGAAATTATGTACGATGTTCATGGAAGCTAACCTTTCTGCGCCCGGTACGAAATTCGCGGGTCTAACAAGGGATAGATCATATCCATGACAAAGGTGGCAAAGGCGATACTGGTCACCATGATGATCACAATCCCATAGAGCAGGAAGAAGTCGAATTGAAAGATCGCCGCTCCGAGGGTGTTGCCCAGTCCATTATAAGCAAAATAAGACTCAGCCACCGATGCACCTGTGATAATGAAACCGAACCGAAGCGCAAGCCCTGTCAAAGAGGGCAACAAGGCATTGCGCAGCAAGTAGCGGAAGAAGATGCGGCTTTGCTTCAAGCCTTTGGCCTCGGCAAAAGTCGCATAGTCTTCGCCTTGCACCGTAACCATCATGGCGCGCATCCCCAGCGCCCAGCCAGAGGCCTCCACCAGAACAATACTCAAGATAGGCAAAACGGCATGTTTAGCGTACCCCATCAAAAAGGCCGGGTCAGACCAATTTTCCACCATATTACGCGGATAAGCACCGTTCATCGGAAATAACCGCCACCGAAAAGCGACAAAATAGATCAGGATCAGCGCCACCACAAATTGGGGTACCGAGCCAAATACCAACAAGGGTGGTACGAGGATATTGTTCAACCACTGGGGAGACCTTTCCCATCCTAAAAAGGCCCCCAACAAAATCCCCACGATAAACGAAATAACGATACCCACCAACAAAAACGGCAGCGTCAAGCGCCCACGGGCAATGATGATTTCCATTACGGTACGGGGATAGTTACTGATCGAATAACCAAAATCCAATCGTAAAACATTTCCCAGGTAGGTCAAGTATTGCTGCCAGAGTGGCTTATCCAGGCCATAGAGGCTCGTATATTTTTGAATCATCAATTCAGCATCTTCTCGTGTACGCCCCTGGCTGGCGATTTGCAAACCCATCTGTTCCTTGATCGGATCACGCCCGGTCAATTTGGGCAGAATAAAATTTATCGTTGTCGCTGTCCAGACAACCATAAACAGGAAGATCACGCGGCGTATGACGTAATTGCGCATCTTTCTTCTCCATCCTTCGGGTTGATCAAAGTTTGGGTGTTGAGTGGGTTCAGCCAACTCAAACACCCAAACTCTGTGGTCTACCCCACCAGGCCTAAGCCTGCCGGGGCGTCGGGGGGCCGTGTGGCCCCCCGATAAAACTTTTTAGAACCAAATGCAACCCATCAGGCGGCATTGGTGGCCTTCAAGCCATAGATAACCTGGAATTCGGTCAGGTGCCACAAGGCCGAGTTCATGTAAGGATTGGTTTCATCCGGCCAGTTGCTCCAGTAATAGCTGCTGACGGGGATGCGGTGGTACCACTGGACAATCGGGCAGTCGGGCAGGTCCTCATACCAAATCGTCATGGCCTGTTTGAACAGGTCAGCCAGCTTGGGATCATCCATCGAAACTTTGCCGATTTCATCGGTAAGTTTCTTGAAGTCATCGTTCTGCCAGCGGGTGATGTTCGACCAGTCCTGCTCACCCATCGGCTTCGGCGGGTTGTAATACAAGCGGAAGGTGTCATAGGGATCAACCGTGGCGCCGCCGTGGCCGAAGAGGAACATCGAAGCACGGCCATCCACTTTGGCAGCCCAAACATCCGGCGGGGCCTTGTGCTGGCAGAAGAAGCCTGCCTGGCGCAACTGCTCCGCGACAACCGGGGCCAGGTCGCCAAAGAGCGGCACACCGGCGTAGATGTCCGAGTCGGGGCGAACGCCATCTTTGTCAACCCAGAAGCCTTCGGCATCCTTGGTGAAGCCGGCTTCGGTCATCAGTTGGTCAACCTTCTCCAGGTTGGTCTCGAGGACGTTGTACTTGTCGGTAACATCCTTGATGCCATCCATCAGCTTGACCAGGCGGGGATAGCCAGGGAATGGACTATTGGCTACCGTGCCAGCACCACCCCAGGCCACATCCACGAGCTGCTGCTGGTTGAGGGCGTAAGCCACGGCCCAGCGCACCTTGGGGTTGTCGAAGGGAGGCTTCATGGTGCAGAACTGCACCGAGATCGGCCACCAGTCCATGTACCCATACGGGGGTTTGCGGCCCGTCCAGGTGGTCAGGTGATCGGCCTGGGCCAGGGTGCTGGCAACCACGAAGGGGCGCAGGTCCAACGGATGGTCAATTTCTTTGTTGATCAAGAGCTGAGCAGCCAGGGTGTCATTGGTGAAGGGCTGCTGGGTAATGCGCCAGACATCGGGGTAGTGATCAACAAAGCCACTTTCAACGGCCCACCAGGAGGGGCGCAGATCGTAGTTGGTGTATTGTTCGTTGGATTCGCCAACGCCGTAAGGGCCAGTGCTGATCGGCCACTGCTTGGCGGCATCGAAGATTTTGAGGGCAGCCAGTTCGCTATCGGCAACGCCACCAAACATCTGCTGCGCCTGGATGGCGGTGTAATCGCCCAGGTCGAAGCGGAAGGTGAGGCTCTTGAAGAAGAAGCGGAAATCAGACTGGTTGAATTTGAGTTTCAAGGTCTGGTCGTCAATGACTTCGATAGCGTCAACTTCGGACTTGTAATAGCCGGCGCGGTTGAGGCCATCGGCACGCTTGAGCGTTTCCATCGAAGCAGCAACGTCTTTGGCGGTGAACGCCTGGCCGTCGCTCCACTTGATGCCCTTGCGGAAGACAATCGTCAACTCGGTAGCGTCGGCGTTGTACTGATAGCTTTCAGCCAGCCACATGTAATTTTTATCGGCGTGAACACCATAGTAAGCGCAGGGTTCGTAAAGAATGGCGTTACCATTTTGGTGGGTGTAACCAGCAGCGAAGGGGTTGCAGTTACCGGCCATCGGCGTGTTGTTGTAGTAATACAACGTGCGGTTGCGGGGGACATCACCCAGCGGCCAGGTGGTGGGGCGTTCTGGTCCCTTCGGGGCTTCGGTCGGTTTTTCTTCCATCGAAGTGTCGGGGGCTTTGGTGGGTTCCGTGGTGGCTGCGGGCTGACCACAGGCGGCCAACAGCGCGCCGGCGGCAGCGGTTACGGAAACACGCAAGAAATCTCGACGAGATACACTGGACATTTTCTTTTCTCCTTATTCAAGTTGTGAGAGTTTTTGAGCAAAACAATTCAAATCATTTTTCATCAGGGGGATATTTTTATCGCTCAAGCCAGTTCTGGGAAATCTCCTTTCCGGGGGGATGCCCCGAGTTTGATGCAATTTTTCGGGTCGTTGGAATTGCCCCCTATCACCCTGCACCAACATCGTAAACCAGATGTTTGTGGGTGGATGAAATTGAAATGAAAGTGGTCATCGAATTGCACATGGCGTTAGCACTCGGGTATTGTATTGGTTATAACACAGCCAACTTGAAATACCATGCAAAATTGAAGCCTGTTTATGCACATTTGTAGCCTCTCAGCCGTGCTTTCAAAAATTTTATGTACATTACGAACCAATACAATCGCCGGTTGAGCGTCCGTTGTGCGAACGGACGCCCAAGCAACAGAACTAAGGGCGCGCCGGGCTGCCATCGGGCAGGCGCGTTTGCGTCCACCAATCTACTTCATCGTGGCAGGGGTAACGGGCGGCCAATTCCTCGTTCAGATCAATGCCCAGGCCGGGCTTGTCGTTGGGATACATGTAGCCGTTGCGCACTTCGGGCAGGCCGGGGAACATCTCGTACACCAGTTCCGGGAAGCGGCACCATTCCTGGATGCCGAAGTTGGGCGCCCACACATCAAGATGCAGGTTGGCGGCGTGGCCCACCGGCGAGGTGTCGCCCGGCCCGTGCCAGGCGGTGCGCACGCCATACACACCCCCATGAATGGCCGCATTGCGCGCCGGCGTGAGGCCGCCCATCTGGCTGACGTGCATACGCAAGAAATCAATCAGGCGCTCTTCGATCATCAACCGCCACTCGCGATAATTGTTGAACAACTCGCCCATCGCAATCGGCGTGGCGCATTGCTGGCGGATCATACGGAAATACTCGATATCTTCGGGGGCCAAAACATCCTCGAGGAAGAACAATTTGAACGGCTCGACATCTTTGGCAAACTGCACCGCATCAATCGGCGACAGGCGTTCGTGGACATCGTGCAGCAGTTCCACTTCCTCGCCCACTTCCTGGCGCACGTGCTCGATCATCTTGAGCATCCGGCGCGTGTAATCACGCGGATCAAAATAAGCCCCTTCGGGTGCGCCTTCAGGCTTGACCATTTTTTGCGCCTTGCCGCCATACCCGCCCATCTGCACACGGATGTAGCGATAGCCCTGCTCCTGGAATTTGCGCACGTTTTCGACCACTTCCTTTGGCTCGCGGCCATCGGCGTGGGCGTAGACCGCCGCACCTTCGCGGCACTTGCCGCCCAAAAGCTGGTAGACGGGCAGGTTGGCAAGTTTGCCTTTGATGTCCCACAAAGCCTGGTCAATGCCTGAGATGGCATTGTTCAGCACCGGGCCGTTGCGCCAGTAGCCCTGCACATTCATCATCTGCCACAGTTCTTCGCTGCGGGTGACATCCTTGCCAATGACGAAAGGTTTGAGATGATGCTCGAGGGCGGCGGCCACGGCCTGGTAACGTTGCGTAAATGTGGCGCAACCCAGGCCATACAACCCCGGCTCGGAAGTGATCAGCTTGACCACCACGAAGCGCGTCCCCGCGCCAGAATATTGAATGAGAAATGTTTTGACATCTTGAATGGTAATCGTTGACATGATGATCTCCTTCCATCACAAAAAAACGGGTTGAAAACTTGCCAATCGCAACCTTTCAACCCGTTCTGATCAATCCAGGCTCAAACGCATGGCCGTCCCCTGGAACTCGATCTCCATGCTGCTGGCCGGAAATTCCGCCGTGCAGTAGGGGTTTTCCACGTGCTTGAAGCCGGCCAGGGCCTGCTCCTGCCCGTTGACGGTCAGCGGGCCCTGCCAGCCAAAGGACAGGTGTTCGCCGCGCAGCGTCTCGCAGGTCACGCTACCGTCGCCCCAATCCAGCCTCATCGCCCGCACCTGCTCCTGGAACTGGGCAAACGTGCCATCCTGGGCGGCGCGGCCCATCTGACACAGCCAGATATTCTGCGCCCCATACGAACGCAGTTCACGGTAGCCATCGGGAGCGTGCTTGACCCATTCCAGGCCATTGGCAGCGGTCAGGGCCAGGTAGCCATCGCCCACACGGGCAAAGGCCCAGTATTCATCTATGGCATATTCTTCGAAGGCATAGATGGGGAAATAGGCATGGGTGAAGCCCAGCAAATCGTCGGCGGGGAGCGCATAGACGGCCACCAGCAGGTCTTTCCACTGCGCCAGGCGCGGCAGCACGGCATTGCCCAGCCAAAAGCCGGGCTGGTTGGCGGGATGTTCGCTGATGCAGGCCGGATGGGTGGTGAAAACAACGGCATCTGGCCCGAAGGTGGCCTGCCAGAGATGCTCGTGGCGGCCGCGCTGCCCGGGGCGATAATCTTGAGCAGAGGCCAACAGGTAATCGGGCGTGCGGTAGGCGGCCAGGTTGACTTCGCCATCGCCTACGGCGTGACGTTCGCGGCCCCACATCGTGCGCGTCAGGTCGTTGGCAATATCGCCGATGAAAAGCGGGAACTCGTAGTTGGAGCAGGCCAGGCTGACCGTCGCGGCAATGTGATGGTTGAAAACGCCCGTTCCCCACAACATACTCATCAGGCCCGAGGTGGCCTCCAGTTGAGCGCTCTTGAGCATGGCGGCATTGGTCGCGCCATGTGAAGCGCCATAAGCGCCTTTGAACGAGTTGACCGCCATCAGGAAGAGGGTTTTATCGAGCAGAGCCAGCGCCAACTGCGCCACCGCCTCGCTCTCGGCCCAGGTGACGAGGTGTGCCAGGGCCGTCACGATGTCAGCAAAGATGCTGTTCGAGTTCCAGGCGGCATAGCCGCGTTGGGCGCGCCTTTGCAGCCAGGCTTGCAAGGCCGCTTCGCTTTGCTGACGATGCCACGCCCCCGTCTGGCCCGACTGTACAAAAACAGCTTCGGGGTAGCGTTGGCCGGCGAGCAGTTCGCCAGCCAGTTGGGTGATCTCAGCGCCTTCATCGCGCATGGCGGTTGTGTAATTGGCGCTGGTGGCGGCGGTTTGCACGGCATTCAGCACACCCGCGGGGAAGGCCGCCTGTTCGCCAAAGGCGAAGGCCATGCCCAGCAGCCCCAACAGATCGCTTTCGCCGGTCACTTCGCCACGTCCAACCCGTTCGGCGGCGGCGAGCAGGGCCTTTGGCGCTACCTCATCCCAACGCCCCAGTTTCATGCGCGCCATCTGTGCATACAGCAGACCCTCGCGCCTGGCGGCATCGGCCAGGGCTTCTTGCTGGCGCTGAGCGAAGGCACCGTAGGGGCTGGCCGCATAAGCGGTATCCAGCACGTGGATGGGCAGGGAGCGCTGGTAGCGTAGATTCTGCTCGTAATACTCCACATCAACCGCCTTTAATACCAGCCAATACGGTCGCTCGTTGAGGCGGTATTCCTGGCCGACATCCACTGTACGGGCCAGTTGCGTGTCGCTTTTGCCATCTACATAAATGCGCCCCTGGGCATCTTGAATTTGATAGGCATAGACCAGGTCGTCATCGAGGTCGTCGGCCCAGCGCAGGTTGAAATGTGCGCCGCGATGGTTGACCACATCTTCGAGGGATGCAAAATCGAGCAGGCGTTCAAGGCGCTGCTGGCGTGCGGGCTGCTCGGCGCGGGTTGGCAAGCAGACCAACACGGCGGGGTCGGTCAGGTCGGTCAGGCGCAGCGTAAGCTGCAAGGCGCGCGGCCCCAGGCCCAGATCGGCGATGCGGAACAAGATTGCGTTAGCGCCAGCCTGCAACGAGAGTGGGAACTGCTGTCTCCGCAAGGGCCGCGGGCCAAGTTCGGCGCTGCGATAGGCAGCCTGACCATTGACCCACACCTCGGCAAAGCCGGTGTGGGCGAAGGTTGCGTTTGCCGTTTGCGCCGTTGGCGATTGGATTTGCGCATACCCCAGGAAGCAAATCGCCTGCGGCAGCGGGCAATCGGTGGTCAGGTTGACCAGGTGATCGCCCTGGCCGCGGTAATAAGCCCAGGTTGCCGGCAAACCCTGGTAGGTGAGGCTTTCGCGGTCAACCGGGGTAGCCGCCAAAACGGGTTGAGCTTCGGTCAACCAGCTCGCCGCCGCCAGGAGATTATCCGATTTTCCAACCGGCGACTGCTGAAACGGGCCAGCCACCAGCCAGTTGTGCAGATAACCATCCACCAGGGGGTATTCAAGGATGTTCAACGTCATGAAAGTTCGCCTCCTAACAATTTTTTCGTTGGGTTCGTCGCCTTCAAGATGCGTGGGAGAATTTGACACGCACCTTTTCGATCTCCTCGCCAACCACTTCGATATCTTCCAGTTTGTTGCTGCCGAGGCCCATGGCGGCGGCGATGTTGAGGTGGTTGTCGCAGCGGATGAAAGGGACATCGGGGTAGTTCCCGACGGGATCGTGGGTCATCAGGGCGGTGGCGACGGCATCGGTGGCGACCATGTTCTTGCCAGCCACGAGCAAACCAGGCTGAATGGGGTTGATCGTGGCGATCCAGGGGCCTTCGCCGCCTTCGGTGGTTTTGATGGCGTCAATCAGGCTGAAATGGATCGGACGGGCGCGGTTGATGTCTACGATGATGCGCGGTACGCGGGTGCGCTGCTGCGCCTCGCTGCCGTGAAAGGCCGAGCGGTAGGTATCTTGCGGATTGAGGCGATAGAAGCGGTAAGGCACCAGGCCGTAGAGGTTCTTCATCGTGTGGGTCACGCCAGCCAGGTAGTGATTCTTCATCTTCGAGACCGACATGAACACATCTACATCTTTGAGCAACTGGTTGAAGGTGAACGAGGGGTAAACGAAACTGCCATCGCCAACGGTGGCCTCGATAAAATCGGTATAGGGGTCGGCTTTGTTGAGATCGATTAACTTGGCGCCGGTGTCTTCGGCAATTTCTTCATAGCCCCACAATTTATACGATTCCCATTCATAGACCGATTCGACGATGAAAACTTCGCGCGCGCCATTGGCCTGCGCCTGTTTGATCAACGCCTTCACCACCAGGGGATGGGTGACAAAGGTATCTACCGCGGCGTAACCGGGGATGAGGCCCGATTTGGTACCGCCGGTCAGGTTGACCTTGATCGCCACTGTGTCGCCTGATTTGACCACATCGCCCAAGCCGCCCAATTGGTCAATCAGCTCGAAGACCAGTTGATCAATTTCTTCTTCTTTATATTCGGTGGCTTTGGTGATAGCCACCCGGGCCTGGGGATTGCCCGAAGAAGCCGGGACAGTCACTTCCTGGGCGGGTGGTTCAGCCTGACAGCCCGCAGCCATGGCGCCCAGGGCGGTTGCACCCGCCACCGCGCCCGCGAGGCGTAAAAAATCACGCCGGGTAACCTCATCTGACGTTTTTTTCTGATCAAGGGGGGTGTGCGAACGGTTCATCTTTCTCCTCCGAAATGGTAAACGGGTAAAAGCGGGAGGATTATAACATGGGGGTAAATTAGCCCTACGTGTACAAAAAGAACCAACCCATGAAATGGAAGAACCGACCTACTGGTTATCCCACAAGATGAAGCTCTGCTGATCGCACAGTGTATCCATCGCCGCGCTGGTGACACACACCTGATAGGGAACCAGCGTGCCATTGGCGCCCCGAATGGATGGCAGTGTAACCCAACTTTGCCCCTGGTCATCGGTCAACGACATCAGGTAGGTTTGCTGCGTGCCATCGGGCAGGGTTAAGGTCAGGCGCAGCTCGATGCCGCTGACCGGAATGCCATCATCGTAGACGGCGGCCCAAATGACCTGCTGGTGGCTTTGTGGGATAAGCGGTTCGCTTTCCCACGTTTTCAGGCTGGCCGATTGATAGATAGGCGTTGGCGTGGTGTTGGCCTGCGGAAAGCCGTTCAACGCCCGGTAGATGTAGCCCACTGGCTGTGGGCGGATGCGCAGCAGTTCTGGGGCGGTGCGGTGAAATTCGAGGCACACATTGACAAAACACTGCCGCGTCACCTGTGTGGTGACATCATATTCTTGCGTGAATGGATAGCCAAAAACTTCGATGCCGCCGTATTGGGTGATGTAATCCATGAAATAGGGTGGGATGTTGTAGCCCCTGTCGCCTTCGATGGCATAAAAATAGGCGCTTTCGTGCTGTGTTTCCAGTGGGCCTGAGCGCAGCCCCAGGGCCTCGCGCAAAGGCCGAATGATGGCGCGCCCCGGGTCAACGGTGTCCATGGCGAAAACCATGTTTTCAAAGACCTGCTCAATTTGCCCATCGGCGCGCGGATAAACCGGGGTGATCGCCTTGCCGGTGACCGCTTCGCCAATGCGCGCCGCCGTTTCGCCGATGATATTTTCGGCATGGATCAGCTCAGCCGGCGACACGGGCCTTGCCGGGCGGTCTGGCACGGCATCGAGCGAGGATAGGTAGGAGCAATACGTGGCGCACACTTTTGCGCCATAAGCCAACAGGTGAACGGAATGGGTGGGATCATCCTCGTAGCGGTAAAAGCCCATATTCTCGAAATATTGCTCATAACGGCGCAATTCGGCGTTGTAATTCAGGTTGCTCAATGGCACGCCGATGATCTCACGCCCAAAGCGCTCATAAACCGGCACCACTTCCTCCCATACCCGGTAGCCATTGATCGTCATCCCACCCGAGAGCGATTTGGGCGATTCGGTAATGCCAAATTCATACCCCAGGGCAACCAAACCCAGGCGCTTGGGCTGCGGCTGGTGGGGGTCATAGACCATCAGCACGGCTGAAGTGTATTGATAGGTCTTGCCATTTTTCTCAAAAGCAGCGCTCAGGCAGGGGCCCACCATTGCTTCACCGCCAAGCCGCTCGTAAAAATCGCGAAACACCCGGCCCACCTGAAAAACAGCGCTCGAAGTGTAGCCGCGCGCTTCAGACAGATTGCCTGGCTGAAGCGAAACCTGGGCTTCATCGCAACCGGCTAACAAAACAACCAGCAATAGAAAACCAATCCAGTGAAGCAACGCATACCCTCGCATATTAACCTTCCCCAACAGTTCAATAAAAAAAATCTTACACATTCAGAAAACAAATCAAATTCCATTGCATAGCGACAAACAAAACCAAAACCAGTCAAGTCAAGTCACACTCATTATACTGCAATCAGAACTGTTCATTTCAAAGCAACATGGCACGAAAATTGCATCATCCACAGCAGGAGTGTCAAACCGTAAAGAAACCCTGTCTCGCTGAGGCCCTATGAACAAATCTTTTTCAATGTTATCTGTACAATCCTTGCCGCCCCTGCCGGTCGAACTGGATCAAATTCACCAGCCCACCCTCAAGGTGTTGGGGCTGGGCGGCGGCGGCAGCAATGCCGTCAACCGCATGATCGAACTTGGCCTGCCTGGCATCGAATTTATCGTTGCCAACACCGATCAACAGGCGCTCAAAAACAGCCTGGCCGACCGCAAAATTCAGCTTGGCCCCCGGCTGACCCGCGGCCTGGGCGCCGGCGGCGACCCCTGCGTGGGCCAGGCCGCCGCAGAAGAAAGCTTCCGCGAGATCGCCCTGGCGCTGCGTGGAGCAGACATGGTTTTCCTGACCGCGGGAATGGGCGGCGGCTCAGGCACGGGGGCGATTCCGATTGCCGCACGCATCGCCCGCGCCCTGGGAGCCGTCACCATCGCTATCGTCACCACCCCATTCGCCTTCGAACGCGGCCAGCGGCAGCGCAACGCCAACGAGGGGCTTGCCCGCCTCAGCCCGCACACCGACACGCTGATCGCCATCCCCAACGACCGCCTGATCCAACTCGCCCCGCGCAACCTGACCCTCGACCTGGCCTTTCGCATGGCCGATGACGTGCTGCGCCAGGCCGTTCAGGGCATCACCGAATTGGTCAACGAAACCGGCCTGATCAACGTAGATTTCGCCCACATCCGCCACCTGATGAAACTCGGCGGCGGCGCGTTGATGACCATCGGCCATGGGCAGGGCGAAAACAAAGCCTACAAGGCCGTCGAACAGGCCCTGCGCCACCCGCTAATGGGCGATATTTCCATCGAAAACGCGCGTGGGGTATTGGTCAATTTCACCGCCTCCAACGACCTGACCCTGTTCGAGGTGGAAGCGGCGCTCAGCACGCTGCAACGCCAGGCCGGGCCGCAAGCTGAAATCGTGATGGGCATGAATCACGATGAACGCCTGCAAGACCGCGCCCAGGCCATCCTGGTTGTCACCGGGTTAGGAGGGCCAAGCCTGGAGCAAACGCTGGCGGCACTGCCACAGCAGGCCAGCCCGGCGGTGGTATCGCCAGCCATGCCAGCATCTCCCATCGAAAAAGCAACCCCACGGCCATCCTATGCGCCCGAGAACCTGGATATCCCCGCTTTTCTGCGCAAGCGCCAGGCCGTGCTGACCCTGAATGCCAGACCATAACCTGAACGAGGCTGCCGATGCTCAAAAAATATCCCATGCTCGAAACCGTCGAAATTGCCTTTTGGAACACCACCATCCCGGCCCTCACGGTCGCGCGCCTCCTGCGCGGCTGGCTTTCCCGCGGCCGGTTGCTGCTTTCCGACAGGCTGCCACATCCGGTCTTCATCCAATCGCTGGTATGGTCGGCGATTGGCCTGACACTCGGCCTGCTGGTGGGGATTGTTTGCGCCGGCCTGTAACGAGGAAACCCATGCAAAAAATCTGCACGATCGCTGGCTTGTTGTTGCTGATCCTGGGCGTCGGCTGGCAGCAGGTGCTGGCAGCCAGCGGGCTGCCCAACTCGCCGCGCTTTGGTTATGGCACGCGGATCAACCTGGCCGCACACCCCACCACAGACCTGGCAGCGCCATTCAGCATGGCTGCGCGCAGCAACCTGGAATGGATCGCCCTGGATTTCGACTGGGCCGCCCACAGCCCCAATCCGGGCGAGACCGACCTGACCTGGCTCGACCCGGCCATGCAACTGGCTGGCGCAAACTCGCTGCATGTCCTTCTCACGCTCACCCACCCGCCCACATGGGCCACCGATAGCGCCGGCCCCAACGCCGAACAAAGCGCCTCCCTGGTGGTTTCTCTGGCGCAGCGCTACCCGGGCACGCTGCTGGCGGTGGAACTCTTCCCGGCGGCCAATACGACCCAGGGCTGGGGCCGCCCGCCTGATCCGCAGGCGTACATCCACCTGCTGCGCACCGTCCAGGCCGCCTTGCAGGCCGCCCAGGCCGAGATCACCCTGGTTGCCGCCGGATTGACGCCTTTGCCCGACCCCGCCCCGGCTGGCGCTATGGCCGACAGCCTGTTCCTGGCTGCCCTGTATGATGCCGGCGGGCTGGAGGTGATGCCGATCATCAGCATCCGTCTGTCCGCCATCCAGGGCGAACCGCTGGCCGCCCCGGGCAATGCCTGGCCGCCGCGCCTGCGCCACTTTGAAACCGTGCGCCAGGTGATGCTCAACCACGGCCACGAACGCGGCCTGATCTGGATCACCGGCCTG
>CAZSFD010000081.1:0-12515 GCA_964606085.1 uncultured Anaerolineaceae bacterium
CTACCTGGGTGATCTGGTCGCCCACCTGACGCATGGCCTCGATCTTGGCCAGGCGTTCGGCGGGGTCTTTCATCCGGCCAATCTCTTTCGAGACGGCGTTGCGTTCGGCCTTCAGCCGTTCGGTTTCCTGGATCAGCGTCCGCCGCTGCACATCCAGTTCGAGAATCTGGTCTACGGGGGCGGCGTCCATCTGGCGGTCAGCCAGCGCCTTGCGCACCACGTCGGGATTCTCACGGATCAAATTGATGTCTAACATAAAGCACCTCCATTGAAAGAATAGAATACGCCCCCTCGCCAGCAGGACGAGGGGGCGTCGTGGTGCCACCTGCTTTCGCTGAATCGTCCACAAGACGATCAGCCTCAAACCTTCGCGCTAACGGGCGAACCCGGTCTCCCTTACAACTTACGCTGGTTTCGATCTGCCGGGGTTTCGACAAGCTCAACCAACCAGCGTAACTTCCTGCGGGAGCGACCATCCCTTGCGGGATAACGGAGGGGATGCTTTTGGCCTGCCTGCCGCCTCGCACCAACCGGCGGCTCTCTGAAAGGGGAGGAGGGAAGCTGTCTCCGTGTGGGTCGTTGTGGGCGCATTATACCTGAAAACCACGGGGCAAACTGAATATGTGCTTTTTCGTGCATTCCGTGGTTTTCCTGTGCCTTGCCAGCCCGCCTGTCTTGTTGTAAAGTTAGCCCACTTTCCCAGATTTCCGAAGTCTTTTGCAAGGCTACCCATGGATATCCTCGAACTTACTTTAACCACCCTCACCTACGGCGGCGACTGCCTGGGCCGCCTGCCCGGCGGCGACCAGCAAGCAGGTTTAGCCGCTTTCGTCCCTTACGCTCTGCCCGGCGAACGCGTCCGCATCCGCATCGTCGAAGAAAAACGCGGCCACGTGCGCGGCGAACTGGTCGAAATCATCACCCCCTCGCCTGAGCGCATCCAGCCGCGCTGCCCCCATCATTTCTCCATCAGCAATCAGAATTCACCAATCAACAATTGTTGTGGCGGCTGCCACTATCAACACCTGCCCTACCCCGCCCAACTGGCCGCCAAAACCGCCATCCTGCGTGACCAACTGGAGCGCATCGGGCGCATCGCCAACCCGCCGGTGATGGCCATCGTCGCTTCGCCGGACGAATGGAACTATCGCAATCACGTGCAATTCCATCTCTCGCCCGAAGGCCAACTCGGTTTCGAAGGCAGCGGCGGCATCATCCCTATCACTGAATGTCACTTGCCCGCCGCGATGCTCAACGACATCTGGCCGCAGCTCGACCTTGCTCCCATCCCCGGCCTGGAGCGCATCGGCCTGCGCCTGGGCAGCGACGACGATGTGCTGCTGACGCTCGAAAGCGCCGAACCGCTCGAATTTGACGTGGAAGACCTGCCCATCTCCGCCGTGCAGGTGGGGCCGGGCGGCAGCATGGTGCTGGCGGGCAGCGAACATATTTTCGTGGATGTTATGGATCGCAGTTTTCGTGTTTCTGCCGAGTCGTTCTTTCAGGTGAACACGCCGATGGCGGCGCTGATGGTGGAGCATCTGCTCGCCCATTTGCCGCTGACGCCGGGCATGACGGTGCTGGATGTGTACTGCGGCGTGGGCCTGTTCAGCGCCTTCCTCGCCCCGCGCGTGGGCAAGCTGATCGGCATCGAGCTTTCCGAACCCGCCTGCGACGATTTCGCCTTCAACCTGGATGCGTTCGACAACGTGGATTTGTATCAGGCCGCCGCCGAAGATGTGCTGCCCGCCCTCGCAGCCCGGCCCGACGTGATTGTGCTTGACCCGCCCCGCGCCGGCCTGGCCGCGCGTGCCCGCCAGTCCATTCTCGAACTGGCCGCCCCGCACCTGGCGTACATCTCCTGCGACCCGGCCACCCTGGCCCGCGATGCCCGCCATCTCATCGAGGGCGGCTACCATTTGCGCCAGATCACCCCCTTCGACCTCTTCCCGCAGACCTATCATATTGAGTCAATCAGTTTTTGGGAGCGATAACGATGTGGTACAACCCCATTATTCTGTTTCTCTTGAAATCGTCGCTGCATTGGTTGTTGAGCAACCAGATGATGGTGGTGGCTTATACCGGGCGCAAAAGCGGGAAGGCGTACCAGGTGCCTGTCTCGTATGTCGAACTGGATCACGACCCGGACGAACACCTGCTACTGGTGATCAGCAAACTCAACCGCACGTGGTGGCGCAGCCTGCGCGGCGGGGCCGATGTACACGTGCGTTTACGCGGCCGCACGCGCTTTGCCCGCGCCGAAGCCTTCACCGGCGATGACGCCCTGCCCGGCCTGACCCGGTATGCCACTCATTCCCGCGATGTGGCTAAATCGCTTGGCGTGGGCTTCAACCCCGACAACCGGCCCTTTCCCGACGACATCAAAAAGTTGAGCAAGGGGTGGTTGATAGTGCAGTTCAAGCTATAACAGCCCCCGCTGCGCCGCCACGGCAATCGCCCCCGCCCTTGAATCGACCCCCAGTTTGTTGTAAATACTCGCTAAATGCGCTTTGACCGTGCGCTCGGTGATGTTGAGCCGCACGGCGATCTCTTTGCTGCGTTCGCCCTGGGCCACGGCAGCCAGCACTTCGCGCTCGCGCTCGGTCAGGCCGCCGGTGTTGGCGGGGGTGTCGCTGCTGGTCTCGACGTGGGTGAGCAGGCGGGTCAGCGTCTCAGGCTTGATCAGCATCTCGCCACGGGCAGCGGCACGGATGGCGCTGAAGAGCGTCTCGCGGCCGGTATCTTTGAGCAGAAAACCCTTGGCCCCGGCGCGCAGGCCGCGCAGCATCAGGTCGTCTTCGTCGAAGGTGGTCAGGATGACGATGGCGATGTGGGGCTGGCTGAGACGCAGCTTTTCGATGGCCGTCAGGCCGTCCATGCCGGGCATGCGCAAATCCATCAGGATCACGTGCGGCTGCAAATTCCCGGCAAGCTGCACGGCTTCTGCGCCATCAGCCGCCTCGCCAACCACGTCGAAATCATCTTCGGTTTCGAGGATCAGGCGCAATCCCTGGCGGATGATCAGGTGGTCGTCGGCGATCAGGATGCGGATGGTTTCGGGGGAGGCGGACATCTTGTCGCTATTGTACCGGATTTAAAACCACGGAATACACAGAATACACGGACAACAGCCAGATGAATTTTCCGTGTATTTCGTGTGTTCCGTGGTTTGATTGATTTTTTATTTTGTCTTGTTTAGCGAGAAACCGGCACTTTTCCAGGCCAGGATGCCGCCTTGTAGGCTGTAGGCATCGTAGCCGCGTGAGCGCAGCAGACGCGTGCCGGGCAGACTGCGATGCCCGCTCAGGCACAGCACCACCACCGGGCGGGATGGGTCGAGTTTGAGTTTGTCGAGTGCGCCGGGCAGGTTGGTGACGGGGGCGTGTTGGGCGCGGGCGATGCTGCCCTGGCGAAACTCGGCTGTGGTGCGCGCATCCACCAGTTGCAAGGGACGCTTTTCGTCCAGCCAGGCTTTGAGTTCCTGTGGGGTCACTTCGGGGACGCGCCCGAAGGGGAGACGCCAGGCGAAAGAGAGCTTCACACCGCATCCTCCGCCGGGAGGTACGTGCCGCGTTTGACGGGTTCTTCCTGGCCTTCTTCGTAGATGGTGTATACCAGTTCCATCGGGAAGGCTTTGGCGAGCATGGCCTGGGCCGGGCAGTAGCGGGTGGCCGAAAGTTCGATGGCGCGCAGCACGGCGTTCTCATCCACGTTTTTGCCGGTGACCACGTATTCGATCACGGCGCTGGTGAACACTTTGGGGTAATCGTCGGCGCGGGCGGCGTTGACGCGCACTTCGTACGCGCTGACCTGCTGGCGCTTTTTCTGCAAAATGGAGATCACGTCCATTGCGGTGCAGCCAGCCAGCCCGAGGGCGAGCAGTTCCAACGGGCGCGGGCCGTCGTTGTCGCCGCCGACGCCGGGGTCGGTGCCGATGGGGACGGTAAAACCAGAATCGGTGAGGCCGTCGAAGCTCATGCGGCCTTTCCAAACAACAGATGCGTTCATAATTTCTCCCATAAAATATTGAAACAGGATGCACAGGATATGCAGGATGCTTTTTTATCCTGGACATCCTGTATATCCTGTTTTGTTATTCTTTCAACAAAGGTGTGACGTAACATCTCAATAAACTGGGGAGGTGCAACGCACTTGGGTATCAAACGAGTAATTTTCGGGCCAAAACCAAGTGCGTTGCACCTTATGCCCCGTTTTATTGAAAAGATACACGAATTAGGCATTCGTGAAAATTCGTGTTATTCGTGGTTTATATCTTCAACGCCTTCTTGATTTCAGCCACCAGGTAAGCCTCCGGCCCGGCGCCGACCAGCGTACCGGCGCCATCGTTGATCGTCGTTTGCGGCACGCCGCTGACGTGATAGCGGGCGGCGATGTCGGTGAACTCCATCGCTTCCACCATTTCGGCCTGCACCATCTCGCTTTCCAGCGCCATGCGGTGAGCCAGCACCACGGCTGGCGGGCAGTAGGGTCAGGTAGGGGTGACAAAGACTTGCAGGTGCAGCGGGCTTTTCAGGGCGTTGAGGAATAATTTGGTCAGGTCATCCAGGCCCGATTGGCGGCCCGAAACGAGGATCAAATCTTGAATCAGGGTGCTGAACTCGTGGCCGGAGGGGATGCCCAGCAGGCGGATGCCGTAATCTTTGATGCTGCCGTTCTCGCGGGCGGCGATGACGGTGGTGGGTGTGCGCGTGACATTGTGTTTTTGCGCCAGGGCGGCATCGGCTTCGAGATCGTAAACGCTCAGGTTGAGCCTGGGCGAAAGAGCGGTCACTTCTTCGAGCAGGCCGCGCGTGTCGTCGCAGTAATCGCAGTTAGCTTGCGAACCGAAGAAAAGCACTTCGACATCGTGTTTGAGATTCTCGTCGAAGGCTGCGCGTACCTGGGAGGTGATTTGGTCATTGAGCAGGGGCATAAAAATTCCTTTCGGGCAGTTTAGACTTCCGAAGTTTTTAAAACTTCGGAAGTCTGGAAGTCTGGGGTTCAGGTTCCACCGGAACCGAGTGACACACTTATCAGGTGCAGCCGCCGCCTTCACCGAGAACATAATCGCAAGTGTCGCAGGCCAGCAGCAGCACGCCGTTGTAGTCCAGGCGTCCCTGGCCGCATTGCGGGCAAAGGTCGCCGGGGCGGGGTGGGTGCTGGGGTTCGAGAATTACCTGGGAAAGTTCGGGGGCGGCATCCATACGTTGCTTTAGATGCGCGGGGTCGAAAAAAGTGGCAAGTAGGGCGAAATTAATTTCGCCCTACAAATTCATCTCCCAAATCAGCCGCAGGCCGTCTAATGTCAGCCAGGGGGCGATGATTTCGATGACGCTGGTTTCGCGGGCGACGATCTCGGCCAGGCCGCCGGTGGCGATGACCTTCATGCTTGGCCCCAATTCGGCCCGAAAGCGTGCCACCATGCCTTCCACCAGCCCCACGTAGCCGAACAACAGCCCCGACTGCATGGCGTGTACGGTGTTGCGACCGATGGCCGCGGGTGGGCGCTGAATATCAATGCGCGGCAGCTTGGCGGTGCGGCTGGTGAGAGCGTCGGCGGCGATGCCGATGCCGGGGGCAATCGCCCCGCCCAGGTAATCGCCCTCGGCGGAGATGGCGTCGAAGGTGGTGGCGGTGCCGAAATCCACCACGCAGGCGGGGCCGCCGTAAAGCCGCTGCACCGCCGCGCAGTCTACGATGCGGTCGGCGCCGACGGCTTTGGGGTCTTCGTAGCGGATGCGCACGCCGGTTTTGACGCCCGCATCCACCACCAGCGGCTCGCGGTCGAGATAGTTACGGCAGGCTTCGATCAATTTGCCGGTCAGCGGCGGCACGACCGAGGCCAGGCAGATGCCGGTCAGGTCGGCGGGGGTGCGCCCGGCGTGACTGAGCAATCCCACGATTTGCAGGCCGTACTCGTCGGGCATGCGCTCGTGGACGGTGGCGAGCCGCCAGCGCGGGCCGAGAATCTCGCCCTCGTACAGGCCAAGGGTCAGGTTGGTGTTGCCGATGTCAATCGTTAGCAGCATTCGGCGGCTCCGCTGATGCGGCGGATTTCACGCACGCGGTTTTTCTCGTCTACCAGCACCACGGTGGGGGTATAGTCGGCGGGGACGGGTTCGGGGATGAGTTGGTAGGCCATGATGATGACGTGGTCGCCCAGGCTCACCATGCGGGCGGCGGCCCCGTTGAGCTGGATCACGCCAGAACCCGCCTCGCCGGGGATGAGATAGGTTTCGAGGCGGGCGCCGTTTTCCACATCTACCACCTGCACGCGTTCGTAGACGCACATGCCAGCGGCTTTGAGCAGGTCGGTGTCAACCGTCAGGCTGCCTTCGTAATGCAGGTCAGCGGAGGTGACCACGGCGCGGTGAATTTTGGCGCTGAGGAGGGTACGATACATGATGGGAGTCCTTTCAAGAGAGCGTAATTCGATATTCGAATATCGAATTACGATTATCGAATATCGACATTATCAATCAACCGCGTCTTCCCCACAACCACCGCCATCGAGAGCAGCGCGCCGTCGGTGATGGTTTGCAGCTCTTGCAGGGTCAGGCGGTCGGCGCAGGAGACGTATTGCGGTTTGGCGAGCGGTTCGGCGGCGAGCACGTCGCGCATGATCTGGCGCAAGCTCTCGGCGTCGCGCTCGCCGTTGATGTAGGCGGCTTCGGCGGCTTTGAGGGCGCGTTGCAGTACCGGGGCGGCAGCGCGCTGTTCGGGGGTGAGATAGGTGTTGCGGCTGGACAGGGCCAGGCCATCGGCTTCGCGCACGGTGGGGCAGACGACGATTTCGACCGGGAAATTCAGGTCAACGGCCATACGCTGGATCACGGCCACCTGCTGGGCGTCCTTTTGCCCGAAGTAGGCCCGCTCTGGCCCGACAGCGTTGAAGAGCTTGGCTACCACCGTCGCCACGCCGCGGAAGTGCGTGGGCCGCATGGCCCCTTCGAGCGGCTGCGTGACCTGCTCCACGGTGACGTAGGTCTGGAAGCCCGACGGATACATGATTTCGGGCGTCGGCGTCCAGACCACGTCCACACCAACGGATTCGAGCAGGGCCAGGTCGCGCGGCAGGTCACGCGGGTAGGCGGCCAAATCTTCATTGGGGCCGAACTGCGTCGGGTTGACGAAGATGCTGACGGCCACGCTGGCGCATTCGGCCCTGGCGCGCCGGGCCAGGGCCAGGTGGCCCTCGTGCAGGAAGCCCATCGTGGGGACGAGTCCAAGCGGGCGTGGGAGGGCGGCGATGGTAGTGCGGAGATCGGGGAGGGATGAGATGGTTTGCATACAAATCTATTTGTTCAAGCGATTTACCCATCGAATGAATTCGATGGCTACAAAATCCCAAATGATTAGACGCCGATTGCAATCGGCGGGCTTGCCGAAAGGGCCTTGACCAATTGCCACAACACCCGGTTAACCGGCGTCTCCACGCCCGCCTGCTCGCCCGCCCGCACCACGGCCCCATTGATGGCGTCAATTTCGGTTGGCGCGCCGCGGGTCACATCTTGCAGCATGGACGAGCGGTTGGCGGCGGTGCGCCGGGCCACGGTTTCGACCGTGGCAGCGGGATCATCGTAGGGCAGGCGGATGCCCAGGGCGACGGCGACGGCAGCGGCTTCGCCAGCGGCAGCCAACATCAGTTCGCCGGCGGTAGGGCGTTCGAGCAGCTCGCCGTTGGGAACGCGCAGCAGGGCGGTCAGCGGGTTAATGGCAGCGTTGATGACCAGTTTACCCCACACCAGCGCGGCCAGGCTGGCGGTGGTTTGCACGTCGAAACCGGCAGCTTGCAGCGGGATAGCAAATTCGTCGGAGCGAGGATGCTCACCCAGCGTGATTGGCCCCTCACCGGCGGCTTGCACGCGGCCTGGGGCAAGCAGGTTGGCGCCGAGCGTGGTCACGCCCTGCAGAACACGTTTGCTGCCCACTGCCGCGGCCAGCGTTTCGGCATTACCCAGGCCATTTTGCAGCGTCAATGCCAGACCATCGCGAGCGAGCAGTTCGGCCAACTGCGCCGCAGCGCGTTCCGTCTGCCAGGATTTGACCAGTACGATGGCATAAGCACATTGGAACGCAGCTTGATGCGGTTGGACACGGATTTTTTCCGCGTTTTTCCGCGTTTTTCCGCGTCCAATGACTTCCACAGGGTAAGCCCGTTCTGTGCCATCCGCCTCTACCAGCCGCACGCCATCACGCCGCAAGGCGGCGATTCCTTCCGGCCAGCAGCCAAGCATCGTTACAGTGCTGCCTGCTGCCGCCAGCCGCGCCGCAAACAGGCAGGCCAGCGAGCCGGTACCGATGATGAGCAGGGGGGAGGGGGAACGAGGGAGCATGGGTGACTAGCTGACTGGCCGACTACCTGACTGATTGCTGAAACTTCTCCCACTCCTCCTCCGCCATCTCGGTTGTGTGTTCGGCGGCGGGGAAGGAACGGGATTGTACGTCGGTGATGTAGGCGGCGAAGGCGGTCAGCAGATCGGCGCGCAGGTGGGCAAATTGGCGGGCGAATTTGGGCGTGCGCTCGAACAAACCGAGCAGGTCGTGCTGCACCAGCACCTGGCCGTCGCAGCCCGCCCCGGCCCCGATGCCAATGGTGGCGATTTCGAGGCGCTCAGAGATGACCTGGGCCAGGCGCGCCGGGACGGATTCCAGCACCAGCCCAAAGCAGCCCGCCTCCTGCAAAATCAGCGCATCTTCGAGCAGGCGGGCGGCGGCCTCGGCGGTCTTGCCCTGTGGGCGGAACCCGCCAAACAGGTTGACCGACTGCGGCGTCAGGCCAATGTGGCCCATCACCGGGATGCCGGCAGCCACGATGGCCCGAATGGCCTTGCGCCGTTCGCGCCCGCCCTCCAGTTTGACCGCATCCATACCGCCTTCTTGCAGAAAGCGCCCGGCATTGCGCACGGCCTGGCTCACCGAAGACTGGTACGACATAAAGGGCATATCGCCGATCAGCAGCGGGTGTTTGGCGCCACGCGCCACGGCCTTGCAGTGATGGAGCATATCTTCCATCGTTACCGGCAGGGTGTTTTTGTAGCCGAGGACGACCATGCCGAGCGAATCGCCCACCAGGATCGAGTCGAGCCCGGCCTGGTCGAGCAGCATGGCCGAGGCATAGTCGTAGGCGGTCAGCATGGTGATCGCCTCGCCGCGCTGCTTTTTGCCTTGCAGCGTGCGCAAGGTTACTTTTTTGCGTTCGGTTGTGGGGCTTGGGGGGGGGATGGTGGACATGGGTACCCTCCTTTCAAAGGGGTAGGGGCCGGGAAAGGTGACAAGGTGATCGAGTGATCAAGCCGTCTCGCTCCGTAGATGCAAGCGGCAATGCTTCCAGCATTATCCCTAAAAAAATGAAAAGTGAACAGGGTCAAAGGGAAGATATAATCTTGATCGGCCAACCTGTTGTAAGGTGGGAATCTGTTTTTCTTCAGACAAAAGTAAGATGACGATACAAACGATTTTAGTCATTGACGATAGCCACGAAATCTCCGATTTTGTCGCTGGCAAACTGCTGCCCGATTTAGGCTACCAGAGCCTGGTGGCTTACAATGGGAAGTCTGCTTTGGCGATGATTGAGACGCATGGCAAGTTTATTGACCTGTTACTCGTAGATTATCAACTGCCCGATATGAGCGGCCTGGATTTATTGCGTCAGCTCCAAAAAGAAGGACGCGCAATTCCCACGATTCTGACAACCGCACACGGCTCCGAGCAGGTGGCGGTAGATGCCTTTCAACTGGGCGTGGAAGATTATCTCAAAAAGCCGATAGACCCTGACGATCTGGCGCGTGCCATCAACCGCATCCGCGTTGCCAGTCGGTTGCGCAGCGAGAAGCAAAGCCTGACGGAACAGTTGCAGCAGCAAGTGACCCGCCTGGAAGCGATTGCCAGGGTGGGGCAGAGCGTCACTTCGACCCTGGAGCTTGATGAGGTGCTGCGCCGCATTGTCGAAGCGGGCGTATTTTTGACCCAGGCCGAAGAAGGCTTTTTGGCCCTGCGCGACGGTCAGACCGATCAACTGTACCTGCGGGCGGTGAAAAATATAGACGAGGCGCAGAGCAAAACCATGCGTTTGCCGGTGAACGACTCGATTGTTGGCAGTGTCATGCGCTCTGGGCGTCCGCTGCGCACCGCTTTGCCCATTGCCGGCTCACAACTCAAGGTTGTCACCGGATACCTGGTGAACAGCCTGTTGCATGTGCCGATCCTGTCACGCGGGCGGGCGTTGGGGGTGCTTTCGGTAGACAACCGCATCAGTTCGCGCTCCTTCCACGCCAATGACGAAGCGCTGCTCAGTTCGCTGGCCGATTATGCTGCCGTCGCCATCGAAAACGCCAGGCTCTACCAACAGGCGCAAGATGAACTCGCGCAACGCCGCCGCATCGAGCAGGCCCTCCGCACCAGCGAGGAACGCTATGCCCTGGCCGTGCGCGGCGCCAACGATGGCATTTGGGATTGGGACCTGCACACACAGAAAGTCTATTATTCGACGCGCTGGAAAGCGATGTTGGGCCATTACGAAAAGGAAGTTGGCGATCAATTGGATGAATGGCTCGAACGCATTCATCCCGATGACCGCGAGCGGGTGAAATTGGAACTGCGGGCGCATGTCAAGGGGCTGACCTCGCCTTTCGAGAGTGAATATCGCATTCTGCATCGCGACGGCAAATATCGCTGGATGCTGGCGCGCGGTTTGGGCGTGCAAAATGCCGAGCAGCAGACCACCCGCGTGGCTGGCTCACAAACCGACATCACCCTGCGCAAACAGGCCGAGGAAAAACTGATCCACGATGCCTTTCACGATGCCCTGACCGACCTGCCCAACCGGGCGTTGCTGCTCGACCGCCTGAGCTATGCCGTCGAACGCGCCAAACGCCGCGGCAATTACCTGTTTGCCGTGCTATCGCTCGACCTGGATCGCTTCAAAGATGTGAACGATTCGCTCGGTCATGCGGCTGGTGACGAATTGCTGCTGGCAGTCGGTCAACTGCTGCAAAACCTGGTGCGCCCCACCGACACAGTAGCCCGGCTGGGCGGCGACGAATTTGTCATCTTGCTCGAAGACATCAGCAATATCCACGATGCCACCCTGATTGCCGAACGCCTGCAGGATCAATTACAGCATACGGCCTTACTCAAAAACCATACGATGCACCAGACGGCCAGCATCGGCATTGTCATCAGCACCACCGGCTACCCGCGCCCCGAAGATGTGCTGCGTGATGCCGATATCGCCATGTACCGCGCCAAAGCGCAGGGCAAGGCGCGCTACGAGGTTTTCGACCCGGCCATGCGCGAACAGATCATGGCCCGTTTGAAGCTGGAAAGCGATCTGCGCCACGCCGTAGCGCGCGGCGAACTGCGCGTTTCTTATCAGCCGATTTTGTCCCTGGAAAAGGGGCGGGTGACAGGCTTCGAGGCGTTGGTGCGTTGGCAGCATCCTGCGCATGGCTGGCTCTCCCCCGATTCGTTCATCCCCCTGGCAGAAGAGACTGGCTTGATCATTCAAATTGACCGCTGGATTTTGCGCGAAGTTTGCACCCAGGCACAGCATTGGCGTGAACGGTTGGCGCTCGATCCAGCACTGACGGTGAGCGTCAATATATCTGGCAAGCAATTCAACCAGCCCGACCTGGTCGAATTCGTCCAGTTTACCCTGCAAGATACCGGCCTGCCGCCCTCCTGTCTCAAACTGGAATTGACCGAAAGCGCCATCATCGAAGATCACGAAAGCACCATCGAAATTCTGTCCCGTTTGCGCGCCCTGGGCGTAGAAATTCGCATTGACGACTTTGGCAAGGGCTATTCGTCATTGAGTTATCTATCCCAATTTCCGATCAACGCCCTGAAAATTGACTATGCCTTTGTCAGTGACATGGCGCACAGCGGCAAACATGCCGAGATTGTTCATGCCATCGTCTTGCTGGCGCACAGCCTGGGGTTGCAGGTAGTGGCCGAAGGCGTGGAAACAGAAACGCAACTGGATTTGCTGCGGGATATGGGCTGCGAAAACGCCCAGGGCTATTTCATCTCGAAACCGCTGCTGGCGGAAGATATTCCCGACCTGGTGGCAGGCTATCTGTAGAAGTTTTTGCAGGCGGTTTTGGCGTAGTATAATGACCGCCTGAATTGAAATCTCGTTCGAGGAGGCATACGATGAGCCGTTTAATCAGTTTTTTGGTGGGCGTGGTGATCGGTGGTGTGGTTGGCGCTGGGGCCGCTTTGTTACTGGCCCCCGTTTCCGGTTCGGAACTGCAATCGCAAATGCGTGAACGCGCCGATTACATCCAATTGGAAGTGCGTAAGGCGGCTACCGAAAAGCGGGCCGAGTTGGAGCAGCAATTGGCTACTTTGCGCGCCCCAACTTCGCCGCAGGTGGCGGAATAGATTGCAGGTTGAAAGCTGCCGGTTTGACCTGAAAACAGCGGCGGGATTTGCTGAGAGTTCTCAGCAAATACCGCCGCGGGTTTTGTTGGGCCAAAATTAATTTTGCCAAAGATTAGCCTGCCCATAAA
>CAZSFD010000081.1:12525-23317 GCA_964606085.1 uncultured Anaerolineaceae bacterium
TGGGGGCGTATTTTTTGGTGGTTTTAATGCGGCGGTTTGTACTTCAAAACGGGGGCGGGTTTGGGTTTTATTTCCAACAAAAACCCGCCGCTGTTTTTGTAGGGCAAAATTAATTTTGCCCTACGATTCGCCTGCCATTAACCGAACTTTTTCCCACGGGGGCAATTTGGATTCTTCGGCCAGCAGTTGACGCAACTCGAAAAGCTGGTCGCGCAGTACGGCGGCTTTCTCGAATTCCAGGTTCTTGGCAGATTCTTTCATCTGCTTTTCCAACTCTTCAATCACCCGTTGAATTTCGGCTTTGGCCAGGCCGGTGGTCTCGCGGCCCTGGGTGCGGTACTCGCCGCGCATCTCAGAGACCGCTTTCGGGCTGAGCGAATCGGTGAGGTCGCGCACGGCCTTGATGATGCTGACCGGTTCGATGCCGCGCTCCTGGTTGTAGGCCACCTGCTTGGCGCGGCGGCGGGTGGTTTCGTCTATGGCCTTTTTCATCGAGTCGGTCATTTTGTCGGCGTACATGATCACGCGGCCATGCACGTGGCGGGCGGCGCGGCCAATTGTTTGGATCAGGGCGGTGGCGGAGCGCAGGAAACCTTCCTTGTCGGCGTCGAGGATGGCGACGAGGGAAACTTCCGGCAGGTCGAGGCCTTCGCGCAGCAGGTTGATGCCCACGACGACGTCGAACACGCCCAGCCGTAAGTCACGCAAGATGCCCACCCGTTCGAGCGTTTCCACCTCAGAGTGCAGGTAGTGAACCTTGATGCCCAATTCCATCAGGTAATCGGACAGTTTTTCGGCCATGCGCTTGGTCAGCGTGGTGACGATGGTGCGTTCGCCGCGCTCGATGCGCTGGCGAATCTCGCGGATGAGGTCGTCCACCTGCCCATCCACCGGGCGGATTTCGACTTCGGGGTCTACCAACCCCGTGGGGCGGATGATCTGCTCGACCACCTGCTCGGCTTTGTCCATCTCATATGGGCCGGGCGTGGCCGATGTGTAAATGGTGTAGCCCATGCGCTGCTCGAACTCGTCGAACTTGAGCGGGCGGTTATCTTTGGCGGAGGGCAGGCGGAAGCCATAGTCAATCAGCGTGGTCTTGCGGGCCTGGTCGCCGTTGTACATGCCGCGCACCTGGGGGATAGTCATGTGGCTTTCGTCAATGATCATCAGGTAATCGCTGGGCAAAAAGTCCACCAGCGTCCAGGGGGCGGTGCCGGGTTCGCGGCGGTCGAGGTGGCGGGAATAGTTTTCGATGCCGGAACAGTAGCCCATTTCGCGCAGCATTTCGAGGTCGTACATCGTGCGCTGCTCGATGCGCTGGGCTTCGAGGAACTTGTCGTTGGCCTTGTAGTAGGCGATGCGTTCCTGCATTTCTTTCTCGATGTCGCCGATGGCTTCTTTGAGCTTGTCGTCGCTGGTGAGGTAGTGCTTGGCGGGGTAGATGGAGGCGCTTTCGGGTTCGCTGTGAATTTCGCCGCTGATCGGGTTCAACTCGATGATGCGTTCCACTTCGTCGCCGAAGAAGGTGATGCGGTAGCACAGGCGGTCTTGATAGGCCGGCATGATTTCGAGCGTGTCGCCGCGTACGCGGAACGTGCCTGAGCGCAATTCCATGTCGTTGCGCTCGTACTGCGCCTCGATCAACTGGCGCAGCAGGGCATTGCGGCGGTAGATTTCGCCCACCGTCAGCTTGACCAGGCCCTTGCCGAACTCCTCCGGGCTGCCCAGGCCGTAGATGCACGAGACCGACGCCACGATGATCACATCCCGCCGCGAGAGCAGGGCGGTGGTGGCGGCCAGGCGCAGGCGCTCGATCTCCTCGTTGATGTCCACTTCTTTTTCGATGTAAAGATCGTGGCGCGGCACGTAGGCTTCGGGCTGGTAGTAATCGTAGTATGACACGAAGTAGCTGACGGCGTTTTCGGGGAAGAATTCTTTGAACTCGGCGTAAAGCTGCGCCGCCAAAGTTTTGTTGTGCGCCATCACCAGAGCCGGCATGTTGAGCCTTTCGATCACCGAGGCCATCGTAAACGTCTTGCCAGTGCCGGTTGCGCCGAGCAATACCTGATGGCGCTGGCCGCCCTGCACGCCTTTAATCAGCTTTTCTATCGCTTCGGGCTGGTCGCCCATGGGTTGGAAGGGGGAGTGGAGTTGGAAGTTCATATTCGCAAATAGGTCTCATGTCGAAAGGCACAGGCTGAACGTTTGCGGCGAAAACCTTTGGGGTTGTTAGTGGTTTTCTGTTCCAAATACCTGATCAAAAAACTGCTGTTGATCCAGGCCATCTTGCCACTTCCGATGGCGTTTTACCGATTCAATACGTTCAGCGCGAGGCAAATTGAGAAATCGCATCGTTTCAACAGGCCCTAAAGCCGTCATCAGCGCTTCGATGCCGCGTTGAACCAGTTCATCTTGCGGTAAATAGGTTGTCTCGTTCATTTCAAGTTCTCCTTGTCGCAGTAAGCCAGGGGACTTCCAAACCAGATCGGTACCTTGACTCTACGGCATTGTTTGAGAAGACGATCATCAACGGATACAAAATCGGCTTCAGCGGCGTCGGCAAATGCAATGTGAGCGGCATCACCCAAACCTAATTTTTTCGACACTAATAAATTTGCTCTCTGCCGAAGTGCCTGTCCATCAAAAGGCTGCCGTTTCCCCAACCCATTAAGCAATAGGGTGAGTTGGTCGCGTTCCTCCAAATCCTTAATGTCTTTGACCTCGAAAATGTGAACATCAGAGATGATCATCTCGATTTCACCCAAACGGACATGTGCCAGGATCAATTGCACCGCATCTGCTTCCAGACGGATGCGCATCTGGCTCTGATCATCGAATGGTCGGGATAAGGCGCATACATCCAGGTAAACTCGTTTTATCATAAACTTTCAACCTGCTATCTTCACCCTCGCACGTAAATCGGATTGCTATATATCCACCCGCGCCGTTGGCCGAGATAGGGCAGATACACCTCGACACGGTATACACCCGGCTCGGTGATGATCTGTGTGCAATTCTCGCTTTTGCGCCACACCTTGATCACGACGCCATCTTTGAGCAGGCAGCATTCGGCTTTTTGCGGCGGTGGCAGGGCTGGCAGGCGGATTTGAAACGTCACGCCGCCTTTGGCGGAGATTTCATCACCGATGCTGACGGTTTTTTCCATCCCCTGGGCGGTGAAGTTGAAGCCGCGGGCAGGGGCGAGCCAATCGTTGGCGATGAACAGGTGGCCCTGGCGGAAGGCGTCGAAGATGGCGCGCTTGTCTTCGGCGAGGTCGCCTTGCAGGGGGCGAGGGCTGAGCAGGTGGTTGTTGATGGCGCGGAAATGTTTTTCGTAGGGGAAGATGGTCAGCTTGAACGGGCCCAGGTTGAATTTCAGGGCGTGGGCGTCTGAACCAGCCACCGCCACCACGCGGTGTTGGGCAGTCAACTCGTCCCACCGGGTCAACGTCTGTGGGTAGGGCGCGTGGGCGATGCGGGCGAAGTTTAACCCATAGAACAGGGCGTGCAGCTTGCTTTTGATCAACCCCTTAAACTCAGACAGGCCATTCCATAGTTCGATGCCCGTATAGCCGCGCACATCCCAATCGAGCCAGGGGATCTCACCCTCGCCGACGGCGGGAGCAGCCTGCTCGAATGGGTGCGCCAGAAACGCCAGGCCGCCCGCCTGCGCCACGCCATCCAGTAAACGCTGCGGGTCCGCGGCCAGGGTGGATAGCTCACGTTCGGCGTTGAAGACCAATAAATGGTTTTTATGCACTGCCGACGTACGGTCGTGGATTTCCTCGCCGATCAGCAGCAGCACACGCCGCTCGGCTTCGGAAAAGTAATCTTCGACGCCATTTACCCATACATTGTGATCGGTGACGATGATCGCATCCAACCCGGCGCGCAGGGCAGCCTGGGCCAATTCCTGGTGCGTGCCGCTGCCATCGGAATAGCGCGTGTGCATGTGGAGGTTGACGACGATTTCGGGCATAAGGTATAATCCAGCCGCTCTGTGGCAAGTTATGGTTTGCTGCGAGTGAGTATGTTGGTTTGGAGGCTTTTGTGGAAACCGTTCTTGATATTTCGCTCATTATAACGTCCATCATGCTGATCGTTCTCGTCATTTTGCAGAGCCGCGGCGCGGGCCTGGGCGGGCTGACGGGAGGCGGTGATGTGGGCAGTGTGTTTACGGCCCGGCGCGGCATCGAAAAGGTCATGTTTTATCTGACCATCGTGTTCAGTGTGTTGTTCTTCGTCCTGGCGATTATTTCCGTTATTGCCAAATAACCTTGTTTTTCAACCGACATTCATTTGCCAGAGCGGCTGTTTGCAACCCGTCAGGCATTTATTCGAATAAGTCCGCAGATTTGCCTGGCCTGAGGCCGAAAATCTGTGGATTTATTGTTTTATCACCATGAAAAAACTTCGCTGGCCGATCTTGATTGCGTTGATAGCCGTGGCTGCTATCGCGATGCTGCTTTATACCAACCAGCAACCTGCTCCAAGTGAAGATGCACCTGTCATCGGCGTTGTGCCGGTCGTTGAGCCAGAGAGTGGCGGGTTGTATGTCGAAGCCCTGGTAGGCGCTTTAGGGCGGCTCAATCCCTTGCTGGATGCTTACAATCCGGTTGATCAAGATGTCAATCGCTTGCTGTACAGCCGCCTGTTGCGTTTCGACGAAAATGGCCTGCCGCATGGCGACCTGGCGGCTTCATGGGGTATCTCCAGCGATGGGTTGATCTACAATTTCGAACTGCGTGCCAATGCCACCTGGCATGATGGGCAGCCTGTCACCAGCGATGACATCATCTTTACTATCGAAATGATGCGCAGCGACGATTCGCTGCTGGCCCCGGCGCAGCGCGAACTGTGGTTTCAGGTCAATGTCGAACGCCTGGATGAGAAAAACTTGCGCTTTATCTTGCCCGAACCCTACAGCCCCTTCCTCGAAAACCTGACTTTCGGTATCATCCCCGCTCATTTGCTGGGTGACCTGGATTTTGCTCAAATCACGAATGATCATTTTAACTTGCAGCCCGTCGGCAGCGGGCCATTCCGCTTCGATAAGTTGATTGTCGAAGATGGTCAGATCAAAGGCGTTGTGCTTGCCCCGAACCTGAATTATTACGGCCAGGCAGCTTATATCGAACAGGTTATTTTTCGCTATTACCCCACCCCGGCAGATGCGCTGGCGGCCTACCAGCAGGGCGAGGTCATGGGTATTGGGCGCGTCACCGCCGATATTTTGCCCCAGGTACTCAATGAACCCGATTTGGGCCTGCAAACGGGCCTGATTTCCAGCTTATCCCTGGTTTACCTGAACCTCGATAACCCCGATGTCCCTTTTGTGCAGGATGCCGATGTGCGCCGTGCCTTGTTGATGGGCCTCAACCGCCAATGGATTATTGACCAGGTGCTTTCGGGCCAGGCGGTTCTGGCTGCCGGGCCTATTTCCCCCAATTCGTGGGCCTATTACAGTGGCCTGGGGCCAGTGGCCTATGCCCCCAACCAGGCCGCCAATTTGTTACGCCAGGCAGGTTACACCACTGCTATCGGCGAAGTGCGCGCCAGCACCGAAGTGACCCTGACCCTCGAACTCGTCTTTCCTGACGATGAATCTCACGCTGCTATCGCTGAATCGATCCAGGAAGATTGGGATCGCCTGGGCCTGAGAACGATCTTGAAAGCGCTGCCCTACGATGAATTGGTTAGCGACTATTTGCTGCCGCGCAATTATCAGGCTGCCCTGGTAGACCTCAATCTGATGCATTCCATGGACCCAGACCCCTACCCATTCTGGCATCAGGCTCAGATCACGGGTGGCCAAAACTTTTCCAAATGGGATGATCGCCCGGCCAGCGAGTATCTCGAACAAGCGCGCATGGCGCTCGGCATCGAAGAACGTACGCGCCTGTATCGTAACTTTCAGGTGCGCTTTGCTCAAGAATTGCCCGCTCTGCCGTTGTTTTACCCGGTGTACACCTATGCAGTAGATGACAGTGTCCAGGGTGTGCGCATGGGGCCGCTCTATTCACCGGCTGACCGGTTGAACACGCTGCCGGGTTGGTTTTTGTTAGCCAAAAAATCCACAGCACCGCAGTTAACCACCGCCACGCCCTGACGAAGGGTGTATAACCTGCCTAAAACATCCCCCGATCTATCGTATACATTTCCAGGTTGACTTTGCCCCTGGAACATGATAACTTTGTGCCTGTTTGGATAGTTCTTATGAAGACACTCCTGATTTCCCCTCGCTCCCGTCGTCTGCCGAAGCGCCTTTACTGGCCTTCGGAGTTTTGCGTTTAGGGAAACGGTCATTTCATCTGTCAACCTGTTCGCAATGTGTAAACCCGAGGGCCTCCGTCAAAGCGGAGGCCTTTCGTTTTCAAAACCATTTTTTTGTTCCTGGAGGTTCCCCATGTCTGCTACTTGTCCCGAATGTGAAGGCACCCTGGCCCTGACCAATGTGATGAAGGGCGAAATCGTTGTCTGCCCCGATTGCGGTGTTGATCTCGAAGTGATGTCGGTGAACCCGATTGAACTCGAATTGGCCCCGCAGGAAGCGGAGGATTGGGGAGAATGAAAATCGGCGTACTCATCTCCCGCGTGCGTGTCGAAGAGAAATGGCTGTTCGAGGCCATGACCAAGCGCGGCGTCGAATACGACATTCTCGATGACCGCGAGGTCACCTTCGACCTCAACAACCCTGGCAAATGGCTGGATTATTCGGTGGTGCTGGAGCGCAGCCTGTCGTATGGCCGCGGCCTGTACACCTGCAAAATGCTCAATGCCTGGGGCATCCCCACCGTCAACACGGCTTCGGTGGCGGATACCTGCGGTGACAAATTGTGGACATCCGCCGCGCTCAAACATGCCAACGTCCCCCAGCCCGAACTGCGCATGGCCTTCACGCCCGAAAGCGCCGTTCAGGCCATCGAAGCGATGGGCTACCCCGTGGTGCTCAAGCCCGTCATCGGTTCGTGGGGTCGTATGATTTCCAAGATCAACGACCGCGACGCCGCCGAAGCCATTTTGGAAGCGCGCGAAGTGCTGGGCAACTACCAGCAAAACATCTTCTACATCCAGGAATACATCAAGAAGCCTGGCCGCGATATCCGCGCTTTCGTGGTCGGCAACGAGACCATTGCGGCGATCTACCGCACCTCGGCCCACTGGATCACCAACACGGCGCGCGGCGGCAAAGGCTCGGCCTGCCCGGTGACGCCCGAGCTGAACGACATCTGCGTTCGAGCGGCGCAGGCGGTGGGCGGCGGCGTGCTGGCGATTGACATCCTCGAATGCCCCGACCGCGGCTTGCTCGTCAACGAAGTCAACCACACGATGGAGTTTCATACCTCGGTGCCAGCCACCGGCATAGACATCCCCGGCAAGGTGATTGATTACACCATTGCCATCGGCAAACACCACGACGAAGGAGAACCCCTGCCATGGCCATCCGTGTTTCTATCGTAGCGGCGCGCGGCTACACCGGCGGCGAGCTGTTGCGCATCTTGCTCTTCCACCCCGAAGTGGACGTGGTGCAGGCCACCTCCGAAAGCAGTGCCGGCGAGTTCATCTTCCAGCATCATCCCAACCTCCGCAAGCGCACGCAATTGCAGTTCGTCAGCCAGCAGGCGCTCCAGCCTTGTGATGTCCTCTTTCTAGCGATGCCGCACGGCGAGGCGCAGAAGAAGATTGAGAAGTATTTCGCCATCGCCCCCAAAATCGTAGACCTTTCGGCAGATTTCCGCCTGAAGGATATGGCTCTGTACAAGCGTTGGTACGGCCACGATCACGAAGCGCCGCAGTTTGTGGACAAATTTGTCTACGGCCTGCCGGAACTGCACCGCGAAGAAATGAAAAATGCGGCGGGCGTTTCGGGCGTGGGCTGCAACGCCACGGCCTCGAATTTTGCGCTCTATCCGCTGGTCAAGGCGGGATTGGTGGATACCTCCAAACCGGTGGTGGTGGACGTGAAAACCGGCTCTTCCGAAGGGGGGGCGTCGGTCAACCCCGGCTCGCACCACCCCGAAAAGAGCCGCGCCGTGCGCACCTACGCCGCCACGGGCCACCGCCACACTGCCGAAGTGATCCAGGAAATGGGCTTGACGGACGTTCACCTGACGATGACAGCGGTCGAGTTGGTGCGCGGCGTGTTGGCCGCGGCGCACGTCTTCGTTGAACCCGGCACTACCGAGAAAGACCTGTGGAAGGCCTACCGGGCGGCTTACAACACCGAGCCGTTCGTGCGCATCGTCAAAGATAAAACCGGCATCCACCGCGTGCCCGACCCCAAAATTCTCTCCGGCTCCAACTTTGTAGACGTGGGCTTCGAACTTGACCCCGCCACCAACCGCGTCGTCTCGCTGGCTGCCATTGACAACCTGATGAAAGGCGCCTCCGGCTCTGCCGTGCAGTGCATGAACGTGATGTGCGGCTTCGACGAAATGGCCGGGCTGGAATTTCCGGGGTTACACCCGATTTAATTTCTGATTGTGGATTGATGATTGCTGATTATGGCAGAGCGATTGACAGCCTCTTCTCAAACAGCCAAAAGCAACCTCGGCAAACAATCAGCAATCAGAAATCGGCGGACGCAAGCGTTCGCAAATCAGCAATTAAAAATCAGCAATAGGATAACTCTATGATCGTTGTAAAAATCGGCGGAACCACCGGCGTAAACTTCGATGCGGTCACAGCAGATGTGGCGCAACTGGTGAAGGCCGGGCAAAAAATGATTGTCGTACACGGCGGGTCGGGTGAGACGAATGCCATTTCCGAGCAGTTGGGCCACCCCCCGCAATTTGTCACCTCCCCTTCGGGGTTCACCTCGCGCTACACCGACCGCACCACGCTCGAAATCTTTGCCATGGTGACGACCGGTAAGATCAACACCCTGATCGTCGAGCGCCTGCAAAAGCTGGGTGTCAACGCTTTCGGGCTTTCGGGTGTGGATGGGCGGCTGATGGAAGCCCGGCGCAAAGAAGCCATCCGCATCATTGACCCCACCACCGGCAAGCAGCGCATGTTACGCGATGACTACACCGGCAAGATCGAAAACGTCAATGCCAGTCTGCTGGAGATGCTGTTGAACGCGGGTTATACCCCCGTGGTGGCCCCGCTGGCCATCTCGTTCGAGGGAGACGCCCTGAACGTGGACGCTGACCGGGCGGCGGCGATGGTGGCGGGCGCAGCCAAGGCCGAGCAACTGATCATCCTCAGCAACGTCCCTGGCCTGCTGCGCAACTTCCCCGACGAAAACTCGCTGATCGCCCACATTGACAAAGACAAGGTCGATGCCTCACTCGAATTTGCCGAGGGCCGCATGAAGAAAAAGGTGCTTGGCGCGTCTGAGGCCACCCAACTTGGCGTGGCGAAAGTGGTCTTTGCCGATGGGCGCGTGGATAACCCCGTGACGCGGGCACTCGAAGGAAAAGGAACTGTGATTTCGTAAAACGAGTTGCGTGTTCCGCGCAGGTTAGCGGGCGAGGTAGGCTTGGGCGGCGGTGAGGAAGTCGGCGGCCCAGCCGATGACTTCATTTGCCCGCTCGACCGTTATCGAAGACCCAATCCGGTAATCCCCCTGTGTACGTTCATCCTGGGCGTCTATGAGATAGCGATGCAGTTTTCTATCGAGCAGGCCAGTTTTGGCAAATTCTTTCCCAAATGCCGCGGCGACTGCGGAATGGCTGGCAAATGATAGACCCTTTGTGTATAGTAGCCCTTCCGCAACATAGAACATGGCGTAATAGGCCCGCGATACAGCAAATTCTGGATGATTGGCGTTGAGGAGCATTTCGGCCGCTTCCAGACTTTCACGGGCTTTGGACAGATAATCTTCGATATTTGGGCTGTTCATATCGCAATGGCCTCACGACGCACATTCGACAAAAAAGGTGTTTGGTCGTGCTGGAAATGCTGATAGGAAAGAAACGCTCTAGAGATTACGACATCATGTTCCAGGGAAATTTCCGAAACGGTTTCTGATGTACGGTCAATCAGATTGGCATAGTCGAAATCACCGCGCACAACGACCAGCACATCAATATCTGAGTCGGGACGCGCATCGCCACGGGCCTGCGAGCCGTAGAGATACAGCCCTTCCAGGCGGTCGCCCAAAATGCGGGCGAACTCCTGGTGAAGCTGAGATAGGATAATCGGCAAATTTTCGTTCATGCGCAACTCCTACAAACATTATACATCAAGGCATTTCAGGAATTTCTATGATGAATATCCAAGAACTTGAATCCCAACATACTTCTGGTCTCTACGCCAAGCGCGATGTAGCCCTGGTGCGCGGCGAAGGCGCGACGCTGTGGGACAGCACCGGCAAGCAATACATTGACTGCGACTCGGGCCACGGCGTGGCGAATTTGGGTCACTGCCGCCCGGAGATTGTCAAAGCGATTAGCGAACAGGCGGCGCAGTTGATCACCTGCTTCGAGTCGTACTACAACCCGGTGCGCGCCCAACTGCTCGAAAAGCTGACCGCGCTCGCCCCTGGCCTGGATCGCGCCTACCTGTGCAACTCCGGCGCCGAGTCGGTCGAGGCGGCGCTCAAGCTCTCACGCTTCACCACCGGGCGCAGCAAAATCATCGCCGCGATGCGCGGCTTCCACGGGCGCACGATGGGGGCGCTTTCGGCCACCTGGAACAAGAACTATCGCCAGCCCTTCGAGCCGCTCGTGCCCAACTTCACGCACATTGCCTACAACAACGTCGAAGCCTTGCAGCAGGCTATTGATGGCGACACGGCCGCCGTGCTGCTCGATCAATTTCACGGAGCACTTTCCGCGGCCGTCCG
>CAZSFD010000082.1:0-23208 GCA_964606085.1 uncultured Anaerolineaceae bacterium
CGAAGTAGGGCGAGATGTAACCGCGGTCGAATTGCATACCTTCGACGTACTCGGTCTCGAACTGCAGACCCTTCGATTCTTCGACGGTGATGACGCCATCTTTGCCGACTTTGTCCATCACTTCGGCGATCAGTTCACCAATTTCGCGGTCCTGGGCAGAAATGGAAGCGACATTGGCGATTTCTTCTTTGGTGGTGATTTCGATGGCCTGGGCGCGAATTTTATCGGCCACGGCCTGGGTGGCGGCTTCGATGCCACGCTTGAGCAGCATGGGGTTAGCGCCAGCGGCCAGGTTCTTCATACCTTCGACGACGATGGAGTGGGCCAGCAGGGTGGAGGTGGTGGTGCCATCACCGGCGATGTCGTTGGTTTTGGTGGCGGCCTCTTTGAGCAGTTGAGCGCCCATGTTTTCGAACGGGTCTTCCAGTTCGATTTCTTTGGCGACGGTGACGCCATCGTGGGTGATGGTGGGGGAGCCGAATTTCTTGTCCAGGGCAACGTTGCGGCCCTTGGGCCCGAGGGTGGTGACAACGGCAGTGGCGAGGATTTCCATGCCTTTGCTCAGCTTGCGGCGAGCTTCTTCAGAGAAAACAAGTTGTTTGGCGGCCATAGGTCAATTACTCCTTTGTTTCTTTGAGAATGGCGAGCAGATCACTCTCGCGCAGGATCAGCAGTTTTTTGCCATCCAGTTTGAATTCGGTGCCAGCATATTTGGCAAACAACACTGAGTCGCCTTCTTTGACGTCCATCGGGATGCGATTGCCTTTGTCGTCGCGGTCGCCAGGGCCGGCGGCAATAATGGTGCCTTTTTGCGGTTTTTCTTTGGCCGTTTCGGGCAGGACAATGCCGAGGGCGGTCACTTCTTCCGCTTCGGCGGGTTCAACAACCACACGGTTGCCGAGGGGTTTGAGTTTCAAAGCCATACGAACCTCCTGAAAAGATAGAAAGTAGTTTGCAATATTTTGCTGTTTAGCACTCGGATTGATAGAGTGCTAAACGGCGACCCGAATAATACACGCGTTTGGAGTGGCAGTCAAGAGGGGGGTCAGTTATTCTTATAAAAATCTTATGGGGAGTACCCGTTTGGGGCATTCGTCTCAGGCATCCGTGATGTATAATTTCCACCATCAGTTTTGAACCAATTGCATGATCATGGAGTAAATAATGTGTAATGATGTGGTTAAGAGGTAGTTTACGGAGTGGAAGGAATCGCTACAGACCAACTCTTGGTGGAACAACTCCAAAGCGCTGATTTGGCTGCTTTGGGTTCTCTGTATGACCGCCATCGTCAGATGGTGTATCGAACTGCGCTGGCAATTACCGGGGATGCTGATGCGGCGAGTGATTTGCTCCAGGATGTGTTTTTACGATTGTATCGTTTTGCTGATCGCGTTGATCCATCATTACCTTTGCAGCCGTGGTTGTATCGCATGACGGCCAATTTGTCTTACACATGGGTCAAGCGTCAAAGCCGCTGGCTGCGCCCGCTAGAAGACCTGGCAGAATGGCTTGGTTGGACACGCAAAAATCCACATCTTCAAGCGGTTGACGCCGTGGATGATGTCGGCCAGTTAAAACAGGCGTTGTTGAAATTGTCGGTGAACCAGCGCGTGGTTGTGGTGATGTTTTATATCAATGATTTATCTGTGCAGGAGATTGCTGAGATTTTGGATATCCCCGTTGGCACGGTGAAATCGCGGTTGCATTATGGACGCCAGGCGTTGAAGGAAGTCTTGGAAAAACAGAGCCAGGCGCTTTGGGAAGTGCAATATGAATTCACATAAGGGTGTCATGGAACGTGAACCGTTGGATAATCACCTGGCACATGCTTTGAAGAAAGAACTGCTCTTATCCTGCCCGCCGGCCAATGGAAAAGCGCGCTTGCTTTCTGATGCGGCGCACTGGCAAGATATGGCCAATAGCGCCTGGCCTTTGTTTCCCCGGCACACGGAAAATTTATATCGCATTCATGTGTACCAGGGGGTGGGCTTTTCAGAACGTTTGGACTGTTTGATGGCTGCTTGTTCGCTCGAGTTTGGCATATTCAATCAGCAGCATCAGTTTTCTTGAACCTTAACAATGCGTAGATTCTTGTTTGTTGTCGCAATGGTGCTGGCGGTGTGTGTTTTAACAGCTTGCAATTCGCCGGCGCTGCCAACAGGAATGCCATCGGCGCTGCCAACCGCTCAAGTTACGCCCAGTCAACCCACCATGACGGCGATTGACCTTCCTACTGAAATTGTTTCGCCTACCCCTGCGCCGCCGCATGTGTTGACCATTTGCCTGGGGCAGGAGCCGCGTTCGTTGTTCTTGTATCAGGCGTATGCGCAGGCGGAACGCAGCATATTGCAGGCCATTTATGACGGCCCGGTTGATTTTATGAAGGATGGCCTTTACCCGGTTATTCTGCGGCAAGCGCCATCTTTAGCGGATGGTAGTGTTATGCTGACGACGGTGGATGTCGCTCCTGCCACTGAGATGGTAGACGCCTCAGGGGATGTAACCGTTTTGCAGGAAGGTACACGTTATTTCCCGGCTGGCTGCGTGGATGCTACCTGTGTACAAGCCTACACCGGTGACCAGCCAATCCAGATGACCCAGGTAAGCGTGCGCTATTCGCTGCTGAATGACCTGACCTGGGCCGATGGTACGCCCCTCACCGCCGATGACTCGCGTTATTCGTTTGAACTGGCGAAGGCTTTTTTCTCCGCCGGGCAGTCTCGGGTGGTTGATGTGACTGCTGATGTGCAGGTGGTGGATGAGCAAACGGTGATGTGGCGTGGTTTGCCGGGTTATCTGAATGTCGAACCGTTGGCCTTTTTCTTTTCACCCTTGCCCCGCCATCTTTGGGGCAATCTCACACTGGAGCAACTCCTCGCTGATCCGCTGGCAACCCGTATGCCATTGGGCTGGGGACCATACCAGATCAGTGAGTGGGTGGATGGTGATCACCTGACCCTGCGCAAGAATTCCCGCTATTTCCGGGCAGGAGAAGGGCTGCCGAACTTTGATTACCTGGTTTATCGCTTTGTCAGTGATGGGGAGCAGGCGCTCGATGCCCTTCTGACGGGCGAATGCGATCTCATTGACCCCAGCGCTGCCCCTGATTTTCAGCTTTCTCGTCTGGCGCAACTGCAAGCGGAAAATCGTGTTGCGGTTCGCTATCATGCGGATGTGGCCTGGGAGTTGGCCGTATTTGGAATTGAATCCTTGAATCCTGGGCGCGTGCCGTTCTTTTCACAACCAAAAGTCCGCCAGGCCATTGCACAGTGCATCAACCGCCAGGAGATTGCCGCTATCTGGATGGCCGGACAAGCGCGTGTGCCAGATAGTTATGTGTTGGCAGGCTATCCGTTTCATGCGCCCAATCTGCCGCAATATGGTTATGATCTTGCCGCCGCGGACGCTTTGTTCCAAGAGGCAGGTTGGCTGGATGTGGATGGCGACCCGGCCACACCGCGTACTGCGCTGAACGTGCCTGGCGTGGCCGATAATACCCCCTTCACTTTCGTTTACCTGGTTTCATCCGATGCAGAACGGGCGGCTGCCGCTCAAATGATCCAGGCATCGTTGGCAACCTGCGGCGTTGAGGCCATCCTCGAATTTCAAGAACCAGCCAGCTATCTTGCTGCTGGCCCAGGCGGGGTGGTTTTTGGGCGCAACTTTGATATGGCGCAGTTCGCCTTGCCAGCGCTGTTGTCGCCCACTTGCGATTTATTTACGGCTGAAGAAATTCCAGGCCCATTTCCGACTTTCCCAAAAGGTTGGGCTGGCATCAATGTCAGCGGATACCGCAACGCAGATTTTGATCAGGCATGCCTGGCTGCCAAGGCCAATTTGCCGGGTAGTGAAGCCTATCAGCAGGCACATGAATTGGCACAGGCTATTTTTGCCGGCGAGTTACCGGCCATTCCGCTATACACCCGTTTTCAAGTGCTGGTTTCTCGCCCCGAAGTATGTCAAGTATCGGTGGCAAATGTTTATCAGGGTGTTTGGTGGAATCTGGAGCAGCTCGACAAAGGCGACGCGTGCCCGTGAGTGTTGTATGTGGTCTTGTTCGACAATCTTTTCTTGATTTTTTGGACGTTTATAGGTATATTTGTCAGGGATTTCTTTCCGGGTATATCATCAGGCAGGATGAATCTCGGAAATCCAAGCCAATCAGCAAGGTTTTGATGAACTTTTGAAAGGAGGTGATGGTAAGGAAATCAATACAATCAACCCCAATCCACCCATTCAAAACATCTGTCAATCCTATTTCAAAAATTTCCGTACGGAGGAGATCAATGTCTAAGAAACTGTTTTCCATTCTGAGCCTCCTGGTGATCGCCAGCATGGTGCTGGCTGCCTGCGGTCAGCAGGTTGTCACCGAGGTGGTGAAAGAAACCCAACTCGTCAAAGAGACCGAAGTCGTTACCGTCAAAGAGACCGAAGTTGTCACCGTCAAAGAGACCGAAGTCGTTACCGTCAAAGAGACCGAGATCGTTGAAGTGGTCATCACCCCCACCCCCGAACCATCCACTCGTCAAGGCGGCTGGTTGGATCAAATTGTGGTGGTGGAAGAGCCTTCGCAAGAGGCCGCCATCAAGCGTCTGGAAGCTGGTGAAATTGACATTTACGCGTACACGGTTGCTAAAGCGGACCTGCTCAAGACCGTGGAAGAATCTGAAAACCTGGCTTACCAGCGTTCGTATGGCTCCTACAACGAATTGACCTTCAACCCATCTGGCCCCGTTTTCGATGGCACGGGTAAACTCAACCCCTTCGCTGTGGCGAAAGTGCGCGAAGCCGTCAACTGGCTGCTTGATCGCAATTACATTGCCCAGGAAGTGACTGGTGGTATGGCTGTGCCACGCTTCTTCGCCATGGCCCCCACCTTCGCAGACTATGCCCGCTATGCCGATCTTGCTGCGCAGTGGGAAGCCTACTATGCTTACAACTTTGACAAGGCCAAGGAAGTCATTGATGCAGAACTGCCGGCCATGGGCGCAACCCTGGTGGATGGTAAATGGACTTTCAACGATGAACCCGTCACCATCATCGGCTTGATCCGCGTCGAAGATGAGCGCACCCAAATCGGCGATTATTTCGCCAACCAACTGGAAGCCCTCGGCTTTACCACCGATCGTGTTTACAAGACTTCTGCCGAATTGTCCCCCATCTGGACGGGCGATCCGACGGCAGGTGAGTGGCACTTCTACACCGGCGGCTGGATCAGCACTGCCGTGCCTCGTTCAGAAGAAGACAACTACACCGACTTCTACCTGCCTGATGGTTGGCCCGGCAACCCCCTGTGGGATGCTTACACCAATGATCCGGCGTACTCAGAAGCCGCTCTGAAACTCTACAACCGCGAATACACCAACCTTGAAGAACGCCGCGCCCTGTTTGAAGTTGTGATCCCTGGGTCGCTCAAAGAAGCGCAGCGTGTGTGGACTTCCAACCGTGCCTCCTTCACCCCCTATCGCAAAGAAGTGACCGTGGTGGGTGACCTGGCTGGTGCTGTTGCCGGTTCTCGTCTGTGGCCCTACACCATTCGTCGTATTGGCGAAGAAGGCGGCGCCCTGACAATGGCCATGCCCAGCATCCTCACCAACCCCTGGAACCCGCTGGGCGGCTCGAACTGGATTTACGACCAGGCTCTGACCCGCGCCACCGGCGATGTGGGCGTGATTCCCGATCCGTGGACTGGTTTGGCGCAGCCGCAGCGTGTTGAGCGCGCCGAAATCGTGGCCCAGGAAGGCTTGCCGATTGGTGTGACCCTGGATTGGGTAACCCTGGCCTTCCAGCCGACCATCGAAGTCCCCACCGATGCCTGGATTGACTGGAATGCTGAGACCCAAACCTTCATCACTGTTGGCGAAAAGTACACCGAAACGTTGACCGCCCTGGTCAAGAGCACCGCTTACTATGGTGACCTGTCGAATGTCAAGTGGCATGATGGCAGCGCTTTCGATGTGGCCGATGTTGTCATGTTCTTGATCATGTCCTTCGACCGTGGTTACGAAGCCAGCGCTGTGTACGATCCGGCTGCTGCCACCACCTTGAAGAACTTCCAGGCTACCTTCCGCGGCGCCAAGATCGTTTCGGAAGACCCGCTTGTCATCGAGTACTACACGAACAACTGGCAGGCCGATGCGGAGAACAATGTCGTCAGCTTGTTCCCGGCTTATGGTTTTGGCCCGGCTTCGTGGCACAGTCTGTCAATCGGTTTGCTGGCTGAAGCTGCTGGTGAGATTGCCTTCACCCAGGCGAAATCTGGCGAACTGGAAAAAGAGTGGATGAGCTATATCAGCGGCCCCAGCCTCGAAATCCTCAAGAAATACCTGGGACAGGCTGTTGCTGAAAGCTATGTCCCTTACTCGCCCACGTTGGCGACCTATATTTCTGCTGATGAAGCTGCCGCCCGCTGGACCAACTACGCCGAGTTCAACCGCACTCGTGGTCACTTCTGGCTTGGCACTGGCCCCTACTACCTCGAACGCGCCTTCCCGGTCGAAGGTATGGTCGTCCTCAAGAACTTCAAGGACTTCCCCGATCTGGCCAGCAAGTGGGCTGGTTACGGCAATCCTCCCATCCCGGTGGTTGACGTAGAAGGCCCGGCCGAAGTCAAGATCGGCGCCGAGGCTTCCTTCGATGTCCTGGTTTCCTTCGAAGATCAACCCTATGCGGCTGCGGATCTTTTGTCGGTCAAATACCTGGTCTTCGATGCGGCTGGCACCCTGGCCTTCTCCGGTGACGCCGAATTGGTCGAAGATGGCTACTACACGGTGAATTTCTCGGCTGACAACGCCTCGAAACTGACTGCCGGCTCCACCAAGCTGACGTTGGTTGTGGTGTCGAAGCTCGAAAGCATCCCCACCTTCCAAACGCTTGAGTTTGTAACCTCGCAATAAGCGAAGAAGGTTTTATTTTGGCTCGGTAGGGCAAGCCTTTGGCTTGCCTTACCGAGCCAAATTTTACTGAATGGGAGATGCTATGACTGATACTGATATGAGCGCGACCGTGGAAAATACATCCATTGCAGCAGTTCAGAAAAGTGCTGCTTCCAGTACGCTCACTCGCTTGCTCCGATACACCGCGGTTAAGGGGGTGGTTTTATTCATTACGGTAGTTATTGGGGTTTATCTGACGATTTTGATTGCCAATATGGGTGGCTATGTTGATCAAATTCGTCGTTCGCAAATCCGGGAAGCCGTAGGGCTGATTATCCAGGGAGATGATACATTTCGCTTGCTGACCCAAGAAGAGCGTGAAGCGCGAATGCAGGAAATGATCACACTGGAAGAGCAGCGCCTGGGACTTGATCAGCCGTTTTTTGTTCGTAGCGTAGGTTTTCTGAGCAACGCGTTGACGCTTAACCTGGGTTTTGCCGAACAGATGACAAGTGATAGCGGGTCGAAACAGGTACGCTTAATCATTTTGGAGCGTCTCCCTCCGACACTGGTGCTATTTGGCACTTCTAACCTCTTCTTGTTCTTTTTTGCCCTTTTTATTGCCCTGGCGTTGTCCAGGCAATATGGCAGTATTTGGGATCGGTTGATTGTGGCTATGGCTCCCACATCTTCAGCCCCTGGGTGGTTCTATGGAATTTTTCTGATCCTGATTTTTGCTGCCGTCGCCAAAGTGCTTCCCTTTGGTGGCATGGTAGATGCCCCTCCCCCCGAAGACACCATTACCTACTTGTTGAGTTTACTCAGGCACATGGTCTTACCGGTAATGGCGATCACGCTGAGTTCGATTTTTCTCAGTGCTTACAACTGGCGTACTTTTTTCCTGATTTATTCCAGCGAAGATTATGTGGAAATGGCCAAAGCCAAGGGCCTCAACTCACGCGCCATTGAACGCCGCTATGTCTTACGCCCCACATTGCCCTCTATCATCACCTCTTTCGCTTTGTTGCTGATCGGTTTATGGAGTGGCGCTCCCATTTTTGAGACGGTGTTCAACTGGCCTGGGCTGGGCCGTGCCACGTTTATTGCAATTGGTTTTTACGATACCCCGGTTATCGTCGGAACAACAATCATTTTTGCTTACTTGCTGGCGATTACCGTGTTCCTTTTGGATTTTATCTACGCCCTGGTTGATCCACGGGTGAAGGTCGGGGATGGTGGCTAAAATGGCAAACATCAGTAAAATCATCAAGGATTTGCGACAATACCCCTCGGCGGTATTGGGTTTGTTGATTATCCTCTTCTTGATCGGCATGGCAGTTTACACGCTGGCTACCATACCCTATGATGAAGCGGTTCGTTTATGGCGCGGGGGCGTAGGCGTTTGGGATGAGACGCCTCGTCTTGCGGCCCCCGCGTGGATCAATTGGTTTCGCCAGGACGATTTACCCGATACGATTCGCCTGAATTCTAAGGATGGCACTGCGCCAAAAAATGTTGAAGCGCGTGAAGGCTCCGAAAAAATCACCATCACCTTCGATTTCGATTATCCTTATGTTGGCTTTCCACAGGAAATTGCGATTTTCTTTGATGCCGTTTACAGCGAGAAACAGCCTCATGTGACCATGACTTTTACCACCCCGGATGGCCGCCAAATAAACATGGGCAGTTTTTCCGTTGCGACAACCCAAACGTATTACGCTGCCCAGGATCAAAAACTGCAGCGAAAATTAAAAGGGTTGTCACCGCACATTGGTTTGTTTGTAGACCCCGCTGGTGACACCAGCGTTGCCCTGCAAGGTACTTACCAACTAAAAATAGAGGCCTTTACTTTTGAACCGGACTCTGACCTGGATGCCCGGCTGGTGTTATACGGACAGGTTTATGGCATTGCTGGTACCGATCATAACCGCCGTGATTTGAGTATTGCGCTGCTGTGGGGTACGCCGATTGCCTTGGCATTTGGTCTGTTAGCTGCCCTCGGAACCACCATTACCACAATGATCATTTCAGCCATTGGTACCTGGTTCGGAAGTTGGGTGGACAGCCTGATCCAGCGTGTAACTGAGGTCAACCTTGTCTTGCCCTTTTTGTCTATTTTGATCATGGTTGGCACTTTTTACTCGCGCAGCATCTGGTTGATGTTAGGGATTACGATCTTGTTGAGTATTTTTGGGGCCGGGATTAAAGGTTACCGAGCGATTTTCCTGCAAATCAAAGAGTCATCTTACATCGAAGCCGCCCGTGCCTACGGTGCAGGAAATATTCGCATCATCTTTTCTTATCTGACCCCGCGCATCATTCCATTGATCATTCCTCAACTGGTTGTGTTGGTGCCTTCATTTGTATTCCTTGAAGCCTCATTAGCCGTTTTGGGCCTGGGCGACCCGGTATTGCCAACCTGGGGCAAAATTATCAATGACGCCCAGGGCAATGGCGCACTTTACCAGGGTTATTACTATTGGGTTCTCGAACCTGCTGTGCTTTTGATGTTCACCGGGCTGGCCTTCTCATTGCTGGGCTTCGCCTTGGATCGTATCTTCAACCCGAGATTGAGAGGCATGTAGTCCCATGGCAAAAGATAAGCTCTTACGCATCGAAGACCTGGTTCTTTATTTTCGCGCCGGAAAGGGCGTTGTGCAGGCCGTGGATGGCGTCCACTTCGACCTCGACTTTAATCGGGCAGTGGTGATCCTGGGCGAGTCAGGCTGCGGCAAAAGCTCTTTGGCGAAAGCCATTTTGCGCTTGTTGCCGCGCAACATTGCCTCTTATACAGGCCGTATCTGGCTGGACGGCGTGGAAACGATGGCCCTGGGCGAAGAAGAATATCGCCAGAATGTGCGCTGGGTCAAAATGTCCATGGTGCCGCAGGCGGCCATGAACGCCCTCAACCCGGTGATTCGCGTGGGCGATCAGGTGGCCGAACCAGCGCAAATTCACATGGGCATGAAAAAGGATGAAGCGCTCGAAATGGCCGCCAAGATGTTTCAAAATGTCGGCGTGCCGATTGACTTCCTCACCCGCTATCCCTTTGAGTTGAGCGGTGGTATGCGTCAGCGCGTGGCCATTGCCATGTCGCTGGTCACTTCACCCAGCCTGGTCATTTTGGATGAGCCAACCTCCGCTCTCGACTTGCTCACCCAGGCCAATATCATGAACGTGCTCAAGCGCATCAAGCAGGGCTTTGGTACCAGCTATATCTTGATCACCCATGATATTGCCACTTCGAGCGAACTGGCCGATGATGTGGCCGTGATGTACGCCGGTCAGATCGTTGAAGTGGGTGATGCGGCGCGTTTCTTCAATGAGCCATTGCACCCCTACGCTCGCAAATTGATGGCCAGCGTTCCCCGCTTGCGGGCCGATAAAGACCCCGATTTTATCGTCGGCCAGCCACCCAGTTTGATCAACCCGCCCACAGGCTGCCGCTTTGCCGCTCGCTGCCCCGAGCGCTTTGGCAAATGCGAGCAGGACCCGCCTACAATTGTCAAAGACGGGCGCACCGTCAAATGCTGGCTGTATGATTGACAGAGGAGTTTGCAATGACTGACCAGGTTCAAGAAGTTGTACAACAAGATGTGACACCAGCAAAGCAAAAAGATGTTCTGCTTTCGGTGCAAAATCTACGCATTTGGTATGAATTACGGCGGTTTGGTTTTGGGTTGGCTGGTTATGTGAAAGCGGTGGATGATGTCTCTTTTGACCTGCGCCGCGGTGAAGCTATCGCTATCGTGGGTGAAAGTGGGTGCGGCAAATCCAGCCTGATGAAAGCCATCCTGGCCCTCTATCCACCTCGTGATGGCAAAATCATCTTTGAAGGTAAAAACTTGCAAGATTTAGGGCGCAGCGGTTTGAGTTGGTACCGTTCCCAGGTAGGGTATGTGCAACAAGACCCGTACGGGGCCTTGCCGCCTTTTATGACCGTCAAGCGCATTCTTGAAGAACCCCTGATCATCAATGGCGTCAAAGATCGCAAAGAACGTACTGAACGAATCCACAAAACCCTTGAAGAAGTAAAAATGAGCCCGGTGGATGACTTCCTGCCCAAGTTTCCACACATGCTCAGCGGTGGGCAGCAGCAGCGCGTGGTGATTGCTCGCGCCATGATCCTCAACCCGAAGTTCATTGTCGCCGACGAACCCGTTTCCATGTTAGATGCTTCGGTGCGTGTCGAAATTTTGCGCTTGCTGCGTGGGCTGCAAGAGTCGCACAACCTGTCTTTCATGTATATCACCCACGACCTTTCCACGGTGCGCTACTTCTCAGAACGTATCTTTGTGATGTACGCCGGCAAACTGGTCGAAAAAGGCAAGATCACCGACCTCATTCGCAACCCCCTCCACCCCTACACGCACGCCCTGATGGCGGCCACATCAGACCCCGATGCCAACAATGCCCTCACCTTCAAAGAAGTGCCGCCAGGGGAGCCGCCGAGTTTGGTACGCCCGCCAGCGGGTTGTCGCTTTCATCCGCGTTGTGCCCGGATGATCCAGGGCGTTTGTGATGTCAAAGACCCGCTTGAGTTTGAACCAGAGGCACGCCACTTCACCTCATGTTGGTTATACGAGAAATGAAACTTTCACGTTCGGCCCGATTGTTGTTGGTCGGTTTTATCCTGGTTTTGATGGGAGTGGTGTTGCCGCTCCTGATCGTCATCCAGGTGTTGCCATCCACCTTCTTTTTGAATTTTTTGGCCTATATCGCCTCGGTTGTTGGCTTGTTTCTTGGTATCATTGGCATATCGGAGCGTTTTGTAATCACGCACCGTAGAGACCCACGAGACAAAAATTACTGAGTGCAGCGACCACATGGCGACAGCCCCATCCACTATCCGCAGTTCAGCAATTGTTTCTCCTTTGAACATCTTCTTGCTGACTTTGCTCTTAGGGATGGGGTTGATTTATTTCCTGGTCAGCTTTCATACCCAAGATCCCGTATGGTTTTGGCCGATTTTTGATTACCAACCATCGGCAATCATCGTTCACTGTGATGGGCGGACAATCTCCCTGGCTGCCGATTCACCACAATTCATCCCTCTCACCCACCTCATCAATCAACAAATCTCCCTCGAAAGGCATCTGGATGGTGATATGATTGGAGATATGGCGCGCCAGGAATTTTTGCGTGAAGGCTATGTGTCTATCGAACTGCACTACCCACAGCCCGTGCGCATTCATTCACCGCACACCTATTTCGCCCAGGTTGACTCGTTATTAATGGTGTTGAGCGGGAAGCAAAGCCATTGGACCTATCTGTATGCTTCATATCAAAATGATCCCCTTCCGGGTTCGATCCGGGTGACCCCAAACCAGGCAATAGCCGAATTTGTCGTCCAGCACCGGCTTTGCCCAATACCTTGTGAGGAAAGGTGATATGGCCAAACTTCGCGTTCTTGTGGTAGATGATCAGCATGATGTGCGCCGTGTCCTCAGCGCCGGGATTCGCACCCTTAGCGCTGACCTGGAAGTCGTTGACGTGCCATCTGGTGAAGAAGCCCATCTGGAGGCCATTCGACATCCCATTGATTTATTGGTGGCTGATATTCGTCTGCCCGGCATTTCTGGCCTCGAACTGGTGCAGCGTATCCGCCGCCGCAAGCCCGACGTCCACATCATCCTCGTAACGGGCCTGGAAGACCGCTCCACGCGCCGCCAGATCACCGAAGCGGAAGTAGATGCCTTCTTCTTCAAACCCGTTCACATGGCCGATTTTCTCAGCGCCGTAGAAAATAGCCTCGGCCTGAGCGCACAGGCCTCCCCGGTTACCCAACCTGCCACGGACGAGGACGCCCCTGCCCCTCACCCCTCCATCAAGTGGATTTCAGATTTCCGCCAGGCGCTCGATGCCTATGCCGTCGTTCTCATAGACATCCTGGGCCAGGTTGAAGCCCGTGCCGGCGACCTGCCCGATCCTACCCTCGAAGATGAATGGCTCAAGATCATCGCCTCAATTCTCTCTGCCAACACGAAATTATCCCATCAACTCAAGGCGCACCGGCCAGGCGGTTTTTGGTATCTCGAAGGCGGCGACTATAACCTGTGTGTTACCCACCTGGGAAAATCACATGCCAGCCTGATTGTCACCTCCAACCCGCTCAACGGCGAACATTTCAAAATTGTCCAGGAATATGCCAAACTGCTCGATATGGACGTTCAGGCCCTCACCATCGAACCCGAAGAACTGGCCGGAATGCCGCTCGAAGGCGAGCAAGAGGAAGAAATTCGGATTGAAGATATCCCCCTCGAAGAATTGCCCCTCGAAGATTTGCCTGAGCTAGATGCCCTCTTCTCACAAATGGCGCCCGCACAGGTGAAAAATGCCGACTCCTTCTGGGAAGACCTCACCAGCCAGGATAGCGGCGCCGAAGGGGCCTTTGGTCCCAAGACCCTGACCTACGAACAGGCCATGAAACTTGGCCTGGCCCCTGGGGAAGAACCCCAGCCGGAAAACTAGCTTGTCATTCCGCCCGGGCTTATGTTACAATACGCGCCGCCCAGTCACCGGGCAAACGAATTGGGGCGTGGTGCAATGGCAGCACACCGGACTTTGGATCCGCTTATCTTGGTTCGAATCCAGGCGCCCCAGCTAACACACAAACGGGCACTGCTTGGCTACTCGCCGCGCAGCGCTCGTTACTTTTTAAGGAGTTGACACGGATGAAACTCACCCCCGTTATTCTCGCCGCCGGGCAGGGCACCCGCATGAAATCGCGCCTGCCCAAGGTACTGCACCCCATCCTGGGAAAACCATTGGCCTGGTATGCGCTCGAAGCCGTGCGCAAGGTGACAGCAGAAACACCGCTCCTGGTGATCGGCCATGGTGCAGACCAGGTACGCCAGGCTTTCGCTGACCAGGCGCGTTTCGTCATTCAAGAACAGCAGCTTGGCACGGGCCATGCTGTGCTGCAAGCAGAGGCCGCCCTGCGTAATGAGACCGATGCCGTCATCGTCACCTATGCCGACATGCCCCTGTTGGCTGCCGAAACCCTGCAAGAATTGGTTGCCGCCCATCAAACCCACGCTGCCGCCATCACCATGCTCACCGTGCTGGCGCGCGACCCGCGCGGCTTTGGCCGCATCGTGCGCGACCAGGCTGGCAACGTGGTCGCCATCGTCGAGGAAGCCCAGGCAACCCCCGCACAACTCGCTATCCGTGAACTGAACCCCGGCGTCTACTGCTTTCGCGCCGATTGGCTGTGGGATGCCCTCCACCAGATCAAGCCAGCGCCGCAAAAAGGCGAATACTACCTCACCGATCTGGTCGAGATTGCCATTGCCCAGGGGCAGCGTGTTCACGCCATCGCCACCGATGACGAAGCACAGATGATTGGCGTCAACACCCGCTTACACCTGGCCGAGGCTGCCGCGGCTTTGCAGCAGCGCATCAACCAGCAATGGATGCTGGCCGGAGTCAGCCTGGTTGACCCCGCCACCACCTACATCGAGCCAGGCGTCACCATCGGACAAGATACCACCATCTGGCCGAACACGCACCTGCGCGGCCAAACGGCCATTGGCGAAAATTGTGCGCTTGGCCCCAACACGATCATCCACGACTGCCAGGTGGGGAATGGCTGCAAGGTGCTGGCCTCCGTCCTCGAACAGGCCGTTCTCGAAGATGATGTAGACATTGGCCCCTTCGGCCACCTGCGTAAAGGCGCACACCTGGCGCACGGCGTTCACCTGGGCAATTTTGGCGAGGTCAAAAATTCCTACCTGGGGCCAGGTACGAAGATGGGCCATTTTTCGTACATCGGCGATGCCCAAATCGGCGCAGCCGTCAATATCGGCGCTGGCACGATCACCTGCAATTTCGGCATGGATGGCAAGAAGCGGCGCACCGAGATCGGCGCGGGCGCGTACATTGGCAGCGATACGATGCTGGTAGCCCCGGTCAAGGTCGGTGAAGGCGCTGCTACTGGGGCGGGGGCCGTGGTCACCAAGGATGTTGCCGAACGTACCCTGGCCGTGGGCATCCCCGCCAGGGCTATTCGCAAATTGGAAAAGTAAGGTTGCTATGTGGCTGGCAATTTGGGTCATTTTGGGGGTACTGTTGCTGCTGGATGCCCTGGGCGTACTGGCGCGAGCGGGCTTGCTCAATGCCAACCTGGCTCGCCTGCTGCCCGAACGCGAGCGCATGGAAACACGGGTAGCTCAGACCGTGGCGCTCATCCATGCCCCACAACGGCTGCGCGCCGCCCTGGGTTTGCTGCACACTATCGTGCGCTTTTTGGCTGCCGGATGCGTGGTGGCGGGGTTGACCCTGGGCCCGCTGGTCAATATGGCTGAGGGGCTGGCGCAGTTGACGCTGGCCGCTGCGTTGCTGCTGACGGCTTTGCTCTGGTTCACCCTGGAGTGGTTGCTGCAAAACCTGGCCCTGACCAACCCCGAACGCTACGCCCTGCAATTAACCCCTTTCGTCCATGCGCTATTCTGGCTGTTGACCCCGTTTTTGTGGCTGCCGCTGGCCTTCACCCGCCGGGTTGACCCGGATGAAGAATCCCCGGGCAATGTCACCGAAGCGGACCTCAAGAACCTCGTGGATGCCAGCCAGGCCGAGGGGGTGTTGGAACAGGGCGAGCGCAAAATGATCTACTCAATCTTTGAGTTGGGCGATACCCTGGCGCGCGAAATCATGGTGCCGCGTATAGACATGATGGCCGTAGACGTCTCCACCGACCTGCCCATCGCCGCCGAATTGATCACCCGCGCCGGGTTCTCGCGCCTGCCGGTGTATGATGGCACCGTGGATAATATCCTCGGCCTGCTCTATGCCCGCGACCTGCTGCAAGTGTGGCGTGAAGGCCAGCAGATGCCCTCGTTGCGCCAACTGCTGCGCCCGGCCCACTTCATCCCCGAGGCCAAAAAAGTGGATGAATTGCTGGCCGAGATGCAGGCGCTGCGTATCCACATGGCTATCGTTGTAGATGAATATGGCGGCGTGGCTGGCCTGGTCACGCTGGAAGACATCATGGAAGAGATCGTTGGCGAAATCCAGGATGAATACGATCAATCTGAAGAACTGCCCTACCAGGCCGTGGGCGAGGGGGAATATATCTTCCAGGCCCGCGTCGACCTCGATGACTTCAACGAGGTGATGGGAACGAGCCTGCCGCAAACCGACGCCGACACGATTGGCGGCCTGCTGTACAGCCGCATGGGACACATCCCCATCAGCGGCGAAGCCCTCGAATTGGATGGCCTGCTGCTCACTGCCGAGCAGGTGATCGCCCGGCGCATTCGCAAGGTGCGGGCGCGTTGGCTGCCGGTGCTGGCTGCGCCGGAGGAGGAAATCCATGTTGACGGATAAATTGCGCCAGATGCTCATCGCCAGTGCGCAGGAAGCCCGCCATTGGGCGTATGCGCCCTATTCGCAGTATGCCGTGGGCGCGGCCCTGCTGACCGCCTCAGGCAAGGTCTACGACGGCGTCAATATCGAAAACGCCGCCTATCCCGCCACCATTTGCGCCGAACGCGTGGCCGTCTTCAAAGCGGTTTCGCAGGGGGAGCGCGAATTTGTGGCAGTGGCCGTGGTGACATCCAACGGCGGGACGCCTTGCGGCACGTGCCGCCAGGTGTTGGCCGAATTTGGCCTGGACACGCTGGTGCTGATTGCCAATGAGACGGGCGAGCTTTTGCTCGAAGCCAGCCTGCGCCAACTCCTTCCCGATGCCTTTGGGCCAGAAAAATTGTGAGCGCTGAAAGGACAGGTTTTCCCGGTCATGCCCCCCACAACCGCATTCACCCAATACGCCGCACGCTATCGCACCGCCCTGCTCGACGATGTCATCCCTTTTTGGGAGCGCCACTCGCCAGACCACCAGCACGGCGGCTATTTCACCTGCCTCAATCGCGATGGCAGCGTCTTTGATACCGATAAATTCATTTGGCTGCAGGCCCGCCAGGTGTGGACGTTTGCCATGCTCTACAACCGCCTCGAACCGCGCCCTGCCTGGCGGGAGATGGCCCGCCGCGGCGCTGATTTTCTGCGCGCCCACGGTCAGGCTGCCCATGGCGATTGGTACTTCTCGTTGACGCGGGAAGGCCAGCCGCTCGTTCAGCCCTACAACATTTTCTCCGATTGTTTCGCCGCCATGGCCTTTGGGCAGTATGCCCTGGCCGCCAGCGACGATGCGGCTGCGGCGTTGGCGCTCGCCACCTATCGCAACATTTTACGCCGCCAGGACAACCCCAAGGGCAGCTACAACAAACTTGTCCCCGGCACGCGTCCGCTCAAAAATTTCGCCTTGCCGATGATTTTGTGCAACCTCACGCTCGAACTGGCCCACCTGCTCACCCCTGCCGAAATCGAAGCCACCACCGATGCCTGCGTGCAGGCCGTTATGGGTGACTTCCTCGACCCAGCCACGAACATCATCGTCGAAAACATCGCCCCTGATGGTGGACGCGTCGATTCGTTCGAGGGCCGCCTGCTCAACCCCGGCCACGCCATCGAAGCCATGTGGTTCATCATGGACATCGCCCAACGCCGCGGCGACCAGGCGCTGATCGAAAAAGCCGTAGATGTCACCCTTGCCACGCTCGAACTGGGCTGGGATAGCGAGTTTGGCGGCATCTTCTACTTCCTCGACCGCCTCGGCCACCCCCCGCAGCAGTTGGAGTGGGATCAAAAACTGTGGTGGGTTCACCTCGAAACGCTGGTGGCGCTGGCGCTCGGATACGCCCGCACCCGCCGCGCTGAGTGCTGGGACTGGTACGAACGCGTCCACGACTACACCTGGGCGCACTTCCCCGATCCGCAATTCGGCGAATGGTATGGCTATCTCAACCGCCGCGGCGAGCCGTTGCTGCCGCTCAAGGGCGGCAAATGGAAAGGCTGCTTCCACCTGCCGCGTGCCCTGTTGCGCTGCTGGCAGATTTTCGAACGCGGTATACCCCATTCCTGATATTTTTTCATTCCCCATAAATTTGACAGCTTTTATCGCCTATGATAAACTCCCGCCCGCTTGCTTAACAATCTTTACACACTCATCCAGAGAGGCTGAGGGAACGGCCCGTTGAAGCCTCGGCAACCCCTACCCCCGTAGAAGGTGCCAACTCCGACAGTGAACGATGCCAGCATCGCTGGCAGCAGATTCAACTGGAAGATGAGCGAGACACGTTCGATTTCGTGCCGCCTCTCGTTTTCCGGGAGGCGGTTGTTTTTTACCCCATCAGGAGGTTTTATGCGCCCGGCTGAAATCCGCACCCTGTTTGAATATCATTATTGGGCATCTGAACTCGTCTGGGATTGCATTATGCAGATTAGCGATGACCAATTTGCCCAGGAGCTTCACTACTCCACCGGCTCGATCCGCGGCCTCATGCTCCACACCCTCAGCGCCACCCGCCGCTGGATTGACCGCATCGAAAAACTCCCGGCTACCCCGCACCCCAACCCGGCCGATTTTCCCACCCGCCAAGCGGTCAAAGCCGCCTGGGACGAGGCCCGTACCGCCACCCTCGCCTACCTGGGCAGCCTGACCGAAGAAAAGCTCGACCGACCCGTTCATTGGGAACTGCCCAACCGCAACCTGACCGCCGACCACCCCCTGTGGCAACTGCTCCTGCACGCCTTCAACCACACCACCGACCACCGCTCGCAGGTGTTGGCGCTGCTCAACCAGCACTTCCACATCGAAACCCCCGAACAAGATTTGTTGTTTTACCTGCTCGAACAGACTTCCGAAGTTTTTAAAACTTCGGAAGTCTTGCACTAGCCCAGGAGTACCTCATGCGAAAATATACCAACCGCCGCTACTTAGACGCTCTCGCCGAACGCGTCCTGGTTCTCTCCGGCGCTTTAGGTACCAACATCCAGCGCTACAAATTGACCGCGGCCGATTTCGGCGGCGAAAAGCTGTGGGGCTGCAACGATTATCTCGTCATCAGCAAGCCATCGGTGATCGAAGAAATCACGGCGGCCTTCTACGAAGCCGGCAGCGACATCGTAGACACGGCCACGTTCCGCTCTAACCGCCTCACCCTGCGCGATTACGGCCTGCAAGACCGCGTCGTCGAGATCAACCGCACCGCCGCCCAGCTTGCCCGGCGCATTGCCGACCGCTACAGCACCCCTGCAAAGCCGCGCTTCGTCGCCGGCGACATCGGACCCAGCGGCATGTTGCCCTCCGCCGACGACCCCGTCCTCTCGAACATCACCTTCGACGAGATCGTAGACGTATTCCGTGAGCAGGCAGTTGGCCTGCTGGAGGGCGGCTGCGATTTTCTGATCCTTGAGACCTCCCAAGACATCCTCGAACTGCGCGCCGCCATTGCCGGGCTGCACAAAGCCTTCGCCGAAACCGGCGTCTATCTGCCCATCCAGGCGCAAGTCACCCTCGACACCACCGGGCGCATGCTCCTCGGCACCGACATTGCCGCCGCCCTGGCCATCCTCGAAGGGCTGGAGATAGATGTGGTGGGGCTGAACTGCTCCACCGGCCCCGAACACATGCGCAACCCGGTGGCTTACCTGGGCGAAAACGCCGCCCTGCCCATCTCGTGCGTACCCAACGCCGGTCTCCCGCTCAACGTGGATGGCGAGGCGGTGTATCCCCTCGAACCGCAGCCCTTTGCCGAGGCGCTGGACGATTTTGTGCGCAAGTACAACGTCAGCATGGTCGGTGGCTGCTGCGGCACCACGCCGGCGCACATCAAGGCGCTGGTGGAGAAGATCGGCCATCGCCCGCACCCGCCCCGCCCGGTGGAGCGCGCCGCCTGGCTGTCTTCGGCCACGCGGGCCATTTCGATGCACCAGGAGCCGCCGCCGCTTTTGATCGGCGAGCGCTGCAATGCCCAGGGCAGCCGCGTCTTCAAGAAGATGCTGCTCGCCGAAGATTACGACGCCATCTTGCAGGTGGCCCGCCAGCAGGTAGATTTCGGCGCTCACGCCCTCGACATCTCCACCGCCGTCACCGAACGCCCCGACGAACTCGATCTGATGCGCAAAGTGGTCAAGAAGCTGGCCTCCGGCGTGGAAGTGCCATTGGTGATCGACTCGACCGAACTCAACGTCCTCGAGGCCGCCCTGCAAACCGCTCCTGGCCGCTGCCTGATCAACTCCACCCACCTCGAAAGCGGGCGCGCCAAAGCCGACCAGGTATTTGCCCTGGCCAAGCAATACAACGCCGCCGTGATGTGCCTGACCATTGACGAGCAGGGCATGGCCCGCACCGCCGCCCGCAAGCTCGAAGTGGCCCGCCGCCTCCACGAGATTGCCGTCAACGACCACGGTCTGCGCCCCGCCGACCTCGTCTTCGACGCCCTCACCTTCACCCTCGCCACCGGCGAAGCCGAATACGCCGACAGCGCCATCGAAACCCTCGACGGCATCGCCCAGATCGAAACCGCCCTGCCCGGCGTGCTGACCTCGCTGGGCGTGAGCAACCTGTCCTTCGGTTTGGCCGCCAACGCCCGGCCCACGCTCAACTCCGTCATGCTCTACCATGCCGTGCAAGCCGGCCTCGATATGGCCATCGTCAACCCCCAGCACACCACCCCCTACGCCGACATCCCCGCTGATGAACGCGACCTGGCCGAAGACCTGATCTTCAACCGCCGCCCCGATGCCTTGCAGCGCTATATCGAGCATTTTGCTGCCAATGCCGCTACACCTGGCGCGTCCGTGCCAATCACCGACCCCACCGCCGCCATGACCCCCGCCGAACGCCTGCACTGGCGCATTCTGCACCGCCACAAAGAGGGCGTGGAAGCGGATATTGATGAACTGATTAAGACCCTGGATGCCGTTACTGTTCTCAACACCGTCCTGCTCCCCGCCATGAAAGAAGTCGGCGACAAGTTCGGCGCCGGCGAATTGATCCTGCCCTTCGTGCTGCAATCGGCTGAAGTGATGAAAAAATCGGTTGCCCACCTGGAGCAATACCTGGAGCGGCAGGAAGGCGTGACCAAAGGCACGGTGGTGCTGGCGACGGTCTATGGCGATGTACACGACATCGGCAAAAACCTGGTCAAGACCATCCTCGTCAACAACGGCTACACCGTGATTGACCTGGGTAAGCAAGTCCCCGCCGAGACGATCATCTCCAAAGCGGTCGAAGTCAACGCCACGGCCATTGGCCTTTCGGCGCTGCTGGTCAGCACCTCCAAGCAGATGCCGCTGATCGTCAACGATTTGCAGCGCCGCGGCCTGAAATTCCCGGTGCTGATCGGCGGAGCCGCCATCAACCGGCGTTTTGGCTGGCGCATCCTCTACACCGATGACGAAACCCCCTACGCGCCGGGCGTTTTCTACTGCAAAGATGCCTTCGAGGGCCTGGGCGTGATGGACACGCTGATCAACCCTGCCGAGCGCCCCGCCCTGCTGACCCAGCTCCACACCGACGCCGCCCGCGAACTCGGCCGCGCCGCCAAACCGGCAACCATCAACCTGCAACCGAAGCGTTCTGCCATCGCCCCCAAACCCATCCTCCACCAGGCCCCCTTCGGCCCGCGCGTGGTTTACTCCATGCCGCTCGAACTGGTCTTCAAGCACCTCAACATCAACGAGTTGTATCGCCTATCCTGGGGTGCCAAGAACACCCACGGCGCAGAATGGGATCAGCTCAAGGCCGAATACGACGCCCGCCTGGAGGCGATGCAGCGCGCCGCCCTGCGCGACGGCTGGCTGCAACCGCAAGGCGTCTATGGCATCTGGCCGTGTCAGGCCGAGGGGGATGATCTGCTGCTCTACAACCCGGAGAACCTTGTCCCCACGCCCGAAGTGATCGCCCGTTTCACCTTCCCCCGCCAGCCCTCCGGTGATTTTCTCTGCCTGGCGGACTATTTCGCACCGGTTGGCCCAGGGCCGATGGATGTGGTCGCCCTGCAGGTGGTCACCGTAGGCCAGGAAGCCACCGAGCGCTTCGAGAAGCTCCAGGCCGAGAACAACTACGCCGAGGGCTATTTCCTGCACGGCCTGGCGGTGCAGACCGCCGAAGCCGCCGCCGAATACCTGCACCACCACATCCGCCGCGAACTGGGCCTGGCCGAGGGGCAGGGCAAGCGCTATTCCTGGGGCTACCCCGCCATTCCCGATCTCGACGATCACCGCCAGGTCTTCGACCTGCTGGCCGCCGAAAAAGAACTGGGCATGAGCCTTTCCCCCGCCTGCCAGCTCATCCCCGAACAATCTACTGCCGCCATCATCCTCCACCACCCACAAGCCAGGTATTATTCCGTGGGCGAGAGCCGGGTGGAGCAGTTGATGAAGTAGGAAGGGGCTATTCCCCACCCGCCTGGCCGCGGCGCAGCACCCACAAAAAGAACGGCGCGCCGGCCAGGGCGGTGATGATGCCCACGGGAATCTCCTGCGGCGCTACCACCGTGCGGGCCAGCAGATCGGCCAGCAGCAGGGCGGTAGCGCCGTTCAAGATCGAAAGCGGGATCAGGCGGCGGTAATCGGGCGTCCAGAGGATACGCACGATGTGAGGCACGACCAGCCCGATGAAGCCGATGATCCCCGCGAAGGCCACCGCCGCCGCCGTTGCCAACGATGCAGCAACGATGATGACCAGCCGCCGTTTGCGCACGCCCAGGCCCAACTGCTGCGCCTGTTCCTCGCCAAATTGCAGCACATTCAACGCGTGACCCTGGGTCAGCAGCACCCCCAACCCAACGACAATGTAGGGCAGCCCGGCCAGCACCGGGTTCCATCCGCTCAACGAACCGCCGCCCATCAACCAGGCCACAGCGCGGTGCAATTCACCTTGCGAGCGCAGCATCAGGTAGGAGGTGATGGCCGTGGTAAACGAACTGACCGCCACGCCAGCCAGCACCAGGGTGGTGTTGGGGGCCACACTGCCGCGCTGAGCCAGCACATACACCAGCCCCACGGTGATGATAGCCCCCATGAAGGCCGCCGCAGGCACCGCGTACATGCCGGCTACACCATTGGCCCAGTGTTGCGTGGCATCGGGCGGGGTTGCGCCGGGCAGCGCCACCGGACTGCCCGGCGTGGGCAGCACCGACATCGCCAGCACCGCGCCCAGGCCCGCCCCCGATGCCACACCGATCAAATAAGGGTCAGCCAGCGGGTTGCGGAAGAGGCCCTGGTAGGCCGCGCCGCTTCCGGCCAGCGCCGCGCCGGTCAGCAGCATGAGGATGGCGTGCGGCAAGCGCAGCTTGAAGAAAATCGCCTCGAAGGTGGGCGTCCAGGCGGATGGGTCTGCCTGGCCCATGCTCCGGGCGATCCCCATTTGCGCCAATAACCCTGGTGGAATCACCACCGCGCCAATGGCTATACTCAACAGCAACGCCAGGATGAGCAGGATGATGGTGAAGAGGTAGGGGCGCATGAGGCAGGGGAGGGGGAG
>CAZSFD010000083.1:0-22640 GCA_964606085.1 uncultured Anaerolineaceae bacterium
GTCTGGTTGGGCAGGACAACATTGTGGTCATCAAGATCAACAACCAGTGGGGCGCACAAGGTGATGGCAATGGCTGGGGACGCCTGGCGACCAACACGGACGTGATCAAGGGCTTGCTGTGGCGCATCGTCAACCATCCCGAAGGCTTCACGGGCGAAATCGTACTGGCCGAAAACACCCAGGAAGTGCGCACGAACTATTGGAACGACTATCCCGCCAACGCCCAGGATCAGGGGCAATCGTTCCAGGATGTGGTGGATGCCTTCGTCGGGCTGGGCTACCCGGTTTCGGTGTTCAGTTGGGATGCGCTCAATGATGACCTAATCAACGGCGGCAGCGTGAATGGGGGCTATCCGGCGGGCGAGTACATCCAGGGCAACAGCGATGATGCCTACATTTTGCTCGAAGACCCCGCCGGCAACGGCACAAACGAGCTTTCCTACCCCAAGTTCCGCACCAGCCGCGGCACAGCCATCAGCCTGCGCTACGGCATCTGGAACGGCAGCAGCTACGACGCCGAGCGCCTGGCGCTGATCAACCTGCCGGTGCTGAAAAAGCACGGCATGGCCGGGGCCACCATCTCCTGGAAAAATTACATCGGCCTGCTGACCATTGCCAATCACGACAGCCGCTTTGGCAGTTGGGAGGCCATGCACGGCTTCTTTTGGGGCTACCAGGAATTGGGCGATACGGCCTACGGCGCAATTGGGCGGCAGATGGCGCTGGTGCGCGCCGCCGACCTGAACATCGTAGATGCGATCTGGGTGGCAACGCAAGATAACACCTGGGGCAATGCCGTGCGCCAGAACGTGCTGCTGGCCAGCCGCGACCCCTTTGCCGTAGATTGGTACGCTTCGGAATACGTGCTGCGCCCGGTGGTGGTGGAATGGCCGGACGAGTCATCGGCGGCGCGCGGCGGCAGCTTCCGCAGCGCCACCCGCGCCAACCAGAATGCCGCGGCGGCCAACTGGCCCGGCGGGGCCTATCCCTACATAGACCTGCTGGACAGCTACAACGAAAACACGCCCAGCAATGCCGAAAAGAACCAGATGAACGTGTACGTCACCGATGGCGGCAGCAGCGAGGAGTTGCTGCACATTTATCTGCCGCTGGTCGTCAAGGCCGAGGCCGGCCCCACGCTGGCGGGCTGCCCGGTCTTCCCGGCCGACCACATCTGGAACGCCCGCGCCGATACGCTGCCCGTAGACCGCAACTCCGCCGCCTATATCAACACCATCGGTGCGACGCGCGGCCTGCACGCCGATTTCGGCTCCGGCACGTGGGAAGGCTTCGCCATCGGCATCCCGTTCGTGGTTGTGCCGGGCAGCCAGGCCAAAGTGAGCGTGGATTTCTGGTGGCCCGACGAGAGCGACCCCGGCCCCTACCCCATTCCACCCAACCCGCCCATCGAAGGCGACCCCAACGGCGATGGCGACCGGCATATTTTGATGCTCGACAAGGATAACTGCATCCTTTACGAACTTTACGCCGCCAGTTATGGTTCATCTGGCTGGGAGGCCGGTTCGGGCGCGATCTTCGACCTGCGCGATTACGCCCTGCGCCCCGCCGGCTGGACTTCTGCCGATGCCGCCGGCCTCGCCATTTTGCCCGGCCTGGTGCGTTACGACGAAGTGGCCGCCGGCGCGATCAGGCACGCCATCCGCTTTACCGTGCCGCAAACGCGCAGCGCCTACGTGTGGCCGGCCCGCCACGAAGCCTCCAGCCTGACCGGCAGCCAGTACCCGCCGATGGGCCAGCGCTTCCGGCTCAAGGCGGGCTACGACATTTCAGGCTTCTCCCACGACGCCCAGGTGATTTTACAGGCGATGAAAACCTACGGCATCATCCTGGCTGATAATGGCAGCGCCTGGTACATTTCCGGCGCTCCCGACGAACGCTGGGATAATGATGTGCTGCACGAGATGGATGTGGTACGCGGCGCTGATTTCGAGGCGGTTGACTCATCGTCGCTGATGCTCGACCCCGATTCGGGGAAGGTGAAGCCGTAAAAAAGGAAAGCTATCATGAAAACCTTTCGCATCTTGCTGGTTTTGCTGTTCATCGCCCTCAACGTGCCTCGCCCGCAACTCCCCGCTCAGGCCGCCCCGCCCGATTACGAAGCCTACACCTACGCCCTGACGCAATCCACCGCCGCCTACCAACTGTGGACAACGCCGCCCAGTGAGCGCGTCTTCAAAGACAGCCCCATCCCCACAGCCACAGGCAGCGAGGTGAAAGTGTACGCCGCCAAGAACGAGTTCGAGCCGTTTCAGGTGGTGGTGAAGCCCACCACCAACGGCACGGCAGCCGTCAGCATCGAGAGCTTCGGCAGCGGCATCACGGCGGAAATCTACCAGGTGAAGTATGTGGACATCGAGCAGGCCACCGATGCCCTGGGCCGCACCGGGCCGTATCCTGACCCGTTGTGGCCGCTGGCGAACCCGGCCAACGTGGCGCTCACGGCGGGCGAGAACACGGCCTTCTGGTTCAGCCTGTCGGTTCCCGCGGCCACGCCCGGCGGCGATTACACCGCCAACGTCCACATCGGCAGCCTCAGCATCCCGATCAAGCTGCACGTCTTCAACTTCGCCATCTCCGCCCAACTGCACGTGGCCTCGCAGATGAACTTCTCATATCAAACCATCTTGAGCAAGTACAGCGTGCCTTGCTGCGGGGATGAATATTGGGCCTATGTGGATGCCATCAAGCAGTTCTTTATGGATCACCGCCTGACGCCTTCCGGCGTGCTGTGGCCCGGCGGATTGACCGGCGGCGGCACGTTCGCCGAATCGTTCCTCGATTACAACTGCACCAGCCACACCATCAGCGACCCGCACGGCATTTGGGGCTTTGAAGATTTGGCGCAGCGCTACATCGCCGGGAACGGCCTGCTCGATGGGCAGTTCGGCCAGCCCTTTAACGGCGGCGTGGGCTTCAACACCTTTACCGCAGCGGGTTTCCAACATAACGACCCATCCTACGACCAGCGTCCCAGCCCGTTTTGCGGCATCAGTCGCAGCAGTTCCGACTGGCTGCAAAACCCTACCTCCGCCTACAACACGGCCTGGTTCGCCTACGTGACCGCCATGCAGACCTACCTGAGCAACCTGGGCTACCTCGACGAGGCCTATCACTACATCGCCAACGAGCCGCAAGACCAGGCCGATTATGATGCCGTGGCGTGGTATTCGCGCTATTCGCACGCCGCCGCGCCCAATTTGAAGTTGATGGTTTCGGAAGGGGCTAAACCAGAAATTTATGGACAAACTGGCGCGCACATTGACATCTGGCTGCCGGTGCTGAACGAGTACGATCCCGCCGCCGCCTGGGAGCGGCAGGTCAACCACGGCGAAGAGACGTGGGTGTACTTCCTGCACGGCACGCGCCCGCCCTACTTCAACCCGATCACGCTCGATCACCCCGGCATCGAGAGCAAGTTCACCGGCTGGTTTTTGTGGAAATACCGCGCCCGCGGCATCGCCTACTATTCGCTCAACGACTGGGGCCGCAACCCGTGGGTTGACCCGATGACGGACAACCACAACGGCGACACGTTCATGCTCTACCCGCCCTCCGAAAGCAACAGCGCCATCGCCTACGGTTCAAACGGCCACCGGCTGGTTCCCTCCATCCGCTTCGAGTTGATGCGCGACAGCCTGGAAGATTACGAATACCTGTATGCCCTGGCTGGCGGACAACCGCAGGTGAACGTGACCAACAGCGCCGACGCCCAGGCGAACAAGATCATCACCGGTCTCACCGGCTACGTGCGCCACAGCGAGTTCCTGTACAACCTGCGGCGGCTGATCGGCCTGAAGAATGGCGGCGAGATCGCTTCCATTCCCGATATCGATCCCCCGCCCGGTCACCCGCGCGCCGAAGGCGACCCCGGCAATTACTACATCAACTTTCAAGACCCCGCCGGGCAGCCCAGCGCCAACCCGCTGGTGGTGGACGGCCACACGTACATGAAAATTGGCAGTAACAATTACGACGCCGTGGCCGGTTACGGCTGGTTCGCCCCCAATGATGTGAACTGGCTGACGCAATGGCTGAACAGCGGCCCCAATGCCTTGCAACGCAGCATCCTCTACTCCGATTGGGGACGCAAGGCCACCTTCGAGTTCGACCTGCCCAACGGCGAGTACGATGTCACGGTCTCGGTGGGCTGGCAGGGACGGGAATATGGCCCGCAGGTGGTGGATATTGAGGGCGTCAACTTCGTCAACAGCGAGACCATCACCGGTTATGCGGTGCGCACGAAAGCCGTTTACGTGGCCGACAATAAGCTAACCATGTCCATCGGCGACGGCCACGAGTACACCATGCTCAACTATCTCGACATCGAAGCCGCCTATGTGCCGCCAACCCGCGTCACCGATTTACGCATTACCCAGGCAACCCTGAACGCCGGAACGCTCACCGCCACCCTCACCTGGACGCCGCTCGACGGAGCCGCCGCCACCGCCCTGCGTTACGCGTCATCCCCCATTACCGCAAACAACTGGGATAGCGCCACCCTGCTGACCGACACGCTCCCCGGCGGGCAAGGCTCCTACGCGGCCACACTGCCCTACACCGGCGGCACGGTTTACTTTGCCCTCAAAACGCAAGATGGCGAGGGCGTTTGGTCGCCGCTATCGAACAACGCCTTCTGGCCGAGTTTCGATGTTTACCTGCCTACATTGCTCCGATAGCCCGCCCGGCGGTCAATCGCCGGGCTAATCAGCAGCGCCCGATCAATCGGGCTTTGTATCGCCCCAATGCTTCAAGCTGGATTTATCCAGCGCCGCTGAGTAGCCCGGACATTCATGTCCGGGCGGTCTTACATCACAAGGAAACCCCATTCATGCGCACGTTTATCCATACCACCCTTCTGCGATCATTGTTCATCCTACTCTGCCTGGCCTTGCATGGGTCAGCAGCCCAGGCCGCGCCAGCCGCCGCCACCTACTACGTCTCCTTCTCCAGCGGCAGCGATGGCAACAACGGCCTTTCGGAAAGCAAACCCTTCAAAACTATCGCCAAAGTCAATGGTCTGAACTTGCAGCCCGGTGACCGGGTGCTGTTCCAATGCGGCGACACCTGGCGCGGCGAGATGCTGCGCATTACAAAATCGGGCGCGGCGGGGCAGGCGATCACGTATTCATCGTACCCGGCGGGCTGCGCCAACCAGCCGGTTCTCTCCGGGGCGCAGCCGGTTGCCGGGTGGAGTCAATTGGACGATCATATCTTCATGGCCGACCTGAACGCCGCGGCCAATGCGGGCAAGTTTGCCTATGGCGTCAACCAGCTTTTTCGCGGCACTGAACGCCTGACCCTGGGCCGCTGGCCCAACCTCGATGCGCCCGATGGCGGCTATGCTTCGGTAGACAGCCAGCCCTCTGGCACGCAACTGAGCGACAGCCAGCTTCCGGCGGGCAATTGGGCCGGGGCGGTGCTGCACATCAAGAGCATCCGTTGGGCCATGCTCAACCGGGTGGTGGCGGGCAGTTCGGGCAGCACGCTCACGCTCGAAAACAACGTCTCCTGTTGGGACGGCTGCGCCGGGTGGGGCTACTTTCTGAACAACCATCTCGCCACGCTCGATCAAGATGGCGAATGGTTCTACGACAGCGCCACGCACCGCCTGTACCTGTTCTCGACCAGTGGTGCGCCCACAAATATCGAAGGCTCGGTCATCCTCACCGACGATGAGCGCTCGTGGGGCGGCATCACCCTCGGCGTAGACCTGGACGCCCCCATCGCCTACGTCACGGTCGAGAACCTGGCCGTCGTACGTTGGTTCCGCCACGGCATCGCCACGCCCACCAACCTGCACCCCACCGAAAACCACGATTTGATCCTGCGAAACAACACCATTCAAGATGTAGACGGCAGCGGCATCCACCTGGCCGCCTGGGTATGGGGGGCCAGCGATGGCCGCCCCGACGGCTGGCGCGGCGGCTACAACCAGGTGATCAGCGGCAACCGCATCGAACGCGCCAACCACATCGGCATAGACCTGTACGCCCGCAACTCCACTTTCAGCGGCAACACCATTCGTGATGTGGCCCGCATTGCCAACCTGGGCGCGGCGGGGATGGGCTGCGGCTTCGACCAGGGCGACGCCAGCGGCGGCATCTGCACCGAAGATGGCGATGGCATCCGCATCAAAATCGGCCAGGCCGCCGACACCGGCCACAGCAACACCTTCAGCGGCAACCGCCTGGAGCGTATCGGTTACAACGGCTTCGACGTGTTCGGCTATGGCAACACCTTCACGCAAAACGTGATCATCGAAGCGTGCATCGCCAAAGGCGATTGCGGGGCCGTGCGCACCTTCGGGCGCGACAGCCTGGCCGCCAGCGCCGTTCACGACCTCACCTTCATGCAAAACATCCTCGTCAACACCACCGGCAACACCGATGGCTGCGCCGACGACTTCGACGCCCTGTTCGGCTTTGGCTTTTACATTGACAACTACTCCCGCGACATCACCCTCAGCGGCAACACCGTGATCAGCAGCACCGTGCATGGCATCCTGTTCCAAAATTCCACCGGCAGCGTCACCGGCAACACGCTCTACAATAACGGGCGCACCTATCCCTACGCCGGGGCGCAGGTCATTGTTGGCAGGTCGCCCGCCTACGTGGGCACGCACACCGGCAACATCCTGTTTAGCCTGTACGAAGGGGCGCGCACGCTCTCGCTCGATGCGCTCTCCCGCCTGGGAAGCTCGAACAACAACCAGTTTTTCAGCCCAAGCCGCGCCAAACACATCCGCGTCAGCGGCGATAAAACCCTGGCCGAATGGAAAACATCCAGCGGCAAAGACGCCAACTCCAGCGAACACTGGTACACGCAGCCCGCCAGCGAGCCGCCGAAATCGCACATTTTCTACAACGACACGGCGCAGAATAAGACCTTCGACCTGGGCAATGTGCTGTACAAAGAACTGGATCAAACCCCCGTCTCTGGCAGCATCACCCTCGCCCCCTACGAATCACGAATCCTGATCGCCACCGGTGAAGCCGCCGACCTGGCCGTCAGCATGGCGCTGATCTCCGCGCCCGATGCCCTGCCCGGCGCACCCGTGACGTACACGATCACCCTGGTCAACCAGGGCATTTTGGCCGCCAGCAATGTCACGCTTGCCAACCCCATCCCGGCCCAAATCGTCAACACCGCCTGGCAGTCCACGCCCAATTCCGCCACCCTGCAAACGGGAACACGCTACACCTTCCAGATTGCCAATCTGCCGGTCGGAGCTTCTTACACCTTCACCATCAGCGGCGCTTTCGCCGGCGATCTCACCCCTGGCACACCGCTGCAAATCACCGCCAGCGCCAGCACCACTTCGCCCGAAGCCAACCCGGCCAATAACCAGGCCAGCCTGCAGGTGGGCGAGTGGCAGGTGATTTACCTGCCGGTGATACGGCGCTAAACCTATCCAATGAATACAAACCGAACCATCACCCTCGCCACCACCCAACTCGACGCCGCCCCCGCCCCATTGGCCGAACGCCTGGCGCGCGCCGAAGCCGTGGTCACGCAGGCTGCCCAGGCTGGCGCACAGCTTGTAGCGCTGCCCGAACTGTTCAACACCGGCTACGCCTACGTCAACGAAAATTTCGCCCGCGCCGAAGCCAGCGACGGCCCCACCGCCGCCTGGATGCGCCAGACCAGCGCCCGGCTGGACGTTCACCTGGCGGGTTCGTTGTTTTTACGTGAAGACGGTGAAATCTACAACGCGCTGCTGCTCTACGCTCCCGATGGCCGCTGCTGGCGCTACGACAAGAATTATCCGTGGGGCTGGGAACGTGCCTACTTCCGTGAGCGCCGCGCCGTCACCATCGCCGAGACCGACCTGGGGAATATCGGTTTTCTACTGTGCTGGGATATGGCCCATGCCGATCTGTGGCGGCAGTATGCCGGCCAGGTTGACCTGATGCTGGCATGTAGCTGCCCGCCGAACATCCCCGATCCTGTCTATCACTTTCCCGATGGCTCACAGGTGCGTGTTGAGCAACTAGGGCCGATCTTTGGCAGCCTGAAAAACAGCGCGCCGGGCGTATTTGTGGATACGCCCGCCCAACAGACGACCTGGCTGGGCGTGCCGTTTATCAGCAGCACCGCCTGCGGCACGGTGCGCACGCCGCTGCCCAACCCGGTGGGTTCGTTTATGGGGCTGCTTGCCACAGCGCCGTGGCTGGCCCGCTATTGGCCGCAGATTAGGCAGGTGGAAGTGAGCACGAATTTGGTGGAGGCGGCCAATATCTTTGCCGCGGATGGCCGCCAACTGGCTGGGCTGCGCCGAGAAGATGGTGAAGCGTTTGCGCTGGCAGAAGTCAGCATCCCGGCAGAGCGGCCGCAACCCAAAAACCGGCAGCCAAAGCCGCCGGTTTCGTGGTTGACGTATGGGGTGTCGGATTGGATGTTGACAATGCTGAGTGTCCCCACATACCGTAAACGGTCTACCCCATCAGGAAGTTGATGTTGATTTTAGCATCCACAAAAAGATTGCTTGTATCACCGTCGCAACCCCCATATAGCCAACCACAACATCTCTGGCATATTTCCAGATGGGGTTTTCGATTCGCATCGAAAAAGGTGGTAGCCTGGGGTGAAATTGTGGTTTAAGAGATGAGTCGTATTGGGGGATCAGGTCTATTTTCTCTGGGGATACAATCGTATTTTGTGGGGGTAAGACAAACCATACGAAACGCCCTTGCTGCCCGGCAGAAATTTTAACTGTAGGAGATGCTGTTGTTGCCAATGCACAGGCTGCGTCGTTAAAAGCAGCGCTATCGGGCGATTGCTCAAAAGTGATGTCGAAGGGAAAGGGGGTATTGCCATGCGTGGTAAGGATGATTTTCTGGCAGGTGTTATCGTTCTGCTCGCTGCCTTCGATCAACCATCGAGGATATTCAACTTTCAGATCGTAATCAGGGCCTGTGATGTGGCGAATTTCCATCCCGCCATGCATCACGTGAGAATATAGGGCCATGTAAGTAATGACGATGCCTAACCCAACCACGAAGCCGCGCGCCAGCCTGATTTTCCATGCTCCAGCCAAAACAAGCATCAACGAAATCGCAACACCCAACCACAAAACAGAAAAGACCACGACCAGCACTCCGATGGGGATTAAATCTAAAAGCTGTGTAAATGCCAAGAATGCCCCCACCACAATGGCCGTGAACCAAATAGAAATCGCTTGCACCCAGCACTTTATCTGATGCTCTCGCTCTCGAGCCAAATTCGCCACTTTGTGCGTACCATTCCCGTTTAGAGGCTTTGAAACAGGCTCTTCGCCTTGAAGTTTCTGCAAAACATCATGCAGATATCCGGCAATTTTGGCCTGTAATTTGTAACGGCGTTGGCTCGATGGAGATTTTGCAGCAGGCAAAGCTCGAATTAACAGTTCGACCAGGCGCTTACTGGGTGGAAGTTGTGCATGGATCACATAGTCAATGCTGAGCATTTGCTGTTGATAGGTCGTAGCAGGCAGGGCAAAAATCTCCAGTTTGGTATAGGCTAATTCGCGCAAGGCTTTCTGCACTTCTTCGCGGTTTTCGGTCTGATAGGCCGCGTCGACCGATTGATCCGCAGAGCGTTGCAATTGATCGAAAAGCTGGTTGACATACTGCGCCAGGTAACCCTTCGCAAGAAAACGTAACAACTTCACGGCCACAGAATAAACCGCGAGGAGAATCGCCAAGATTAAGAAAAGATAGACCCAGGCATTACTCATCTTCTACTCCCCAGATGCTAAAAATCTCGTTCTTTACAACCGAGGGCAATAGGCCACTCTTGCACAAACTATATTTCAGATTACACGAATCCAGGTGATAGGTGGTCAGCGGGTCTTGCACTACGGACAAGATCAAAATCGGACAGTCTACATTGGCTTTCGTAGCAAGCCATCGGGCAAGGCCCAAACCCAAGTATTCTTCCTCTTCCCAGGCCTTGACCATATCTGGGATGCTGCGATCATCATTGGCCAATGGCAAAATCACATCCACGACAATCAAGTCATAGGTTTTTCCTCGGGCAAGGGTGGCCTCATACGCATCTACTGCCGATGTTGTTACTTCCACCCGCACACCAGACTGCTCCAGCGGTCGGAATAATCCTTTGATGGCATGATAATCGTCTTCAATCCATAGTATTCTTTTATCCATCTGTGTTCTCCTGGCTGGGTAATGACGTGTTGGGTTGCCGTATGGGGATAGCAACGGTAAAAGTGGTTAAGTAGGCATCACCGCCTTGGGGAATGCTGGTGACGTGAATGAAGCCATGGTGCATATCTTCGATAACCTGACGGGCATGCGCCAGACCAAACCCTGACCCGGTTCGATGGCGGTCGCCAGCTTTTTCGCCGCGATAGAAAGGTTCAAAGATCAAACGTTTTTCAATTTCATCTTTGGTAATGCCCACGCCATAGTTCTGCACGTTGATACAGTAGAGATTGGGGGTCTTCTTGTCCCAATGACCCCAAATTTTGATATAGCGGTGCTTTTCCAAATTTTGGGGTGGGCGAAACGAGTATTTGACGGCATTGTGAACGATGTTTTTGAAAGCAATCGTCAAATCAAATACCGACATCTCAATCGTTGGAAATCCCGTATCCAACGCACGCGGGCCAACAATATCGCAACCCTTATGCGCTGCTTCACTAGAGAAGAGTTCACAGGCCTCTTTCACAGGGCGGAAAATACTATGTGCGCTGAATTTTCGGGATGGTAATCGTTCAGATAAAACCGTCATCGTGGTTGCCGTCAGCAAGTGCAGGCGTAAGACCTGTTCTAAATTATGACGGCTGATTTTCTGTAATTCGGGGGCATTCTTCAACTCGACGCACAGGTTTTCAGTATCGGCCAGAACTCCCGTCAAGGGCGTGTTGATTTCATGGGCCAAACTGATCAGCAAATTCTGACGCTGTTCTTGCAGTTGAATGTTGCCCATGACGGCGGCCAAACGCCCGGCAATGGACTCCACCAGCGAAATCTGATCTGCGGTAAATGGCATTTGGGGGATTGGTCGAGCCAGGGTGATGACACCGAGTAAGCGATCTTCGTGGCAAATGGGAACTGCTAAAAAGGACCAGGTTGGGTCAATTTTTCCAGGTGCATATTGCTTCAAAGTATGTGTTGGCAAGCCATCTGCCTGAAAAACCAAAGTATCTAATAATTCGCGGAAACGCAATCTCACCGGCCAGGTCATCGGTGGTACCCGGCGGACTTGAATCAGGCCAATGGGCTGCTTATTTTCATCCTTGATTTCCTGAACAAAATCATACGCAAAGTGCGATTTGATGCGCGTCAACTCGGCACTCATTTTCTTCGCTGAAACATCACCCTGCCCATAATGATTGACAACCAATGTGGCTTGTGTCCAGGCACAAAAGCCAGTTTTTCCTTGACCCAAACCATAGACAACGGGCAAGCACTCTCCTAACTCATTAACCAATCCCTTGCGGCTGCTATTAACGAGAACGAGTTGTTTACTGCCCTGCGCCCGTGTCATCTGGAAAATCGAACATCCAGAAGATGTGACCAGCCGAGGGATGGTTTCTGTGACAGCATCGAAAAGCTGTTGTGGCTCGGTCAAAAAGCCCAGTTTGACCATCAAATCCCCTAAAATGCGGCGGCGATCATTTTCAAGAGCCAGGGCAATTGTGCTGGCAAACGATTCAGCCAATTTAAGTTGCGAACGATCTAACAAAGGTTTGACTCGTTCAGGATTATGCCAATACCCTAAAAGCACACCCTGTATTTCACCATCGTTTGTTTTCACTGGAACAGCCACCGTAGCGACCGGGTTGCGTAAACGATTGGTATACCGACGAGCCGGATCGTCTATCCGCAAGTAACGATCATCTTCGTTCACATCCTCACCATCCGAGATGCGGTTAAGGATACCCGTGTCCAGCTTTACCCCGCGAGCATAATCACGCACATCCCTCAAAATCAACGGGCGACCCGTTTTGAACACCCAGCCAACCAGGCTATCACCGGATTTATAGGCAATCGGTTTTTCCTCAGCCGGGATCAGACGATTATTTTGCACCAACAATTGGGCTTTGTAACCCATTTGGTCACGGCAAAAATACTCTGAACGAGCACAGGTGAGTACATCTCGCATGCTCTGGGTGACTTCCAAAATCACACTTTTAGGGTCCTGGGTATTGCTCACTTGAATAAACCGAGATATCGTCTCGCCACGTTTGTTGGCCAACCAAATTTGGCGAATCACCCCCGAAATAATCTGCGCCACAATCTGAGCGATTTCTTCTGAAAATTCGCTAAACGGTTTGCGATTAATTGTGGCATGAAATTTCATAACCCCAATTGGTAAATCATTCAACACCAAAGGAACAACCAGGAGAGGGCGTTTTTCATCCCCGCTATAAAACTCATCACCATCATTATAAAAATCCGCCCAATGTAATTCTGACGAAATCGCTTGTAATTCGGTTGGGTCTTTTACATTCACTATCCTCAATGGCCGACAGTTGTGAAATGCCCAACCAACAATCCCTTCTCCAAGCGAATAATAGGCTTTTCCGATCAAGTCCTTCTTTTTTTCTTGGTTTGTTGCCGCCAACACAATCATTTCAGAGGTATCGGTAGTTAGATCATCCTCGTGGATTTCTATTTGACCTCGTACAACAACTTGTTGATAACTGGAAACATAGTCGGGGTTGAGATATATCCAACACCCCCTCGCCTTAACAACCAATGGCAACTCTTCAACGACAACGTTCAAGAGATCATCCAGGTTAGAAATATAGGTTATTTTGGCTAATAAATCTAAAACCAACCGTTCCTGCTCATGGTTTAAATCCCCAGGCATGATGCGCTCTCCTTGACGAATGACAACAGTACCAATGTCCTACTCATTATACTTGAATCGCCGTCACCGGCAATCATAACCATTCATAATTCATCTCTCCTTTTTCAAATCGAAGAGGTACAAACAGCCATTGCATCATCCAGGCAAACGGCGCATTGAAGTTGGCGGCTTTCAGAAGAGCTGGCAAGGTGATTTCCCTGCTATTTCATAGATACCGGCCACGGCCTGCTGGCTTTTGATGCCGGTTGGCCCAACACGTATCGAGAGTACAAGGTTTGTCTAAAAGAGCAGGGCTACACCACCAAGGACATCCAATGGCTTATCGTCAGCCACTTTCACATTGACCACGCCGGGCTTGCGGGCGTTCTGGTCGATCACGGGGTGACATTTGTTGTTTTCCCGAACCAGATCGGGGCCATTGCGGAGATGGAGGCGCTGATAGCACGAAAGAATATGCCTTATCATCCGATAGATGTAGCGAAACTGCACAGCATCAACATCAGTGAGTCGCGCGGCTGGCTAGAAAAAATTGACCTCCAGGGAGAAGTTTTACACACCAACGGGCATGGCGAACAAAGCCTATCGCTGTTGTTGGATAGTGGCGATGCGTTCATCGGCGACCTGGCCCCGGAGAACATGATCGCTGAGGACGATTGGAAGAGCAAGGACAGTTGGGCGCTGCTGAGAAGGAAAGGGGCCAGGTTCATTTGGCCGGCCCATGCAGAAGCGTATTTTCTGAGCAATTTCGGGTAAACTTGGTGACAGGAGGTTGCCCATGTACATGCTCATGCTCGTTCTCGACGACCCCAACCAATTGGACGAAGTGCTGGATGCCTGGGATGGCGTTGGCGTCAGCGGCGTCACCATCATCGAAAGCAGCGGTATCAACCGGCGGCGCATGGCGCGCCAGGTGGGAATGCTGTTCATGGAAGGCATCAACCGGCTGATCGGCAGCGAGGAAGAAAGCCATTACACGCTGCTGGTGATCGTGCCTGACGATGCCACCGTGCAGGCCTGCCTGAAGGCCGTCGAAACCATTACCGGCGATCTAGATGGCCCCAACACGGGTGTGCTGGCGGCCTGGCCGCTTTCGTTCGTCAAGGGTGTGCCGCTCAAGGCGCGGGGATATTAACGCCTATGGCATACTTCCAATTCCTTCTCACTGCGGTGGTGGTCGTCATTGCCGCCATGAAACTGGCCGAATACGGCGATACGATTGCCGTACGCGCCCGGCTGGGCAAGCTCTTCATCGGGTCACTGCTGCTCGCCGGGGCGACATCGCTGCCAGAACTGCTCTCTGCGATCAACGCAATTCAACTGGATGTGCCCAATATGGCCGCTGGCAGTTTCTTTGGCAGCGGCATGTTCAACATTTTCATGCTGGGCCTGCTCGATCTCTTCTTCAACCGGGTGCGCCTGCTGCGCCGCGTGGCCGCCACGCACGCCCTCACCGCCAGCCTCGGCTCGCTGTTGACGGCCATGGCCGCGCTGTTCATTCTGAGTGAGATCAACATCCCCGAAGTGGCCTGGATCGGGCTGGACAGCCTGTTGATCATGGTCTTTTACATCGGCGGCATTCGCCTGCTGCAAGGGCGCGGCGAAAGCACGGCCCAGCCCGAAACGGTGGAAATCCCCGCCAGCGTGCCGAGCCTGCGCAAAGCCCTGATTGGGTTCGGGGCGGCCTGCCTGGTGCTGGTGATCATCACCCCCTTCATGGTGAGCAGCGCCAACGAGATCGCCCAAAGCACCGGGCTGAGCGTGGGCTTCGTGGGGGCGACGCTGATCGCCATCACTACCTCACTGCCCGAAATGGTAGCCACGCTTGCCGCCGCCCGCATCGGCGCGTATGACCTGGCCGTGGGCAACCTGTTTGGCAGCAACATCTTCAATATGTTCGCCCTCGGCCTGACCGATTTGTTCTACACGCAAGGCCGTTTCCTGGGAGCGATTGACAATTCGTTTGCCGTGGTCGGGTTGTTGGTGGTGATCCTCACCAGCCTGGGGCTGATCGGCAACCTGGCACGCATCGAACGGCGCATCTGGTTTGTCGAAATTGACGCCTTTTTGATCATCGTCGGCTATCTGTTGGGCATGTATCTTCTCTATATGCAAGGAATCCAGTTCTGAAACTGGGGTGAACGCCCGGTAGGCTTCAGCGGACGTCGGAAGTTTTGGAAACTTCCGAAGTCTGCTGAAAGGAGCAAATTATGAAAACGATTATCGCCGGCGCGCTGGGGGAATGCGTGCATGTGGCCGGCATCAGTCACGTATTACGTCTGGCCGAGGCCGCCGGTTGGCGAGCTATCTTCCTCGGCCCGGCGGTTCCCATCGAAACCTTCCTACAAGCCATCCGCCGCGCGCAGGCCGACCCCGCCAACGAACAGGTGCTGGCGGGCGTGTCGTACCGCCTGACGCCCGAAACCGGCGAGCGCCTGCTGGGCCAGTTTGCCGAGGCCGCCAGCGATCTGCACGAGGCCGGGGTGCGTTTCGTGTTTGGCGGCACGCCGCCGGTGGCGGCACGCGCCGCGGCCATGGGCTTCTTCGAGCGCACCTTCGATGGCAGTGAACCCGCCGAAGCGCTGATCGCCTATCTGAAAGGGCAAACCGACGCCCCGCGCAGCGAAGCCGATTTTCCCCAAACCACGGTTGAACGCATCGCCTGGAAAGCCCCCTACCCGCTGCTGCGCCATCACTTCGGCCTGCCGACGATGGCCGACAGCCTGCGCGACATCGAACAGATCGCCGAAGCGCAAGTGCTGGATGTGATCTCCTTGGGGATTGACCAGGATGCCCAGGAGAACTTCTTCCACCCCGAACGGCAGGATGCCCGGCGTACCGGCGCTGGCGGGGTGCCTGTACGCACTCCCGCCGACTACCGCGCCCTCTATGCCGCCAGCCGCCGCGGCAACTTCCCCCTGCTGCGCACCTACTCCGGCACAGACGATTTCATCCGGCTGGCCGAAATGTATATCGAGACGATCCACATCGCCTGGTGCGCCATCCCGCTCTATTGGTTCAACCAGATGGATGGCCGCGGCCCATGGGATTTGGCGGGTTCGATCCACGAGCATCAAAAGGTGATGGCTTTCTACGGCCAGCGCGGCCTCCCGGTGGAACTGAACGAGCCGCATCACTGGGGCATGAGGGATGCGCCCGATGTGGTCAGTGTGGTTTCGGCTTACCTGGCAGCCTACAACGCACGGGCCTTTGGCGTGCGCGACTACATCGCCCAACTGATGTTCAACAGCCCGGCGGGCCTTTCGGACGCCATGGATTTAGCCAAAATGCTGGCCATCCTCGAACTCATCACGCCCCTCACGCAACACGAACCCTTCGACAGCGCCCAGGGCAAGTCACACTTCACAATCTGGCGGCAAACCCGCACCGGCCTGCTCTCCTACCCGCTCGACCCCGCTGCCGCCCGCGCCCACCTGGCCGCCAGCGTGTACGTGCAGATGGCGCTCCAGCCACACATCATCCATGTAGTGGGCTACACCGAGGCCGACCATGCCGCCACAGGTGCCGATGTGATCGAATCGTGCAAGCTGGCGCGGCGGGCCATCGAAAACGCCCTGCAAGGCCAACCCGATCTCACTGCCGACCCGGCAGTACAGGCCCGCAAGGAGCAGCTCATAGCCGAGGCACAGGTTACGCTGGAGGTCATCCGCGCCCTGGCCACGCCGGGCGTGGCCGACCCCCTCACCGACCCCGAAACGCTCGCCAAAGCCGTCACCCGCGGCATCCTGGATGCGCCGCAGTTGGGCAACAACCCCTTCGGGCGCGGGGCTGTGCGCACGCGCATCATCAACGGGGCGTGTGTGGCCGTGGATCACGCAAACCAACCGATCACCGAAACCCAACGACTGACGAAATAGAGGAGACCCACATGAATCGCAACACGTCGTATACCGTGATGGGCGCCGGCCACGGCGGCAAAGCCATGGCTGCCCATCTTTCACTCATGGGCTTTCCCGTCACGCTCTATAACCGCACCTTCGACCATATCGAAGTGATCAAAAAGCGCGGCGGCATCGAACTGGAAAGTGTGGAAGGCGGGCCGCACGGCTTCGCGCCGATGAAGCTGGTCACCGCCGATCTGGCCGAGGCCGTGGAAAAGGCCGAAATGATCATGATCGTCGTGCCGTCTTCCGCCCATGCCGACATCGCCAAGAACTTATCCTGCTGTCTGAAAGATGGTCAAACCATCGTACTGCATCCTGGCCGCACGTGCGGGGCGTTGGAATTTGCCAAGATACTGCGCGACAACCACTGCACCGCCGATGTGACCATCGCGGAAGCCGAAACCTTTATCTACGCCTCACGCTCCGACGGCCCGGCGCAGGCACGCATCTTCCGCATGAAAGAGGCCGTGCCGCTGGCCGCCCTGCCCGCCAACCGCACGAAAAAAGTGCTGGAGAAAATCCACGAAGCCTACCCACAATACATTGACGGCGAAAACGTGCTGCACACCGGCTTGAACAACATGGGCGCCATCTTCCACCCCGCGCTCACCCTGCTCAACGCCGGCTGGATCGAGGCCACACATGGCGATTATCAGTTCTACATTGACGGCGTGACGCCCTCGGTGGCACGCGTGCTCGAATCGCTCGACCGTGAGCGCGTGACGGTGGCTTCGTCGCTGGGCATCCGCGCCCGCACGGCCCAGGAATGGCTGCAGATGGCCTACAACACGACCGGGGCCAACCTGCACGAGGCGATCCAAAACCAGCCTGGCTACTACGGCATCAAAGCGCCCAGCACACTCAGCCACCGTTACATCTTCGAGGATGTGCCGATGAGCCTGGTGCCGATTGCCTCGCTGGGGCAGCGCTACGGCGTCTCGGTGCGCGGCATGGATAGCATCATCCGCCTGGCGTGCATCATCCATCGCACCGATTACTGGCGGCGCGGGCGCACGGTGGAACGCCTGGGCATTGATACGCTCAGCGTCAGCGAGCTGACCGCCTATGTGAATGAAGGCGTGATCGCCGAAAACTGGTAAGCGCGGCGACTATCGTTCTGGATCGAAAAGGCCGCCCCCGGTTGTCCAACCGGGGGCGGCCTTTTTGTTGGTTGAGCCTGTCGAAACCAGACAGGATCAGATTTTCATCACTCGGCAATAGCTCACCCCAGGCGCAGCAACGGTCGCGTCCAGGGGATGGCCGCCAGAACCAGGAGCAGGGTTAAGGTGAACCAGATAGCCGCCTGGCGATATTTGCCCGACGCATCTTTGGCCCTTTTCGCCAGCACACTGCCCAAATGTGCAAACACCAGCGCCACGATCATCATCACCAGGTGTTCGATGGCAAAAAAGCGCAGGTTGCTATCGCGCATGGCGGCGGCGAAGTTGGGCAAAATGGTATCGGTCATCAATGGGCTGACGACAAAGTAGAGCAGCAGGCCCAAGAGCAGTTGGATGTCGAATGCAATGCCGAAGAACGAACCCAGTTTACGGTCGAGTTCACTCCATTCTTTTTTGCCCAACCAGCCAACCCAGGCTCGCACCGCCGCCACGATGCCCACGAGCAGCACGGCCCAGCGCAAAATGTTATGAAGCGATAAAGTGATCAGATAGAGGGTTTCCATAGGCTTTGTGTGTCTCCTTGCGGCAATCTTAACCAATGGGAGGAGGGCTGTCAACGTCAATTTATCGCAGGTGTGGGCGAACGCTCGGAACGGATGAGTGGGTTTGAACATTACGTTTTCGATTGTTAACAAACTCTTTACAGGCGATTAAAACAGGGTTATCCTTCCACAGCAAGCGCCGTGGTATGCTTACATGAATCTATACCAGGAAGTGATGCTATGACAAAAATCCTCGTTGTTGAAGACGAAGCCATTCTGCAAGAGACAATCAGTTACAACCTGACCCGCGACGGCTATTCTGTCGAAGCCGTGGGAGATGGGCAGGCCGCTGTCGAGAAGGCCCGTCAATGGAAACCGGACCTGATTTTGCTCGATTTGATGCTGCCCAAAATGGATGGCTTTGAGGTTTGCCGGGTGGTGCGGCAAGAAATGAGCATCCCGATCTTGATGCTGACCGCCCGCGACGATGAAATTGACCGGGTGATCGGCCTCGAAATTGGCGCAGACGACTACATCACCAAGCCTTTCAGTATGCGCGAACTGCTGGCCCGCGTCAAAGCGCACCTGCGGCGCGACCGCCGCATTCGCGACGAAAATGCCGCTCACCCGGTCTCGGTGATCAAAGATATCTTGCGCTTCGACAATCTGACCATTGATTTAACCCGCCGCGAAGTGTCCGTCAACAACATCCCCCAGGCGCTCAAACCCAAAGAATATGAATTACTGGTTTTCCTGGCGCAACACCGCGGCCAGGCGCTGACACGCGAATTTTTGCTCGAACGGGTTTGGGGTTGGGAAGTGAGCGTGGATACGCGCACGGTGGACGTACACATCCACTGGCTGCGCGAAAAAGTCGAAGATAACCCGGGGCGGCCCACCCGCATCGTCACCGTGCGTGGGGCAGGCTACCGTTTTGAAGGCTGAGATGACCATCCCCTTGCGCTGGCGCATTGCCATTTCATACGTCATCCTGATCTTGCTCACCATGTTGGGGTTGAGCATCTACCTGGTTGGGTTCATTGAAAATTCGTTTGTAGCCAGCCTGGAGCGTAGTCTACAGGTGCAAACCCTGGCGGTAGCTGACGTGATCACACCACTGCTGGAACAGGGCGTAGACCCCTCTTCTGCGCAATTGGATAGTATAGCGAAGCACTGGGCAACGGTGCTGGGTGCCAGGGTGACGATCATTCGGCCCGATGGGGTGGTGTTGGGAGAATCGCACGAAGACCGGGCACAGATGAGTAACCACGGCGACCGGCCCGAGGTCAAGGACGCCCTGGCAACCGGAAATGGCAGAAGCATCCGCTTCAGCAATACGGTGGGCTACGACATGCTCTATGTTGCCACCCGCCTGGGCGACAGCAGCGCCCCCCTGGGCATATCCCGCGTGGCGCTGCCGCTGAACCAGGTTCAGGCGGATATTCGCAACCTGCAAATGCTCCTGCTGAGTGCAACGACGGTGGCAACGCTCGCCGCCATCATCCTGGCTACCTGGCTGGGTTGGCGAATTGCCCGTCCCGTGGTGCAAATTACCAACGCCGCCATGCACCTGGCCGCCGGCCAGCCTTTCGAGCAGCATGTTTCCACCAGCATCCGCGAAATGGCGCAACTGGCCCAGGCTTTCAACAATATGCTGATGCGCACCCACACACAGATCGACGAATTGCAAACCGAGCGCAGCAAGCTCTCGGCGGTGCTCGAAAAGATGACCGATGGCGTGTTGATTGTCAACGAAGAAGGTGAAATTCAACTGATTAACGCCTCTGCCGAAAGAATTTTCAACCTGACGCAAACCACCGCCCTGGGTAAACCCCTGGCCAAAGCAATCCGCCACCACCAGCCCTTCGAACTATGGCAACAGTGCCAACACGAAAACAGCCCCCAGCAAGCCACCTTCGACTTGCATAAAAACCGCTGCCTGCAGGGAGTTGCCACATCCCTGGGGCAGTCGCTGCCCGGCAGCACGCTGCTACTCTTCCAGGATGTGACCCGCCAACGTCAGATCGAAAACATGCGCCGCGATTTCATCAGCAATGTATCGCACGAGTTACGCACACCGTTGGCCAGCATCAAGGCCATTACCGAAACTTTACAAAGCGGCGCCCTGGAAGACCCGCCTGCCGCCCGACGCTTCTTGGGCCGCATGGACACAGAGGTAGATGCCCTGAGCCTGATGGTCAATGAGCTTTTAGAGCTTTCACGCATCGAATCGGGGCGCGTGCCGCTGCAACTGAAACCCACCCGCCCCATAGACATCATCCAACCAGCCTATGAACGCTTATGCATCCAGGCCGAACGTGCCCGCCTGACCATTGAAATGGACTGCCCAGAAACCTTACCCCCGGTGCTGGCAGACGCCTCACGCATTCAGCAAGTGGCGGTGAATCTCTTGCATAACGCGATTAAATTCACCGGCGAGGGCGGCCAGGTGACCATCGGCGCGCAAATACAAGGCCAAGAAATGGTGTTCTTTGTGCGCGATACCGGCGTGGGCATTTCAGGAGAAGATTTGCCGCGCATTTTTGAACGCTTTTACAAGGCCGACCGCGCCCGTTCCAGCAGCGGCACGGGGCTGGGGCTGGCTATCGCCCGGCATCTAATCGAAGCGCACCAGGGACGCATTTGGGCCGAGAGTGAACTGAACCAGGGCAGCACCTTTTACTACACACTCCCCCTGGCCTGAAAAGCCCCTGTCTGATAAAACGTCTGGCCGTCCTTTTTCGTGGACGGCCGGACGTTTTTCGTTTTAAGCGTTCCCTTACACAACCATTACCAACCCTTAAATTCCTGCTAACAGCCTCATGCTATTCTTTGCAGAGAGGAATATAGGTATGAACACAATTTTTGTTATTCTATGCACCATCGCCTTGTTCTCCGCGTTCGTGGTTGATTTCCATCAACGGCGCTCAGACCAGGAAAAATAAGATGAATATCCTCGTCACCAATGACGATGGGGTCAATGCGCCTGGGCTGCTGGCATTGGCTGAGGCGATGCGCCCCTTGGGGAAAGTATCCATTCTGGCGCCCGACCGCAATTGGTCGGGCAGCGGCCACGTGAAAACCCTCGACCGTCCCCTGCGGGTGAAAGAAGTGACCCTGGCCGACCACAGCAGCGCCTGGACGAGCGATGGGGCGCCTTCCGATTGCGTGGCCTTAGCGTTGTTGGGATTCTTCGAGGAAAAATTTGACCTCGTGGTATCAGGGATCAACCCTGTGCCCAACCTCGGACACGATGTCACCTATTCTGGCACCGTAACCGCGGCCATGGAAGCGGTTATTTGGGATACACCCGGCATCGCCTTCTCCCTGGGTTCTTTCGAGAATGGCCTGCAAGCCAGCGACTACGCCCCCGCCGCGCAAGTGGCGCAAGAAGTGGCCGCCGCGGCGTTGAGCCGCCACCTGCCAGCAGGGATTTTGCTCAACGTGAATATCCCCTTGCTCCCCAGCGAAGAAATTCGCGGCTACCGCGTCAGCCGACAGGGATTGCGCGTCTACCGAGATCGCCTGGATAAACGCATAGACCCGCGTGGGCGGCCTTATTATTGGATTGGCGGCGAGGCCCCCACCGGTCTGGCCGAAAATGGCACCGACATCGGCGCATTGGCCGAAGGGTACGTCTCGCTCACGCCCTTACAACTCGATCTGACCGCTTATCCGGCTATGAATGTTCTGCACACATGGCTGGATGGCGAGGAAATCATCGCCGGCAAAGATGATACAGCGGGGAAGCCCATTAACGAGATGGTAACAAGCCGTTAATAAAGATTAAACACCTCTTTGGTCAGTTGTTAAACACAAAGTAGTATCCTTAATCGCGCAAATTCAACATTCTTATCTGGAGGATCAAGAAATGCAACGAAAATTTCAAACCCTTTTTGCCGCCCTCATCGTTTTGGCGCTTGTGTTGAGCGCCTGCGGTGGTGGCACAACGGCTGCGCCCACCAGTGCGCCAGCCGCTACTGAAAAACCCGCCGAACCCACAGCTACCGAAAAACCCGCTGACCAACCCGCCGAACCAACCGCCACCACCGCGGCCGAACCGACCGAAGCACCCGCCGTGGGCAGCATGGTCGAACTGCCCGCTGTTGACCCGGCAGCCGTAGAAGGCAATGTCGTTTCCGCCGGTAGCTCCACGGTCTTCCCGCTGGCTGAAGCTGTTGCCGCTCGTTTCGAGAGCGAAGGCTACACCGGCAAGATCACCATTGACAGCATCG
>CAZSFD010000084.1:0-22466 GCA_964606085.1 uncultured Anaerolineaceae bacterium
TTGTCTCTGGGGTAGGGGTATTGGGCCTATATCCGATCTTCATGCAACAAAGCCCTGGCAGGCAAGATCGAAGAGAACGAAATGTTCGTCGTTCCCAAGCCATTGGCGATCAACGAACTCGAAAACCTGCTGATCGAATATGGACTGTTCAATTAGGTAAGGCGAAATTAATTTCGCCTTACAAAGAGGAAAACCCCATGATACTCATTCGTGCCATTGTACGCCCTGAAAAAACCGACCCCGTGCTGACCGCCCTCAAAGATGCGGGCTTTCCGGCTGTTACCAAGTTCTCGGTGGTGGGCCGCGGCAAGCAGCGCGGCATCAAAATCGGCGACATCACCTACGACGAAATCCCCAAAGAAATGCTCATGATCGTGGTGCGCAATCCCGAAAAAGATTATGCCGTTAAAACCATTTTGCAGGCCGCCCGCTCTGGCGAAAAAGGCGCTTTCGGCGATGGCAAAATCTTCATCAGCGAGGTGGAAGAAGTCTACACCATCAGCACTGGTGTCAAAGAAACGGACGATGAACTCGCGGCTGTTGCCACAGAAGGAGCCAAAGCATGAAAGAAGTGATGGCGGTCATCCGCATGAGAAAAATGAATGAGACGAAGCGCGCCCTGGCCGAAGCGGGAATCTCCTCCATCACCGGCAAAGATGTGCTGGGCCGCGGCAACACCCGTGTAGACCTGAGCCTGCTCGAAGGGGCCAGCAAAGGCCACGAGGAAGCCATCTCGCTACTGGGGGCCAGCCAACGCTTGATCGCCAAGCGCATCCTGACCGTGGTCGTGCCAGATAAATTGGTCTCGAAAACCGTGCGCACGATTTTGCGGGTAAACCAGACAGGCCGCTCGGGCGACGGCAAAATTTTCGTGATGCCGCTGTTAGATGCCTACCGCATCCGCACCGGCGAAAGCGGCAACGCCGCCATTGACGAGGTATGAGGTATTGGTATGGACACAACATTGAACCCTTCTCCCCCGGTGGAATATCCATCCCCCGCTGAAACGAAAAAAGAATTATTGGAAGTGTATCCGGTCAAAGTGGCGCGCAAGCGTGCCAAGCAAATTGTCATCAACAATGTCGGCGAAGATGGCAGCGTGCCAGAGATCGCCTCGAACACCCGCACCACGCCGGGCATCATCAGCCAGCGCGGCTGCTCGTATGCGGGCTGCAAGGGTGTGGTGCTGGGGCCAACGCGCGACATCATCAACATCACCCACGGCCCCATCGGCTGCGGTTTTTACAGTTGGCTCACCCGCCGCAACCAGACCGACGCCTCGCAAAGCGCCGATGGCCAGAACTTTATGACCTACTGCTTCAGCACCGACATGCAAGAACAGGAAATCGTCTTCGGCGGCGAGCGCAAGCTCAAGCAAGCCATTCAAGAAGCCTACGACACCTTCCACCCCAAGGCCATCAGCATCTTCGCCACCTGCCCGGTGGGGCTGATCGGCGATGATGTTCACGCCGTGGCCCGCGAGATGAAAGAGAAGCTCGGCATCAACGTTTTCGGTTTTAGCTGCGAGGGCTACCGCGGCGTCAGCCAATCGGCGGGACATCACATCGCCAACAACGGCCTGTTCAAACACGTCATCGGGCTGGATGACACGGTCGGTCCCGGCAAATATCGCGTCAACCTGCTCGGCGAGTACAACATCGGCGGCGACGCCTTCGAGATCGAGCGCATCTTCGAGAAGTGCGGCATCACCCTGGTCGCCACGTTCAGCGGCAACTCGACGATTGACCGTTTCGCCAACAGCCATACCGCCGATGTGAACCTGATTATGTGCCACCGTTCGATCAACTACGTAGCTGAGATGATGGAGAAAAAGTACGGCATCCCCTGGCTGAAAGTCAACTTCATCGGGGCCGAATCGAGCGCCAAATCGCTGCGCAAAATTGCCCAATACTACGGCGCCCCCGAACTGATCGCCCGCGTGGAAGAAGTGATCGCCGAGGAAATGCCCCAGGTACAGGCCGCGTTGGAAGAAATCTGCCCCCGCACAAGCGGCAAAACCGCCATGCTCTTCGTCGGCGGCTCGCGCGCCCACCACTACCAGGATTTGTTCAAAGAGATGGGCATGAAAATCTTGGCCGCCGGTTACGAGTTTGCCCACCGCGACGATTACGAAGGCCGCAAGATGCTGCCCTATATCAAGGTAGATGCCGACAGCAAGAACATCGAAGAATTGGAAGTGGCGCAAGACCCGGTCAAGTTCAAGCCGCGCAAATCGCTTGAAGAACGCCAAAAACTGGCTGCCCAGGGCCTGACCTTTGCCGAGTACGAGGGCATGATGGCCGAAATGGACGATGAAACTCTGGTGATTGACGACATCAGCCAATACGAAACCGAAAAGCTGATCGAACTCTACAAGCCCGATATTTTCTGCGCCGGCATCAAAGAGAAATACGTGGTGCAAAAAAGCGGCGTGCCGCTCAAGCAGCTCCACAGCTACGATTACGGCGGGCCATACGCCGGGTTCCAGGGCGCGATCAACTTCTACCGCGAGATTGACCGCATGGTCAACAGCAAGGTCTGGAGCTACCTGCAAGCCCCCTGGCAAAAGAACCCCGAAATCCCGGCCAAGTTTGCCTGGGAATAGAAAACTTGATTTGCGCTTTTTCAAACAAGGATCGAAGCTTGACAAGCCATTTTCAAACACGGATTTCACGGATTACGCAGAACTTCACGGATTTTTTTTGGCAGTTTCATCCGTGTTCATCTGTGAAATCCGTGACTTAATGGTTTTTCTGCGCTTGTCAGCGTTTACTTGTGGCTTTTCACGAAGGAAAGCGGAAACAGCGAAAGTCTAGCAGGAAGGAAATCCTATGCTTTTACGACACACCACTCCCGAAATCGCCGAACGTTCGGCGTTGACGATCAACCCGGCCAAAACCTGCCAGCCCATCGGGGCCATGTACGCTGCCCTGGGCATTCACAACTGCCTGCCGCACAGCCACGGATCGCAAGGCTGCTGCGCCTACCATCGCAGCACGCTCACCCGCCACTACAAAGAACCCGTCATGGCGGCCACCAGTTCGTTCACCGAAGGCGCTTCGGTCTTTGGCGGGCAGGCCAACCTGCTGCAAGCCATCGAAACCATCTTCACCGTCTACAGCCCCGATGTGATCGCCGTCCACACCACCTGCCTCTCCGAAACCATCGGCGACGACATCAACCAGATCGTCAACAAGGCCAACGCCGAAGGCAAAATCCCGCGCGGCAAGCGCGTCATTTACACCAACACGCCCAGCTACGTCGGCTCGCACGTCACCGGCTTCGCCAACATGACCCGTTCGATGGCCGAGCAACTGGCCCTGCCCAACGGCCAAAAGAAAGAAAACCGCCTCAACATCATCCCCGGTTACGTCGAACCCTCCGACATCCAGGAGATCAAACGCATCGTGGCCGCCCTGGGCATCAAAAGCATCGTCTTCCCCGATACGTCGAAGGTGCTGAACGGCCCCCTGACCGGACGCTTCAATATGTACCCTTCCGGCGGCGTGACGGTGGAAGAAATGGGCCACATCAGCAGCAGCCTCGGCACGATTGCCCTGGGACGCCTGGCCTCCGGCCCGGCGGGCGTGGCGTTGGATACACACCACCGCGTCCCCTGCGAAATGCTCGATCTGCCCATCGGCCTGCGCGCCACCGACCTCTTCATTAACACCCTGCGCCAGGTGGCCGGGGCGCAAGTGCCAGACGCCCTGACCTACGAACGCGGCCAACTGCTCGACGTGATCGCCGATATGCACCAGTATTTCTACGGCAAAAAAGTGGCCCTCGTCGGCGACCCCGACCAACTGGTCTCGTTGGCCGATTTCCTGGTGACGATGGATATGTGGCCGGTACACGTTGTTACCGGCTCGCCCGACCCCAAGTTTGAAGACCGCATCCGGGCCATCACCAAAGACAGCCCCTACCCGGTCAACGTCAAAGCCGCGGGCGATATGTTCCTGCTGCACCAGTGGATCAAAAACGACCCGGTAGATTTGATGATGGGCAACACCTATGTCAAATACATCGCCCGTGACGAAGACATCCCCTTCATCCGCTACGGCTTCCCCATCCTCGACCGCGTTGGTCACAGCTTCTTCCCCACCGTCGGCTACCGCGGCGGCCTGCGCCTGGTCGAACAAATCCTCAACGCCCTGCTCGACCGCATAGACCGCGAGGCGTCGGATGTGACGTTTGAGTTGGTAATGTAGCGGTCAAAAGTCGAAAGTCAAAAGTCAAAGGTCAAAGGGTTGAAGGTTGAAAGTTTAAAGCCAATTGCCTTCGACTTTCGACCTTCGACTTTTGACCTTCAACCTTCAACTTTCCCCCTCTCCCATGCTCACCCTCCTCCCCTCCCGCCAATCCCAAATCCTCGAAACCGGGGCGCAACCGGTGGAGATCGCTTGCGACAAGGCCAGCCTGGCCGGGTCGGTCAGCCAGCGGGCGTGTGTGTTTTGCGGCTCGCGGGTGGTGCTGTACCCCATCGCTGATGCCGTCCACCTCGTCCACGGGCCGATTGGCTGCGCGGCGTACACGTGGGATATTCGCGGGTCGCTCTCCTCCGGGCCGGAACTGCACCGCCTGAGCTTCTCTACCGACCTGCAAGAACGTGAAGTGGTCTTCGGTGGGGAGGGCAAACTCTATGCGGCGCTGACCCACCTGATCGAGCAATACCAGCCCAAAGCCGCCTTCGTCTACGCCACCTGTATCACCGGGCTGATCGGCGATGACGTGGAGGCGGTGTGCAAGCGGGTAGCGGGCGAGAAGGGCATCCCGGTGTTGCCCGTTCACTCGGAGGGCTTCAAAGGCACGAAAAAAGATGGCTACGCCGCCGCCTGCGAGGCGTTGTTCAAACTGATCGGCCAGGGCGACACCACCGGGATCAGCCCGTTCAGCATCAACATCCTGGGCGAGTTCAACCTGGCTGGCGAAGCCTGGATCATCCGGCGCTACTACGAACAAATGGGGGTGCAGGTGGTCTCGGTGATGACCGGCGACGGGCGCGTGGATGAAATCGGGCGTTCGCACGGCGCGGCGCTGAACGTGGTGCAATGCTCCGGCTCGATGACCCGCCTGGCGAAGATGATGGAAAAAGAATACGACATCCCATTCCTGCGGGTCTCCTACTTCGGGCTGGAAGACACTTCATCCGCCCTGTACAGCGTGGCCGACCACTTCCGCACCGCCAACCCCGAAATTTTGGCCCGCACGCAAAAACTGGTGCAAGAAGAAATCTGCGCCATCCAGCCGCAACTGCACACCTACCGCCAGGCGTTGCAGGGCAAAAAAGCGGCCATTTACGTCGGCGGCGGGTTCAAGGCTTTCTCGCTGATCAAAGCGCTGCGTTCGCTCGGCATGGACGTGGTGCTGGCGGGTTCGCAAACCGGCAGCAAGGAAGATTACGAAGCCCTGCAAAAACTGTGCGGCCCCGGCACGATCATCATTGACGATGCCAACCCGCTCGAACTTTCCAAATATGTGATCGAAAAAGAAGCCAACCTGCTGATCGGCGGCGTGAAGGAACGCCCCATCGCCTACAAACTGGGCCTGGGCTTCTGCGACCACAACCACGAGCGCAAAATCCCGCTGGCCGGGTTCGAGGGCATGGTGAATTTTGCCCGCGAAGTTCATGCTACGGTGACCAGCCCGGTGTGGAAGTTGACGCCGAGGAAGGCCGCATGACCCCCGTCACCCAAAACGCCTGCAAACTGTGCGCCCCGCTCGGCGCGGCCCTGGTTTTCAAGGGCATCGAAGGCGCGCTGCCGCTGCTGCACGGCTCGCAGGGCTGCTCCACCTACATCCGGCGCTACCTGATCAGCCACTTCAAAGAGCCGGTGGATATAGCTTCTTCTAATTTCTCCGAGGAAGCGGCGGTCTTCGGCGGGGCCTCCAACCTGAAAACGGCGCTCGATAACGTGGCCTGCCAATACGCCCCGCAGGTGATCGGCGTGGCTACCACCTGCCTGGCCGAAACCATCGGCGATGACGTGCCCGGCCTGCTGCGCGAATACGCCGCTGAACGCATCCACCCGGTGACGACGCTGCATGTGCCCACTCCCAGCTACAAAGGCAGCCACGCCGATGGATTCCACACCGCCGTGCTGCGAACGGTCGAAAGCCTGACGCATGATATAAATCTTTCCCCCGATATGCTTTTGGGTGGCGTCAACCTGTTTCCGGGCATGCTCTCGCCCGCCGATTTGCGCCATCTCAAGGCCATCCTGAACGATTTTGGCCTGGCTTCTACCTTGCTGCCCGATTATTCGCAAACGCTGGATGGCGGCCAATGGGAAAGCTACCAAAAAATCTCGCCGGGCGGCACATCGTTGGATGCGATCCGGGCCATGTGCTGCGCCACGGCCAGCCTGGAATTGGGGCGGGTGCTGGCGCAAGCGAAGAGCGCCGGAAAGCTGCTCAGGGAACATTTTGGCGTGCCATGCCACAGCCTGGGGCTGCCAATTGGTGTGCAAGAAAGCGACCGCTTCTTCGCCGCCCTGGAGCAGATCAGCGAGTGTGCCACGCCTGCCGAATATGTCGAAACACGCGCCCGCCTGATTGACGCCTACGTGGACGGTCACAAGTACGTGGCCGGGGTGCGGGCGGCTATCTATGGCGAGGAAGATTTGGTCGTCGGGTTGGCGTCCTTCCTGGCGGAGATTGGCATCCAACCGGTGCTGTGCGCTTCAGGCGGCAACACGGGCCACCTGCAAACCGCCCTGCGCCAGGTCATCCCCGGTTTTGACAGCCTGGGCGTGCAGGTGCTCGATGACGCCGATTTCAACGCCATCGGCGCGGCGGCCAAAGCCACGGGCGTGCAACTGCTCGTGGGCAACAGCAAAGGCTACCACCTGGCCCGCGAGATGAACATCCCCCTGGTGCGGGTCGGCTTCCCGGTGCATGACCGCTTCGGCGGGGCGCGCATTTTGCATATCGGCTACCACGGCGCGCAAAATCTGTTCGACCAGGTGGTCAATGCCATTTTGGATTACCGCCAGGAAAATAGTTCCGTCGGTTATTCGTACCTTTGAGAACAGATATTTTCTACCACGGAACACACGGAAAAAACGGTTTTCCTTCCGTGTATTCCGTGTGTTCCGTGGTTCTAATTTTTACACCCATATCATTCATGGTTCACAGACGCCAAAGGAGAAACCATGCTCAACCTCGAAAACCATCCCTGTTTCAACGAGCAAGCCCGCCACAAGTATGGCCGCATTCACCTGCCGGTGGCGCCGCGCTGCAACGTGCAGTGTAACTTCTGCTCGCGCAAGTTCGATTGCGTCAACGAAAGCCGCCCCGGTGTCACCAGCAGCGTCCTTTCGCCGGGCATGGCGCTGGCTTATCTCAAACAGGTGATGGCGCAGCGTGACGACATCGCCGTGGTGGGCATCGCCGGGCCAGGCGACCCCTTTGCCAACCCCGAAGAAACCCTCGAAACGTTCTCCCTGGTGCGGGCTGCCTACCCCGAAATGCTGCTGTGTGTGGCCACCAACGGCCTCAACCTGCCTCAGCACGTTTCGATGCTGGCGCAGCTCAAGCTCAGCCACGTCACCGTCACCGTCAATGCCGTGGACCCGGCCATCGGGGCGCAAATTTACGGCTGGGTGCGGCATGGTAAGCGCGTCCATCGCGGCGAGGAAGCGGCCAAAATTTTGCTCGAAAATCAGTTGGCCGCCATCGCCGAGATGAAAGCGCTGGGGATGGTTGTCAAGGTCAATACCGTCATCATTCCAGGCATCAACGATGACCATGCCGCCGCTGTGGCCGAGAAAATGGCTGCACTCAAGGTCAACATCCTCAACTGCATCCCCTTTTATGCCGTCGAGGGCGCGGCGTTTGCCAACATCCCCGAACCCGACGCCGCTCTGATCCACGAAATCCGCCAGACCGCCGGGCAGTACATCCCGCAGATGCGGCACTGCGCCCACTGCCGCGCCGATTCGGTGGGTTTGCTGGGTGATACCGCGATCCCCGATTTCAAACGCAGTTTGCAAGGTGTAGATTTACTTCCGCTCATCCAGCCGCCTGTTCCCAAAACATCTCCCAACCGCCTTTATCTGGCCGCCACCAGCCGCGAGGGGATGCTTGTCAACCAGCACCTGGGCGAGGCCGAACAGCTTTATATCTACGCCAAAGGGCCAACCGGCATAGATTTGGTATCCATCCGGCCCACCCCGCCACGCGGCGCTGGTAACCAACGCTGGCTGCAACTGGCCGATGTGATCGGCGACTGCCACACGCTGTTGGTCAATGGCATCGGCCCGGCCCCCAAACAGGTGCTGACCGAGAGCGGCCTGAACGTGCTGGAAGTGGAAGGCATGATCACCGATATTTTGTACTCGCTCGACAGCGACCCTGGCCTGGCGCGCCACGCCAAACGGGAGGCCTTCGCCTGTGGTACAAGCTGTTCTGGCACGGGCGGAGGCTGCGGATGAAGAAAATTCACGTTTTGCAGCACGTCCCCTTCGAGGGGCTGGGCAGCATCGCCCACTGGATTGCTCACAAGGGCTTTCACCTGACCATCACCCGCCTGTATCAAAACGATCCCCTGCCCGATTTACGCGCCTTCGATTGGCTGATTGTGTTGGGCGGCCCGATGAGCGTCAACGACGAAGCGCACTATCCCTGGCTGGTGACCGAAAAACGCATGATCGAAGCCACTATCCGCGCCGAAAAGACCGTACTGGGCATCTGCCTGGGGGCGCAGCTCATCGCCTGTGTACTCGGTAAACCGGTGGTGCGCAACCCCGAACGCGAAATTGGCTGGCACCCGCTGCGCCTGACCCCGGCGGCGCACCGCAGTCCGTTATTTGGCTTCCTGCCCGACCAACTTCTGGCTTTCCACTGGCATGGCGATACTTTCGAGACGCCCGATGCAGCGCTCTCGCTGGCTGGCAGTGAAGCGTGCGTGAACCAGGCGTTTTTATATGGCAAAAAGGTTGTGGGCCTGCAATTTCACCTCGAAACCACCCCGGCCTCGGCGCAAGCGCTGATCGAACACTGTGCCAACGAACTGACCCCTGGCCGGTACATCCAACCCGCCGAAGAAATTTTAGCCGCCCCCCGGCGTTTCGACATCATCAACGACTACATGCGCGGCCTGCTGGGGCGCATGGCGTTAACGTAAGGCGAAATTTATTTCGCCCTACCAAAATGCGAAATGAATTTCGCAGTACTTCAAGGAGCTTCCCATGGATAAAACCGCCCATCACATCCTCGTCTGCGCCAGTTTCCGCACCTCTGGCGACCCCAAGGGCGTGTGCCACAAAAAAGGCGCCGCCGATCACCTGGCTTACATCGAAAGCGAAATCATTGACCGCGGGCTGGATGTCACCGTCTCCAGCACGGGCTGCCTCAAACAGTGCAACAGCGGCCCCATCGTGGTGGTCTACCCCGAAAATCACTGGTACGGCAAAGTGGACAGCGAAGAAGCGATTGACGCCATCCTGGATGCCGTGGAGAACGACGCGGTTGCTACGGATTATTTCCTGGGATAGGTATAATTCGCACGTTGGCCCGTTTTTTCGCCGCCTTTTCCACCGATTGAAATCGGCGTCTTGCGATCAAACCCGCTTAAGCGGGTTTCCAGTATTCAGGCGTCGGTTTCAACCGATGCAAGTATGGTCATCATTGTGAACCCAAAGACCTCCCTGCTCATTTTTCTGGCGTTTCTTTTCATCCTGGCGGGATGCACCCCATCTACAAAGCCGCAACCCATGAACATCTTCGCTGCCGCCTCGCTGCGTTGATGCTTTTAGTGAAATCGGCCAGGCGTTTGAAGCCCAGAATCCGGGCGTGTCGGTGGCCTTCAACTTTGCCGGCTCGCAGGAGCTGGCCCGTCAAATCGCCGAAGGCGCGCCCGCCGATGTGTTCGCCAGTGCCAACCAGAAACAAATGGACGCCGCCATTGCGTCTGGTCGCATCGCCAGCGGCACAGCCCAGGTCTTTGCCCGCAACCGCCTGGTCGTCGTTGTCCCCGCCGATAACCCCGCCAACATCACCAACCTGGTCGGCCTGGCGCAGCCGGGTATCCAACTCGTCCTGGCCGATCAAAGTGTGCCGGTCGGCCAATACAGCCTCGACTTTTTCGATCAAGCCGCTCAAGACCCCGCTTTCGGCGGCGATTTCCCCGCCAACGTGCTGGCGAATGTCGTTTCCTACGAAACCAACGTCAAGAGCGTATTGAACAAGGTGGCCCTCGGCGAAGCCGACGCCGGCATCGTTTACACCAGCGACGTGATCGGCCAGGATGCCGCCAAAGTCACCCGCATCGAAATTCCCGACGCGTTCAACGTTCTGGCGTCTTACCCCATCGCTGCCCTTTCTGACAGCTCCAAGTCAGCACTGGCGGCAGATTTTGTGGCCTTTGTGTTGAGCCAACAGGGGCAGAGTATTCTGGCGAAATATGGTTTAATCCCTTTCAAATGACTTACCCACTGCTGCAATCACTGTCCGCCAGCGCACAAAAACGGCAGGTCTTCACCGGGGGATTTTGGGTGAGCCTGCCGTTTTTGCTGTTTATGCTTGTTCCGCTCATCGCCTTGATTCTGCGCGTCAGTCCGGGCATGTTACTCACCCATCTGAGCGACACTCAGGTGCTGTTGGCCTTGCGTCTGAGCCTGCTCACCACGCTGGCGGCCACCGCCATCATCTTGATCACTGGCACGCCGGTGGCCTGGCTGCTGGCCGGGCCGCGCACCCGCCTGACCCGTCTGATAGATGTGCTGGTTGACCTGCCCACGATTCTGCCGCCGGCCGTGGCTGGCGTGGCGCTGCTGATGGCCTTCGGGCGGCGCGGTCTGTTGGGCGCGTGGCTCAACGAAATCGGCATTCAATTGGCCTTCACCTCGGCGGCGGTGGTCATGGCGCAGGTTTTTATCGCCGCCCCGTTTTACATCAAGTCGGCGGCGGTGGGCTTTGCCAACGTGGAAATCGAAATTCGTCAGGCTGCCGCCATGGATGGCGCAAACGACTGGCAAATTTTCAGGCAGATGGTGTTCCCGCTGGCGGCCCCTTCGCTGCTGACCGGGGTGGTGATGAGTTGGGCGCGGGCGCTGGGCGAGTTCGGCGCGACCATTCTGTTCGCGGGCAATTTCCCCGGCAAAACCCAAACCATGCCGCTGGCCATCTACCTCGGCTTCGAGACCGGCACCGACACCGCCCTCACGCTCTCGGTGCTGCTGCTGCTATTTTCGTTTGCGGCCCTGCTGGGCGTCAAGCGTCTGTTACCCCACTAGCCGATATGAAAATAGCCCGTGGCGCAAGTCTCTGACTTGCGAGCGTTGACTTGCGCACGCTCGCAAATCAAAGATTTGCGCCACAGTGTCTCACCCATTTTCATTCATTGAAACTGCGGGCGAATGCCCGGTATCGCGACGGTTTAGATAATCCCACGTCACGCATCACGCTTCACAATTTCGACCACTTCCCCATCCGCCCCCCTCACCACCACTTCCAGCGGCATCTGCCCTGGCAGTGTGTGCGTGGCGCAGCCGAAGCAGGGGTCGTAGGCGCGGAAGGCCATCTCGATCCTGTTGAGCAGGCCCTCGGTCACTTTGCCGCCTTTGATCAGGTATTCGGCGGCCTTGCGGGTGGACATTTGAATGGGGGCGTAGTTGTTGGTGGTGCCCACAACCAGATTGACTTTGGTGGTGATGCCGCGCTCGTCGGTGGTGTAGTGGTGGGTGAGCGTGCCGCGCGGCGCTTCGACGATGCCCACGCCTTCTGTGGGCGTGGCGGTGGGGATCGTACGGAAGTTATCGCTGGTGATCTCCGGGTCGGTGGCGAGCTGCACCCAGCGTTCGGCGGCGTAGAGCAGTTCGATCAGGCGTGCCCAGTGCGTAGCGAGACGCTGATGCACGGGTTTACCGCCCATCGCCGCGAAGAATTTCAGGTACTCCTCCTCGGCGCGCGGCGTGGCCATGCCATCGGCGGCATTCAGGCGGGAAAGCGGCGTGGCCGTATACACGCCCGAATCCTTGCCATCCACGAAACCCTTCCAACCGACCTTTTTGAGATAGGGGAATTTGAGATACGTCCAGGGTTCGACGTGTTCGGCGATCCAATCGGTATACTCGTGCGCGGCGTACTTGCCGATCCGCACGCCATCCGGGTCCACCACGCTGACCTTGCCATCGTAGAAGTTGACGAAATTGTTCTCATCTACTGTGCCGATGGAGTAGGTGCGGTGCGTGTAGGCGTCGCCCTTGATCAGTTCGACGTATTCCGGGTTGCCGAGGATGATGTCGTTGAACAATTTCAGGCTGAATTGGGCAAAATCTACCGCCCAGCGGCCCATCAATTCGATCTCGTCGCGCTGCTCTTTGGTGATGCCCTTGGTCAGCCCGCCAGGGATGGACGTGCAGGGGTGTACCTTGCGCCCGCCGATCATCTCGACCACGGCGTGGCCGTATTTGCGGGCGCGGATCACCTGCCCGCCGATTTCCAGCCCCACCTTGTGGATCACGCCCAAAATGTTGCGTTCGGCCACGGGGGCCTCTGGCCCCATGATGAAATCTGGCCCGGCCAGGGCGTAGAAGTGGGTGGTATGGTCGGTAAAGAAGAAGGCCGAATAGAGCAGTTCGCGCAGCATCTTGGCGGTGCGCGGCGGGTCTACGTGATAGACGGCATCCACCGCCTTCGCCCCGGCCATGTGATGCGCCTCCGGGCACACGCCGCAAATGCGGTTGGTGATGATCGGCACTTCTTCCACCGGGCGGCCCACGCAAAAGCGCTCGAAGCCGCGCAGCTCAGGGATTTGGAAATAGCTGTTGGCAACATTGCCCGCCTCGTCGAGGAAGATTTCGATCTTGCCGTGGCCCTCGAGGCGGGTGATGGGGTCAATGGTAATGCGTTGCATGGGGTCTCCTGGGACATGAAACGTGATGCGTGATACGTGAATTTTCACGCATCACGTTTCACGATACACTCTTTTCTCGCCGCTTTACTCGATCTCAGTAACGATCCCGCCAAATTGAACCGGTAAAACGCGCCAGCCGGGTCGGGGATGGTTGCCAGGATGCGGTCAATTTCTTCGGGTTTGTTGCTGTCAACGACGGAAGCGACGGCGGTCATCAGGCGTGCGCCGTAGTCGAGGGCGCCTTCTACCGGGCCGTAGCAGCCGATGCAGGGTGCGCCCGCTTTCGGGCAGAGCGCCCCGCAGCCGGAGCGGGTGGCCAGGCCGTTGCACAGCACGCCCTGTTCGAGGATGCACATTTGCGGGTCGAGCATCACTTCCTGAATGCGCTTGAAGCCGGTGATGTGCTTTTCTTCACGCATACGCGGGCATTCGTCGCAGACAGTTGAGTTGCCTGCGCCGAGCGTGCTGCCCTGGGGTGGTAGTTGCGCCTTGCCGTTGACGATGGCGATCACGGCGTCAATCACCGCGGCGATCTGGTGGCTTTCGGGCGGGCAGCCGGGGATGTAATAGTCTACATCTACCACCTGGTCGAGGGTTTTGAGCGTGGGCAGCAGGGTGGGGATGTGTAGTTCGCCTTCGGGGACGGCATACGTTGGCTGCGGGCGCAGGTTGGCGGGGTTATCGGTAGTGGGAGTGGTAAAGGCAGTATCCACCATGTCTTGCACGCTGGAGAGATTAGCCAGGGCCGGCACGCAGCCTTCGCAGGCGCACGAGCCAAAGGCCACCAGTATCTTGGATTTGCGCCGCAGCAGGTGGGCCATTTCTTCGTTTTCATCGTTGCGGATGCCGCCGTTGAAGAGCGTCAGCAAGATCGAGCCGTCTTCCATGGCTTGCACGTCTTTATACTTGGCATCCATCGCCACCGGCCAGAAGACGACCTCGAAGTTGGCATCTACATCGAGAATTTTCTCGCCGATATTGAGCGTGGCGATTTCGCAGCCGCCGCACGAGGCGGCCCAGTACATGGCAAATTTGGGTTTCATGCGGCCACCTCCGACAATTGCTGATTTTCGATTGCTGACTTCTGATTGGCATTCCAGTTGAGCGGGCCGAGGGCGCGCACCTGCTCGGTGAAGCTGTTGATTTCATCGGCCAAAATCATGCCCTCGGCGGCGGAGGCCCAGATCAGTTTCAGGCGGCCCGGTTCAACGCCCAGTTGGGTTAGCGTCAGTTGCAGCAGTTTGAAGCGCCGCAGGGCCTTGTAGTTCTGTTCGACATAGTGACAATCGCCAGGGTGGCAGCCGGTGACCAGCACGCCGTCGGCGCCATCGGCGAAGGCTTTCAGCACGAAGGTGGGGTCGAGCCGACCGGAGCACATCAGGCGGATCAGGCGCACATTGGGGGCGTACTTCATGCGGCTGATGCCGGCCATATCGGCGGCGCGGTACGAACACCAGTTACAGGTGAAACCGATGATGATGGGTTCAAAGGGGGTGGGGTCGGTCATGTGGGTCTCCAGAATCGTGAAACGTGATGCGTGAAGTTACGCATCACGTCTCTCGCATCACGCAACACTCATCAACAATCCATCCAACTGCGCCAAAATCTGTTCATCGCTGAACCCTGTGCCGCTGATGGCTTTGGCGGGGCAAGCGCCCACGCAGGTGCCGCAGCCCTGGCAGAGCGCCGGGTTGATCTCGCTGACCATGCGGTCGGCGTGGTAGAGGATGGCGCTGAAGGGGCAGAGCGTGTTGCAGATGCGGCAGCCGGAGCATTTGTCGGCGTCAATGCTGGCGCGGATTGGCTCCATGAGAATTTCTTTTTGCTCGATCTTGCCGATCACGCGGGCGGCGGCGGCGGCTCCTTGCGCCACGCTGGCGGGGATGTCTTTTGGCCCCTGCACGCACCCGGCGATGAAGATGCCCTCGGTCATGGTGGCGACGGGGTCGAGTTTGGGGTGGCGTTCGATCAGCCAACCCGAGTCCGAGCAGGCCAGCCCAAACAGACGCGCCACGTCTTTGTGGTCGCGGCGGGGTTCGAGCGCCGAGGAGAGCAGCACCATGTCCACGGGGATGCGGCGCTGTTTGCCCAGCAGCGTATCTTCGGCCTGGATGATCAGCTTGCCTTCCTCGCCGGGGTTGCGGGCGGCGTCGGTAATGGAGGCGACGCGCCCGCGGATGAAGTGGACGCCTTCTTCCAGCACTTTCTGGTAGAACTCGTCGTAGGCTTTGGCGGGCGTGCGAATGTCAATGTAAAAGTTGTAGACTTCGGCCCCGGTGCGCTCTTTGACCAGGTGGGCAAACTTGAGGCTCTGCATACAGCAGATGGAGGAGCAGTAGTTGTTATAGTTTTTATCGCGGCTGCCCACGCAATGGATGACGGCGACCGATTTGGGCACGGTCACGCCATCGCGCAGTACCACGTGGCCGCCGGTGGGTCCGGCCGAGTTGGTCAGGCGCTCGAACTCCAGGCTGGTGAAGACGTTGGCCAGGCGGCCATAGCCGTATTGCTCGATGCGCCGGGCATCGAAGAGTTCGTAGCCGGTGGCGAGGATGATCTGGCCGACTTCCAGTTGGAGTAGTTCGTCTTTTTGGGTGAAGTCAATGGCGTCGCGCGGGCAGAACTTTTCGCAGGCCCGGCAGGTGCCTTTCAAAAAGTAGGTGCAGTTCTCGCGGTCAATCACCGGGAATTTGGGCACGGCCTGGGGAAAGGGTGTGTAGACGACCTTGCGCAAGCCCAGCCCGGCCTCGAAAACATCGTCAATCACCTTCTTGGGACATTTTTCCTGACAGATGCCACAGCCGGTGCAGAGTTCGGTGTTGATGTAGCGCGCCTTTTGCTTCACGGTCACGGTGAAATTGCCCACGAAGCCATCCAGCGCGACCACTTCGGCCCACGACAGGATGGTGATGTTGGGGTGCGTGCCAGCCTGTACCATGCGCGGCGTTAGAATGCACGCCGAGCAGTCGAGGGTGGGGAAGGTTTTATCGAACTGGGCCATGTGGCCGCCGATGGATGGCTCGCGCTCCACCAGGTACACCGGATGCCCGGCGTCAGCGATCTCCAACGCGGCCTGAATGCCCGAAATGCCGCCGCCCACCACCAGCGTGGACGGGTGGATCGGCACGCGCAGCGGTTCGAGCGGCTTGTGCCAGATGATGCGCTCCACGCCGCCGGCGACGATGGCTTTCGATTTTTCGGTGGCAGCCTCGCGGTCTTTATGTACCCACGAAACCTGCTCGCGAATGCTGACCAGTTCGCACAGATACGGGTTCAGCCCGGCATTCTTGCAGGCGGTGCGGAAGGTGGCCTCGTGCAAGTGCGGTGAGCACGCGGCGACAACGACACGCGTCAGGCCCAGGTTTTTGATGTCATTCTCGATCAATTCCTGTCCCAGGCTGGAACACATGAATTTGTAATCGCGGGCGATGATCACGCCGCGGTGCTGCAATTTCTCACCTGCCCACTTCGCCACCGCTTCCACATCCACGGTGGCAGCGATGTTCGAGCCGCAGTGGCAGACATACACGCCGATTTTTTCTTGGGGATGTTCGTGTTTGTGCATAAAGTCTCCTGTCAACATCCACTCCGCGGTGTTGACTTGCCGCCGGTTCGTTTTCTGTCAACATCCGCTCCGCGGTGTTGACTTGCTGTCGTTGCCGCAGAGCGGCGGGGGAGTTTGACACCGCGGAGCGGTGTCAAGAGCTAGGGCTTTGGCATCGGCAGCGCCGATTTGGAGGGCTTCTGGGGCTTGTCGGCTTCATCGGGCGGCAGTTCGACGCCGATTTTTGCCAGTGCCGGGCGGGCATCTACAAATTCGCTGCCGATGCCCATACGCTTGGCGTCCATGCCGAAGGCCAGGCCCATCAGTTGGGTGAAGTACAAAATCGGCAGGTTGTAATCGGTCTTGAAGTATTTGTTGACATCGCCCTGGTAGGCATCCAGGTTGAGCTGGCACATCGGGCAGAGTGTGACGATCAGGTCGGCCTTGTACTCGTGGGCGTTTTGCAGCAGTTGGCGTAACATCTCTAGCGCCACCGGCTGGCTGATCTGTGTCATGTGGCCGCCGCAGCAAGCGCTCTTGAGCGGGAAATCCACCACCTGCGCGCCCAACGAAGACATGAGCATATCGAGCGACATGGGATACTCGTGGCTGTCGAACTTCATCAGAAAGCCCGGACGCACGATCAGGCAGCCATAATAGGCCGCCACGCGCAGGCCCTTGAGCGGCCTGGTCACTTTGGCGGCGATTTTCTCCAGGCCCACGTCATCCATCATCACATGCAGCAGGTGGCGGGTGTGGATCGAGCCGGGGTCGTAGTGCAGACCGCCCTCGGCCAGGGCCACGTTCACTTTCTCGGCCAGGGGCTTATCCGCTTGCAGGTAGGCGTCGCCTTTGCTCAGGTTGAGGAAGCACGCCGAACAGGGGGCGATCAGGTCGGCAGTGGCGGCGGCACTGCCGTCGCCACTATTTTTGACGAACTGGCGCTGCGCCAGGGCCAGGTTGCGCGTCACCAGGGCGTAGGCGGCCATGCGGTTGAGGGCGATGTATTCGGTGGCTCCGCAGCAGTTCCAATCATCCACTTCCACAAATTCAAGGCCGAGGGCGTTGGCTACCGCCTCGCCAGATTGGTGGTACGACAGGGCGTTTTTTTCGAGCGAGCAGCCGGGGTAGTAGGCGTATGGTTTCATCAGATTTCGTCCTCCAACGATTTTGCTTTCGCCAGGATCGCCTTTAGCCCGTCTATGCCCTTGATTTTGGTTGGCGTCAGGTTGAGCCGGCCGCGCCGCATCATGCCCAGGCCGAAGGGGGCCAGTTTGATGGCGTCGAGGGGGTGGTGGGTCAGATGGTAGCGCGTGGCCAGCCCCAATTCAAAACTGCGCCCGTAGCCCTCCACGTAGTCAATAAAGGTTTGGGAGAACCCGGGCGCAGCTTTGGCGCTGGACTGGCGGTACAGCCCTTCTTGAATGGAAAAGCGCTTGAGCGTGTACATCAGGTCGGTGATGTGGATGCCCTGCGGACAGCGCACCATGCAGTAGTAGCATGAGACACAGTACCATGGGGCGTTGCTGCGCAGCACATCTTCCTTCATCCCGGCATTGATCAGGGCAAACAGGTGGCGCGGCGTGTGATCCATATCTGCCCCCGATGGACATGACCCCCCGCATGTGCCGCATTGAATACACATCTCCAGGTGAGATTCACCCGGCGTTGCTTTCACCACCCGCTCAAACAGGTTGGGTGCGCCAGCCTGTGTGGCTTGATGTTCCATAAAACTTGCCTCCTGGGTTGGTTGACCTGGGAGGCGCAAAATGGTATTTTCCTGTCCCCATCACGCATTAAGCGCCCCGCCAGCAGCTTAACGTTGTGTTTACGAAAAAGAAAGCGAAACCAAGAGAATTATCTTGGTTTTGCCGGGGTCAAGCTAGTGCTAAATTGCATGGGATAAGGTGACAATTGTCCTGTCGAGGTGTCTTCTGATAAAAGTGGACAGACTTCGGCAGCCTTTGGCCTGCCTATCGAGCGTGGCGCGGCCTGATCTCCTGGCGCAGGCTGGCCTGGATTTCGGGCGCAAACTGCTCGATCACCTGGCGGATGACCCAGGGTGTATCGGGGTTGTTGGGGGCTTGCAGGTTGTCGCGCAGGAAGTAGGCGGTTTCCGAAGGGGAACGGCGCTGCAAGGCGCGCAACAGGCTAACCAGGTCTGGGCGCACGGCAGAAGGCAGCACGCGCGTCAGCGAAGCGATGCGTGCAAAGATGGCCGGCAGGTTTTCGTAGGCCGGATCATCGGCCAGGCTTTGCAGCAGGCGCAGGCCGGCTTGCAGGTTGAGGATTTGCGTGCGGTTGAGCCAGCTTTCGGCCAGGTCGAGCAGGCTTTCGGGGCGGCGCTGGCGCAGTTTGGCCGAGCCGCTTTGCAGTAAGGCGTTCAGGATTTGTTCTTCCGGGGCCGATTCGATCCAACTGCGCAGGCAGGCGATGATTGGCGCAGGCGGATTGACCGGCAGCCCGCCCAACACGCCCGCGGCCAACAGGCGATGCTCCAAAATAGGACGCTCCCACAATGCCTGGCATAACGTCAACCCGGCTTCGGGCGCAGCGCTGGCGAGTGGGATCACTTCCTGCTGGATTTGGCGCAGCACGGGCGCTGGCACGTTGTACGCTTGCAGCAGCGACGGGCGGCTTTCCCCCGAAACACCCGGCCGATAGGCGCGGTTAGCGTAGAACTCGCAGAGATCTTCCAGCCCGCGCACAAAGGTGGCGGGCTGGTCAAAGGTCAGGGCTAATTCGGCGGCCTGATGTTTCAGGCGGGCAGGTTGGATGGCAGGCACAGGTTATGCGGTTGTGGGAGGTAAGTTAGGCGCAAAGAGTGCCTAAAATTGGACGCTGACAAACGCGGATTTACGCAGATTCAAATCTGTTTGGCTGTTTTCCGCGTTTTTCCGCGGTTGTCAGCGTCCAATTGGCTGTTTTGTTCGGTAGCAATTTGCTCAATAAGCTTTGGCAAAGATCACTTTTTCGCTGGCTGGCGCGCCACAAACGATACACTTTCCGCTGCCGCCGGGCTGTTCGAGCGGAATGCAGCGCGTGGTGGCTTTGGTATCTTCCTTTACCTTTGCTTCGCATTCGGCGCTGCCGCACCACCACGAAAGGGCGAAAGCGCTATCCACCACCTGGCATAATTCGGCGTAATCCTGGGGGTCGAGGGTGTTGGCCAGGCGGAAGGCGAGCGCTTTCTCGTACATGCCTTTTTGGATCGTTTGCAGCATCTCGGCCACCTGCGCAGCCAGATTTGCCCGCGGCACGAAGGATTTGCCTGCCTTGCCGGGCATGTCGCGGCGGGCGAAGGCCACGCTGTTCTTCTCCACGTCTTTGGGGCCGATTTCGATACGCAGGGGTACGCCGCGCATTTCCCAGTCGTTGAACTTGAAGCCGGGGGTCACTTCCTCGCGGGTATCCACCTTCAGGCGGAAATCTTTCAATTCCTGGCTGACTTCATCCACCGCGGCCAGCACCTTGGCTTTTTCATCGTCGTTCTTGTAAATCGGCACGATCACGATCTGGATCGGGGCCAGGCGCGGCGGCAGCACCAGGCCCTGGTCGTCGCCGTGCGTCATGATGATCGCTCCGATGAAGCGGGTGGAGAGACCCCACGAGGTCGTCCAGCAGTGCTGCAGGGTGTTATTGGGGTCGAGATATTGAATGTCGAAGGCTTTGGCGAAGTTTTGCCCCAAAAAGTGCGACGTGCCCGACTGCAAGGCGCGCTTATCGCCCATCATGGCTTCGATGGTGAACGAGCGCACGGCCCCGGCGAACTTTTCTTTCTCGCTCTTGCGGCCAGGGATGACCGGCACGGCGGCTTCGTTGACGGCGAAATCGGTGTAGACATCTAACATGCGGCGGGTTTCTTCTTCCGCTTCTTGTGATGTGGCGTGGGCGGTGTGGCCTTCCTGCCAGAAGAATTCCAGGGTGCGCAGAAACAGGCGGGTACGCATCTCCCAGCGCACCACGTTGGCCCACTGGTTGATCAGCACCGGCAGGTCGCGGTACGATTTGATCCACCTGGAATACATATAGCCGATGACGGTTTCGGAAGTCGGGCGCACCACCAGCGGCTCTTCAAGCTTTTCGCCGCCGCCGATGGTCACAACGGCCAGTTCGGGCGAAAAGCCTTCCACGTGTTCCTTCTCTTTTTCGAGGAACGACATGGGGATGAACAATGGGAAGGCGGCATTGACATGCCCGGTGGCCTTGAAGCGCTGATCGAGCGCTTGCTGGATGTTTTCCCACAGCGACCAGCCGTAGGGCCGCACGACCATGCAGCCGCGCACGGGGGCGTAATCGGCCAGTTCGGCGCGCTGGACGAGGGTGTTGTACCATTCGGAGTAATTTTCAGAGCGGAGGGGGAGTTTTTCTTCGGACATTTTTTTATTTCTGATAGTTGATTTTTGATTGCTGATTTGCCAATTTGCTAGATTTGAAGCATTTGCACAGCTTCATCCATGGTAGCGGCGAAGCTCAGAAGTTGTTGCTGGTGGGAGGGGGTGTAGGCGGCCTGGCTGTGGTAGAAGGCTTCGACCGTTTCGCGCCAGCCAGCGCCCACCAGAATCAGCGGGCGGGGTGGCAGGGCGGCGATGATCAGCAAGTTCCACATCAGGGCGAACTCAGCCAGTGTGCCAGGGCCGCCGGGCAGGGCGATGGCGGCGTCACACTGCTCGATCAGGGTGAACAGGCGTTCCTTCAGGGTGGGCGTGCGCCATTCTTCTTTCATCCAGGCGTTGGCCTGGATCGGGCGCCAGCGCTCGATTTCCTCGCAAGTCACCCCGATCACATGTGCGCCGGCCTCATTTGCGCCGCGGCTGACCGCTTCCATCGTACCCATATACCCGCCGGTCAGCACGGTGTAACCTTGTGCGCCGAGCAGTGATCCCAAGTGTAGAGCATCCTGATAGGCCGGTTCGTGGGGGCGCGGCGCAGAGCCGCCAAAAACGGTTACACGCGTCATGATCCCCTCGGCAGGCAGCGGTCGAGCGCTTTGTGAACGGGGTTGAGCCATAATTCCTGCATTTGCCCATAACGGGCCTGGAGGATGGAGGCCGGGATGTTGGCAAGCATATCTACCCAGGTGCAGAGGAAAGTCCATAAGAGGGCGTTATCCCATAAGCATTGCCATTCATCATCGTGCCAGGTGTGGCCGCAGCTTTCGGCCAGGCAGGTGCGGTATTGCTGGGTGATCTGTTCAATCGGCAGCGGTAATTCGCCAAAGTACCAGCGGCTGGCCTGTACAAACTGGAAGAGATCGAGAATGCCTGGCCCAATGGCGGCCTGCTGCCAGTCGTAAACGGTGATGGTTCGGTCGCAGAGGATGTGGATATTGCCGGGCCAATAATCGCCGTGCAGCAGGGTGGCGGGGCTTTGGCGCAAGGTGTTGGCGATGAAGTCGGCGTTTTCCACCAGCCGCCGCAGCATTTTGAGCAGGGCGGTGTCGCGGGTGATCAGGTTAGAGGTGACTTTATCTACCAGGCGGCGGATGCCGGTATAGGTGGCGCGCAGGTAAATGGGAAAATCGCCGTTCAATGGGCGGCTGAGCCAGGCAAAAGCCGAAAGGTCTTCACCCAGGCCCCAGAAGCGGTCGTGTAACACGGCCAGTTGCTGCGTGGCAAGCAGGTATTCCTCGGCGGTCCAGCGCTCAGGGATGATGCCTTCGGGCAGCATATTGAAAACCAACCAATCGCCATCGCGCTGGGCGGCCAACAATTGCGGTACGCGCACCGGAACCTGAATAGACAGGTTGCGGTAGAAAAGCAATTCGCGCTTGCCAGCGCCAGCCATCCCGGCGCGCGTTGTCCCTTGCGGTTCTTTGATGACTACCTGAAAGATTTTTTCACCATTCAACGTTTTGCATACCACACTCAGGCCGCGAATACGCCCCAGGGCTGGCCGTTTGTTGGGGATATCGCAGATTTCCATGCTGGTGATGGCCAGTGTGGGATCGCCCGTATAGCCGCGCAAACCTGCGGTCAACTCGCCCCGGCTAAACGGCCAGGGACGTGGCTCATCGTTAATATTGGGGGTGGTTGGGGGGTTGGGGAGGGGCATGGGGGCAGG
>CAZSFD010000085.1:0-3128 GCA_964606085.1 uncultured Anaerolineaceae bacterium
GTTATTAATCTAAATTGGACTGGTTCTGTCTTGTATGTGATTTATGCACCTACTGATAAGATACTCCCGATGACATTTCAGCGACAAAATCTTTCACGGGTACAATTTCAATGCCTACATCAATGATATCAAGTTTATGGAAGATGGTCATCTTCGCACAAACGTTATAAACCATGAAAGCATACTTGCCGAACTGAACTTCTACCCCCACCCGCTTTTTGACAAAATCCATGTCTCGAAAAGCCCCTTTAGAGAGCATAACCGATTGATACCCACCAACATAATAACCTGTTGAGTACTCACACATTTCTCGGTGGCTGCGCCACCCCAAATTCTCAAAGCATGCTTTGAATGCTTTGTTTAAGGCTGGAGGACTATACAGACGCTTACCTGGCATTGTTTTTTCATGGCTGGTTTTTGTCTTATAGGGGCTGCTATTCACAGATGCGATAATCTCCTCAACCTGGCGTAGTTCATCGGCATAGTTTGTAGAAATCACTTCATGTCCGCAGTTGAAAGAATAGATGCCAACGATCCTCATTGATAAGCCTCCTCATCTTCTTCCAGCAATCTCCTTTGACTTATACCCTGCCACTCATCGGGGATTTGCGATACCTTCTCTTTGCCAGTTGGCTCAAAAACCGGTGTACCCACCTTTCGATGTCGAAGATTGCCACTGAAATACGAATTTAAGCGTTCATGGGCAATGCGCACATATTCCGGTTCTTTTTCGCTGCCCATCCCGCGCCGGTTGTGCATAGCAGCGGCGATGAGTGACGAGCCTACGCCCGCAAAGGGGTCGAACACCCAGTCGCCTTCGTTGGTAAGCGCCAAGACGCATCGCTCAACCAACTCGATGGGGAATTGACATGGATGGCAGGTCTTTTCGGGGTGGTTGGATTTTACGTTAGGAATGTCCCAGACTTCATCATCCCAATCCTGCGCAACAATTTCCCAAATATCTGTTGGATTTTTCCCTAATGGATTTCCAGACGGCTTGCCTTTATTTGGCCCTTTGAAATGTCTCTTACCAGGATATTTGGAAGGCACGCGCACCGGATCGAGGTTGAAAGTGTATTGATTCCCCTTGGTAAACCACAAAATAGTTTCATAGCGGCCCGAAAACCGCTTTGAGGCATGCAACCCATGTCCAAAACGCCAGATGATGCGGTTTCGCAAGCGCATCCCCAAATTTTTAAAGGTGTAGTAATAAAGGATATCTAACGGGTAGACTTCGCCATGGTCAACAAAATTTCCCACTTGCCAGCATAGGCTACCATCATCTCGCAGGACCCGGTAAAGTTGTGCAATAATTTGGGATTGTGCTTCCAAGTAATGTTCAATAGCCACCCGGTCTTCGTAATTTTTCCCCAGGTTGTAGGGAGGCGATGTAATGATGAGCTTTACTGTATTGTCTGGGATTTGCGCCAACAGATGATGGACATCTCCAGGGTATAGCACGAATTCTGCTGCCGGGGAAAATTGCTCATAGATAGGCTTAGGTGTTTGGAAGAAGGGCAAACTTAGCATGGTTGAGGCAACTCCACGAGCAATTTTACCCCGGCCCGGCGAAACTCAGAACGATTGTGCGGTTTTTGTGCTTTACGTTTGCTCTTCCAACCGATCAGTGGTAGCTGGCGGCGGTGTGGGCAAGAGCGCCGAAATTTCCGCATTACAGATCAAAGCGGCGCTATGGATACACACGTTTGATCGTGCGTGGGTACGGAATGGCCTCGCGGATATGTTCGATGCCGCACAGCCACGCCACCGTGCGTTCCACGCCCATGCCAAAGCCGGAGTGCGGCACACTGCCATATTTGCGCAGGTCGAGATACCACCGGAAGGCTTCCTCGGGCAGCTTGTGTTCGTGGATGCGCTGCAAGAGCAGATCGTGGCTGCTCATGCGCTCGCTGCCGCCGATGATTTCGCCATAGCCTTCGGGGGCCAGCAAATCCACGCTTTTGCACACTTCGGGGCGGCCCGGCCAGGGTTCCATGTAAAACGCCTTGACCTGGGTGGGGTAGCCATAGACCAGCACCGGCTTCTCGAAGCGGGCGGTCAGTTCGGTTTCGTGGGGTGAGCCAAAATCCATGCCCCATTCGATCTTGAGCAGTTCCTTCTTTTCGGGGTCGTCCGTTTCGGCAGCGATCTGCTGGATCATCGCCAGGGCATCGTCGTAAGAGATGCGTGGGAAAGGCGGGGCGATCTTTTCGAGGACGGCCGTATCGCGGGCCAGCGATTTTAGCTCGGCCTGGCGTTCACGCAGCACCCGCTGAACGATGTGCGTGACGAACTGCTCTTCCACTTCCATGAGTTGATCCAAATCACAGAAAGCGATTTCCGGCTCGACCATCCAGAACTCGGTCAGGTGGCGGCGGGTCTTCGACTTCTCAGCGCGGAAGGTGGGGCCGAAGCAGTAGACCTTGCCGAAGGCGAAGATGTTGGCCTCGTTGTAGAGCTGGCCGCTTTGCGCCAGGTACGCCTTGCCCTCGTCGAAGTAGGGCGTCTCGAACAGCGTGGTCGTGCCTTCGCAGGCGGCGGGCGTCAGAATCGGCGTATCCATATTGATGAAGCCGTTGGTATCGAACCACTCGCGGATGGCGGCGATGACGGTGGCGCGCACGCGCAAAATGGCCCACTGGCTGGGCATCCGCATCCACAAATGGCGGTGGTCGAGGGCAAAATCGGGGCCATGCTCTTTGAGCGCCATCGGGTAATCTTCGCCGGCGGTCTGAACAATTTGGACATCCTTGATGCCGATCTCGTAGCCACCGGGGATGCCCGGCGAACGCGGGTCGGCGCGCACACTGCCGCTGATCGCCACCGACGATTCCTGGGGGATGTGCGTCAGGGCGTCGAAGACATCTTCGGGCAGGTCATTCTTGAAGGCCACGCACTGCACAAAGCCAGCGCCGTCGCGCACGAGCAAGAAAACCAGCTTGCCTTTGTGGGTGCGGTTGTACACCCACCCTTGCACGGTCACGTCCTGGCCGACGTAGGCGGAAATTTGGTCAACGCGGATGATGGGGGGCATGGGGAACTCCTGGGTAAGGCGGTATTGGTTATTCGATACTCGTTATTCGACACTCGTTATTCGATACTCGTTATTCGATACTCGTTATTCGATA
>CAZSFD010000085.1:3228-22307 GCA_964606085.1 uncultured Anaerolineaceae bacterium
TCGTTATTCGACACTCGTTATTCGATACTCGTTATTCGATACTCGTTATTCGATAGCAGTTATTGGAGAAAGTCATCGAATAGCAATGTACCAAATAACGAATAACGAATAACGAATAACGAATGATCGAATATCGAATATCGAATGACCAATCATCGAATAACAAGATGTAATTCTCTCAACTGCTTCGCATCCGCCGCGGAGGGCGCATCGGCCATCACATCGCGGGCGGCCTGGTTCTTGGGGAAGGGGATGACCTCGCGGATATTGGGTTCGTCGGCGAAGAGCATCACCAGGCGGTCAATGCCGGGGGCCATACCGCCGTGCGGCGGTGCGCCATAGCTGAAGGCTTCGATCAGGTGGCCGAACTTGTGCTGGATTTCGTCTTCGTCCAGGCCGAGCAGCTCGAACACTTTATATTGTATGTCACCGCGGTGGATACGGATAGACCCCGAGGCCAGTTCGTAGCCGTTGCAGACCATATCATAGGCATCCGAAAGGATCGAGCCGGGATCGGTGGCGAAGCGGTCAATATGCTCCATGCGCGGCATGGTGAAGGGGTGATGGGCGGCGTCCCACTTCTTCTCTTCCTCATTCCACTCGAACATGGGGAAATCCACCACCCAGGCGAAGGCCAACATGCTCTTGTCGGCCAGGTTCAGGCGGTCGCGGAAGAGCAGGCGCAGTTGGCCGAGTGCCTTATTAGCCACGGCTTTCTGATCGGCCACGAACATCAGCATATCACCTTCTTTGGCCCCGGTCTTCTGACGCAACCGGGCTACTTCGGCCTCGCTGACGAACTTGGCCCCGCTGCCCTTGAGACCATCAGCGGCCAGCCCCAGCGTGACCAGTCCTTTTGCGCCCAGCCCCTTGACGAATTCCACCAGGTCATCCTGCTCTTTGCGGCTGTACCCGGCGCAGCCCGGCGCAACGATGCACTTGATCACGCCGCCGCTGCCCAGCGCCCCCTGGAAAACCTTGAACTCGCTCTGGGCGAAAATCTCGCCCACATCGGCCAATTCCATGCCGAAACGCAGGTCGGGCTTGTCCACGCCGAAGCGATCCATCACCTCGCCATGCGAAAACTTGGGCCAGGGCGAACTGAGCAGGTGCTTGTGCGGCACGATTTCAGCCACCATGGCCGTAAACAGGCCCTCCACCATCGCCAAAATGTCGTCGCGATGGACGTAAGACATTTCCAGGTCGAGCTGCGTAAATTCGGGCTGGCGGTCGCCGCGCAGGTCTTCGTCACGGAAGCAGCGGGCGATCTGGAAATAACGTTCCACGCCGCCCACCATCAGCAACTGCTTGAGCTGCTGCGGCGATTGCGGCAGGGCGTAAAACTCGCCAGGGTGTACGCGCGATGGCACGAGGTAGTCGCGCGCGCCTTCGGGCGTGGTCTTGAACAAAATCGGCGTCTCGACCTCGATGAAGCCTTCTTTATCCAAATAATCGCGCATGAACTTGACCACCTGATGGCGCAGAACCAGGTTCTTTGCCATACGCGGGCGGCGCAGGTCAAGGTAGCGGTATTTCAGGCGCAGGTTTTCGTCGGTGTCGTCTTCTTTGTTGATGGCGAAGGGCGGGGTTTTGGCCGCGTTGAGGATGGTCAGGTGGCGGGCAGAAACCTCGATCTCGCCGGTGGGCAGGTTGGGGTTTTGCATGTCCGCCGGGCGCGGCTCCACCACGCCTTCCACCTGGATCACCCACTCCGAGCGCACGTCGGCGATGGCATCATGCACTTCGGCGTTGATATCGGGGTTGGCAACGATTTGGGTGATGCCGTAGCGGTCGCGCAGGTCAATGAATACCAGCCCGCCGTGGTCGCGGCGGCGATGCACCCAGCCCGCCAGCGTGACGGTCTGGCCGTTGTGGGCGGAACGCAGTTCTCCGCAGGTGTGAGTCTTGTACATGATGGCCTCCTTGGCGCAAGAAAATAAAAAATCGCCCGGCTTCGTGGCTTCGGGCGATTTGAGATCAGGGTGTGTTTTGGCAGCGCTTACCCTCTCGCCCGATGGGGAGCATGATCATTATCATCGTTATTATTGGCGAAAGGGATAACCGATTTGTTGAACATTCATGGCTCCGAAATTGGGGCGATTATACTCCAAGTTCATGGGGAGGCAACCAGGAACTTCGCCAGCCACGCCTGCACCGTATCGCCCACGGCATCCAGGCTCGCGGCAGAAACCTTGTCCAGCGTATCTTCGCTGGTGTGCCAGTATGGATAGTCAAAGTCAATGATGTCCAGCGCGGGGATGCCCGCATCGCGAAACGGGATGTGATCATCGAGCATACGATACTTGGGCTGGTCAATGAACTGGGTATAACCCAACTCGGCAGCCTGCGCCCAGATTTGATCGCTGAGATCGGCATCCGAATTTTTCTCGCGGTAGATGTTGAGATCGGCGTCACCGATCATATCCACGATCACGGCGGCGTCGGGCTTATCCACATCGCCCTGGAATTGCTGCGCAAAGGCAAGTGAACCGAGAATCCAATCCCACCCTGCGATGCGGCCATTATCCTCGGCATCGAAGAAAACCAGCCACACCTGGCCCGGCGTGTCCGCGGGAAGCACACGCGCCAACTCTAGCAGCACGGCCACGCCCGAAGCGCCATCGTTAGCGCCTGGCACGGGTTGCGTCTGCTTCAGCGGGTCGGGGTCGTGATCGGCCAGGAAGCGCGAGTCGTAGTGCGCCCCCAGCAGCACCCACAGATGTCCACTGCCACGCCGGGCGGCCACGTTGCGAATCACCACCTCGCCGTGCGGCGACTCAACGATCTCCACCGACCAATTGGCTTTTTCCAGTTCACCCACCAACCAGGCCACCATCTGCGCATGAGCTTCGCTGCCCACGGTGCGCGGCCCAAAAGCCATTTGCGTTTCGACATGCTGCAAAGCCCGCTGCCCGTCAAATTGCGCGGGCGCGGCGGGCTGGCAACTGAATAAGAAAATTCCAATCCAAAACAAACCCAGGATATGTTGTGTTTTCTTCATTGGGCTGACAATCCTCATCTGCCGTGGCGCAAATCTCTGATTTGCCCTTGCAAGTCGGAGACTTGCGCCACAAAGCTGGCTAAGAATCAGAGGTCAAATGATAGTGCATCTGCCCCACGTCCTGATACGCCCCGCCGTTGACAATCAGGCGGTAGCCCGTTTCGAGCAACCCCAACTCAGCCACCAATTCCTGCGCCACCCGGATGATCGCGTGCAAGACGGGGTAATCGGCGGGCTGCAGGCTAGCGAATCATTTTCGCGCCCATGGGGCTTTTGGCAATCGCAAACAACCAGCGGGCCAGCGGGCGCTTCATTTTCCCGCCCGCAAGTTTTCGGGAACACCGGGGGTTACAGAAAAATGATGGAAATCCACGCTCGTCCCCGCACCCACCGGGCATTGCGCCACAATCCCCACTCTCACCGTCGGCGGCATGGGCAGGTTGAAAATGCGCACCATGCGCCAATCTTTCCCATCCAGGGCATAGTGCAGGGCCAGCACGTCACCCGCCCGGCAAATTTGCAGCCACAGATGCGGCACGCTCAAATCCACGCCATTGGCGTCATCGGAAAAATGGCGTGTGACCACGCTGACGGCGGCGGTGGTGCCGAAATCGGTTTTCTCAAAGCATAGTTTGGCCCAGGTGTGAACATCATGACGCACCATCAACACGCCCGAGTCGTAGGTGTCGCGAAATTGGGGGCAAACGTGGGCGCGGGCGGTGAAATGACCGCTGACCGGCAACCACAAGAACGGCGCAGAGTCCACCTGTACCGCGCCGGCCGGGTCTTGAAAGTAATCTGACTTGGGCGGCACAGTCACGCGGATGCCGCCGCCGGGAAGGGGCTGCCAATCGAGCGGCGGGTTTTCCCAGTTCAGCGAGTGCGCCGACAGGGTTGTGGGGGTCAGGTTTTGGAGCAGGTTCATCGAATTTCCTTCATGGTATTCAGGTCGCGCCAGGCCCGGTCGGCATACGCCTGGTAGCGCTGACGCTTCTGGCGCACGGGTTTGTCGCCGGTTTCTTCGAGTGTGGGCAAGATGCCGAAATTGGCCTTCATGGGTTGGAAATCGGCGGGGGCGGCGTGGGTGATGTAGTGACACAGCGCGCCGAGCATGGTGGTGCGCGGCAGTTCGAGGGGCGGCTGGCCTTGCAACAGGCGGGCAGCGTTCCAACCCGCCAGCAGGCCCGTGGCCACATTGCCCATGTAGCCCTCCACGCCGGTGATCTGCCCGGCGAAAAAGAGATCGTCGCGGGCGATGGCCTGCAAGGTGGGGCGCAGCAGGGCCGGCGAGAAGATGAACGTGTTACGGTGCATCTGGCCGTAGCGGGCAAACTCGGCGTTTTGCAAGCCGGGGATCATCCGCAGCACGCGCCGTTGTTCGGGGAAGGTGAGGTTGGTCTGGAAGCCGACGATGTTGTAGAGCGTGCCAGCCAGGTTATCTTGCCGCAGTTGGACGACGGCATAGGGGCGCTGGCCGGTACGCGGGTCGCGCAGGCCCACCGGGCGCAGCGGGCCAAAGGCCAACGCCTCGTGGCCGCGGCGGGCGAGGATTTCGACCGGCAGGCAGCCCTCGAAGAAATGCCCCGCCCCGGCGCGCACGCCGCCTTCGAGGTCGAGTTCAAAGTCTTTGAGGGCGATACGCTCGGCAGAGAGCAGGGCCGCGATGAAGGCGTCGTATTCGGGGCGGGTGAGGGGACAGTTGATGTAATCGCCTTCGGTGTCGGATTCGGTGACGGTGGGTAGGGGCGCCCCGTCGGAGCCAGACATCGCATCGTCTGGCAAACGAGCATGATCAGATAAGGTATCGGTCTGCGCCGGGCGGGTCGCCCCGGCGGCGGCGTGGCGGCCATAACGTGAGGCGCGGTAGGCCACCGTCATATCCACCGATTCGACATGGACGATGGGGGCAATGGCGTCGAAAAAGTAAAGCTGCTCTTGCCCGGTGAAGGCGAGAATGGCCTGGGTGAGGGCCGCTGACGTGAGCGGGCCAGAGGCGATGATGGTGGGCGTGGCGGGGATGGCGGTGGCTTCCTGGCGGATCACCTCGATGCAAGGGTGGTTTTCGATGGCCTGGGTGACGCGGCGGGCAAAGGCTTCGCGATCAACTGCTAACGCGCCGCCAGCAGGAACGGCTGTTTCGGCGGCCACGCCCAGCAGGAGGCTGCCCAGGCGTTCCAGTTCGCTTTTGAGCAGGCCGGGGGCGCGGTCGGCTTGCAGCGATCCCAACGAATTAGAACAGACCAGTTCGGCCAGGTCGCCGCTGGTGTGCGCGCCGGTGGGGACGTGCGGGCGCATCTCGTATAGGCGCACGCGGAGGCCGCGCTGCGCCGCCTGCCAGGCCGCCTCGCAGCCGGCCAATCCGCCGCCGATCACCGTCAGGAAGGGTTCGCTCATGGGTAGCGGTATTGAATTTCGCCGCTGTTGATGTTGACGGCATACAGCTTAGTCTCGACATTGGCCCAATAGCGCGGGCCTTTCCAGATGCCGGCATCCATCCAATAGCTGTCTTCTGACCAGGTTTCGATGGGGGTGGTGAAGGTTTGGGCAACCGTGCCATCGCTGAGGTTCAACCATTCGATGCTGAACTGGTTGGGGTCGGCGGCGGCGATGAAACGCACCAGTTGGTCGCCAGAAAGCTGCCAATCCCAGGCGGAATCGCCGCTGGAGAAGGAACCGACCTGCCCATAAGGGCCGAAGAAGGGGTTGCTATCACCGAGGTCTTTGCTCCAGATTTGGGCGCCGCTGGCGGGGTTGATGGCCCACAGCTCGAAGCGTTCGGAGCCGCGCGTGCGCCGGGCCAACACCAGTAACGTGTCGCCAGAACGAACCAGCGGTGCAAGGAAGTAATCTTCGTTTTCGAGCAGCAGCTTGTGTTCGCGAGTGGTCTGGCTGACGACCCAAAGCTGGTCGTTGTAGGAGAAGTAGATGTCGGCAGGGGTGATCACCACGGGCAGGTCGCCCGACCAGGAAAAGAGGTTTTCTTCATTCACACTCTGCCAGGCCAGGCTGAAATCGGCCAGGTTCCAGCGTTCGATGCAGGTGGGCGAGGAGCCGTAAAAGAAGTAGACGGCGCCGCTATCCAGGCGGCCATCGAGGCCAGGCTCAAAAAAGAAGGGCGAGCTGCTGTAAAGCTCGCTGCCCCAACCGGGGCTATCGGGGCGCTCGCAGTAGGGGGTGAGGCGGGCGCGTTCGCTGCCATCGGCCAGGTTGAGGAAGAAGAGGCTGGTTTTGTCGTCGGCTTCGTCGAGGAAGGCCACAGAATCGGTCAGCAGGGTGAAATTGGAGGTATACCCGGCCATGCGGCGGCTCCAGGCCAGGCTGCCAGTGGCGGCAGCGAAGGCCTGCAGGGTGTAATCTTGGGTCATGGCAAAGACGTGGTTGCCGCCAACTTGCAGGGGCTTATCACCGTAGCCGATCTTGTCCGCCAGTTCGCTCTGCCACAGCAGGCTGCCATCGGCCAGGTTGAGCGCTTTGAGCGTCGTTTCTTCTTCGACCAGGAAGAGGGTGGTGTCGTTGGCGGCCAGTTGGCGCACGTCGCTGATGCTTGCGACGGGCGTGGCACGCCACAGGAATTGCTTCTGCGCCAGCGACAGGCGGCCAATGGCGTAGGTTTCTTCGTTCAGGTCATAGCTCATCGCCACCACATCGGCGGGGCCGTCGTCGGCGCTGGGGATGAGGACGAACGGGTCGTGAATTTGCAGTGGCGGCGGATTGACCGTGACAGGTGAAAAGGGGTCGAACAAGAACACGGCTGCCAAAATGCCGCCCACCAGCATAAAGATAAACAGCATCATCGCTACGCCCGAGCAGGCCGCCGCGCCCGTGGTGGCCGCGGCAACATTGCCCGCTGTGGCCGGCGGAATGGCGACGCTGCTGGTGTGGATGATGATCTGTGGCTGGCGCAACGAGTAGGTCTCATCGTCATCATCGTCCTGGCGCGGCGGCAGCACGCGTTCGAGGCCGGCCTTGCAATACGGACACGGCATACTGCTCTCCCCCTCCGGCCAGACAATCGGCGCGCCGCAGGATGGGCATTGGTTTTGTCGGATAGCGGGTTGTTCGGTCATTCGGTTTCCTTTCTCTGAATTATGGATAATTTTACTCGGATTGGAGGGAAGGTGGCAGGTTGTTTTATGGCCCCCTTCCTGATAGCGTTTGCAAGGCACTTAAGGCATAATTGGGCGCATTCAAGGAGATGAACGTATGCGTGAAGTCGCCATTATCGGCATTGGGCAGACGCCCGTGGATGAACATTGGGATAAAAGCCTGCGCGAACTGGCCGGCGAGGCGGTTTTCGCCGCCATGAACGACGCCGGACGTAACCGGGTGGAGGGGCTGTTCGTCAGCAACATGATGTCGGCTATTTTGAGCCACCAGGATAACCTGGGGGCGCTGATCAGCGATTGGATCGGCCTGCCCGGCATCGAGGCGATGAAGGTGGAGGCCGCCTGCGGCTCGGGCGGGGCGGGCGTGCGCGCCGGGCTGATGGCCGTGGCCTCCGGCGAACTCGAGTCGGCCCTGGTGGTCGGCGTCGAGAAGATGACCGAAGCCGTCCCCGATGAAACCACCGGCGCCCTGGCTACCGCCGCCGACGAGGATTACGAAGCCGAAATGGGCCTGAGCTTTGTGGCGCTCAACGCCCTGGTGATGCAGCGTTACCTGCACGAAACCGGCTGGAAGAAGGATGACTTCGCCCCCTTCCCGATCAACGCCCACGCCAACGCCGTGCATAACCCATTTGCCCGCCTGCCAGAACCGATCAGCATCGAGGCTTACCGCAAAGCGCGCGCCATCGCCGAACCGATCAACCTGCTGGATGCCTCGCCCACCGGCGACGGCGCGGCCGCCCTGCTGCTCGTCCCCGCCGAGACGCTGCGGCGCGGCGGCCCGCGGCCCATCGTCAGCATTGCCGGCTCCGCTTCCGCCACCGATAACATCGCCATCCACAGCCGCAAAGACCCCACCTGGCTCACCGCCGCCGAACTTTCGGCCAAACGCGCCTACGCCCAGGCTGGCGTCGGTCCCGGCGATATTGACGTGTTCGAACTGCACGACGCCTTCTCGATCATGGCGGCGCTCTCGCTCGAAGCGTGCGGCTTTGCCGAGCGCGGCCAGGGGCCGCGCCTGGGGTTGGAGGGTGAAATCACGCTGACCGGGCGCATTCCCATCTGCACGCGCGGCGGCCTCAAGGCGCGCGGCCATCCCGTGGGGGCCACTGGCGTTTACCAGGTACTCGAAGTGGTGCAGCAATTACGCGGCGAAGCGGGCGGCTCACAGGTTGCAGACGCCAAAATCGGCCTGGCGCAAAACATCGGCGGCAGCGGGGCGACGATTGTGGCGCACGTGTTGCGCGTGCTATAATCCGCCGCCGGAGGTATCCCCATGAAACGAACCCTGACGATGATGCTTTTGCTGGCGCTGCTGCTGCCGTTTGGGGCGCAACCCGTGAATGCGGCGCGGCCGAACGCTGCCGAGCCAGTGGTGCGGGGCGTGCTGCTCTTTTCGCCGGGCTGCGGCCACTGCCATCAGGTGATGACCGAAGTGCTGCCGCCGCTCAAAGAACAATATGGCGCGCAACTGGCCCTGCTCGAAATTGACACAACCACGCCCGAAGGTCAGGCCATCTACCAGGCCGTGCTGGAACAATACCAGACCCCCCAAAACCGCCGCGGCGTGCCGACGTTGATCGTCGGGGAGCATTACCTCGTCGGTTCGCGCGAAATCCCTGCACAACTGCCCGACATCATTGCCGCTGGCCTGGCGGCGGGCGGGCTGGCCTGGCCGCCCATCGCCAATCTCGAAGCCTTCATCGCCCAGCAGGGCCTCGCCGAAGAGCCGCCCCCCGCCGATACCGGCCCGCTCTGGCTGCAAAAATTTCAACAAGACCCGCTGGCAAACACGGTGGCCGTGATTGTGCTGGCAGCACTGCTGATCAGCCTGATCGCTTCGTTGGTGATCACGCTAAGCAGCGGCCCCGCCCCGGCGGCCAAAAGCGGGTTCACTGCCGCACTGCTGGTGTTTGCCCTGCTCGGCATCCCCTCCATCCTCGATTTGTTACAAACCCAGGGGTTGACCTTCGTCCTGGCGCTGATCGTTACGGCCATCTTCGCCATCCAGATCGCCGCGCCGCTTTTGCTGCTGGCGGGCAAAGGCGAAGGGCCGATTTTGCAAAACTGGCATACCTGGGCCGTGCCGTTGATTGCGGTGGCGGGCGTGATCGTGGCCGCCTACCTGGGCCTGATCGAGGCCACGCAAGGCACACCCATCTGCGGGCCGGTGGGCGACTGCAGCACCGTGCAAGACAGCGAATACGCCCTGATCTTCGGTGTTCTGCCGGTGGGCGTGCTGGGGCTGGCCGGGTACATCGCCATCCTGGCGGCGTGGCTGGCGCGGCAATTTGGCCCGGCGTCGCTGAAAAACCTGAGCAACCTGGCAATGTGGGGCATGTCGGTGTTCGGGGTGTTGTTCTCCGCCTACCTGACCTTCCTCGAGCCTTTTGTCATTGGCGCGACCTGTATGTGGTGCATCACCTCGGCCGTGCTGATGATCCTGATGCTGTGGGTGACGACCCCCGGGGCGAAGGCGGCGCTGGCGATGGAAGAAGAATAGGTCGCAAGTCAAAAGTCGAGGCCCAACCTTCGACTTTTGACTTGCGACGGGATTGCCCTCATGCACGAACTCTCGATTACCGAAAGCATTTTGAACATCGCCCTGCAAAACACCCCGGCGGGCAAGCGCGTGACCGATATTTACCTCGTCATCGGGCAATTTTCTTCGATTGTGGATGACTCGGTGCAATTTTATTGGGACACGCTGAGTGAAAACACACCCGCTTTCGCGGCCAAACTGCACTTCCAGCGCATCCCCGCCGAACTGCAATGCCTGGCCTGCCAGCACACCTTCGCTCCCGGCAAAGACAATTTCGACTGCCCGGCGTGCGGCAGCCAACACGTGAAAGTGACCAAGGGGGAAGAGTTTTACGTGGAGTCTATCGAGGTGGAAGGTTAGCAGGTTGCATGTCGCAGGTCAAAGGTTGCAATGTACCTTTGACCTGCGACTTTTGACTTTTGACCTTTTTCTTCTACGGAACCTTTGTAAACACCAACCACGGCGGATCGGCTTTGACGGCCTGAACCGGCGGCGGGGGTTGTAAAATCAGGCTGGTGGTGCTGCAAATGTATTGGGCGCCACCCAGCATCGCACCGGGGTCCATCCCGGCGTTATTCACCCTTCCACCGGGTTGGCCATTGACGGTAAACGTGACGTTGATGGCATTGGTGGTCACGGCAGTGCTGAACATCTCTTCAGAGGCCGAATAGGTGCCGCTGGCTGAGCCAGAAAAGGTCACATCAATCAGGAATTTGATGAAGTTGTCGCTGTCAAGGGCATCGCGTACCATCGTGAAGCCATTGACGGTCATGGGGGCAAAGGCGGCCTGGAATTGGCCGGTGTCGGTCAGCTTCATCGTCAGGCCGCCGGTGACGCCGGTCGAACCGCCCTTGCCCGCTTCCGACTCGGCGGGGGTGATGTAGTTCACCAGGGCGAGGTAAGAGGCCGTATCCAGTGACCACAGACCCACCAGGCACGCATCGCAAGCGAGAGATGATTCAGTCGTTTCATAATCCAACTTCACCTGATATGCAGGGGTCTCAGCGCTGGTGACGAGTAGCTGGTAAGCCACGTTGTTGCATGATGAGGAAAATCGTTCGGGGATGGGCTGCCATTCCAGGGCCAGGGCAGGCCGCGTCGAATAGCGTCCTTCTCCCCCAGAAGAAGTCAAGGCCAGCACATAATCGAGATTGCGATCCAGCGTGACCTCGTACAGCCCGATGCGGAAAATGGGCACCGCCAATTCGAGGTTGCCCGACCCGGCAGGCAGCGGGAATGGCGGCGCCAGCAGTTCTAACGGGGTTGGAATTGTTGTGCCGCTGCGTTCGCGAATGCCTTCTTTGACAAAATTCTGGGCGAAACGATGGAAAATGTCGTTCATATTGGCCGTATACGCCAGGGCCACAATCTGGCTTTCCAGGCCGCCGTGATCGGGCATGGAGCGCCAGAAGTCAATCAACTGTGTCAGCGACCAGCCTTCGTGGTTGACCAGGTATTCAAAGAAGAGATAGGCCCGATATTTCCAGCGCACAATCGGCAAATCACGCGCTACGCCGGGCAGTTCGCCATTCCAGCGCATCTCGAACTGCACCTCGGGATAGACCACATCGCTGAAAAACTCGGCCCCGCCCTCCACCCACCACTCGTTGGCCGCCGGGTCGGGGCCAGATTCCTGAGCGCTCAGGTTGGTGTATTGGTAGCAATGGAACATCTCGTGCGCCACCGATTGCTTGAGTTCATCCAGGCTGATGTTCTCACCGTTATAACCGGCTGGCGGGATACCCACGCGACAGGTGCTGGCTGCGCCACGAATGGCCTTGGCATAGATGTTATCTGAACGCACCAGCGTACCCGGGATGAGCAGATTTAACTCGGTGAAGACCATGCGTGTGGGCATGATCGGCTGCGGGCCATAGGCATTGAACGCTTGCAGCGAGCGGCGCATGGCTTCGTAGACAGCCCGCAAGATTTCCAGGCGTCCCGGGGCTTCGCTCCAACCGGCAGGGAAATACAGGCGATAATCCACGCCCGATTCGCTAAAACGGGCATAGCGGTAACACACCTGCGCCGAATCTTCGGGGAAGCCTTCGGCAAAAAGCTGGCGGCAGAGTTCATCATCAAATTGGCGGGCCGGGCGGGCGCGGTGAGCCGCGCCGGGCCAGGTCACCTGGTCATCCAGCACGTCGGTCGGCTCAGCATACAGGTCGAAGCGCTCATCGGGGATGACCAGCTTATCGAGCAGGCGAGCCACTTCGACGGCGGCGGGGTCATCGGCGGCGGTGTTAGCCAGGAAGCGCTCGGCGCGGCGAAAAAGCGGGGTCAATTCGATGTCGGTGATGTCGGCGGCGTAGGGGATGTTGGCCGGGTCTATCTCGCCAGCCAACAGGCCCAGCAGCACGGCCAAACCTTCGCCCTCCGTCCATTCGCCGGTAGCGAGATTGTAGGCGTACAGATCGAGCGCCTCCAACGGCTGACCGGGCTGCGGGGCCGCCAGCGCAGGGCCGAGATCGGGCGTTGGCGAGGGGGGTGGGAGAGTCTCTGTGGGCGGCAGCGGCGTGAAGGTGGCTGGCACGCTGGTAACGGTGGGTTGAGCGGCAGCAGGCGTGGCCGAGGCATCGGCAGCGATCATCGGCTGCGTGGGAAGCACAGTGGGGGCAGCCGTTGGCGTTGGGACGCTCAGGCCACAGGCCAGGCTGGTGATCACGAGCAGGTTGATGAGCAGAATCAGACGAGAATGGTGTTTCATAAGGTATATCCCAAATCCAACAAATCGGATAAATTTCATAGCATTATAGTAAGGGGAACTGTTTTCGTCAACGAGTGATCACACACCACGTCCGTCTATTCTGGCACCATCCTGGCCGCCAGCCCGGCGGGAGATTGGCTAGCCACATCCAACGGCCCACAGGTGGCCTTATGGGATGCGAACACAAGAAAATTTGGCAGGCCCAGGATGTTCACATCCTGGGCCGTTTTCGTTGCGATGCAATCGCCCGCGACGTTCAACCGGCAAACCGGCCACCTTTCTTCTCTACGGCTTCACATAATTCAACCCCACAAAACACGACCCCGAAGCCCCGCTCGCATCGGTGATCGAGAGCAGATACCAATCGGGGGTGGGCGGCTCGAAGGTGAACAGGTCGAGTTCGGCGCCGCTGGCGGTCAGCAAGGGGGTTTCGAGGTCGCCCAGCGAGAAGATGCTGGCCTGCAACTGCTGTTCGGCGTTGTCGGCGGCCACGGTGATGTCGGCCACTTCGCCTTCGTTGATCATCAGCATGTATTTGGCAGGACGCCCGGCAGCCAGGCGGCAGGCGAAGGCGTTGAGCGGTGCGCCAGCGCCAATCGTCACGCCGTCGGTGGCGATGATGGTCAGCACGTAGGGATGCTGCTCATCGTCGTCGGGCGCGGTGACCAGGTAATCGTATTGGCCGGTTTGAGGCAGGTCGAAAAACAGGTATTCTTTGCCTGGGCGGTCGCTGCTGGCAACCAGGTTGCCTTGCTCGTCGAATAAGGCCAACAACAGGTTGGCGTCATCCAAGGGCTGGACTTCGATAAACACGGCCTGCTCCGCGCTTGTAAACAGTTTATCGGGCCGGCTGTTCTTCGAGGCCGATCCCATCAGCGCATAGCTGCTGCCCGCCGGCAACAGTTCATTGGCGTTGGCGCTGATCGGGGTGACGTTGAACTTGAAAGCCGCGACCCCCTGCATCAACACCGGCAGCAACTGCGCCGCCCGGTCTTCCGTGACCAATACGCCAATGGTGGCCACCCGGCCATGCTTTTCGAGGGCCAGGAAAACGTTCACCAGGCGGGGATGATCTTCCGGCGAGCGAAAGATGACCGCGGCCACTTCGGTTTGGCCGTCATCGAGCAAAAAGTTCTGCGGGCCGTCTATCAGTTGGGCATCTGGCACGCCAGCGGGATAGAGCGTTTTGACGTAGGCCGCCAACACCTGTTCGGGAACCCCCGTGCCTTGCTCGAAAACGCTAAACAGGCTGACCTGAATCTGCGCGCCTGATGCGCCGGGGACAAAACCCTCCATCAAAGCCTGGCGGGTGGCCCAGATCATCTGCGTGCGGGCCTGCGAAAGCTCACCGCCCGCCGGACAGTTCAGTTCCAGGGGGCCAAGCGAACAGGAGGTAAACGCATTGCCCAGGTCTGTGGGCGTCTGGAGCAAAGTCTCCAGGGCGAAATTTAACGGGAGGGTGGTAGCGGTAGGCGGAAGCGTGGTTGCTGTCGGTGCGGCTGCATTGCTACACGCAGCAAGCAGCAACACAAGCAAAACCAGCCAAATTTTTTGGGCAAAAAAACGCATCTTCATTTCTCTCTTTCTGAGCAGGCAAAAATAGATTTGAAAGCCGTCGCGATGCCGGGCATTCGCCCGCAACCTCATTATGAATGAAAATGTAGGGGCGGATGGCAACCGCCCAGGCTGGCATCCGCCCCGATTTGGCGCAATGATGCCCAACCAGGGCGCACGCCGTGCGCCCCTACCCGGGTCTATTTTCGTACCGGGTTAGGGTTATTCACAGCGGGCATGATTTTACCAAACCCTTCTGAGTATATGATGAGCGCTGCGGCGCGATGTATGGTATAATTATCAATAATCATTCTCCACAGAGAGTAACTATCAAATCTTATGGCCGATCCCGATGTCCGTTTCAACCAATTGATTGCTGCATTGCAGGCGCATGATTTTCGCTTGACCCCCCAGCGGGTTGAGTTGGTGCGCCTGATTGCAGCCAGTGAGGGGCATCCCAGCGCCAGCCAACTCTACACCCAAATCAAACGCCAGTTCCCAACCATGAGTCATGCCACTGTTTACAAAACACTGGCGCTGCTGAAAGAGATCAACCAGGTCTATGAAATTGATCTGCGTGACGACAGCCATTACGATGGCAACCGCCCCGAGCCTCACCCCCATTTGATCTGTATGAAATGCAATCAGATCATAGATGCCGAGGTGTTCCTGGATCAAGAATCGCTGCGCCTGCTGGAGCAATCCTCGGGGTATACCATCGTCCGCCCGCAAATATCCTTGTATGGGGTTTGCCTGGCGTGTAAAGAAAAGAGTTGAACGCCCTTTTGGCAAACTGCGGATGATGAGAAGTCCGCAGTTTCATTCATTCAATCACGTTCGACAAAATGAAAGGAGTAAGGACTATGAGCGAAGAAAGCAAATGCCCGGTTCACGTGCATCCTGCCGGGGGCGGCACCACCAACCAGGATTGGTGGCCGAAGCGTTTAAGATTAGAGATTTTGCACCAGCATTCTGCCAAATCGAACCCACTGGGCGAAGATTTCAACTACGCCGCAGCATTCAAGAGCCTCGATCTGGCCGCGGTCAAGCAAGACCTGGCGGCGCTGATGACCAACTCGCAGGATTGGTGGCCGGCTGACTGGGGTCACTACGGCGGCCTGATGATCCGCATGGCCTGGCACAGCGCCGGCACCTACCGCACCGGCGATGGGCGCGGCGGCGGTGGCCGCGGCCAGCAGCGCTTCGCCCCGCTCAACAGTTGGCCCGATAACGGCAACCTGGATAAGGCGCGCCGCCTGCTCTGGCCGGTCAAGCAGAAATACGGCAACAAAATCTCCTGGGCCGACCTGATGATCCTGGCGGGCAACGTGGCCCTGGAAACGATGGGCTTCAAGACCTTCGGTTTTGCCGGCGGGCGCGAGGATGTTTGGGAGCCAGATCAGGATGTCTATTGGGGTTCCGAAGATACCTGGCTGGGCGATAAGCGCTACTCTGGCCAACGCGACCTCGAAAACCCGCTGGCCGCCGTGCAGATGGGCCTGATCTACGTCAACCCCGAAGGGCCAAACGGGCAACCCATCCCGGCGGCCTCCGGGCAAGATGTTCGCGAAACCTTCGCCCGCATGGCGATGAATGACGAAGAAACTGTCGCCCTGATCGCCGGCGGGCATACCTTCGGCAAGGCGCACGGCGCTGGCCCGGCAACGCATGTGGGGCCTGAACCCGAAGGCGCGCCCATCGAAGCGCAGGGATTGGGTTGGTTAAGCACCTATGGCAGCGGCAAAGGCGGCGATGCGATCACCAGCGGCATCGAAGGCGCCTGGAAGCCGAACCCCACCCAATGGGACATGGGCTATCTGAAGGTGCTGTTCAAATACGAGTGGGAACTGCTCAAAAGCCCGGCAGGGGCTTACATCTGGCTGGCCAAAGACGTTGACGAAGAAGATATGGTCGTTGACGCGCATGACCCGACCAAGAAAAACCGCCCGATGATGACAACTGCCGACCTTTCGCTCAAGTTTGATCCGGCGTATGAAAAAATCGCCCGGCGCTACCTGGCGAACCCGGCAGAATTTGCCGACGCCTTCGCCCGCGCCTGGTTCAAACTGACCCACCGCGATATGGGGCCAAAGAGCCGCTACCTCGGCCGCGAAGTCCCCGCCGAAGACCTGATCTGGCAGGACCCCATCCCGGCAGTGGATCACAAACTGGTGAACGCGGCCGACATCGCCGCGCTCAAGGCCAAAATCCTGGCGGCGGGCCTGAGCATTGCAGAACTGGTGTACACGGCCTGGTCGGCGGCCTCTACCTTCCGCGGCTCCGACAAACGCGGCGGCGCCAATGGCGCACGCATCCGCCTGGCCCCCCAGAAGGATTGGGAAGTCAACCAGCCAGCCCAACTGGCGAAAGTGCTGCAAGCCCTGGAGAGCATCCAGAGCGCCTTCAACAGCGCCCAGACAGATGGCAAAAAGGTCTCGCTGGCCGACCTGATCGTGCTGGCTGGCTGCGCTGGTGTAGAGCAGGCCGCCAAGAACGCCGGTTATACGGTAGAAGTCCCCTTCACGCCCGGACGCATGGACGCCTCGCAAGAGCAGACCGACGCGGCCTCGTTTGCCGTGCTGGAGCCGAAGGCCGATGGCTTCCGCAACTATCAGAAAGCCCAGTACGCCGTCACCGCCGAAGAAATGCTGCTGGACAAGGCGCAACTGCTGACCCTGACCGCGCCCGAAATGACCGTGCTGGTGGGCGGGATGCGTGTGTTGGGCGCCAACTTCGCCGGTTCGCCGCATGGCGTCTTCACCCAACAGGTGGGCAGCCTGAGCAACGATTTCTTCGTCAACCTGCTCGATATGGGTGTGCAGTGGCATCCCACCTCCGAGGCAGCCGAGGCCTTCAACGCCCACGACCGCCAGACCGGCGCAGTCCGCTGGACGGCCACACGGGTTGACCTGGTCTTCGGCTCGAACTCGCAATTACGCGCCCTGGCTGAAGTGTATGCCCAGGATGACTGCAAAGAGAAGTTCGTTCACGACTTTGTGGCCGCCTGGAATAAGGTGATGAACCTGGATCGCTTCGACCTGGCCTGATCGGCAAGGTAACGCTGGCAAGTTAGCGCAAGCAGCCGTCACGCACAATGTGGCGGCTGCTTTTGTTTCTCAACCGCCCTCCCACTGCCAGGCGGTTTACCCCCAACGCCAAATCGCCACGCCCACCAGCAAACGCAGCACGCCAAAGCCGATCAATGCCGCGGGAATACCCGTCTGATGCGCCACCCACGGCCCGATCAACGCCCCCAACAGCACCGCGGCATTGCCCAAGAGCAAGCCATACGAGAGCCAGATCGGCCGGTCGGTTTGCGGCAGGTGGTCGAGCGGATAGTTATACTGCGAGGCCCCCAGCACGCCCGAAGCCACGCCGCCAATCACAGCGGAGACAAAATACAGGGTGGCGTCGGTTGCCAGCGCCAGCACGACCACCCCAATCGCCAGTAAAAATGCGCCAGATGCCGTGGCTGTGCGATTGCCCGTGCGTTGGGTCAGCCGCGCCACGCCCAACGAAACCAGGAACACCAATAAAGTAGCCGTGGCCGTGCCAATGCTGATGGTCGCATCCGAAAGTTGCAGGTGATCCACCAGCCAATCGGGGACGAGCGGGGCAGTCATGTTATTGGCGAAGTTGAGCCAGAAGAGCAGCCCGATCACTTTCAGGTAGGTGCGGGACTGGGCATCCAATGGCTGCATGTGGGCATTTTGCACGCCAGCGCGCCAGAACTGGCCCAAGAATTTAGCCAGGAAGTCACACGCCAACTGAATTGCGCCGAAATTTTCGCCCTGGAACTCAGCCCGGTCATCGGCACACACGTTGGCCCTGCAACCATCGGTATGGCTTTTTATTCAGAACATTAGTGGTTCACGCAAATAGCCAGCCCCAAATTTGCGTTACAGCTTGTTCCACCAATTCCTCCGTACGCACCGATAATTCGCGCTTGAAGCCAAAATCGTAGCCGCGCACCGAAACCAGGATCGCTTCGGGCGCGGCGTGATAAATCTCCTGCACCAGCGACAGGCACGATTGCGGCGTGAGATGGTGCGTGAAGGGCGATTTCTGGAACTCGGCGGCCACCACCTGCCAGCCGATTTCATCGGGGATGGCCCCGGTGTGCGCATCCACAAAGCAGACGCGTTCATATTCGGCGATGGTCTCAGCCATTTCGGGGCATAACTGCAAAGCCGAATATAAGTGGGGGTACTCGCCTTCGGGGTAGAACTCGTCTTCGAGCGAAACCGACGCGCCGCGGCCTAGTTTTTGCGCCAGTTGCGCCAGCACATGCCAGGCCGCGCCGTCGTCCTGGCGGTCTACATTGCCGTATCCAATGATGATGGTTGGTTTCATAAGGGGCAAATATAACGCAAAGGCGCAAAGATGCAAGGTTTCACCCTTTGCGTCTTTGCGCCTTTGCGTTGAAAAAGAATTTCTACCCGCGACTCACCGTCTGGATCAAATTTCCTTCGGCATCGAACACTTCCGCCACAATCGGCATCTGGCCGACGGCGTGCGTGGAGCAAGACAGGCAGGGATCGTGGGCGCGGATGGCGGTGTGGTTTTTGCGTTGCTCAAACAGACGGTGACCGCCGAATTCAACGAGCGCATGGCGTTTGCTCTCCCAGCGCTGGATACGGTCGATGAACTTTGGGATCCGGCGTTGCAGAAAAAACGCCATTTCGATCGCCTGGTGGTCAGCGTTGTTCGGGAATTGACGAAACTGAACCCGCAAGGCCACGTGCATGCCCAGGAGCTGTATTCAGCCGTAAACATCTTGCGCCGCGTTCCGTTTGCGCCCCTGATGGCCTTTCTGGCCAGCCGGCCCGCTGATTTTATCCATGTGGGCGATTTGCACTACCGTTTGAGCGAGGAGCTTCGGGAGGATTAATGGCTGAGGGTAAACCAACGACCATGGCTCCGACCAGGCGTTATAGCCTGATCAAGCCGACACTGCAGACGCCCTTTCATATCGATTTTGACTGGTGGCAGAAAAACGAGCGCGATTGGCACGTGTATTTGCGTACGCTGTTGTGCCCTGAACACCAGGAAGCGTTCCAGAATATCCAGCAGGGCGAGACCATCGACTGGGTGGATCCCAAAACGGCCGAAGTCAAACCTGTGGATGGGATCCAACATGCTTTGATGTCCCATTGCGCCCGCCGTCCC
>CAZSFD010000086.1:0-21964 GCA_964606085.1 uncultured Anaerolineaceae bacterium
TGAAATTCAGGATTATTTCATTCAATCGGCCTTTCCCAGCCTCGAAACCATGCGTCAGATTTTGGCCGCGCTCGAAAATAGCGAAGGACTGGCAGTGAACGAAATACTGGCGCAGGTCAACGTCAGCCGCAGTATGCTCGAAAAAGCCCTGAAATTACTCGAAGTGGATGGGGCGGTGGGTGTCACTTTTGAGAAAAGCAAGACCCTCTATTTTCGCACCCCCAACCCCTGGCAGCCCGAAACCGAGCGCATCGAACGCGTCACCACGCTGCGGCGCACCGAACAGGCCCAGATGCAAGCGTATATGGCACACGCTGGTTGCCTGATGGAATTTCTTCAGCAGGCCCTTGACGATGGCAACCCCCAATCCTGCGGGCGCTGCGCCAATTGCCGGGGCAAGGGGCTGCCGCACACGGTCACACACGCTCTCGTCACCGAGGCCGAAACCTATCTCAAGGGCGCGTCTATCCTGATCGAGCCGCGCCGGATGCTCCCGGCAGGCATCTTCCCCGAACAAAAGCGCAAAATCCCGCCCGAATTGCTCAATGAAACCGGGCGCTCGCTGTGTTATTATGGCGACGCTGGTTGGGGTACGCTGGTGCGCGCCGGGAAGTACGAACAAAACCATTTCTCTGATGAACTGGTGGAGGCCGCTGCCCGCTTAATCGGCGAAACCTGGAACCCCGATCCCTTCCCGGTTTGGATGACCGCCATCCCCTCCTGTCGCCATCCAGGGCTGGTTGCCCATTTCGCCGAGCGTCTCGCGGCCCGGTTGAGAATCCCATTTGAGCCTGTTCTGACGCGCATCGCGGATGCCCAGCCGCAGAAGGCTATGCAAAACAGTTCCATGCAGGCCCGCAATGTGTTGAATACACTCGAAATTCGCGCCCCGATCCCTAACGCACCGGTTTTGCTGATAGATGACATTCTCGATTCCGGTTGGACGCTGACGATGGCGGGCTATCTGCTTCGGCAGCGTGGTTCTGGCATTGTTTACCCCTTTACCCTGGCGCAAGCCACTGCGAGAAACGCATGATCACCCCCGACTCACAAGTTTTACTGCTGCTTTGCTCTCACCTGGGCTTGCCCTCCGACCCATCTTTTGCCCCCTTGACTCTGCGGGAGTGGAATCCACTGGCGCGCAAACTGCAAGCCAAAGATTTACGCCCTGGCGCTTTGCTGGATTGGGGCGAAGCGGACTTGCGCTCACAATTAACCCTTACCGCCGATGAATCCCAACACCTCGCCAGCCTGCTAGAACGCAGTGGTGTGTTAGCAATCGCCCTCGAAAGGCTGGAATCGCTTGGCATCTACGCTCTCACCCGCGCCGATGCCGATTACCCCCAACGCTATCGCCAGCGCCTGAAAGATTCTGCTCCTGCGGTGTTGTTCTACGCCGGCGAAAAGGCCCTGCTCGGCCAGCCGGGGATTGCCGTGGTGGGGTCGCGCCATCTCGATGACGCCGGGCAGGAGTGCGCTAAATTCGTCGGCAATGCGTGCGGGATTTCGGGGCAGGTGCTTTATTCGGGTGGAGCGAAAGGCGTGGACACCCTCAGCATGGATGCCGCGCTTGAAGCGCGTGGTACTGCTGTTGGCGTGTTGGCTGACAGTCTGGAAAAAGCAGTCCGTACCCGGCAGGAAGCGCTGCGCAGCGGCGACCTATGCCTGGTCACGCCTTACAGCCCGAATGCCGGTTTCTCCGTCGGCGCGGCGATGGGGCGCAACCGGTTGATCTACTGCCTGGCCGATTACGCCATCGTGGTCGCCTCGGATGCTGAAACCGGCGGTACCTGGGCGGGAGCCACCGAAACGCTTAAAAATGCCTGGGTTCCGGTTTTCGTCCTCGATCATGCCCAAATGCCCGATGGCAACAAACTGCTGCTGCAAAAAGGGGGATTGCCCTTCCCGCATCCATTCAGAGAGACACCGCTCAACCTGGCAGCATGGCTTGGCGAAAAAGCGGCTCAGTTGCCTCAAGCGCCGAAACAACTGGGGTTATTTTAGTCTTCCTTTTTACACCCACACCATCAACATTGGGCCGCGGTATAAACCTGATATATGGGTATAAATTCCGCCCCGCCTGGAATGTACCCACAAAATAAAGGAGAAAATGGCGAAAACGGCGTAATTCCCCTACATATTGGGGCGTTTTGAGAAAGCCATTTCCATATATCATCATGCCGCACTCCCGATGCTCAAAAGGCAAAGGGAGTGCGACCTTTTTGGCTGCCCACCTTATGAGGATAGTGTGAGCGTTGTGATGCGAATCACTTGCAACCGTGTGCGATGGTTTCTGTGGAGACTAACGGGTAACGAGTGGCAGAAAGATTTGGTAGGTTTTCTCGCTCCCCAAAAGCGCAAACTCGCCTGTGGCGCAGGTCGTGACCGTGATCTGGTTCTGGCCCGTGTTGCGGGTGATGCTTCCGGGCAGCGTGCAGGTCGTCGTGGCATCCACCCATTCGCCCGTGGTTTCGTCGAAGACGGCCAGGAACAGGCTGTTCTCATCCAGACCGGCTACGTCAACATCTCGATAGGTCAGCGTGATTTCGATGGGCAGGAGAAATGCGGGGGCGATGGACAGCGTCTGCGCCAGCGGTTGTGTCACCTGCAAAGTAAAGTTCATCCCGGCAGGCAGGCGCGGCGCTGGCGGCGGTTTCGTTGGCTGTGGCGTGGGCAGCAGACGGATGATTCTCCAACCACCTACGGCCCCAGGCGGCAGGCGGATGATGATTTCGCGCCCCGCGCCGACGGTGCTGGTGATGACGGTTGATGCGCCCGGATCGATCATGGCTGAGTCGCCGAATTCGTCAGCGCCGAGATCGGCCTGGGTGATGATCGGGCGCAGATCGGCCTCGAAATCGGTGGTAATGCTGGTCGTCGCGCCGGCGTCAATGGCGGGGGAGCCGAGGGTGAGATGGAAATCGCCGCCGGGCAAATCCAAAAATTGCGGATCGCCATACACTGAGTTAAGGTTGGTAACCCCTTGCACATCGGTCTGGTTGCCGTGAAACAGGGTGTGATCGGCGGTGACCACTGCCCCGCCGGAGGCCGCGATGCCCACCGTGTGGCTGACGATAATGGTGTTGGTAATCTGGACATCCGCCGCCACCACGCTGATGCCCTGTTCGGACGCCGCGCCGCTGCCTGCCAGGGTGGTGTGCAAAATTTCCAAAGGCGCGATGCTATTGATGTAAACCGATGCACCGCCGAGTGAAGCGTGGTTGCCGAAAAAGACGGTGTTGCTGACCCGGCTGGAAACCGATCCGCCGCTGAGTAGCGCTAAACCTCCCCCGGCCGCGTTCAGGCTGGTGTTGCCGCGAAAGATGCTGCCTTCGACGAGCGCGGGCTGGGGCAGGTAAGCGCCGCCTCCTGCTTGCGTGGCTGTGTTGTTTTCAAAAGTCGTGCGGGTGATATGAACGGGGATATTTTCAGCGGTGAACCCCTGGCGGAAATACAGCCCGCCGCCCTCCACCCCGGCGGCGTTCCCGGTCAGCATGGTGTAATTGCGAAGTAAATTCGGGGGGACAGGAAAGTGCGGCGTTATCCCGCAGGCTTTCCCCGGAGCGGATTATTTTATCGGCGAATAAGCGCCGATTTTGTTTTTAAAAGACCAGTGATGGGGTTTGTTGCCATCTTTTACATTCTACTTGATATTGGGTAAAAATTCAATAACAAGATTGTGCCCACATTCCGTTAGTAATTCGCAATGGTGCATACGAACCATAAGAATACCGTATCCCCGAAATGATCTGTAACAGCTTATTGTGTGGAGGGCGACAGCAGGCAACCCTGATGAGTTTTGCTTGTGATGTTTGGTGATGATTTTACAGAACTGGCGGATGCTCCCCGATACCCGATGGGATACGACGCAAATTCACCAGACCGTTCCGGTTGAGTTGCAGTTTTTCAACAGATGCTCTTCCAATAGGCGTGATCCCCAAAATCTGCGTGCCGTCATCGCTCCAGACAAAATGGTCGCTCCAGCTGTGCTGGCGCGGGTGAAACAGCGGTACGGTGGATTGGCTAACCGGATCGAATGCCTCAGTACTGGTATATTTTCGGTTATTACACCCTTGACAGGAGAGCGCCAAATTATCGGATGTACCGACGCCACCTTTTGAGAGCGGAATGATGTGTTCGATAGAAAATGGATCGGGAGAGTACTGCTCTTGTGAAAGGCAGTATTCGCAGCAGCCTTTGGCCCGTTCGGCCAAGTAGGCACGCTGCCTGGATGCTACAGGGGGTTCAGGCATGGGAAGCAGATAGTCCGAGAGTATCCATCAGCGCAGGCACAGTGGTTTTCCGCAAACGTGCCAATTCGACCACCGCTTTCATGCGACGAACGTTGGCCTCTTCGATTTTGTCGGACAGGGAAATGAGTTCAGTCTGTTCCTGTTCGGTCAGGATTTCCGCATCTCGCTTTGCTAACAGGATACGATAGCGCCCCCATTTAGCAGACGAAAGGGTGGTATTGATTTTTTTGAGTAACTTGCTTTCTTCGGATGACAATCGCGCAGAAACGGCCTGGTTATTTAATTCCCTTTGCAACAGGCGCATAATATACATATCCGGAGTCAGCCCCAGCTGATCTGCCGCTTTCACCAACCGGCGTTCCAGTTCGGAATTCACATTCAAGTGGATGGTCATGATTGCCTCCGGGTGAACCACATCCTTCAGATTGGTTACCTGTAATGGTAGATGCTCATTCTCGGGTCTGGAGTTCTATCTTGATGTTACGTGCTGGGATATTCTTCAAAACCTGGCGACGATCTCACATCAACGCCAGGTAGTAATTTGCCAGGGTGCATGCGATAATAATTCGTGTTTGCATGGCTATGTGACAAGCATCTTGCCGTGAAGCCATAAGAGCCAGGGCGATGCCCTGGCTCTTTGTTTTATCAGGCAGAGTCGCTATTTTACGGAATCCAGATCAACCAGATCGGTGTCGCTTCCACTGCCCAGCCAAAGACATCGCGATACTCAATGACGATGCTTTCGCCAGCGTGGTCGGCCAATATCTCGCGGGGAATTTCGATCACCGCCGCTTCGGGTCTTCCTTTGCTGGAATAGTGGTAGGTGAAAATATCATGTGCATCAGCCACCATCGCAATGAGATCATCTACCACGGCAGGTTGAGCAGAATCAGACTGCGAGGAGAAGTAGAAGCGGCCTGTGGTTGGCAGGCGAACGGGCAGGGTGATGGCCGTCTGGTAGAAGATTTCGCCGGTGGCCTCGACAAAGCGCTCTGCAATGGCTTCGCCAACCTGGATGCTGGTGAATGTGGCTGGCGGGGTGTGGAAGATGGCGGGTAGATGCACCAGGTAGGGGACGGCATTGATCGGCAAGGAGAGCGGGCCGCCGATGCGTTCGTCGAATATCCATTGCTTCGCGTAATTGTTGAAGAAATCGGCGTCGGTCCAATGGATTGCCAGGAGGGATTCGGCGGGTTGCCCGATGTGGCGGGTGGCGGTGGTTGGGACGAAGAATGTGACCAGGATGCTGGTTTGCGCACCAGGGGCCAGATCTTCAGTTTGCCAAAGCAACGTGTTGGAGATGACCTGGACGTTTTCTGGGTAAACCGTGAGCGTGATTGCAGGGGAAAAGCTGATTGAGAGCGTGGGGGTGAAAGCCACGTCGTTGCCGAGGTTGCCCACCGTAAAGCGCACTTCCACTTCGTTGTCTTCACCCCAGGTCAGAAAGTCGAGCGCTTCGCCGGTGAGTGTGCGCGTGATGCCATCTACTACGTAGAAAGCCTGCAAGCCGGCGCCGTTTGCTTCCACAAATTGTGGCGCGGCCGTATCGGTGACAATCATGCCAAAATCATCGCGGCCCGTGAGCAACGCGCCAGCGCTGACCTGGTAACGACCACCGCGCAAGACGGCAAACTGGTTGAATAAAACGGCATGAACAGATTCGCCCCGTCCGCTGGCGCCGGCCACGGGCAGGGTGATGGGCAGGTTGAAATGCAGCAGGGTGTCTGTGTAATTGAAATTGAGCGTGGGGGCCGTGCCGCTCAAGGCCAGGAAGTAGGTGAGGGCCGATGTGCCGCGCGGGGAAGCGTCCAGGTCGGCGGCTATGTGAGTGTTCAACGTGCTCATCTCTGCATCGGTCAGCAGCAGGGCCAGGGTGGGGGTGACGTGGGCGGCCAGGGTGTCGGTGATTTCGAGCGAGTGCGCCAGGCCCGAGGTGTATCGCGGCGCTTCGCCAGCGGCATTGCGGATGGCGAGTTTGGCCGGGGGCAATCCAAAATCTGCCGGTGCGCCATCGGCCTGGAATTGGATGGGGATTTCGAGGATGCGGCCTTGCAGGTGTGTGACGGCGGGGTCTATCTGTAACTCGAAGTAGTAGATGCCAAAGGTGGTGTCGGGGATAGCAGACACGTTCAGGAAGGGCATGTCGGGCCACAGGGCGGGCGGCACATTTTGGGTGAACAGGGCGGTGGCGGTGATCCCGGCGGGCGGCAGGGGGATGATGCGGACATTCGTCCAATCTGCGCCGGTGTTGTTATTGACTTCCAGGCGCAGCCAGGTGCGGTCGCCCAGGTTGAGCAGACTGAGCAACAGTTCGCGGCCATCGCGCCCGCCCACGTAGGTGGTGGCGGCGCTTTCGCCAAAGCCCCAACTCTGGAAGAAGATGCCATCCTGAAATAAGCCGCGGTCAGCGGTGTCATGCAGTTCGTAGGGGTCTCGGAGTTCATAATCGAGGAAGAAGGTGTCGCGGATGGTGCTGAGGCTGATCGGGTTGACGCGGGCGGTGATGATGGGATCGCTGCGGGCGCCCAGCACGCCCTGTACGTGGGTATCGTGGATTTCGTATTGCCCCGGGCCGGCATATGCCTGGCGGTAGCCAAAGGTAGCGCCATCGTGCAGCTTGAGCAGGCGCTCGAAGTTGCGCGTGTCGGCATCTATGGTGGCGTGGATGATGATTGAGTCGGTCGCGAAGGGGGCGGTGGCGCGCTGCTGGAAGATGAGATATTGGTAGCCGCCGTCAACCGTCTGGCTGATCAGTTGGCTGCGTTCGGCCGTGTAGGAATTTTCCCAGGTGCCGTTGCGCGGCGTGATGGTGAAGCCAATCCCGCGGAACAGGCGGCTTTCGATGAAATTCTCCAACGCGCCCACCGGCTGGCCCAGGTTGCGCGTCTTGATCAGGATGTCGAGATCGCCCTGGACGCGCTGAGGCATGTAGCCTTTGAGGGCGTCGAAATCGGTCAGCAGCGTCTCGCGGCTGCCATCGCCATCGGTATCCACCCAGATGCCGAAGGTGACGTTGATCCATTGATGGCGTTCGCCGATGCTGCCCGGCCCGCAGGCGCACGAGGCCCAATTGAACAGGTCATAGAACCCGGCGCGGATGGGGATGGCATGGGTGCGGCTCCAGATGTCTTGATAGGTGATGCTGGTGGTGATCGGGGCTTGCGGCGGTTCAACGATTACATCCGCCAGGAACTCGCGATGCACCAGCGGGTCGCTGCCCAGGCCGGTGTAGACGGAGCCGCCGGTGGCATCTACCACCAACGTGCCAACCTGCGGGTCGCCGGTGAACGACACTGAACGCCCGAACAACTCGCCCGATTGGATGCCGTAGCGCAGGGCGGGTAGCTCCCAGTGCAGGGGCGGGAAAGCGCCCAAATCCCAGGTGACGGCGATGGCGGGCAGCAGCAGTTGGTGGTCGGCGGTGACGGTGATGGCGTGGGCATAGGTGATGGGGATGGTGACGAAGAAGCCGTCGCGCAGGGGGGCGTTGGTGGGCAGCGGGTCAATGTGGTAGCCGCCGGGCGTGGTCATGGTGACGAAGGTGTGGCCGTCCCAATCGTTCAAATCCAGGGTGTCGGTGATGCTGGTCAGGTTTTCGGGGGGCAGATAATCGCCATTTTCAAACATGAAGAGTGTGTTGCTGATCCACACGGTTTCACCGGCATTGGTAGCCAGGGGTTGGCGCTGGTCTTCCAGGCCGACGATGGGGACGATCAACGGGATGTAGCGGGTGAGGGTGATGCCGTGCGCCCAGCTATCTTCCTTGTTTTCGAGGAAGATGAACTCATCGAGAATGACGCCTTCTTCGGGCAGGAAGTAGAAGCGGTCATCTTCCTTGTCGTGTTCGCCGTAGAGCCGGGCAGCCAGGCGGGCTTCGAGGATGAAATCGCGGTGCGGCCACGCCACCTGGCGCGCGCCATCAGCGTAAACAAGCGCGCCGCGGCTGAAGGTGACCCGTTCGGCGGCCAGGGCGTCGCGTTCAGTGTAGGCGGTGTAATGCAGGCAGGGCGGGGTGGCGGCGAGCGCGCCGAAATCCCAGGTCAGCGTGGTGATGGTCAGGCCATTGGCAGCGGTGATTTCCACCGTGGCGGGAAGCGGGACGATGCTGGCCGGGTCAACGTGGAAGCCGGGCTGCACCTGTTCGGTCAGGCGGGCGTTTTCGAGCGTGGCCCCCTGCCAGTAATGGCCCACACACAGCGTGACGCTGATGGGAATGTTGGCTTCGTAGGCGGGGATGACGGTTGGGCCGGGAGTGGGGTCGTAGGTCTGGATGGCGCGCCCGTAGAGTTCGGCGCGTTCGGCCATGCCACTGAGCAGGCCGTTGAGGAAGATCGGCAACTGGTCGCGGTGCTGGGCTGATGTGGCGTGACCGGCCACAACGACGATGCGGCCCTGGCCGGATTCGCCATACAAAATGGCTGGTTGCGGGCCGCCCAGGGTGTTGGTGTAAGTGGCAACTGCCACCAGCGGTGGGTTGGCGGTCACAACGGGGTCGTGCGAAAGCCACAATTGATCGCTTTGCCAGTTGAAGGTCAACAGGTTGGTGGGGTCTTCGATGTGCATGATCCCCATGTTTTCGCCGCCGGGCAGTTCGAGCGCAACATTCAGGTTGACCGTGCCGGGCGGCAGCAGGCCAGCCGCTTCGAGCAGGTAAGCCCCCGTCCCCTGGGCGTAGACTGTGCCGCCAGCGGTGACGAAATCGTGCAGGGCGGTCAGGCCAGCCGGGGTGAGGGCGGCCACCACGTCGGCGGCGTAATCGTCGTTGAAGGCGGGCAGCAGCAGCACACCGTTGCCGGTCAGTGCGCCGTCGCGCAGGGCGGCTTCGTCCAACACCCGGTAGGGCAGGCGGTATTCGTTGGCCAGGATTTGCGCTACGGCGGCAAATTCCCAGGCCACATCCACATCGTTCTCGTCGCGCACGCTGGTGCGGAAGGCATACACCGGCACGGCGCGCAGCGCATACGACTGCGTGGCAGTGTACGCCCCATTGACCACGCCCGCGCCGCCGGCCCAATCGCCATCGGGCGCGGCGAAGGCGCCGGCGGGGCCATCTACGAGGAGGTGCAGGCGGCGTCCGGCGGCGAGGTGGGCGAAAATGTCGGATGACCTCACCCCCGGCCCATCTCCTGGAAGGAGAGGGGAGAGAAGAACTGCGGCGGCTTGCGCCTGACCGGCGGCAAGGGCGGCGAGGCTGAGCGCCAGGCCGAGGGTCAGGGCGACAAGAAGGGGGATAAGGCGGGAGGGGGAGAAGCGTTGAAGCATAAGGTGGCTCCTTCGAGGGTGTTACAATTGAGGAGATGGATTACGAAATGGTATCAATCCAAACGAGGTTAACTAATGGATACACAAACCATTACATTAGAACTATCGGCAACGGCTTATGAAAATTTGCAGGCATTGGCGCAAGCAGAGCAAAAAGAGCCTGGCGATGTGATTGCGGAACTGTTGAATGCGGCCCGACAACAGAGCCTTTGGCGGCAAGAATTGGCGGCCCTGCGCCAGCAGATTCGACAGGATGGCGGCCTGAACGTGGGTACCACGCGGAATGATGTGGTTAACACGCTCCGCAAAACACGTTCTGAAATTTTTGAGGCCGAATATGCGCATCTGTATAGATAGCTGCGCCTTTATCCATGCCTTGCAAGAAAGCGATCCAGATGCGGCGCATTTGCTGGATGAAATTGGCAGTGGATTGACATTGGTCATTCCGCGCCTGGTAGCCCAGGAGGTCACGCGCAACCTGCAAACGCCAGAGCAAGTGCGGCGCTTTTATCGGCTCTTTCGGGCAACCGATTTCGCCTGGATCGTGGATGAACCCACGCCGCGTGATCTGGTTGAGAAATACACCCAACTTGGCCTGCCCGAAAAAGCGGATGCTTTCATTGGGGCCTTTTCCGAGTGGATGGAAGTGCGCTGCCTGATATCAGATAACCGCCATTTTTTGCGTGAGTTACACACCAGCGCCTTTGTGGTGCTGCAAGCCGGGGAATTTCGGATGCGCTGGAAAAGCGGCGAGTTTTAGGGAGCATTTTGGTAAGGTGCAGGCCCCGTCCGTGATGGACGGGGCTTTTTTGTTGGGTGCTGATAGCGGATTGAGCGAAGATTGCGGGCGCATCCGCTCAATCCGTAACGTTACCAGGAGGGCTTTTCGGGGTGTTACAATTGGATGAAATCGAACAATCGCTGTGTCAAACGTGTTGATGCGAGGTCAAGATGGATACCGTAATTACTGCAATCTATGAAAAGGGGCAGTTGCGGCCTTTATCGCCGCTGAAATTGCCGGAAAATACGCGTGTGCGCGTGACGGTAAAAACGGTCGAACCGCCGCCCGATGACCCGGCGGAACAACGTTTGTGGGTCGAGCGCCTGCTGGTCGAGGCGGGGTTGAGTGTGCCAAAAGCGCATTCTCTTTTGCCCAGCCCAATTTCTGCTGAGCGGCGTGCAGAATTGGCGCAAAAGTTTTCAGCAGAGCGACCACTCTCCGATCTGATTCGTGAAGAACGGGATGAGCGCTGATGGATGCCGCCCGCACCGATGGGCTGGCGGTGGATAACCCGAATTGGCATGGGTGATCAAAGTTTGGTAAGGTGCAGGCCCCGTCCGTAATGGACGGGGCTTTTTTGTGGGGCGCTGATAGCGGATTGCGGGAGCGGATTGAATGGATGGTGCGGGTGCATCCGCTCAATCCGCTCTGAAAAATCCGTTGACGGTTACTCTTTCGACCTGCCTGCGATAGACGGGGCCTTCTATTTGGAAAGGATGCCTTCCATACCTTCGTCGACTTGGGTACAACAAGCAGAACAGATCACAGAAAGGTTTGATACGAGTATGATTCTATGGAAACCTAAAAAGGTCTTATTAAAAAGCTGTGAACTGACGTCGTGGTGTTAGGTAACAATTTGAAAACAATGAAGTCGAATTTCTTCGCTATATGGATCGGGCTCATGAATCCAAAAAAAATTTTTTCCTAGAGCAATTTTTAAGGGTTTGAATAACTCTTTACGATGTATGTTTAAGCCCAGATCACTAAGTGTGAGATACCTAATCACTTTTAGTGTTTGATCAAGTACAACAAGTCTATTTCTTCCTAATTCGGCTACCCATAATCTTCCCAGCTTATCCATTCGGATGTCCTCTGGGTAGAAAATCGGCCAGATATTCTCATTATCACCTTTCCCTAAATTCTGGGGATTTCCCAATTGGTGAAGAATATTTCCATACTGATCAGAGTGGATAACAAAATGACCTAAAGGCAGTTGGGTAGTAAACAATCGCTTCTCAAGAGTTACTACCATGCTGTATACAGTATCATAGATTGGGAGAGCATGTGTTTTACACCCTCTTTTAGGGTGATATTCATAAACATATTTATTCCCAAGTTTTGTTGGCACAAACCAAAAAGCACCATCACTAACGGTATAAGCAAAGGCATGTATTACATCATGGGGTTGCCAATCCCATAGCAACTTACCCTGATTTGTAAAGACTCGGATTCTCTCCCCTATGGTAATACTAGCCCCAGTGTATAGTTGTGATCTTTCATCGACCATAAGAAGATGATCTACGGTATTTACTGGCAGTAGCAATGTTTCTGTGTGTTGATTGAAGTGCGCTTTTATTTCTAGTGAGTGACCAAAATGATTTTGATCTTTTTCACTATTCCACCAATATAACCTGTCATCTAAACCAACGAGCCAATTAGTTTGAGTCTTTAGAGTTATGGTTTCTGTGTTCTTTATACTGGGGACATTCAACATGTTTTTATTCCTATCTGACAAAAGCCGTTCCAATTTCAAATGACCCATCGGGCATTTTGATACCTCTGACTACTACTTCATAACCATCACTGAAAACCTTTGAAAACTCTGTAGCCTGACCAGATGGTAAATTATCATAGTTTTCACTAATAACTTCCTGTATGAGCTTAAAAGCATCATCCGAATTCTTTACTCCGGCTTTAGCCCAGTCATGACCAATATTCTCAACTATATGAGCCACTTTATTTGGATCTTTTAACGCTTTCTCTACAGATTGTTTCGCCATTCTTTCGGAAATTTCTTCGGCTAATTCTTTACTACCTTTCTTGAAACCTTGCTTTATAAGGGTTTCTTCCATTTCATTCCGCGTAAGCTTTAGTATTCCATTTTCCATGGCTTCTTTCATAAGCTTTTCGCGAGTTTGTTTCATAGCAATTTTTCGAGCAATATCATCTGCTGGGATTGTGCCAGGGTTTATTGGTTCCTCTTCATCGGGTTCAAGTATTTCAAAAGTTACCGCCATTTGCATATCCAAGCGGGCCACTTCTTTTTCTATCTCAGTTGAGTTTTCATCCTCAATAACTTGAATATCTTGATGTATGTCATAAGCAGTCCAAACATAATCCACGATTGTTATGATAACAATGGCAGCAATAATCACGACACACCATGGACAATACCCATATTTATCTACAATTGTTATTGGGTTATCTGATACATATAAATATCTATGCAAAGAGTCAGGACTATCTTGAATACCTCTATACCCATCCTGACTCACCCACACCCCCGCCTCCGCGTCATAATACCGCGCGAAGAAGTGATACAGCCCCGTCTCCTCATCCAACTCCTGCCCGGTGTAGGAATACCGGTTCACAGCGGCGCAGGTCTTCAGCGGGACGCCGTATTCATCGAACTGGTACTTACACGCTTCCAGGCCGGTCTCATCGGTCAGCGAGATCACGCTGCCCAGGCCGTCGTAGTGGAACCAGTAGCTTTTCGTCTCGGTGGGGTCGGTGCGTTCGAGCAGGGCCATGCGCCCGTTGGCGTAGGTGTAGTGGGCGGTGATGGTGAAGGGGGCCGGTTGGGGGCGGTCGGATTCGTACTCGACAACCGGGTCGAGGCCATCGAAAACGTACTCGCGGCGTAGAAATTCGGGGCCGGGCAGCACGCCGGTTTCATCTATCAGCGTTGTCACCCATTTGGCGATGCGGCGGCCATAGCCATCGTAGGTGTAGCCGGCGTGCAGGGTGGTGCTGATGCCCGCGGTGACGGTGATGCCCACGGTGGTGGTGATGCCGCCCGCATCGGAGATGACCTGGGTGTAGGTGGCCGTCTGCGTGTGGTGGATGGCGGTGGCGACGCCGGTGAGCCGGTTCTCGTAGTCCCAGGTGTAGGTGGTGACGACGGTGCCGGTGATGTCCCAGCCTTGCGCCAACGTGGCCGTGACGTATTGCGTGGCAGTGATCGGTTCGCTCTTGCGGATGCGGTTGCCGTTTTCGTCGTAGGCAAAGTCCGTTACCCCGGCAGTGAGCATCGAATTGAGTTCGTTGTAGGTGTAGACGGTGTCTTCGGGCGCGGCGGGCTGGCCGACCGGTTCGGGCGTGCCGTGCTTGCGGGTGCGGTTGCCCACCGGGTCGTAGACGTATTGCATGTCTTCGCCGCTATCGGTGCGGGCGGCGGTCAGGCGGTAGAGATCGTCGTAGGCGTAATCGCGGGTGATCGTTTTGCTGTCGCGCTGCTCCACGGTGCGGGTGCGGTTGCCGACGGCATCGAGGGTGTAGGTGTAGGCGGCCAGCGTCACGCCGCCAGCGCCCTGGTTGGTCAGGTTGGTCAGGCGGCCAGCATCATCGTAGGTGTAAGCGGTTTGCGTGTTGTTGGGGTTGCTCTGGTTGGTGATGAAGCCGAGGGGGTCATACGCCCAGGAAATCTGGCGCGATTGGGCATCGGTGAGTGTTTGCAGTTGATCAGTGGCATCGTAGGCCAGTTCGACGCGGCGGCCATCGGGGTAGATCATGGCCGTGCGGTTGCCCACGGGGTCGTATTCCCATTGCAGGGTGCGCCCTTTGGCATCGGTGGCGCTGGTGCGGCGGTTGAGGGCGTCGTAGAGATACGTCCAATCGCCATTGCCATCGTGCATGGCGATCTCGTTGCCGTTGGCGTCGTACTCGAAGGTGACAGCGCTTTGGCCGCCCGACCCCACGCCATAGCGGGTGGCGGTTAACTGATCGGCTTTATCGTACTCGTAATAGGTGGCCTGCCACATGCCATCCACGCGGCGGATCAGGTTGCCGCGGGCATCATAGCTGTATTCCCACACGTCGCCGATGGGGTTGATCTCGTGTTTGAGCTGGTTGAGGACGTTGAACTCGAAGTGGGTGGCGATGCCGTTGGTATCGGTGATCACCGTGCGGTTGCCGACGATGTCGTAGCCATATTCGGTCGTGCCTTCGATGGCATCGGTGACGCTGGTCAGCCAGCCGAGCGGGTTATAGGCGTAGTGGGTGGTTTTGCCGTTGGCATCGGTGCGGGCGGTCAGGCGGCGCAGTTTGTCGTAGGTGTAGCCAGTGTGGTTGCGCAGGGGATCGTATTCATCGGTCAGCAGGTTGAGTTCGTTGTAGACCGATTCGCTCATGCGGCCCAGGGCATCTACCACATGCGTCTGGTTGCCGGCAAGGTCATAGCGATATTCGGTCGTCTGGCCGAGCGGGTCCACCACGAAGCGCAGTTGGCCGACGGCGTCGTAGCGGTATTCGGCGGTGTGCGTGTTGGCGTCGGTGAAGAAGCGCAGCGCTCCTTCGTCATCATATTGCGAGGTGGATGTGCCGCCGAGCGGGTCAATTTGAGTGATCGCCCAGCCGTTCAGGTTGTAGCGCGTTTCGGTGGTGCGCCCCAGCGGGTCGGTGACGAAACGCAGGTTGCCTACGCCGTCGTAGCTCATCTGGGTGACGCGGTTCAACGGGTCGGTAATTTTCACCTGGCGATTCTGACCGTCGTACTCGAAGCGAGTCGTGCTGCCGTCAGATTCCACCCCATCCGAGGGGATGCCCACCGTCAGGCGCGTGCGGTTGTGAACGCGGTCGTAGCCAAAGGTGGTGCGGTTGGCGAGCGGGTCGGCCACTTCGCTCATGTTACCAACCGAATCGTAGCTGATCGTCGTCACAGCGCGGCGCGGGTCGAAGACGCGCGTGATGTGGTCAAGCGGGTCGTAGCAATATTCGGTCGTGCCGCCAATGGCATCGTGGACGAATTTGCGCCGGTTGGTCACGTCGTAAACGAAACGCGTCTGGTTGCCAGCCGGGTCGGTGAGGGTCAGCAGGTTGCCGTTGGCGTCGTAGGCATAGTGATACTCATACAGGAACGGCGCCGGCTGAATAACCTTGACCATCCGGTAAATTTCGTCATATTGGAACTGCGTCACGCGCCCGAGAGGGTCTTTGGCCGTCAGGCGGTGATTCATCTTGTCGTAAGTAAACTCCTGAATGCGGCCCAGCGGGTCTTTTTGCCAGGTGGGGTTCAGGTTGTCATCATATTTGGTTTCCGAAACGCCGCCGCGCCGGTCCGTCTGTTTGACGAGCATGTTGTTGCCGTCATACTCGTACAGCGTGTCTTTCCCCATCGGGTCGGTCATCTTTTTGAGATTGCCGTTGCCGTCATATTCAAATTTGGTCGTGCGGGTTTCGCTGCAACCGGGCGGGTTGAGGCATTCGGTGAAGGTCAATTGGTGGCCGGAGCCATCGTAGGTAGATTTTGTCCAGCCGCCGCCGGGTAGATGCGTTTGGATGCGGTTGCCTTTGTCGTCGTACTCGAAGCGGGTGATGCGCCCTTCGGCGTCTTTCAGCCAGGTCAGTTGGCCCTTGCCGTCATATTGCGCTTCGGTGATCGCCCCGTTGGGTTCGGTGATCTTGACCGGGTTGCCCTTGTCGTCATATTCGTACTTCCAGGTGAAGCCCAGGGCGTCGGTCATCTGTGTGGGCTTGTTCTGGGCGTTGTAAACCCAGGTGGTCACGTCGGAGGGGTAAAGCGACCACTGGTCGCGCGGGTCGGTGCGGGTGAGCATGTTGCCACGCTCATCGTAGGTGTAGCGCCAGGTGTTGCCGCGCTTGTCGGTCATGGCGGTGATGTTGTCGTGATCGTCGTATTCGTATTTCGTGCTTTGACCGAGGGCGTCTATTTCTTCGCTGACGCGATATTTGCTGTCGAAAAGATAGGTGGTCGTGTGGCCTTCGTTGTCGGTGAAGATGGCGCGCATCTGCTCAAGCTGGTAATCCCACGTTCCCTGGTCTTTGTTGCCGTTCTTCTGCTGCGCCACGCGGCCATCGGGGGTGTAGACGTTTTCAAGGTAGCTGATCCCCTGCGGGTCGCTGACGCGGCTCAGGTAGCCATTGCCGGGGTCATACTCGTAGCCCGTGTTGCCCCCGTTGGCATTCGTCATCTGCAAGAGTTGATCGGCGCTGTGGGCGGAGAGCGGGCCGCGCAAACTGGTCAGATATTCGGTGCGCTCCAGGCTGACCGTGCCATAGGTGTACGTGACCTCGCGCCCACCGGGGTCGGCGATACGGGTGATCTGCCCGGCGACGTCGGTATCCACCTCGAAACGCTGCCCGGCGGCATCTTCGATCCAATCCAGGGCGCTGCCGGCGTAGTGCAGGGTGATCGTGTTGCCGAGGTCATCCTGAATGGTTTGCAGCACGCCAGCGCTATCGAAGCGGAAGTGCAGCCGGTCGGGCGTGATCACGTGGTAGCCGCCGCCCTCGGCCTGCAGGGTGTCGAAGATGCCCGCTTCAGGCTGATAGCCGCCACCGTTGGGGGTGAACTCACCCAGGTGTCCATCGGCGTATTGCAGGCGGAGGACGCCATCGGCCAGAAAATCGAGGTGCATATCCCACAGCGATGACCAGTGCCGCCCAAACAGGCCGCGGAAATCGAGCGTGTTGTTGTAATAGCGGGTGAAATCCATGTTCAGGCCCGGCCCCGGCACGAACAGGTCGCGCGACCAGGTGAACTGGTTGCCCGTCACCGGGTTCACCCCCTGGGCAGTGTAACGTGTCCAGGCGTTGATGCCGTTGGTACGCTGCAAGCGCTTGTCCACGAAGTTTTCGTCGAAGGGCGGGCATTGGGTCTGGTTGAGTTGCTGGATGATGCCGTTGTAGATGCCCCCGGCGATGGTATCCAGGCGGGGGTCTATGATATTGTCGCGGTCGGGATAGGAGTCGAGGAAGGCGGTTTCGATCTGGGCGTACAACACGTCGGGGACATGCGTTGGAACATATAGCCCGCCGCGCCAGGTGGCGGCATCGCGCACACCGCGCGTGGGCGGCAGGGTGGTGGTGTTGGAAATCGTCTCGACGAACAACTGCGCCAGGGCCACATCATCGGGCTTGGCGAAATCGGCCAACCCCATCGGGCCGCCTGTGAAGTTTCGCATGGTATCAGTGGAGATGTTGGTGCCAATGGTCACGGCCAGATCGGGGTCATTTCCATTGATGAAATTAGCCCGATCAATCTCGCTCATGCTGCTGTCGTCTTCGCGCGTCATTTCCACCTGCACGCCGCAGGCTTGCAGGTAATCGCGCACCAGCATGGCCGTATCGAGATTGACCACCTTTTCTTCGATGGCGTAGCTGACCGGCGAGCGCACCGTGCCGCCGGGGTCTGCCCCACCGTGATCGGGGTCGAGGACGACCGTGACCGTATCGGTCAGGGCTTGCGTGGGGGCAAAGAGCGCAAATTCGGTGAGGTGATCGGTGGGAACACGCGCCTGGTTGGCCTGGGTATCGAGCAGGGTCAGCATGGGAACCCAGTTGCCGTGCTGATCCAGGTAATGCAGGCGCAGACGGCTTTCATCGAGGCCGGCCAGGGCTGCGTCGTTGTAGGCCAGTTCAAGTGCGGCGCGTGGGGTAACGGTGTATTTTTCGATGCCGTCAATCACCTGCACACTGACTTCGGGCAGCAGGCGTGTGATCGGCTGGCCGCTTTCACTGGTCAGGGTCAGGGCGAATGGCTGGCCAACGAGGGCTTTGCCGGTCGGCGGCGTGACCTCGGCAAGCGGCTGATAGCTGGCGGTGGCCGTCTCGGTGATGGCCCCGGCCTGGAAGATGGCCGCAAAACCGGTCCCCGGCACTTGCAGCGAACCGCCCGAACCCGGCGTGATCGGCGCTGTCACGGGCGGAGCATAGCTGACTGCCAGTAGCGGCAAGAACGTCACATACGGCGCGGCCACCGTCACCTGCGGCGCTTCTTCGGGTGAGGTGGCTGCTGCAGCAACAACCGGCTGTTGTGCCGCGGCGACCGCCACGCTTACCGGCTCGAACACGAACACCAAAACAATCAACAACGACAGCAGATGATTCAGGCGGCGCAAGTTCCGTGACATAAGGCCCTCCAGGTACGCAAATAAAAAAACGCCAACGCAAATTTCGCGGCGGCGTATTTCAGAAAAATCCCTTGCATTTGGTTTGGGGGTGAAGCAAAGCTGTGAAATACCCCGCCAGTCAGCCATGTTCTCCAAACTATAACACGATCAAAAAGCATGGAACTTAACAGGTTTGAAAGAACTTGAAACTCTTTGACCGGATTTTCGGGTCGTAAAAGGTAAGGACGATCCTGGTCATGGGATCAATGGCCTACCCTTCCAGGCCCAGCGCCACCACTTCATGATCGGCAATTTGCGGCACGGCAAGGTTCACCCAGCCATCTTCGGGTTGCCAGGGAACGACAATGCCCGCTCGGAGCAGAGACACTCCCTTCACGCGGCAGCCAGGCGGGATGCGCGCATGAACGGTTTGCTCGCCAATCGGGATGATCTCGCGGTAGGGACCGCGCATGGTCATCGGATTGGTCAGGTTGACCAGGTGAACGGTGATCGATTCGGCCTGCCGCCAAATGCTGACGGCCACAAGCCCTGGGCCGATCACACGAACTGGGGTCTCTTCATGGGTGGCCCAACGCACGGCATTGGCCAGCAGCCTGCCACGATCAGGGTTGAGAACTTCCCAGAAGGCCTGAGAATTATCAACTACCGATTAGGGCTTTACCATCCACTTTCAAACTACCCTTTTTGTTGTCGAAAAACCTTTACAACCTCAGGGCTTTCGCCGTTGACTTTGGTTTTGCAATATGCTACGATAATAACCGAATACCATTCGGTTATTTTTTCTCTGCAAGATGGTTTACCATGCCCAGACCTGATGTCAGTGTGGAACGCAAACAGCAGATTTTACAAGCCGCTTTGCAGGTTTTTGCCGAGAAGGGCATTGCCGCCGCCACCGTGCAAGATGTTGCCCAGGCTGCCGGTTTGAGTATTGGCGGGCTTTATTGGTATTACAAGAGTATCGAAGATATTTTGTTCGCGCTGGTGCAAAACATGGTCACCGCTGACCTCGAAATTTCGCGCGCCCAGGCACAGGCGCAAGGCAGCGTGCGCGAACGCCTGCGCCGCATTGTGACCACCGGGCTGCTCGAAACCGCCCGCGCCATGCCGCTCTATCTCGAAGTGTACCGCCTGGCAATTGCCAACCCCGCCATGCACGCCGAACTGCAAAACTACCTGACGGCTTACCACGACCTGTTCAGCGCCTTGTTGACCGAAGGATGCGCCCGCGGCGAATTTCGCCAGCTCGATGTTCAAGCCGCCGCGCTGGTGCTGATTGCCTGGTACCAGGGCATGATGGAACTATCGCTGATTGCCCCCAATCGAATTGAAATCCCCGCCTCCTTTGAATCTGGCTTGAACTTGTTGCTGGAGAGTTTGGGGTGATGTCTTATTGGCTTTTTGAACAGGAGAATGCGCGATGAATGCCTCGTTTTTCAAAAAAGTTTGGATGATTGTGGCAGCAAGTACGATGGGTTTGCTGCTGACCGGCATGGTTTTGGGCGCGGCAGCGGCAGAACGCGCTCATTCTTTTGCGCCCGTGCCGCCCGTCTTCGCCCGCCCGGTTCTTTCACCCGATACGCCGCAGTTTCAAGTGCTTGCGCCCACCCCTCCGCTTGCGGTGGGCGCAATGTTTACGGTGACTGTTCATGCCGCCAATGTGCCGCAGCCCGTCAGCGCCTTTCAATTCGACCTGACCTACGACCCGGCGCTGGTGGAATTCCTGTATGCCGGCGGCGGGTCTTTCTTATCTGCCACCCAAAGGCAGGTGGTTTGCCCCACACCGACCGCGCCTGCCGCAGGAATCACGCGCCTGGCGTGTGCCTCCACCGGCGCGGCGGCGGGTGCCAGCGGCAATGGCGATGCGGCGCACCTGGTTTTTCGCGCCCGCGCCAACGGGCAGAGTGCGCTTACCCTGGGCGGCGTGCAACTGCTTACCGATGAACGCCCCCCGCTCTTGCTGCCGGTGGAGGTGCAAAACGGTTCGGTCATCATCGGTGACGAGCCATCCCCCACCCCCACAGCCACCCCCACCGAAGAGCCATCCCCAACGGTCACTGCCACCCCCACCCAAGAGCCAACGCCATCCGCCACGCCTACCGTCACCCCGCCACCCGGCAATGACTACAAAATTTACCTGCCGCTGGTCGTCAAAAATGCGGCGGGCGCGGCGCAAGCCCTACAACCCGTTGGGCAAGAACAGGGGAAAGCCACCGCCCCGCGCGGGCGCGCCTGGCTGTGGGCGGGATTCCTCCTGCCGGTTGCCGCCTCCCTGCGGCAGATGCGCCGCCCCCGCGGGCAGGCACGCCGCCTGTGGGCCGCGGTTTCCCACGCGGCGCGGCATTCCCACGGGCAGCCCCTTCTGCATGGACTGGTCATTCTCAGCCTGCTGGTTCAACTCACCCCGCCGCTTGCCGTGCGCGCCGCCGCATGGCAGCCCGCCGCTTCGCCCCAGCCAGCCTCCGCTGCCCCAATCCACGTCGAAATGCAAAACGCCAGCGGCTGCTTTTGGGCAGATGCCGATTGTGACCTGGATGTGGACGGCGCCGACCTGACCCTGGCTGCCGCCCATTGGGATTGCACCAGCAGCGAAACCTGCTACGCCGCCATTTTCGACCGCGACAGTAATCTGGTCATCGAAGCCTTCGATTTGGCAGCCTTCGGTAACGACTATGATGTCACCCCGCCGCAGGTCACGGTGGCTGCGCCGCAAGACCACCGTGTGGTTGGCGGGCAAACGGTTCAGGTGAACGGCACGGTCAGCGATACGCACGCCGTCGCCGCGCTGACGGTCAATGGCATTGCCGCCACCCTCTCCCCTCTCCCCCTGGGAGAGGGGCTGGGGGTGAGGGCCTTTACGGTGACTGCGCCGATTTCACCCGGCAACCAATTGCTCACCATCCTGGCTGCCGATGAACTGGGGGCTGCCCGCGTTGCTTCGCGCTTCGTTTTGGTTGACCAGGAAGGACCTTTCATCTCGGTCGAGATGCCCCAAAAGCGACAGGCGGTTTACACGCTGCGCCCATCCATCGAGATTGCCTACACCGATTTTTACACAGCGGTCAACACGGCCTCGCTGCAAGTCACCCTGGACGATGGCGATACGGCGCTGGATATTAGCGCGCTGCTGAATGCGGGCAATAGCGGGGCAAGCGGCGCATTGAACTTCGATTTGACCGAAGACCGCGTCTACACGCTGACGGTCAGCCTGGCTGACGCGCTGAACAATGCCGCCACCGTCCGCAGCGCGTTTTACGTTCCCTTGAATGCGGCAGACATCACGCCGCCCGTTGCGCCGCCCGATGCAGGCTGGGTGAGCGGCTTCGTGTACGATTCTGCCACCTGCGATGCCGATTTGGTGCATTGCCAGGGCTTGCCCGGCGCGCAGGTGACCCTGTCGCGTATCATCAGCCAGACGGTTACGCAAACCGAGCAGGTCAGCGGCACGGTCATCAGCGGCGTGGGCGGGTATTACGCCTTCCCGGTGGATGCGACCGGACACTACGCGCTGCGCGTGGAAAAACAAGGCTACACCTACGGGCAGCGTTTGGCAGGGGTGGTGCGCCAGCACAACACGCCCA
>CAZSFD010000087.1:0-21877 GCA_964606085.1 uncultured Anaerolineaceae bacterium
GACCCACCTTACAATATCAAAAAAGCTGAATGGGATACCTTCGAGAGCCAGGAAGTCTACATTCAGTGGTCACTGCAATGGATTAAACTGGCTTCCAGGGTGTTGAAAGAAACCGGTTCGTTGTATGTGTGTGGCTTTTCAGAAATCTTGGCTGATTTAAAACACCCATCCTCGCAATACTTCTCATCTTGTCGTTGGTTGGTGTGGAATTACCGCAATAAAGCCAATCTCGGAAATGATTGGGGACGCTCGCATGAAAGCATTCTGCATTTCCGAAAGACAGATAAATTCTCATTGCGGGTGGATGATGTGCGCATTCCATATGGAAACCACACCTTGAAATACCCCATTCATCCGCAGGCAGAAACCAGCCATTTTGGCAACGGCAAAAAACGCGAGGAAGACTGGACTCCCAATCCCTTGGGGGCGAAGCCCAAAGATGTGTTGGAAATCCCTACCACCTGTAATGGTATGGGAGAAAAGACACCCCATCCTACGCAGAAACCTGAGGAGCTTCTACGCCGGTTGATCCTCGCTGCAACGGATGAAGGTCAACTGGTTGTTGATCCATTTTCTGGTTCGGGAACGGCTCTGGTGGTCGCCGAACAATTGGGACGGAAATGGGCTGGCTGTGAAATCAACCCTGAATATAATCGCTGGGCAATTAACCGGCTTGAAAATGTACGCAAAATGTCCGTTGTCGAGTGGATCGAATTTGATCGCAAGAATGCTACTCGCAGGGAAAGTATCCGATGAATCTTACAGAACTTGTGGAATTTGCTGCCGACAAAACCAATTTTGTAACATTGGAAAACTATATTGCGTTTTGTCAACGCTATTTGGATTTTGCTGCCACAGGTCTACAGGCAGTAATCGTCTCACAAAATGAGCCACACTATCGCTTTTTCCAGTACCGCCAGGATGGACATTTCAATATTACCCGTCCAATCAATGCTCACTTGATGGTTTCTGCAGAAAACAGCAACATGATTGGGCAGCAATTCCTTGAGCTTTTATCCAATGCACAAGACCTTCCCGGCGCTGACCAAAATCAACGGGCGGTGATTTGTAATTCGATCTACACCATTCAACAGACGATTGGGGCAACGTTGGATGCACTTCCGTCTGGTAAATCGAACACTGCTCGAAAAATCAATGGGGATTTATTTGAGCGCTTGATTCGGTTGCTTTTGCAGAAAATGGGGCTGGATTGCAGAAGTGGGGTTATTCAAGTGCCGGTCATTGTTGATGGGATTGAACAGTTCACCATGAGTTACCAACACGATTTTCTGCTATATCAAGGCAACGACCTCAAACTGATTGGCTCTGTAAAAACATCCAGCAAAGACCGCCTGGACAAGATTTTCATGGATAAGTTTTTATACAGCCGCCTGACGGAAACGGCTACACCGCATATCGCCATCTTTTTGAACGATATTCAGCGAAAAAAAACAAAACGAGAAAATGAATATGGGGTGAATGCCACTTTCCTGCCAGGGCATTTCAAAGGTTACACCATCAAGCTAAACCCATTGGATGGCGTTTACTATTGTGATATTCGTCCCAATATGCGAACGGATGAATTTTTGAGCCAGCATATCAAGTCCATTGACGGCCTTTTCTGTGATGATTTGGGGAGCTTTGTCAACGTATGAGCTATTTCGACTCTCGCGCCCGAGAATGGGACGCCGACCCCAAACGAGCGGCCCGTGCAGCAGCCGTGGCCGATGCCATCCGCTCTGCCGTGCCACTCAACTCAGGCATGACCGCCTTCGAGTTTGGCTGCGGCACCGGGCTGCTCTCATTTGCCTTACACGCTCACCTCGGCCCAATCACCCTCGTGGATACATCCCAGGGCATGTTGGATGTGCTGGCTGAAAAGATTGCTAACGCCAGGATCACCAACATGACCCCGCTGCGCCTCGACCTCACGACCGATCCCCTGCCCGCCACCCGCTTCGATCTGATCTACTCGCTGATGACCCTCCACCACGTTGGCGATATTCCCGGCGTGTTGAACGCCTTCCACGCCCTGCTCAAGCCCGGCGGCCACCTGTGCATCGCCGACCTCGACCAGGAAGACGGCTCCTTCCACGCCCACGAACCCGCCTTCGACGGTCACAATGGCTTCGAGCGCAACAGCCTGGGTGATTGGCTATCGCAGGTTGGCTTCACAGATATTCGCTTTTCCACTTGCTTTGAAATGATCAAAGAAGAGCGCAACTACCCGCTCTTTCTTTCCGTGGCACACAAACCGGTATGAACATCGCCCGATATCCAACGCTAAATGGCTGGTTGGTGCTTTGGCTGGCTTTTTTATTGAACTTCGTCACCCAGGCCGCCCACGAAGCCGGACATTGGGCCGTATACCAGCTCGGCGGCCATGGACCAACCTGGGGTCTCACCCGCCTGGTGCAGACCGACCAGATGCCCCGGCAGCCTGATGAATGGGTAACGCTCACTTATCCAGATGGCGATGTCGGCTGGCTGCGGCTCCAATCGAATGTCACGGGCCAAGTAGAGCAAGTGATGGCTGCCGCTGGCGGGCCGTTAGCCAGTTTGCTGGTGGCAGGCTTGAGCCTGGCGTTCTCGTCAACCCCATTGGAAGGCATTGGGATTGGTGCTGGCGCTGACCGTATCCTTTGCGATGGGCGCTTATTACCTGCGCAGCCCGATGCGCACCGGCGGCGATGAAGCGCAGATCGCCACGCTGCTTGGCATCCCCCGGATGCTGTTGGACATCCCCCTCGGCCTGGCGTATCTGGCCTGCCTGGGGTTAGGACTGCGCCAACTACCCACCTGGCGCACCCGCCTGGCCTGGTTCGGCCTGATCGCTCTCGCCAGCATCGCCGGCGGCATTCCGCTCATGCTGGCCGATCCTATCGTCACCACCCAGGTAGATTTGGGCAACCCGTTCTTTCAACCTGTTTTCGGCTATTCCTTGCCCGTCTTGATTTTCAATGGCCTGATTCTGCTCTTACTTGGTTTCACCATGCAAAAACTTAATAACGTGACACCTGGCACATGACACGGGAACACATTGATGGATATTCCAAATTTCAACACCTACCAAACCGAATCACGCAAAACCTGGAGCCTGATCCACACCGACCACGCCATTGTCTACCCCACCCTGGGGCTGGCGAACGAAGCCGGCGAAGTGGCGGGCAAGGTCAAGAAAATCTTCCGCGACCGGGGCGGGCAAATCTCCGAGGCTGACCGCGAAGCCCTCAAGCAAGAACTCGGCGATGTGCTGTGGTACCTCGCCCAAATCTGCACCGAACTCGACCTCTCACTGCAAGAAGTGGCCGAAGCGAACCTTGTCAAGCTGTTTGATCGGCTGGAGCGCGGTGTCATCCGCGGCGACGGCGACAAACGCTAACCCTGGGTGAAACGTGAAGCCCTCACGCATCACGTTTCACGCCTCACGCAATCATCGATCAGAAATCAGCACTCAAAAATTCCTCCATGCCCAAACGAACCGATATCCACACCATCCTCGTCCCCGGCTCCGGCCCGATTGTGATCGGCCAGGCCGCCGAATTTGACTACTCCGGCACGCAGGCCGTCAAGGCGCTGCGCAGCCAGGGGTATCGCGTCGTGCTGGTCAACTCGAACCCGGCCACGATCATGACCGACCCCGAACTGGCCGACGCCACCTACATCGAGCCGCTCACCCCCGAAGCGCTCGAAGCCATCATCGCCCAGGAAAAGCCCGATGCCATGCTCCCCACCGTGGGCGGGCAGACCGGGCTGAACCTGGCCCTGGCGTTGAGTGAAAACGGCGTGCTGGAGAAATACGGCGTCAAACTGATCGGCGCCACCCTGCAAGCGATCAAGGCCGCCGAAGACCGCCGCGAATTCCGCGACACCATGCTCCAACACGGCCTGCCGATCCCCAAGGGCGGGCCGGTGCATTCGCAAGCTGAGGCCGAAGCCCTGGTCGCCGAGATCGGCTACCCGCTGCTGGTGCGCGCCTCGTTTGCGCTGGGCGGCAGCGGCGCTTCGTGGGTGTACGAGCATTCCCAGTTAGCCGAGGCCGCCCGCAAGGCCATCGCCGTCTCGCCGATTGGGCAGGCGTGGGTGGAAGAATCGATTCTCGGTTGGAAGGAATACGAACTCGAAGTGATGCGCGACAAAGCCGATAACTTCGTCGTCGTCTGCTCCATCGAAAACCTCGACCCGATGGGCGTCCACACCGGCGACAGCATCACCATCGCCCCGGCGCAAACCCTCACCGACCGCGAATACCAGATTTTGCGCGACCTCGCCAAAGCCGTGATGAGCGCCGTGGGCGTAGAAACGGGCGGCTCGAACGTGCAGTTCGCCGTTGACCCCAAAACCGGGCGCGCCCTGATCATCGAGATGAACCCGCGCGTTTCGCGCTCGTCGTCGCTGGCATCGAAGGCCACCGGCTTCCCGATTGCCAAGCTGGCAGCATTGGTAGCGGTTGGCTACACCCTCGACGAGATCGTCAACGACATCACCGGCCAGACCAAAGCCTCCTTCGAGCCGTCGCTCGATTACGTCGTCGTCAAAATTCCGCGCTGGGCCTTCGAGAAATTCCGCGGCGTAGACCCCAGCCTCGGCCCGCAAATGAAATCGGTGGGCGAGGTGATGGCGCTGGGCCGCACTTTCCCCGAAGCGTTGAACAAAGCCGTGCAATCGCTCGAAATTGGCGTGGACGCCCTCGACGGTTCTGGCCCCAAGAAAGCCGCCCCCGAAGGGATTCCCACCCCCGATGGTCTGCGCACCCCCAGGGCGGATCGCCTTTTCGGGACGTACCGTGCCCTGCGGGCGGGGACTCCCCCCGAGGCCATCGCCGCCGCCACGGGGTTCGATCCCTGGTTCCTGGCGCAAATGAAAGCGATTGCTGATTTAGAATTGCTGATTGCTGATTTGAAAATCAACAATCAACAATCAACAATCAGCAATGTCTTGCGTCGCGCCAAACAAATGGGCTTCGCCGACTCTCATTTAGCGCGGCTTTTCCAATCAGAAGTCAAAAATCAACAATCAGCAATCGAAATCCGCTCGCTCCGCGCCTCCCTCGGCATCCTCCCCACCTTCCAACGCGTGGATACCTGCGCCGCCGAGTTCGAGGCCAATACGCCCTATTTGTATTCCGCCTACGAGATGGACGACGAATCCCGCCCCACCGACCGCCAGAAGATTCTGATCCTCGGCGGCGGGCCGAACCGCATCGGGCAGGGCATCGAGTTCGATTATTGCTGCTGCCAGGCCGCCTTCGCCCTCGAAGCCATGGGGTTCGAGACGATCATGCTCAACTGCAACCCCGAAACCGTCTCCACCGATTACGACACCTCCGACCGGCTGTACTTCGAGCCGCTGACGCTGGAACACGTGCTGAACGTGGTCGAGCGTGAAAAGCCCATCGGCGTGATCGTGCAATTCGGCGGGCAGACGCCGCTGAACCTGGCGCTGGGTTTGCAGGCGGCAGGCGTCCCCATCCTCGGCACGTCGCCGCAGGCCATCGAGTTGGCTGAAGACCGCCAATTGTTCGCCAAATTCCTCAACGAATTGGACATCCCCCAGCCCGAAAACGGCATCGCCCGCTCGCTGGCCGAAGCCGAGCAGATTGCCCGCGGCCTGGGCTACCCGGTGCTGGTGCGCCCGTCGTTCGTGCTGGGTGGGCGGGCGATGGCGATTGTGTACGATGAAGCCAGCCTGGAAGGGTTCATCGCCCAGGCCATCGAAGCTGCCCCCGGCCAGCCGATTTTGGTGGATCGCTACCTGGAGGACGCCTACGAAATTGACGTGGATGCCCTGGCCGACGGCGAACGTGTGGTCATTGGGGCGATTATGCAGCACATCGAAGAAGCGGGCGTCCATTCGGGCGATGCCGCCTGCGTGCTGCCGCCCTACAAGGTCAGCGAATATCACCTGAACACGATCCGTGAATACGTCGAGCAAATCGGCCTGAAATTGCAGGTGCGCGGCCTGATGAACGTGCAATTCGCCATCAAAGATGACACCGTCTACGTGCTGGAAGTGAACCCGCGCGCCTCGCGCACCGTGCCGTATGCCAGTAAAGCCACCGGGTTGAATTTGGCAAAGATCGCCTCGCAAATTATGGCTGGCAAAACCCTGGCCGAACTGGGTGTGACCGAAGAACCCAAGCTGGATGGCTTTTTCATCAAAGAGGCCGTGCTGCCCTTCAAGAAACTGCCCGGCTCCGACGCCATCCTCGGCCCCGAAATGCGCTCCACCGGCGAGGTGATGGGCCACGCCGCCCACTTCGGCCACGCCTTCGCCAAATCGCAACTGGCGGCCGGTTCGGGCCTGCCGCTCGAAGGGGCCGTGCTGATCACCGTCAACGATTACGACAAAGGCGCGGCGCTCAAGTTTGCGCGTGACATGCACCGCATGGGCTTCAAGCTGTACGCTACCACCGGGACGGCGGCGTTTTTCAGCAAAGCGGGCCTGCCGGTTGAGCGGGTTAATAAGGCTGCCGAAGGGTCGCCCAACACGGTAGATTTGGTGCGTGCTTGTGAAGTGCAGCTCATTCTCAACACTCCCCTCGGCCCGCAAGCTCACACCGACGGCAACGAAATCCGCGCCGCCGCCACGCTGATGGAAATTCCCCTGCTGACTACGCTTTCGGCGGCTGCCGCCGCCGCCGCCGCCATTCGCGCGCTGAAACAAAAAGATTTCAGCTACCGCAGTTTGCAAGAGCATTATCGGCGGCAGACCCGGTAATGCGCTCCTGCGCAGGGTAATCACTGACCCTTTTACGCCAGGTAAAATGTGCCGCAGCCCAAATGGGTCTGCCGGCCCACGTGCAAAATAGACGCCAGTTCCAAATATGGCCAGGTCGCCAGGGGGATCGGTGCGGCAAACACCTGGCTGCCCAACCAGCGCCCCGGCCATTCGCGTTCGACCGGCTTCAGGGAATGCCGCCGCACTACACTATCACGCCCCTGTTCGAGCGCATCGAGCAGGGAAAATTGCTCGTCGGCATCGGCAGCCTTCCACACATCTTCGGGCGTGTGATATTTACCCGGCAGCAAGCCGGTCATGCGTTCGATCAGGGCTTCGAGGATGGTGCGCAGGTTGGGGGCATCGGCAACAGCTACATTTTTGGGAGAAAAATAAGGACGCGGTTGTTCGGGAATGGGCTGCGGGGGGGCAAAGTCGAAGGGGGTTACCCAGCGAATTTCCGTGAATTTGCGTTTCGTATCGAAGGAGAAATCCAGCCCTTCGGCCCACTGGTTAGGCAGCACGCGGCTGCGCAAATCGAGCTTGCTCGCTTGCACCACCGGCTGCCACTGCTTCCCGTGCGCCGCCCAAATGCTGTGAATTTCATAATGCCCCCACAGCGTGGTCTGGCCGCTCCATGGCACGTTGACGTTGTACCCGGCAAATTCAAGCGCTGGCAAGATCAACTCCAGGAATAGCCCATGATCGGCGGCATCGGTGAACAACTTTAACTCCAGGTAGATCAACTCATCTTTGGTGTAATCGGTCTTGACCGTGGGATAGAACCACCACGTCACCGGCAGCGGCCAGGCGACCTCCGGCGGCACAGGCGGCTTCTCACGCCCGACTACTCTGACACCGCCATACGGCTGCCAGCCTTCCAGGTACTTGCGCCACGGGCGCGCCTGCTGCGTGGGCAGCCGCTCGGCGATGACGTGGGCCAACACCAGCGAAAATTCGACCGGCCAATAGCGCGGCGAACGCACCAGCCCGGCGTTGACCCGCAGGGCGATCAGATAACGGTTCAGGCTAAGCGAGTTTATAAAATTCCACATAATCCAAAAGGGTATAAAGCAAGCGCAGACGGCCACGCGGCCATTGGCGGATACGCCAGGCGTTGAGCATATCTTTGGCTTCGGCGCTCAAGTAGGTCAGCATGCGCCCCCAGTAAAACTGCTCTTCGGTGTCATCTTCCAGAGTGAGCAGTTCATAGAGCATTTTTTGCGCTTCGGGCATCAGCAGGCTGCGAAAGACCGTGGCCTGTTCGAGAACGCTGAGAAAGTCGGCGATCTCGAACATCAGCAGGCCCTCGCGCTCGCGTTCGCGCGGTTTGAACACCTGGTAAGGTGCGGCGTAAAAGCGCACCCACATCTGATCGGAGGGGAAACCCGATTCGTAGTGCATCAGGCGTGCCAGCATATCGCCCATGCCATGCGGCCCGGCCATGCCCACCGTGGGGATGATCTGGATCAGCCCGCGTAGATCAGCATCGTAGAGGATCGTCTCTTGCAGCCACAGTTTCAGGTCGAGCTTGGGCAAAATGAGCAAAAAATGGGCATCATCGTGGATGTAGGTGTGGAAAAAGGAACGGGCGTAAATGCCAGCGCCCTCGGTGAGGTGACGCGGCAGGCCATTGGCGCTCACCCAGGCCACCACCGAACTCATTGAAGCATTGCTCAAGGTACGTGAACGATCAATCACGGCCTGGCAAAACCGGCAATAGGGGCGCGGGGTTGGCTCGGTGATGCGCGGATACACCCAACAACGGCGGCATGGCCCATCGAAAGCGGAGTGCGGCGCCCCCAATTCATCCTGGTAGGTCAGCAAATCAGGTTCAATGCGCAGAGTTTTGAGGGTGGCGAGCAATTCTGCGCCGGTGTAGGCGCTCAAAAGCCATTGCAGGCTGTCAGACATCAATCAGTTCTCCCATACCCCAGACAAAACGAAGGCACAAAGGTTCACTGTCGCCATGATCGGGGCGACAGTGAACCTTTGCGCCTTCGAGTTATCAAGGGTCAACGATCAAGCCGATAAAGTTCCGGCATTCAACACGCTCTTTAGCGCGGCGTAGTTGGCAATCACCTTGGGGTTGAGCCAATCGCTGGCTTGCACGGGCTTCTGCCATTGCTCGGCAGGTTGGTTGGCGTAACGAGCCGCGAGGTCATCCAGGTGGCTGGTGGGCAGCAGGCTCAGGCGCAGGCTGCCGAAGCCCAGGTAGCGCCCCATGCCGATCTTGTGCGCCAGGCTGCCTTCGAGGGTGATGCTCCACACCAGGCGTTGCAATTCTTCCTCGGTCAGGTTCCAAAAGCGCACCGAGAAACGCGCCTGCGCCCCTGGCAAAATGGCCTTGAAATAGCTGGCCTGCACGGCATCGGGGGTGAAATTATCGAGTTTGCTGACGATGGGGGCCAGCGGGGCATGCGGGAAGATGCGCCAATCGGCCACCTTCACCTGCTTCACGCCGCCCTCGGCCTTCTTATCCCAACGGCCATCCATGAAATTCCAACGGCCATAGGGATACGGCACTTTGAACCATGCCTGCTGCGGGGCGTCGAAAAAGCCAAAATCTATCACCACGCGGCCCATCAGCGATTGATTGGTGCCACGTCCCACCCAACCAAACAGGCTGTCTGACGGGTTCAGGCGGGTGATGTCGGGCGAATCTTTGCTCGAATCACTGGCGATGCTGTAAATGTGGCGGATCATGCCGCGCAGGCTCTTGGCAGGCAGGGCGTAACGGCGGGCTTCGCTGCGCAACTCGGCCTCCGCCGGTGACATGGAGAAGAAATCCCAACCGTTGACCGGGCCTTCGGGCAGGCTGGCTGTAAACGATGGTTCGCCGCTTTCACGAACACAGGTGGGGGTGAGGATTTCAGCCTGTACATCGAGCGCGCCGCCGTAACCGCTGAACGAACGGTGCGAGATGAAACCACCCGCGGCACGTGGCGGTTCTTTGCTGGCCGGGTTTTGCGCTTCGAGCGGGGCCGCCTGGCGGAAGACCGCCGCGGCTTCATCGCCGGGCAGTTCGGCCTTCAACCACAGGCCAGCCGGTTGTAAGGATTTCCCGCCAGCAAATTTCTGGCCGAAGCCCTTGGGGTCGGCGGTGAGCCAGGTCAGGCCATCGAGTTTGGCCTGCACCCAGCCGAAGCCGCTGGTCTTTTCGCCGCCGAGGGGGATGTCGCCGCTTTGGAAGTCGTTGAGCAGGTGGGCAAAGGCGGTGATGGCATCGCCATCCTGCGCCGAAAGGTCTTGCAAATCGAGCTGCAACTGGAACTTGAGTTGCGAACCGTAAGCGAAAAGATAATCTGACTTGGCGCTTTCGATGGGGCCGCCGGTCTTGGGATCCATGCGCACGCCATCCATGCTGCACCAGTAACGCTCGTCGGTGTTGGGATCGGCCAGGTAGGCATCGGAGAAGAGGATCAGGCCGCGCTGGCCCTGCTTGCCGAAGAGACAATCGAGTACGGCGTTGGTGCGCGGCGTCTCGCCCCACAGGGTTTTCAAAATCTGCGAGGCGCGCTTGCGGAAGCCACCCTTAATCGTGCTGCCGGGGATGTAGATCGTCCACGTGCCATCGCCGTTGGAGGAGGGCTGCCACGATAACATGCGCATGAAGATGGTGTCATACGATTTGCCGAATTTCTTGGCATATTGGCGGTTGCCAGTGCCGCCAGAGCGCACGTCAATGTGGGCGGGTTGGGCCAGTTCCTGGCGGGTTTTATCGCGGTAGGCTTTGAGGAAGTTGATGAAGTTTTCGTCGTTGGTGATGGATTTGCGTAAATTGCGGTCGTTGAGCAGGTGATGGAAGCGCACCTGGCGGTGAGTTTCGAGGAAGTCGCGCCAACCGGCATTGCTGATGCCCTGCGGCGGGCGGTTGCGATCGTTCCATTGGGCTTCGGTGATCTTGCCTTGCTGCAACATGCGCTTGATCGCCAGGTGTTCTTCGCGGGCGGTCAGTTCGGCATCCACCCAGGCATCCGAGCGAATCAGGTTGATCTGTTGCTCCACCTGCTCATTGAGACGGGGCAGGGCCGGGGCAATGGCTTTGGCCAGGGCGGCAGTGAGGGCGGCCTCGTCGCTGATGGCGGCAACCAGTTCTGCCGGGGGAGCGTCGGGCAGTCCGAAGGCGGGGGCGATCTCTTTCCAGGCTGCCGGGCTGAGTTGGCGAGTGGTCTGTTTCTTGGCTTCGGCGGCATCCAGCAGGCGTTCAAGCATGTTTTGTTTACTGCCGAGGGCCTGGCTGAGCGCTTTTTCCAGTGCGCCGTCGCTAGGGAAGGGTTGATCTAAGAGGGGTTGGATTTGATCAACCACGGCTTTGCTGATCGGGTATTTGCCTTTACTCAACTTGGCAATGGCTGATGTGGTGAGGGTATAGGTGATGGAAGTGCCAGCGGCCTGTTCGCCCAGCCAGATGGCAATCACCTTGGGCAGCAGTTGGGCAAAGCGGCTGAGCCAATCATCCGTATTGAGGATGGGGCCGGCCAGGGTGCGTTCGAGGCGGGTGCGGATGGGGGCTGGCAGGTCGCGCATGGCAGCCACGAGCAGACGGCCTTCGATGGCGGCGAAGGCAGGGGCTTCGGGGTCTACTTTGCCCCAGTTCCAACCGACCAGGACGGGGTTGGTGGCGTCAAAGGAGATGTCGAGGCGCAGGTGGTTGGCCTTGGGGTTGGGGGTGGGGTTGACCGCGGGCGCCGTCAACGCGCCTTCGAGTTCAAGGCGTACGCGGCCCAGGCCCTTGCTCTTGCCCGCCCCAAACCAGAAACGCCCGGTGGTGAGTTCTTCGACAAGGTAATAGAGACGGGCGGCGTTGGCGCCTTGCTGCAACACGCTGTCGTTCACATCCATCGAGAAATCGAAAACCGAGTTGCGGAAGAGCGTCTCATATTTATAGTTGGCATTGGCGATGGCGGCGGCGCGGTCTTCATCGAGCTTGATGCCCATGCGCAGATCGAAGAAGCGGTCTTTGGGGTAGCTTTCGGTGCGCAGTTTGCAATCCACGCTGCGGATCAGGCCGTCGGGGATAGGCCCGCCGTAGAGCCGCAGCCACAGGCGATTGAGCAGGCCGATATTGCGCCCGTCACGCGAACTGCCTGCGAAGGCATCCATGAGAGCCTGGGCGGTGCCGCTGATCTCACCCGCCAACGAGACGAGGCGCTGCGTGCCATCGCCATCACGGGTGAAGAGGGTCTTGCGGGCATTGCCGCGATAAATGGGGGATTCGGCATAGAGTTTGCCACGGATTTGCATAGGAGACCTCCTGAGAATAGTGCAACAATTCTAGCATTGGCGCGACGAGGTGACAAGGTTGTTTTCAGCCCTATTCAGGTTGGGCTGGGGAATCTGGGCAGACAGGCGGCGGCGCCACGTATCCAATAGCTGGTGTAAAAATTCTGCTCGCTGGGGTCGGTCGGCGGCCAGGTTGTGCTGCTCGCCAGGATCATCCCGCAGGTTGTACAACTCCAGCCGGCCATCCTCGAAGAACTCGATCAATTTATCATCGCCCAGCCGCACCGATGAGCCTGGCGTGCCGCCCTGGTTGCCGTAGTGTGGATAATGCCAGAAAATGGGACGTTCACCCAAGGTGCCGGCCTGGCGCAGCAGCGGCGTCAAGCTCATCCCATCACAGTGCTGTTCGGGCATAGGCGGCAGGCCGGCGGCTTCGAGCAAGGTGGGATAAAAATCGGGGCTGGTGACCGGCTCGTGGCAAACCGACCCCGCCGCGACAACCCCCGGCCAACGCACCAACAGCGGCTCACGCGTGCCGCCCTCGTACATCCAGCCTTTGCCCTCGGCCAGCGGCAGGTTGCAGGTAGGTGAGCTTTCTGCCGTTGCCAGCCCGCCATTGTCGGAGGTGAAGATCACCAATGTCTCATCGGCAATGCCCTCCCGCTCCAACGTATCCAGCAGCCGCCCGATGTTGTCGTCGAGGGTTTCGATCATGGCGGCATAGGTGGGGTCTGATTGCAACAGGCGGCGGGTGACGCGCAGGTGCTGCTTGTGTTCACAAGGGAAAAACTCGCCTTCAGCAAACGTGGGCAGTTGGTCGAGGCCCATCGCGCGCGCTTTCCGTTCATATTTGGCAATCAAGTGATCTTTGGCCTGGATGGGCGTGTGAACTTCGTAATACCACAGGTTGAGGAAGAAAGGCCGCTCGCCGCGGTTTTCAATCAAACGGATGGCTTCGTCGGTCAATCGGTCGCACAGATGCTCACCAACGTGGCCATCGGGCAAGGTGGGGATGCCCCACGGGCTGAAATAGCCGTTGCGCGGGTGGCCCCAATGACAGCCGGCGATATTGACCTCAAAACCGTGGTGTTCGGGATAGTACGGCTCGCGGCCGAGATGCCATTTGCCAATGTGCCAGGTCTGGTAGCCGCCAGTTTGCAGGGCGCGCGCCAGGCTGATCTCTTCGAGGGCCAGGTGATCGACATAGGGTGCGTCAATCAGCTTGCCGCGCGCGTGGGCGCCGATCCAATCGGTGAGACCCAGGCGGGCGGGGTATTTGCCGGTAAGGATGCTGGCACGGGTGGGCGAACATACCGGGCAGGCCGCGTAGGCGTTGGTGAAGGTCATTCCCTGGGCGGCCAGGCGGTCTATGTTGGGGGTTTCGTAGAAGGGGCTGCCGGTGCAAGCAAGGTCGCGCCAACCCATGTCGTCGAGGAGGATAAAGAGGATATTCATGGGGGTGTTACAATTTGGATTCGAACGAAAACCTTTGGGGTTTTCACTTAATAAACAACATTTAGCCCTTACGAATTTAGATTGGAAAGATGGCCTATGGATTCTAAGCGTATAAATAACAAAATGACAATATCGGCGCTGGTTTTTTTGTTGCTATCCAGGATATTTCTCCACGTAATGCTCTACCGAACGGGTTTCTCAGCGCTTACAGCAGATGAATTTGGGCGCGTAATTACCGCAGCTTTCTGGAGTAAGAATCCGGTCATGTATTGGCATGGGATGTGGTTGCCTTTTCACGCGTATTTGCATGGAATGAGTTTATGGGTTCATTGGGAATTATTATGGATGCCGCGATTCATAACGATATTGTTTGGGCTGATCAGCATTGTTGTCATCTATTTTCTTGCTTCAAGCCTGTTTGAAAGTCGTTCGGTCGGGATGATGAGCGCTCTTTTACTGAGCCTGAACCCCGCGCATATCTGGCTGAGTGGTACACCCTTGACAGAGATGCCCCATGCCATGTTTGTTTTGATCGCGATCTGGACTTTTGGCATGTATCTAAAAAAATCGCAGTCAGCTTATCTCTTCAGTGCGGCATTGGCCCTAGCGCTTGCCAATGGGTTTCGTTTTGAAGCGTGGTTAATTTCAATGATTTTCACCTTTTTTTTGGTCAGCAAAATTATCTGGCAAGCAGTTAATAGAAGAATCCAAGGAGATACCTTACGAAACATCTTCGTTGCAATGGTCATTCCGTGGATATTCCCCCTGGCATGGGTCATTGGCAACTACCTTGAAACAAAAATTGTCTTTTATTTTGCCGAAGCGATCAAGGCATATAAGTTTCAATGGTATGGGCATAGTGATGTCTTTTCTATTGACCAATATATAAAGACATTTCTGGCAATAGACCCTTTCCTCAGTTTTTTGGGATGGATAGCGCTATGGGCCTGCTGGTGGTTCAATAAAAAGTCAAAAGCAGTGCTGTGGTATGTTACCGTGACGATCATTCCACTTGTTTTTTACATTATGATGAGTGGTGGACAATCCGAACCACCAGGGAATCTTATTCGCTATTTGGCTTTGTTTGTTTTTCTTTTTTATCCTGCACAAGCATATTTGCTGGTTTTGGTTACTCGATTGGCTCGACAAAAGAAAAAACCATTCGGCACACTATTAAGAATGGGATTGTTCTTGTTTTTTGTGTTGGTAGCCATCACTCAGTTGCTAGCGACCTTTCGGTTCCAGAACGATCCGTCCGCCGCAGGCCTAGATGTTGGATTAACGATCAGGGAATTAAGAAGACAAATCCCCTCGATTTCCCAACGCCCGGTATTAATCGAATTATCCTACTGGCAATATCTTGCGATTCACGTAGGCGCAAACGACATCAGCCAGATCGTATACGATAGGGTATTGGATTTTAATTCGCGCCAAGCGCAATCCTTACTATTTGCAGATGAAAAACTATTTCGAACCTGTTTACAAACCTACAACATAAGCTACGTTATTATGGCAGATGATCAATTACGGCTGGCCCTGACTGAAAAACTAAAACTGCTACCAACCATCGAAGTGAATGGCTACGCTTTTTATCCGATTGAGCCAGGTTTCTTCGAAGATATGCCAACAGAATCATCAATCTCTTGTCCATTAGCTTATCATTTACAAAAGTGAATGTGGGGCAGACTTACATATCACTCTTTTTTCACCGCGAATACAGCTCGTGCTGCGGCGGGAAGGCCGGGAAGGCGGCGTGCGGCTCGCTTTGATACCAGTAGCCCACCGAGGCAATGTCATCGGTCAGTGGTTGGAATTTGCCGTGCGGCCACCAGCCGAGGGCCTGGATGGTCACTTTCAGGTTGGCACGGAAGCGAATGGGGTCCATCACGTGCCAGCGGTATAAGCCGTGGCGCGGCATCTCGCCTTCGGATTTGCGGTAGAGCGGGTAGCCCAGGAAGGGCGTGGAGTACGTTTGGCCGTCGAAGCACCACGCCCCGCCGAAATAATCTTCGGTGCCGGTGCCGCAGATGGTGGGGTACTCGCCGTCGCCATCCATAAAGAATTTGATCTCGCCCTCGCCCCACCAGCCATTCGACATCTGCGACCAGGCCAGAAACGTGCCCACGTAATGCCCTTGGCCCGTGATGCCATCCAGAATGATGTGTTCGGGGACTTCGCGCGTGGTCAGCGAGCGGCGGAATTGGGCGTGGAAGCGGGCGGCGTTTTCTGGCACATCGGTGAGGGTGTAGGTGATCTGGTAGAAGAAGCCTTCGATGGGGTGCGGGTGCAGGCTCTCGATGGTGATTTTGGCCCGGCGGCTGAACGGCATGGGCCAGTAGGCATTGAAGCCACCCGATGGGTTGACCGCTACCGGCAGCGAGTTGACGTTGTAGCGCAACCCGTGGCCGTTGGCGAAGAAATCACCCAGGGGGGTCTCCACCGAGGGGGTGGGTTCATCGTCCCAATAGATGCGCAGGACGGTTTCGCGGTAGGCCCTGGGGTCTACGGTGATCCAGATGTGCTGGATCACGCCCGGCCCGGCCACATCCATGAGGGTGGTGGTTTCGCCAGGCGGCAGGGTGATGCACGGACGCACCTTCCAGCTTTTGCCCAGCATCGAGGCGGGGTGGTTGGCATCGGGAACGGCCTTTGCACCACCGCCGCGCTCACCGAGCGGGTTTTCGGCGGAGATGGAGCGGGTTTCGGCGTCAGAAAGCAGGAACAGGTTAGCGAGGTTAAACATGCAGAGCTCCTTTTGGTGATCACGGAATACACAGGATACAACAATTTTTCACACAGGTTCTTACGGAGATGTTTTGCGTTGAACAACATGCCAACTCGTTTTGCCGCACTGCGGGCAGCGCATCCATCGGCGCGGGTTGCCAACGGCCTTCCAGCGGATGCCGCCCAAGTCCCAGATCGAGCGCTCGTGGCCGCAAACATCGCAGTGAGCCACCCAGCGGCGCGATTCGGCTTCCATGTCGGCGGCCCAAGAACGAGGAACAAGCAATGTGAACAGTTTTTGGAGTGCGTTCATTCGATCTTTCATTGGTCATCCTCTCCATTTTCTGTAAGCAATGATGGATTGGTGATAAACGCAATCACCCACGCCAGGTTATCTTCGACTGGCAAGACACCATCTACGCACAACGCGCTGCCCGGCGGCCACGGCTGGAAAGCCTTGCGCTGCTGCTGAATGCGTTCCCACGAAGCCACGCCATCTTCTGGCGCGGCTTCGGCCAGGCGACGCTCGACGCGTGCGCGCCAGATGGCCTCATCTGAAAGATAAGTGTAAATTGGGCGGTAGGCGGCCTGATAACGGGCCGCAATCTGCTGCGCCAGTTGACGGTCATCGCCCATGAAGACCGAATCGATCACGACACTGACGCCCAGTTCAAGCTGCACTTCCGCCAGATTCAGCAGGATTTGGATCATGGTATCCCAGAAGGGATCGGCCCGTTCCCGCATGGCAAGCGGGATGAACCCTACCACATCGTCAATGCGCAGCAGCGGCCAGCGCAACTGCGCCGCTACCCGGTTTGCCAGCGTGCTTTTGCCCGTTCCGGGCAGGCCAGAGAAGATCTACGCTTCCACCTGCGCCCGCAGCCGACCCAACTCGTCCTGCAACGACTCCATCTCAGCTTCGGCGGCTTCGAGCTTGCCGCCCTCGGCGCGCACGAAGCGCGTGTAAGGGCCGATGGCGGCGCGGATATTGTTCAGGCTGCGCTGAATTTCGCCATCAAACTGGCGGGTGAGGGCAGAAATGATGTTCTGGCGCATCAGCGCCACGCGTTCGTGCATCTCGCGGCGGGCCTGGCGGCGCTTGGCTGGCAAAATAAAAATGCCCAACAGCGCCAGCACGCTCGCCATCACGATGCCGGTCACGTCCACGGCCATCGTCGTCGCCAGGGCAGTCACAATCACCCCCAGGCTGACCGCGCCCACTTCCAGCACTGCCGTGGCCGCCACCGCCGAACGCACGCCATCGGCGATCTGCGCCGCCTGGCGGGCCTTGTCGTATTGCTCTACGGCCCGGCTGGTCTCGCGGCCCACACCTTCGATCAGGCGCTCGCGCTCCAGGTGGAAGGCCGCCACGTCGCTGCCGCCCACGATGCGGTCTTTGTACTGCTGGCGGCGTTCGGCCAGGTGGTCGGTCACGGCCTGCCATTGGCGCAGGTCGGCCTCCACCAGCCAGTCAATCAACTCGGCCACGCGGCTTTCCAGGCGCTGCGGCACATCGGCCACCACCAGGCGCTCGAACTCGTGCTGGATGATTTCCTTGCGCACCAGGTCGAACAGCCTGCCCAGGCGGATCACGTCGTCGAAGAACAGATCGCCGCGCTGCTCCATTTCGTAGAGAATTTTTTCCACGTCTGATAGGCGGAAGGCGAAATCGCGGCGCATATCGCTGGCGTAGATTTCCAACTGGCGTTCGACATCTTCGAGGGTGGCGAAATCTTCAGACAGCAGGGCCAGGCGTTCCCCAATGATCCCCCGGTAGCGTGCTACCAGGCGCTCGCCCACGCCGATGGGGTTGAGGAACTTCAGGCGCAGCCGGCTGCCTTCATCGAGATTCTGCTGGATGTAGCTTTCGAGCGCTTCGAAGCGGCTGCCGGCCCACAACTGCGGCTGGCCCTGTTTGGCCTGCATGGCCTGGCGGGCGCTGACGGGGAAAATATCGGGCGTGATGCCGAGCAGGCTGCGGGCGTTGTCGCGGATGAAGGTGACAATTTCGTTCAGGTCGGCTTCGCTTTGCAACAGGTCGGCCTTGTTCAGCACGATCACCACTTTCTTGCCCCAATCACGAATTTGCTCCAGGAAGGCGCGTTCGCTCTCTGAGAAGGGCCGGTCTGCCGAGGTGACGAACAGCACCAGGTCGGCGCGCGGCACAAACTGGTTGGTGATCAACTCATGTTCGCGCACGATGGCATTCGTGCCGGGCGTATCTACGATGGACAGGTTTTCGAGCAGCGCTACGGGGGCGGTAAGCACGTGCAGGTGTTCGCTTTCGACCAGGCGCTCCGTTTCCTCGCCATAGCGCAGCACATTCACCCGCGTAGTGGTCGGCGTGACGCCTTCCTTCAAAATGGACTGCCCGATCAGGGCGTTGATGAAGGCGCTCTTGCCAGCGTTGAACTCGCCCACGACCACCAGCAGGAAGAAATCATCCAGTTGGGCGATGGAGTTCGCCAGGGCTTGCTGGTCTTCCTCGGTGGCACCGAACTTCGCCAGCGCCACACGCAGGTCGGTGAGCAAGGCGCGTTCTTCGTTGAGCAGGGCCTGTTGGGGATGGGTGAGTAGCTGCATGGAGGCGCTCCTAAGGGCAAACTTAAGTTTGCCGCACATAACCCGCTTCGGGGTCGAACTGGCTATATTTCGGCTGCCAACCGAGAACCTGTTTGGCGGCATCGCAATTCACCAGGCTGACGAACTCGCCGCGCGCCAGGTAGGTCTCTTTGGCAATCTTTGGCCAGGGCAGGTGGGCAAAATGCTTTTCGACGATCTCGGCGGAAGGCGTGTGACTGCGGTTGTCGTCGGCGGTGAGCAGGAAGGCGCGATGCCCCGTCACTTCGGCAGTCAGGCTGAGCAGGGCGGCTTCGGCCACGTCGCGCACGTCTACATACGACCAGAAATCGCTGATGCTGCTTTCGAGCTTGAATTGCTCAGGCATCCACTCCCACCACGGCCAGCGGGAAGGCCCCGGATACGTGACCAACGTGGGCCGCAGGCTGATGGCGCTGAACCCGCCCCGCGCAGCGAAGGCGGCGCACAGCTCCTCGCCAATGTGTTTGGTGAGCGAATAATTCTGGATGTTGAAGTGCGGCACGTCATCGTCGAGCGGCAGGTACAGGCCGGGGTGGTTCTGCTCCGCCTGGCCGAGGGCGTTGATGCTCGAAAAGCTGACCACACGCTTCACGCCCGCTTCTTGCGCGGCCAGCAGCAGGTTATACGTCCCCCGCAGGTTGACATCCAACACCTGGTCGTCCATCCTTTCCATATCGTAGGGGATCGCCGCCAGATGGATGACCGCCTCCATGCCGTGGACGCAGCGGCGCACCCACGGCAGGTCGCGCACATCGCCGGCAAGGTATTCGTAATCGTTTTGCTTCGCTTGGGCGGTGACATCGAGGGCGCGCACGTTGTGGCCAGCTTCGAGAAGCCGCTTGACCACCCAACTGCCAATGCCGCCGGTGCTGCCTGTGACCAATATGTTCATGGTTTTCTCCTTGTGCAGGGCAAGTTGCCTAACTTGCCCTACAAAATCTTACTCAAAATATACGCCGCCTTGCTCCAATTGCGAGCTTGTTCTTCATACATGGTTGAGTTCATAGATGGATTCCCTTTTGTTATCTCTGGCATCGTGTCTGTGGCGTGATTATACCGAATGCCAACTATCCTGGTTGGTGGAAAACCAACGTGGCGATTGTCGCCGGCCTCTTTCCGTGCTAAGATCGGATTATCTGCCAACCGCCAATGCCACCCCAATTGCACTCCGATGAACACCCACGACATCTTCAACGGCCTTCCCGTCAACGACCACATCCTCACGGGCGGCCAACCAACCGCCGAACAACTACAAGCCGCCGCCACTGAGGGCTTTCAGGCAGTGATCAATCTTGCTGGCCCAGGGGCCAGCCGCACGCTGGAGGGCGAAGCCGAACTCGTCCGCGCCCTCGGCATGACCTACCTCCACATCCCGGTAGATTGGGAAAACCCCACGCCCGGCGATTTCGCCGCTTTCGAGCGCGCCCTGCGCTTCGTGGCCGATGCCAAAACGCTGTTGCATTGCGCCGCCAACTATCGCGTGACAGCCTTCTATTCCTTGTATGCCCAAAAACACCTGGGCTGGTCAGCCGCCCAGGCGCATCAATTCCGAGCGCAGGTCTGGGACGTGGGTGAGTATCCCGTTTGGGAGCGCTTCATCGCCCAGATCGGTGCGACGATTCAACAAAAGGAGAGCAATCCAATGGACGAAACCCAATCCGAAATCCCCGTTCCCGCGATGATCGAAACGATTGAAGTGGAACAACCCACCGCCCTCGAAGCCGAAAGCACGCCGCCCGACGATCAAACCATCCACGATACCCTGGCGTTAGGCGTCTCTGCCGGCAATGACGCCCACATCAGCGACAGCCTGATCCTGGGCGGTGTGGTGGCCGGCCACGACGCATCCCTTTCAGATGGCGGCGCGTTTACGGTGGTGGCCGGCGCAGACCTGCAACTGGAAGATGGCGGCGCATTGGTCGCCGTCGTCGGCGGCGATACGCACGTGAAAGATGGCGGCATCGGCATCTTAATCGGCGGTGGCGATGTTCACCTGGCCGAAGGCAGCCAGGTGTTGATGACCTCGCAGCAGGCCGTCATCATCGGCCTGGTGGCCGGCGCAGTGCTGACGCTGCTCAGCCTGATCTTGCGCAGAAAATAAAGGCTTGGCTGCAAACACAAACGCCCGCCAGAATTTATCTGGCGGGCGTTTCGTTTCTTTCCAACAGGCCATCACAGATAATCATCGGCGCTGTCTTGCGGTTCGTAGCCGACCACGGCGCGGGGGTGCTGGATGTCTACAAAGTTATAGCGGTTGTTCGATTGCCCAAAGAAGACGTCGAAGCGCAGGCTTTCGGGCGCAAGGATGCAGCGCTCCACCAATTGGACGATGTCACGCTGGCTGCACCACAACAGCTTCCCACCGCGGCCGCGCGGCCGGTCGTCATCGGTCACCCAACCGATGCGGATGACGATGCACGACATCTTATGAACGTGGGCATACAGGTGGGCCAGCGATTCGCCAAAGACCTTGCTGCTGGCGTAGTAGGTGGTGGAGCGGGTGGGTTCGTCGTGGCGGATGGGGCGCCATTCTTCAGGTGGCACGTTTTCGATCCCTTTGGCGAAAGCCGACTGATAAAACTCGTCGTTGAAATAGCCGAAAACGACCATGTTCGTGCTGGCATAGATCACCCGTTTCACCCCGGCCAGGCGGCTGGCCTCGAACAGGTTGTACGCGCCGATGATGTTGCTTTGCAGCACCGTTTCCCAGGGCGCGTCGCCATCGGGGCTGGCCGCCATGTGGACGATCACGTCCATGCCTTCCACCATGCGCCGCACCGCCTCGAAATCAGACATATCGGCCAGGCGCATCTTCTCTTCGGGGATGGGTGTAAACGGCATCGTCTGCACGCGTACAGATGGCTGTAAACGCCGCGCCGAGCCGTAGGCATCGTAGCGTTCAGGCTGTTTTGCCAGGTGTGCGTACACCAGGTTGCCGATCAGCCCGTAGGCTCCGGTGGTCAGCACTTTGAGCGGGGAGGGTGGGTTCGTCATCAAAATTTCCTCTAAGCAGTAATACCCAGAATAAGCACGGGAATGTCAATATCTGATTTGCCGCGATGCTCTAAATCCCACACAAATTGCTCGAAATAAGATACAGTAGGTGCATAAACCACATACAAGTTTGTCAGACAATCTGTGATTTGGCCTG
>CAZSFD010000088.1:0-21731 GCA_964606085.1 uncultured Anaerolineaceae bacterium
AACAATGTAACCGAGCTTTACATCATCCAATATGGCACCATCGGTACCGGCGCCGCCTACACCCCCGTTCCCCTACCCCAGGGCTTCTTCTCCAACCGCAAAGACCACCCTCAGCCCGTTTTACGCCCCGCGCCCTAGCATGAAAAGGGAACCCATGGGCAAATTTTTCCCTGCCCATGGGAGTACACCATCATGATAAAAGATGCAACGCTCTTGACCCGCATATTGCTCGTTTGCGGCTCAAGAGCGTTGCATTTCCTCGCTTGGTGAAGAGAATACCCGGAGATGGAGATTACTCTGCCTCGATTGTGATCACCACCTGGCTCTGCCCGTCCTGGTTGTTGAAAACCAGGTAAACCTGACGGCCAGGTTTTTGGTATTGCAAGATGGTGGACTCGGCTGTTTCGATGCGGGTGGCGCTGGCCTGCCAGCCATTGAGGGGCATTTGTGTTTCATAAAATGCCACCACATCGGGTGTGGGCAGCAGGGCGGTAAAGGTGATGAAGGTGTTCGATGAAACCAGTCCGCTGATTTGTTCGGCAGGGGGAATGGGAATATCTTCGGGGGTGCTGCCAAAGGCGAATGCGGTCGAGGCGGCCTGGGCCGTTTGCAGCAATTCGGGGCCTTGTTCGGTGGCGAAGGCCATGGCCGTAGCGATCAATGGTGCCTGCTCGGTAGCGAAGGCTTGCATCGTAGCAACCATATTGACGCCCTGGGTGGCGAATGCCTGGGCCGTGGCGACAAAATCACGGCCCTGCTCCACGGCGCTTTCGGCGGTGCGCTTCACCCCTTCTACCTGATCGCCGACGCCGCTCAGACAGGCCAGGCTGAAGGTGAAGGTTACGCACAACAGCCAGGCCACGCGAATGAGATTTTTGTTCATAGGAACCTCCTTGACCCTGATGGGGGTCGCAGAGATTTTAACCGATTTTGCAGCCACAAAAGTCAGACCCTTTCCGGGATGGTCAGGGCAGTGTTTGGAGCGCCTGGAACGCCTGCCGGGCCACCTGGCGGTCGAGGGTGGCTTCGCTGGCCAGCAAAATCAAGCTGGAACGCGCCTCATCAACGTAGTTGGCCTTGGCCAGGGCCAGCGCCGCTTTCAGGCGCAGCCGCTCCAAGCGATGTGTCCCCATCTGGAGCAGGAACTGATGGGCGTAGGCTGCGCCGATTTCCAATGCCTGTTCTGCCGCCGCGATGCGCTGCTCGATGGCGATGTCGGCGTTTTCAACAATTGGTTGCCACGCTTTGAGCGCGGCATCTTGATCCATGCTGGTCAGCCAACGGGCGGCCATCAGGCGAATTTCCAGGTTGGGGCCATTGTTCCAGTCCGTTCGGCTGGCAAGTTCTTCCAGGGCGTTTTTGCGCTCGAAGCGGCGCAGGGCTGCCAGCGCTTTCAGGCGCAGCGGGCGATCAAGCTGCGGCATTTTTGCCAGGCGCAGGAGCAGCGGCCCGGTTTCGTTTTGCTGCGCTTTCAATGTGTAGCCAATGGCAAAGGCGGCCAGGTATTGTTCCGCCGCCCGGCAGTTTTCGCAGGTGGTGGATTGACGCAGGGTCTCCAGGGGCATCTTGTCATTGTGGTGGTGATGATGCTTGCCATTTTGCAGCAGATTGGCCTGCAACCGGGCGGCGGCTCGCACGCGCAGCTCGGCATTGGCTTTCTGCGTTTTCTTGACCTCGTCGAGGAAGAGCGTCCACAGCAGATTTTCGGCGCGGTGTGGGTGCTTCAAGCGCATCCGCATCATGTTAATCGCGCCGATCCGTATCCGTGGGTCTACCTGTGAATCCATGGCCAGCGATTTCCAGGCGTGGCAGATAACCTCGTCCTCGAAAATCTGGGGGTTGCCGCGTCCATAGGGCCGCAGGGCATGGTTGGTCAGCACACGCGCGGCGTGTACGCGCACGGCTGGTTTGAGGGCGCTGTCTTGCACCACCATGAGCAGGGTTTGCTGGATGGTTTCGATGGTGTCGGGAGAGCAATCGAGGCAATTTTCGGCCAGTTTGCACAGGCCCTCCAGCGCCTGTTTGCGCTGCTCTGCGGGGTGGCTTTCATCGCGAATGATGGTGGATAGGGTGATCGCTGCATCCTGGCTGCGTTGCAGCGCCGCAGATACCTTCAGAAAGCCATCCTCGATGAAGTAGTGCGAAAAAGATTTGCGCAGGGTGAAAACTTGCACCGATGAATCGATGGTGTGGGTGATTTGTTTGTGCAGGCGATCCAGGTACAAGACTTCTCGAACAGCTTGATAGAGTTTTTTCCCCAGGGCAACCAGCCCCTTGGCCGCTTTCCCCACGCCAGCCAACAAGCTTATCAACGAACCTGCCAGAATGCTGAAGAATATCCCCAAAACCGCCGCCAGCCCATAAGCCACCAGGTATACGGGCAGTAATAAAGCTCTTACCGCGCAGGTTGTTGGCGCTACAACGGGTGTGGATAGGAAAAGGGTAATCTCGAATAGCAGATTGAGAATATAGCGCTGCCGATCGCGATGTCTTTCCGGGTCGTTCAAAATGGCCGGTATGCGTTCACGAAACCCCCATAGAGCCAAAAACCAAAAAAGAAAAAGATAAGCGAAGATGAAAATCGCCCAGGCATTCGGATCACTGAAAACTTTCCTGACCGGTTCTATTGCCATCCAAACCGTATCCAGTTCATCTTGGATGGTGCTGGCAAGCCAATCGAGTTGCTTGCCAAACCATAGATTGATATCTCCTACGAACTGTTCAAGGGGATGTGGGGCAATGCAGGGGGTGATGTGTTTGGCGGTACAACCATCCTTCCGCCGGACTTCACTGCGATCGAAGGGTGCCTTGTGATGGATACAATCTACCTCGATGCCGAGTTTGCACAAGAACCCGGTGGGCGTGGCGGTTGGGTTGGGCGTGGCTGTGGGTGAGGGCGTGACGGGTGTGGCGGGGGAAGGCGTGGCGGTAACGGTGGGTGTGGCTGACGGGGTTGATGTTTTTTGAGGCGCACGAATGCTGGCAGGCAAGGTAGTGGCTTGTTGCGGCAAGATACGCTCTGCCGTATTTGCCGTCACCGGCGATGTCCTTGCCAGGCCCATGAATGCCAACCCACAGAAAAGGATCAACAGCCCCCATCCTTTCGGGTAGCGCAAGAATGAGTAACAATTGCTCCTCGCTTTATTCATTTTTTGATTACGTTCGCAATCTTCTGCCATTCATTCAACCCCTGCATCAGCAATTCAGATGGCGCATTGTAACACGCTTTTGATTCAATCCTTGCCCAGATGATCAATAGTCCATTGGTACTTAACGGCATTAATTTTACATAAAACAGGCGTAAGGGGAAGTTATCACGACAATAGCTAAAGACCCATGTTTCGTTGCAATTTTCTTCGCGCCCTTCGCGTTCTTCGCGGTGAAGCAACCTTTTTGTGCTGGATGCAGAGCCTAAAAGAGTAAGTTATTTTTCCGCCGTGCCTTAGGCACTTCTGTATTGTCCATGCTACAATTATTTCAAACCCTTTCGTCATCCACGCCCTGGTTTGTCCCTTTCTTTTCCCAAAAAGCTATGGCATCAAATATCGAAATCAAAGCCCGCGCCAACGATTTCAACCGCTTACATCAAGTTGCCCAACAATTGAGCGATCAAGAAGGTCGGCTGCTGCTGCAAGAAGACATTTTCTTTGCCGTTGACGAAGGCCGCCTGAAATTGCGCCTGCTCGACCCGCCGCGCGGCGAGTTGATCCTCTACCAGCGGGCCGATCAGGCCGGGCCGCGCCCATCCAATTACATGATCGCGCCCACCACAGACCCCGAAGCGCTCAAAACCATTTTGCTCCAAACCCTGCCCGTGATCGGCCGTGTGCGCAAACGCCGCACCCTTTACCTCGTCGGCCAGACGCGCATTCACCTGGATGATGTGGAAGACCTGGGGCAGTTTGTTGAATTGGAATACGTACTGCGGCCCGGCGAAGACCCCGCCGAAGGGCAGCGTGTGGTCGAGCAATTGATGAGCCAACTCGGCATCCAGGCGCAAGATTTGACCCCTCAGGCGTACATAGACCTGTTGCAAGCCCAGGAAGCGGAGCGTCACTTGCGCAGCCGCAAACCCTGGGCGCATTATTATGGCCGCCAGGGCGAAGACTACGACGAAGCCATGCGCTTCGCCGTCGGCGATGAAGTGCTGCGCCAGATGCGCGCTGCGGTGGAGCAGGAAGAAAAACTGGGTAAAGTATTGGAACTCGGCTGCGGCACGGGTTTCTTCACCCGCTTCGTAGCCGAAAGAGCCACCGCGCTGACCGCCACCGACCTCTCGTGGCCTTTGCTGACCGTGGCGCAGCGCCGCATGCGCCGCCTGGAGCAGGTCACGTTTTTGCAAATGGACTGTGAACAACTCGATTTTCCCAGGGAAAGTTTCGATACCGTGTTCATGTCCAACCTGATCACCGTGGTAGACGCCAAAAAGACCCTGGCCGAATGCCGCCGGGTGTTGAAGCCAGGCGGCTTGCTGCTGATCGCCAATCTGGTCACGCAGCGTATGGAATGGCGCGACCGCGTGGCGGTGATCCTGCGCACGGCGCTGCGGTTTGGCATCCCGCCGTTGGGGCGTAAAGACTACTCTGCCGAGAAATTGGCCGCCCTGGTCGCCCTGGCCGGCTTCAAAGTATTGCAGGCGCGCTTGCCAGGCCAGAACATCAAATTTGTTTATCTGCGCGCCCGCAAGCCGTGATGGTACAATCGCGCTTACCCCCTATACCCCTGATAACAAAAGGATATTGCCATGACCTCCACCGCTCTCTTCCTCGGTATTGATGTTTCAACCACCAGCGCCAAAGCCCTGCTGATTGATGAACGCGGCCATGTCGTTGCCAGCGCTTCCACCGAACTCGCCATATCCACGCCGAAACCGCTCTGGTCGGAACAAGACCCCTACGAATGGTGGGATGCCACCGTCAAAAGCATTCGCGCCGCCTTGCAGCAGGCTGGCGTGACGGGCGAAGCCGTACAGTCTATCGGCCTGACGGGGCAGATGCACGGCCTGACCCTGCTCGACGCCGCCGGCGCTGTGCTGCGCCCGGCCATCTTGTGGAACGACCAGCGTACCCAGGCCGAGTGCGATGAAATCACCGAGACCATAGGCTTTGATCGCTTGCTGGCTCTGACCGGCAACAAAGCCCTCACCGGCTTCACCGCCCCCAAAATTTTATGGGTGCGCAAAAACGAGCCGGAAATCTACGCCCAAGCCGCCCATATTTTGCTGCCCAAAGATTACATCCGTTACCGCCTCACCGACGGTTTCGCCGTAGATAAAGCCGATGGGGCCGGCATGCTCTTGTTTGACCTGCAAACCCGCGATTGGTCGCCCGAAATTTTGCGCAAACTCGACATCCCCCTGGCCTGGCTGCCCAAGACCGCCGAAGGCCCCGAGGTCACTGGCGTCATCACCCCCGCCGCAGCCGAACAGACCGGCCTGAAGGCTGGCACGCCCGTAGTGGGCGGCGGCGGCGACCAGGCTGCCCAGGCCGTGGGCGTTGGCGCAGTCACATCAGGCGTGGTAGCGCTGACATTGGGCACTTCGGGCGTCGTCTTCGCCTCGACGCCGGCGCCGTATGTGCAGCCGCAAGGCCGCCTGCACGCTTTCTGCCATTCTGTGCCGGGCATGTGGCACTTCATGGGCGTGATGCTTTCGGCGGCGGGTTCGCTGCGCTGGTATCGCGACACATTCACCCCCGGTCAGGGCTATGACGCTCTGCTCGCTCCCGCGGCCGATGTGCCAGCCGGCAGCGAAGGACTGCTCTTCCTGCCCTACCTCACCGGCGAACGCACCCCCCACCCCGACCCACTGGCTCGCGGCGCTTTCGTCGGCCTGACGGTGCGGCATGGCAGCGGGCACATCACCCGTTCCGTGCTGGAAGGCGTGGCCTTTGGACTGCGCGACAGCATGGAATTGATCCGCTCGGCTGGCCTGGGGGCGATCAGCCAGGTGCGCGTGTCGGGCGGCGGGGCCAAGAGCGCCCTGTGGCGGCAGATTTTGGCCGATGTGATGGATTGTGAGTTGGTCACCGTCAACACCACCGAGGGCGCGGCGTACGGCGCGGCGCTGCTGGCCGGTGTGGGCGCAGGAACGTGGGGCAGTGTTGCCGAGGCGTGCCAGGCCACCGTGAAAACACTCGAACAAACCAGCCCGCAGGCCAGCGCTGTCAGCATCTACGAAGCATACTATCAGCAATACCGTGCGCTCTACCCGGCGCTGAAACCCACCTTCGACGCGGTTGCCCGTTTGGGATAGTCATTTCGTGCGTGGATTTGCCAGGCGATGACCGATTACGTACCGCTCCATTTCATAGAAGAACCCATCGAGCCGTTTTTTGACCAGCCTCCCGTGTTGGAAAAAAAGCCTCCTTGCCCACAGGCGTTTCGCTGGCGTGAGCGCGTTTACCAAATTGACGAAATGCTTTCCGAATGGCATGATTACACCCGGCGCGGCAGGGCGGCCCGTAATATGCAGCCGCAGCACGCCGCAATGGCGGCCCGGCGCGGTTCGTGGGGGGTGGGTGTGTTCTATTTTCGTGTGCGGGTACATTCGGGCCAGGTGTTTGACCTGTATTACGACCGCGCCCCGCAAAGCGTAGATGCGCGTAAAGGGGCCTGGTTTATCTATCGCGAACTGGCTGCGACCGGGTAGTGCAACTTCTCGATTGGCTACTCGTAAAATTTGTAAGAAACTGGAGAAAACCTTTCGGTTCTAACTTTTTTGGAGGTTGCCATGCCTGATAAAGAAAAGCAAAAATCCATCGTATCGGGTAATTTTTTGCGCGATATGGGAGATTACTTCCGCCTGGTGTTACGACTGATGGGTGATGAACGCGTCAGCCCAATTCTGAAACTGCTGCCCATCGCCGGCGCGGTGTATATGGTCAGCCCCCTGGATGCCTTCATCCCCTATGTGGACGATTTGGGTGTGATCGGCGTTGCGCTGTATATGTTTGTGGAGATGTGTCCTCCGGCGGTAGTCGAAGAGCATCGCCAGGCTTTGCGCGGGGTGATTACCGGCGCGGCGCGCGATGCCCATGCGCAGGAAAACCGCCTCGATGAGGATGTGATTGATGCAGAATATCGCGAAGAAAAATGATCAATAGCTTGACAAGCGGCATTACCAATCCCTGACGACTGTCACTTGCGAATTCGCCAAAAATACTCTAAAATATAGCCAATATCCTTTTTGTGACGGAGTCAGATGGTATGCAGATCACCCGGCAGGCAGATTACGCGGTACGTGCGATGATGTATCTCTCACAACTCGGCCCCGACCAGCGGGCCGCCACGAGCCAGATTGCCCAGGAAAAGCAAATTCCCCCTTCCTTTTTGGCAAAGATCGTTTCTCAATTATCGGTCGCTGGCCTTTTACAAACTTCACGCGGCGCGCATGGCGGCGTTTCACTGGCCCGCCCACCCGCACAGATCAGCCTGCTGGATGTGGTCGAGGCCATAGACGGGCCGATCCTGCTCAACGACTGCGTCTCCGACCATAGCAACTGCCTGTTCGAGGACGAATGTCCGATGAAACCGGTCTGGTGCGATGCTCAATCCGAACTCGTCGAGCGGCTGCGTGGCATCTCTTTTGCCGAAATTGGCCGTAAGCCGGTAGCCTAGCAATTGTTTGTTTGAAGATAGGAAGGTTGAAAGTTGGAGGTTGAAAGTTTACAACCTTCAATTTTCAACCTTCAACTTTTTAACCTGCAACCTGTCAACGTTCAAATTTTTCAATGGGAGGGTCTTATGTCTCGCATCATTCACGCCCCGCGCGGCGCTACACTCACCTGCAAATCCTGGCTGACCGAAGCCGCCTACCGTCTGATCCAAAACAACCTCGACCCCGCCGTGGCTGAGCGTCCGCAGGATTTGGTTGTCTATGGCGGGCGCGGCCAGGCGGCGCGCAACTGGGCATGTTTCGATGCCATCCTCGAAGCGCTCAGAGACCTCGAAGACGACGAAACCTTGCTCGTCCAATCGGGTAAACCGGTGGCCGTCTTCCACACCCACCGCGACGCCCCACGCGTGCTGATCGCCAACTCCAACCTCGTGCCGCATTGGGCCACGCAGCAGCACTTCGACGACTTGGCCGCCCGCGGGCTGATCATGTACGGCCAGATGACTGCCGGCTCATGGATTTACATCGGTACGCAGGGCATTTTGCAGGGGACGTATGAGACGCTGGGCGCGCTGGCGCGGCAGAAGGGCTGGCCGTCGCTGCGCGGCAGGTTCGTCCTCACTGCCGGCTTGGGCGGCATGGGCGGGGCGCAGCCATTGGCTGTGACCATGAACGAGGGCGTGGCCCTGGTGGTGGAGGTTGACCCCGACCGGGCGCGGCGTCGCTGCGAAATTGGCTATGTAGATGTGGTTGTGGACACGCTCGAAGAGGCAATGACGCTGGTCGAGGAATCCACCGCCCGCGGCGAACCAAAATCCATCGCCCTCATCGCCAACGCCGCCGACATCTACCCCGAACTGGTCGCCCGCGGCATCACCCCCGACGTGGTCACCGATCAAACCCCCGCCCACGATGTGCTGATGTACATCCCCACTGGCATGGGCGTGGCCGAAGCCGACCTGCTGCGCCGCAACGACCCCGCCAAATATGCCGACCGCTCGAATGCGGCCATGGCCCGCCACGTGCAGGCCATGCTGGCCTTCCAACGCCGCGGCGCCGAAGTCTTCGATTACGGCAACAACCTGCGCCAGCGCGCCTTCGATTATGGCGTGAAGGAGGCCTTTGCCTTTCCCGGCTTTGTCCCCGCCTACATCCGCCCGCTGTTCTGCCAGGGCAAAGGCCCCTTCCGCTGGGTGGCGCTTTCTGGAGACCCCGAAGACATCTACCGCACCGACGAAGCCGTGCTGGAACTCTTCCCCGAAGATGCCCACCTGCGGCGCTGGCTAACGATGGCCCGTGAAAAAGTGCCTTTCCAGGGTCTTCCGGCGCGCATCTGCTGGCTGGGTTACGGCGAGCGTGCCAGGGCCGGGCTGAAATTCAACGAACTGGTGGCGCAAGGCATCGTCAGCGCCCCGATCGTCATCGGGCGCGACCACCTTGACTGCGGCTCGGTGGCCTCGCCCAACCGCGAAACCGAGGCCATGCAAGATGGCTCCGATGCGATCAGCGATTGGGCCATCCTCAACGCCCTGGTCAACGCCGTGGGTGGGGCCACCTGGGTGTCGTTCCATCATGGCGGGGGGGTGGGCATCGGTTACAGCCAGCACGCCGGGCAGGTGATCGTGGCCGATGGCACGCCCGAGGCGGCCCGGCGCATCGCACGCGTCCTCACCAGCGATCCTGGTATGGGCATCGTTCGCCACGCCGATGCCGGGTATGATGAGGCCATTGCCGCCGCCCGCCGGCATGGCATCAAGATGCCGATGTTGAAATAGTTTGGCATAGTGGTTGGCGATACAAAAAGGCCGCAGGCGGTTACCGCCTGCGGCCTTTTTGGAGTCGGTTTTCCACTCACCACAGCCCGCGCACCATCAGCAAGATGCCCAGCACCAGCAGCGGCAGCCCGATGGGGGCCGTGATGACCAGCACCGTGAGGATTAAACCCACGATGGTCAAGACCAGGCCAATCAAAATGGCAGCCATGCGCCCGGTGAGTGAAACAATCCACGTTACCAGATCGAATAGGGCCACAAAGGGCCAGAGAAACCAGGGGGTTCGTTTTTGCGTGTTTTCCATCGTTTATACCTCCGATGTTCTTACATACGTCAACCTGTGCGCAAGGTTGCACCGTCAGGGGATAAAGAATTTATTGCGCACCGGAAATTGGTTGACCGCCAGCCAGCCATCAAACAAGATCGGCACCGGGTCGCCGCCCTGCCAGCCATTGGTGGTCACATGCACGTGCAGATGTGGGATGGCCGGATAGCCCGAATTACCCACGCGGGCGATCTGCATCGGCGGGCGAATTTCATCGCCCTCTTTGAAGAGAATGGTTTCCTTCTTGAGATGCCCCACCGTCACATAAAACTGGTTGCACTGTAAAACAAGATAATTTCCCAGGGATATTTCGGGTTCGGCGTAGGGTGGAACATCGGGATGTCCATCTTCCACATAGACCACCTGCCCAAAGCAAGGCGCGTAGACAATGTCGTTGAAAATGGCATACTCGGTCAGTGGGTTGGGGGCCCCGCTGCGCTCGGTTGGGTTGCCAAGCGCTTTAAGTTTGTAAATAGCTGCCCCGTAACCGAGTGAACGATCAGCCCCTGGCTTATCCGTACCATACCAGGTGCGCAGAAAATTATTCATGCCAAACCCGTCCAGGCCGTTGCCGCCGTTGGCTACTGCATAGATGCCATTGCGCACCGGCAGGAACATCAGCACCGGTTGGCCGCCGTAAAAATACGAACGCGCCGTGCCGTACATCAACCAGCACAACCCTGCCAGGGCGATGCCGGTCACTGTCAGTGCTACCTGATGTGAGCGGGGCGATCTGCTCGGCCAGAAGGGAACGGGCTGTTGCCCCAGGATCGTGCTGTAGCGAAATTTGCGCAAGGTGCGCGGGATCATCGTCAGGCTCAGGAGAAATGGAAGGGCAATCAAGTAATAATTTGCTAAAGCCCAGTTGATGTTCAGGCCGCAATACAGGTTGAACAGGATATAGGCCAACAGGATCAGCAGGGTAGTCAATTTGTCCTTGGGCTTCCACGCCCAAAACCAGATCGTGAAGACACTGGTAAGCGCCAGCCAGGTGTAAAGGGGGGGCATAATGTGCCAGGTCATAAGGTTACACTCACTTTCGTCATGGGCAAAACATTTCAATTATACGCCTTTTTTGCTGGGGCAAGAGAAAAATCAATTTTCGATCTGTTTGTAAGATATATTGACATGTGCCTGCGGTATAATTTTTGCATGAAATGGCGATGGCTCGGATTGGCCTGCATGGTTTGTGGTGGTTGCCTGTTTGGATGGGCCTTTTGGCCGGTTACGTATCGTGCGACCAGCCTGGTGGCTTCCTGGCCTCCTGCCCGTGCCAGCAGCACGCAACCTGGCCTGATGCTTACCTTGCAAACCCCGGTATCTCTGCGCTTGGGCCAAAGCGGCATGGTTGTGCTTACGGTATCATCTGATGCAGCGGGTGAGGTTGGTAAGACCGTGCTGATTGAAGCTGGCCTCGAATTACCTGGCTTCGCAATCTATCCTGCGGTCACGCAGATTCAACGTTTACCCCTTAATCATTCCCTACGAATACACTGGCAGGTGACTGCCCGGCGTGTTGCGCCTGCTTCGGGCGTAGCACCGGTCAACTTGCGCTGGTACACACCCACTGGCGAGCTGGATGATGAGTTTCTGCTTGCTGCCCCCTTGTTTGCAATCGAAACCATCACTTTCTTCGGCCTGGATGTCGGCCTCGTGCGATGGCTGGGCGGGGCGGCAGCCGTGATGGGGCTGGTTTTGTTGGTCGTTCCACCTTTGCGAAAGGCTTGAGCAATGCTCGAAATTGTTCCACTTACCCTCGGCCCGCTTCAGACCAATGCTTATCTCCTGGCAGACCCGGCCACCCACGAAGCCGCGGTGATTGATCCCGCCTGGGATGGACATCTCATCCTGGCGGAGGCGGCGCGGCGCAGTTGGCGCATCGCTCACATCTGGTACACGCACGCCCATTTCGATCACATAGGCGGCGCGGCGGGCGTGGCCGATGGCTTGAAAACGCCGCCCACCGTGGCCCTCCACCCGGCCGATTATCCCCTCTGGCGGGCCAGTGGCGGCGCACCGCTCTTTGGCCTGGATATTGACCCCGGCCCCGAACCAACCTTCGATCTGGCGCACGGGCAAACGCTGTACTTAGGGAATAATCTCATCCAGGTGCGGCATTGCCCTGGGCATACGCGCGGTCATGTGTTATTTTATTGCCCCATTGATGCGTTGGCCTTTGTGGGTGATGTAATTTTCCTCGGCAGCATTGGCCGCACCGACCTTCCTGGCGGCGATCACGATACGCTGATCGAAAGCATCCGTGCCCAAATTATGAGCTTACCCGATCAAGTCCGTTTGTTTTCAGGGCATGGCAGTGTCACAACGGTTGGTCGTGAACGCGTTACCAACCCATATCTCCTGACTGAGCCTTAAAACCCTACTGCCGTATGGTTGACAACCCTTATCCCCGACGTATAATAACCGGCTATGTCTGACATATTTGCAAGGAGGTGATACCACATTCAAAAGAACCAGCAGCTTCTTCACACCACCCAACCACCAGTCAAATTTCCTTAGGAGGAAGAAATGAAATCGAATCGTTTATTTGTCCTGTTGAGCCTTTTGCTCGTTGCCAGCATGGTGTTGGCAGCCTGCACCCAGGCCACCGTTGAACCAACCGCCGTTCCCACTGAAGCCCCCAAAGCGACGGAAGCTCCTGCCGCCACTGAGGCCCCAGCCGCCACCGAAGCCCCCGCCGAAGCGGCGCCGCTGTGGAACAAAGAACTGCGCCAGGCATTTGCCGCCGCCATTGACCGCGAAGTCATCGTGGATCGCGTCTTTGAAGGCCGCAACACCCCCGCCTATCACATGATTCCCCCCGGCTATCCCTATTTCACCGAGCCGTTCCTCGATAAATACGGCACACGTGATTTGGAAATGGCCAAGAAACTGCTGACCGACCTGGGCTACACCGCCGACGCTCCCTTCACCTTCGAACTGTGGTACCCGCCTGAACACTACGGCACCACCACCGCCGACGTCATGCAGATCATCAAGGAACAACTCGAAGAGACCGGCCTGATCAAAGTCGAACTTGTCAGCCAGAACTGGGCCGAATATGTGGATAGCTTCGTGGCTGGCAAACTGCCCGTGTTTATCCTGGGTTGGTTCCCCGATTTCGCTGATCCCGAAAACTGGCTGACCCCCTTCTCATCCTGCCTGGCATCCCCCGATAACGGCGTCAACTACTGCAACCCCGAAATGGACGACCTGCTCTTGAAAGCAGCCTCCTCTGCCGATCCGGCCGTGCGCGCAGACCTGTACAAGCAGATCGGCGAGTTGTATGCGGATGACATCCCCACCATCCCGCTGTTCTGGGAACCGGAGTTTGTCACCTATCGCAAGGGCGTCGAAAACGTCAAGATCGGCCCACCATTTGAATTCAACTACAACATCTTGAGCTTTGGTGCAGAGGCCGTCCCCGCTTCGGGCAGCACCGACACGATCATCATCGGCACGACCGACGAAGTCAACAGCCTGGATGCCAATGACGCCTATGCTACCCACGATTGGGAAATACTCAAAAACACCGGTGTTCCCCTCTTGAAATACACCCCCGGCACATCAGAACTTGTTCCTGGTGTAGCGGCTGATTTCCCCACCGTCAGTGAGGATGGTAAGGTTTACACCTTCAAGCTGCGCGAAGGCGTGAAATACGCCGATGGCACCCCGCTCACCGCGGCAGATTTTGTGTACGCCTGGGAGCGTTTCTCGCTCGAGGGTCAGGTCTCTGGCCTGGTGCAGTCCTACGTCGAGAGCGTTGAAGCGGTGGATGACCTGACTGTGGCTTACCATCTCAAGGCTCCCTTCGGCTTCTTCCCGACCCTGGCGGCCGCGGCCCCCTTCGTACCGGTCAACCCCAAGACTTTCACCAAAGACGCCATCGTGCAATTCCCCGCAACGCTGGATGGCATTGGCCCCTATCGCATGATTTCGCACGTCCCCGGCGAACAGATGGTGTTGGAAGCCAATCCCGAATACTTTGGCGATGACAAACCCGTCATCAAGACCGTCATCATCAAGTACTTTGCCGATCCCACCACCATGGCAAACGCGGTCGAAAAAGGCGAGATTGACATCGCCTGGCGCACCGTTGGCCCCGTCGAAGCCGTCCGCCTGCAAACCGTGGAAGGCCTGACGGTCGAAACCATCAACGCCCCTGCCCTGCGCTACCTGGTGTTCAATCACACCTACATGGTCGGCGGCGAGTAGTTCCCTCGTTCATTTTAGTGATCACCGGGGCGGAGGCCAGGCCTCCGCCCCGGTGTGTTCTTGGAGTCAGCGCATGTCTGCTTCTTTGCGCAGTTTCTTGATCACGCGTTTGTTGTTGACGATCCCCATGGTGTTGATTCTGATCACGATGGTCTTTTTCGTGATGCGCATCTTGCCTGGCGACCCGATCCGTTCGCAGCTTGGCCCACGCGTCAGCGAGGAACAGGCTGAACAGATTCGCGAACGGCTGGGGCTGAATCGCCCCGTCTATGTGCAATACGTTGATTTTTTATGGCGAATGATCACCCTCGATTTTGGAACGGCGCTAACCCAGGGTGAGCGTCCTATCCGCGATGAACTGGCCGAACGCCTGCCCGCCACGATTGAATTAACCGTGCCGGCCATGGCGCTGACGGCCCTGATTGGCATTCTCCTGGGGGCGTTGGCGGCACGTCATCGGAAAAAGCCCGCCGATTATAGTATCCGTTTATTTTCGATTGTCATTTACTCAATCCCAATTTTCTTTATGGGGTTGCTTTTCCAAATCATCTTTTCGGTACGCATGAACCTCCTGCCGCTGGCTGGCCGGATGGATTCGTTGATTATGCTGACGTTTGAATCGCCCACGAACTTTTACGTGTTTGATGCGATATTAACTCGCAACTGGCCTGCCCTCCAGTCGGCTCTGGCGCACCTGATCATGCCATCGGTCACATTGGGCCTGGCGTTGTGCGGCGTGTTTATTCGCCTGACACGCGTGAACATGATCGAGTCCTTGCAATCAGACTTTATCACCGCCGGACGTGCGCGCGGCATCCCTGAACGGACTCTGGTATATCGCCATGCCTTGCGCAACACTTTTATTCCCATCATGACCCTGATCGGCCTGCAATTTGCCATCCTGCTGGCCGGGGCGGTGTTGACCGAAACGACTTTTTCCTGGCCGGGCATGGGGCGTTACCTGGTCGAGCGCATTGAACTGCGCGATTACACCGCCGTGCAGGCCACCATCGGCGTCTTTGCCATTTTCGTGGGGCTGATCACACTGTTGATGGATATGTTGTATGCATTCGTAGACCCTCGCATTCGTTATTGAACCTCATGGAAGAAACCGAAAAAACTCCTACCCCCCAAAGTGTGCCCGATTGGCAGCTCGAACTCGACCGCGTCGGCTTCGTCCGGCGTATGTTGTTGGCGCGCAAATGGTATGGCGGCGATTGGTGGTTTGTCGTCATCAGCGCCATCATGCTGTTGTTGATTGTCATTGTGGGCATCTTTCCGCAGTGGTTCGCTCCGTATGATCCCAAGGTGGAAGTTGGGCCATCTTTATTAGCCCCGGGCGAAGTACCATTGGGATATGTTTTGATCGTGCAAAAGGAAAGCGGCGTTCAAGCACTGCCAGAAATTGCCACCAATAAAAACAATATCGGCTTTATCGTTGGCAGCCCCGCCAGCCAGGCCCTGCGCGAAGCCCTGGACACCCTCAACGCCGACGCCGAAGCGCAGGGGCAAAACGTGCGTTACCAACCGCGTGCCCGGCGCTATGATGACATCGCTACCGGTCTGGCCGACTTACAGTCAGGCAAAATAGATGGCTTTGTGGCTTCCGATGAAGAATTGGGTGAAAGCCTGGATCATCAAGATGCTTTGGTGATTGTCGGTTCGCTCGGTGGGGAGCGCAATACGGGTTTTATCTTTGGAACCAACCAGATCGGTCAGGATGTGTTCAGCCGCATCATTTGGGGCACACGCATTGCCATTATCGTGGGCCTCACTTCGGCCATTGTGGCCTTTCTGATTGGCGTACCACTGGGGTTGATCGCCGGGTTTGTCAGCGGTGGGTTGGATCGGGTGCTGACCCTCATTATGGATAGTTTGTACTCATTCCCCGGGTTGATTCTGGCAATTGCCATCGCCGCCGTGCTAGGGCCAGGCCTGATGAATATCATCATCGCCATTGCTGTGCTTTACGTGCCGACCTATTATCGTATTGTGCGCGGTCAGACGCTTTCGGTGAAACAGGAGTTATATGTGGATGCGGCTCGCAGCCTGGGGGCAACGCCATTCACCATTTTGTGGCGTTATATCTTCCCCAATGTAATCCCCTCGGTGGTGATCATCTTCTCTGTCAACGTGGCCGATGCCATCTTGACCGAGGCGGGTCTGAGCTTCCTTGGTCTGGGGCTGCCACCCGATATACCTGATTGGGGGATTGATTTGGCGCGCGGACAAGATTACCTGCGGCGTGCCTGGTGGTTGATCACTTTTCCTGGCCTGATGGTCAGCCTGGTGACATTGTCGTTCAGCATGTTGGGCGAGAGTCTGGCCGAGATTCTCAATCCTCGTCTGGCGGAGTTGTAGCCATGAGCGATGCTCCCCTCGTCCAAATTCGCGATTTATCCGTCACTTATCAAACCCGCCTCGGCCCGGTCAGTGCAGTCGATCATATTTCTTTCGACATTCAACGCGGCGAAATCCTGGGCCTGGTAGGCGAAAGTGGTTGCGGCAAAAGCACGCTGGGCAAGGCCCTGATGCGCATGGTTGCCCCTCCGTCGAAAATCAGCAGCGGCCAAATTATCTTTGATGGTGAAAATATCATGACCTTCGACGAGAATCGCCTGCGCGATTTTCGCGGTCGCAAGGTCAGCATGATCTTTCAAGACCCGATGACTTCGCTGAATCCCGTCCAACGTGTTGACCAGCATTTGGTCGAAGCCATTCAGGTTCACGAACCCCGTACCGCCAAAGAGAAAGCGCTGGAACGGGTGCGTTCCTTGATTGAGCGTCTGGGCATTCAGGAGCGCCGTTTGAGCGCCTACCCTCACCAATTATCGGGTGGGATGCGCCAACGCGTGATGATTGGCTTGGGTCTGGTACTGAATGCGAACCTGATCATTGCCGACGAAGCCACCACCTCGCTGGATGTCATCGTCGAAGCCAAGCTGGTGGATGAATTTAAGAAAATCCGTCAAGATTTTGGCGTGTCGCTGCTGGCGATCACTCACAACATCGCTCTTGTGGCTGAACTGGCTGATCGCATTGCGGTGATGTATGCGGGTCATCTGGTAGAACTTGGCCCCATCGCTCAAGTTTTTGATGATCCCCAGCACCCTTACACCCAGGGATTGTTGCAATCTGTGCCTAGCGTCAAGCTGGATGACACCCGTGAACTCTACAAGATGGCCGGAGAACCGCCTAACCTGACTCGCCCACCGTCGGGTTGTCGTTTCCACCCGCGCTGTCCACGCGCCATGCCAGCCTGCACAACCCATGAACCTGATTTTCAGGAGGCGCAGCCTCGTCGTTGGGTTAAATGTTGGCTGTATCAAGCGCACCCTTAACCAGGAAATGATCATGTCTGATATGTATACGAAAATGGACTCACAAAATCTGGTGGAAATCTCCCACTTGAAGAAATGGTTCCCGGTGCAAAAAAGCTTACTGGAGCAGTTGGCCGTTGGGCGTACCGATTATGTGCGTGCTGTAGATGGCGTCTCGTTTACCATCCGGCGCGGCGAAGCATTTGGGCTGGCAGGAGAAAGTGGTAGCGGTAAGACCACCATCGGGCGACTGGCAATTGGTATGGAGACCCCTACCGAAGGGGATATCCTTTTTGATGGAATAAACCTGAAATCCTTACAGCCAGAAGCGCTACGCCGCTTACGCCGCCGCATGCAGGTAATTTACCAGGATCCAATGGCATCTCTCAATCCGCGCCTTTCCCTCGGTGAAGCCGTCATGCAGGGCCTGAAAATCCATTTCCCCGAGAAATCGAAGGAACATCGCGACATTGCTTTGACGATGATGGATAAAGTGGGCTTGACCCCGCCAAAATTCTACTTCAACAAATTCCCCCACCAAATTTCGGGGGGGCAACGTCAGCGAGTGGTGATTGCACGCGCATTGGTGACACACCCCGATTTGATCCTGGCCGATGAACCCATCGCCATGGCCGATGTTTCGGTGCGGGCCTTGTTGCTGGATTTAATGATTCAGCTCAAAGATGAGTTGAATTTGACCTATCTGTTTATCACGCATGATTTGGCAACCGCGAAATATATCTGTGATCGAATAGGCATTCTTTATTTGGGACAATTTGCGGAAATTGGCGAGTTGCGCCAAATCTACGCACACCCCATGCACCCTTATACTCAGGCGCTACTGGCGGCTGTCCCGGTGCCGAATCCCTGCCAGCGGCGCACACAGGCCATGCCAGAGGGCGAGATTCCCAATCCAATCAATCCGCCGCCTGGCTGTCGTTTTCACCCACGTTGCACATTTGCACAAGATCGCTGTAAACAAGATCAGCCGGCTTTACGCGAACTGCACCCGGACCATTGGGTGGCCTGTCATTTGGCCGAACAATTTATGGGAGGAGATTTTTGAAAATCGCTTTCCCAATTTCTTGACTCACCTTAATGCGCATGGTAAAATCGCCCTCCGTTGCCCTAAGAACCATAGGTGTTCAAAACACCTCAATTTATAGCAAACAATTCAAGTGAGGCCATCGAGCAGTGTAGATGGCCTCCCTTGATGGATAGACACAACCGAATTTCGGAAGATTTGTTCTAGTTTTGGAGGCAAGTGTGCCCACAATCAGTCAACTTGTTCGTAAAGGACGCCAGTCCAAGAAAACCAAGAGTAAAGCCCCTGCGCTGCTGTACACATTGAATTCGATGAAGCAACGTCGCACCCGCCAGGCCAAAGGCGCCCCCCAAAAGCGTGGCGTTTGCACGGTAGTGCGTACGCAAACCCCCAAGAAGCCTAACTCGGCTTTGCGTAAAGTTGCCCGTGTGCGCCTGACCAATGGTGTCGAAGTCACCGCTTATATTCCTGGCGAGGGTCACTCGTTGCAGGAACACTCGGTGGTCTTGGTGCGCGGTGGCCGTGTGCGCGACTTGCCCGGCGTGCGCTATCACATCGTTCGCGGTACCCTGGATACGACCGGTGTGAATAATCGCAAGCAAGGTCGCTCTAAATACGGTTCGAAAACGCCTAAGAAGTAAACTGCCTGTTGACCGATGGCGATCTCCTGATGCCGATTGCAGGCGATTAAGATTGTCAATTTTTTGTTTTGATTATGATGGAGTAGTCGAATGTCTCGACGTAGTAAACCAGAAAAGCGCGAAATCATCCCGGATGCTCGCTACAATAGTGTGCATGTGCAATCTTTTATCAATCGCATCCTGCGCGACGGCAAAAAAAGCCTGGCGGCAGGCCTGATTTATGATGCGTTTGAAATGATCGAAGAGCGCACCAAGCGCAATCCTGTTGAAGTTTTCGAGCAGGCGTTGAAAAACGTCGGGCCGGTGATGGAAGTCCGCCCGCGTCGCGTGGGTGGCGCCACATACCAGGTGCCGATGGAAGTGCCTGCTTTCCGCCGTTTTGCTTTGGCCACTCGTTGGCTGATTTCCGCAGCCAAATCTCGCTCAGGAAAAACCTTTTCTGAGAAATTGGCCGCCGAATTTATGGATGCGGCCAATAACCAGGGTGCTGCTATCCGTAAGCGCGAAGAAGTTCACAAGATGGCCGAAGCAAACCGCGCTTTTTCTCACTATCGCGCGTAAATTTCGTTCATTTCATGGATAGATTGGTGGTGTGACCGCCCCATTCGGGGCGGTCTCTCATGTGTCTAAAGAGAGAGAAACCGATGCCTCGCCAGTACCCTTTAGAGAAATACCGCAACATCGGCATTATTGCCCACATAGACGCCGGGAAAACCACCACCACTGAGCGTGTCCTGTTTTATACCGGTAAGACACACCGCATCGGTTCTGTTGATGACGGTACTACGGTGACGGACTGGATGGAACAGGAACGCGAACGCGGCATCACCATTGTTTCAGCCGCGGTCAGTTGCGAATGGAAAGGGTATCAAATCAACGTCATTGATACACCCGGCCATATTGATTTCACTGCCGAAGTACAGCGTTCTTTGCGTGTGTTGGATGGCGGTGTGGTGGTTTTCGACGCTGTTCAAGGCGTTGAGCCGCAGAGCGAAACCGTTTGGCGGCAAGCTGATCGGTATGGTGTGCCGCGGATTTGCTTTGTCAACAAGATGGATCGTGTGGGCGCATCATTTGAACGCACGATTGAATCGGTTCGCAACCGCCTGGGCGCTAATCCCGTGGCGATGCAATTGCCCATTGGCAGCGAGGCTGCTTTCAAAGGTGTTGTAGATTTACTTACTCAGCGGGCGATTATCTGGGAAGATGACCTGGGCCGTGAGCCAGTTGACATGGAAATCCCCGTTGATTTGTGCTCGAACGTTGCTGCTTGGCGGGCGGTGCTGGTCGAAAAAATCGCCGAGACCGACGACGAATTAACCTTGAAGTATCTCGAAGGCGAAGAAATTTCCCTCGATGAATTGAAGATTGCCCTGCGGCGCGCCGTAATTGCTGGCAAAATCAATCCGATGTTTTGTGGCAGTTCTTTGCGCAATAAGGGTGTTCAACCGGTGCTGGACGCAGTTATTGATTATTTGCCTTCCCCGTCCGATATTCCAGCGGTTAAGGGGATACACCCCAAAACATCTGAAGAAGTGGAGCGTCCCGCGATGGATGATGCTCCGATGAGCGCCCTGGTCTTTAAAATCGTAACCGATCCTTATGTCGGCCGCCTGGCATACTTCCGGGTTTATTCAGGCAAGGTGACCCAGGCTGCCATGGCTTATAACCCGGGCAAAGACCGCCGCGAGCGCATTGGCCGCCTTATCCGCATGTACGCCGACCGCCGCGATGATGTGGAAGAAGTGTTAGCGGGTGATATTGGCGCCGTCCTCGGTTTGAAAGAAACGTTTACCGGGGATACGCTCTGTGACTCTGGCAATCCGGTGATCCTTGAAAACATTACCTTCCCTGAACCCGTGATCTCCGTGGCTGTTGAACCAAAGACGGTCGCTGATCAAGACAAAATGGGTGAGGCGTTACGCAAACTTTCTGAGGAAGACCCTACTTTTCGCGTTCATGCCAACACGGAAACCGGCCAAACGGTTATTTCTGGCATGGGCGAATTGCACCTCGAAATCCTGGTCGATCGCATGTTGCGGGAATTCAAAGTGCAGGCCCGGGTTGGCAAACCGCATGTTTCTTATCGCGAATCCATTACTCGTGCGCTCGATAAAGTGGATTACCGCCATGTCAAACAAAGCGGTGGCCGAGGGCAATATGGTCATGTGGTTTTCCGGATTGAGCCGGGCGATCCTGGCTCAGGTATTGTGTATGAAAATGAAATTATCGGTGGCGCTATCCCCAAAGAGTATTTCAATGCCATCGAAAAGGGTGTCCGCGAGGCGGCTGAAGCTGGTGTTTTGGCTGGATACCCCGTGACCGATGTCAAAGTTGTTCTTTATGATGGCTCCTACCACGAAGTGGACTCAAACGAGATGGCCTTCAAAACGGCGGCAGCGATGGGCTTCAAAGAAGGTATCCAACGCGCTGCTCCCATTTTGCAAGAGCCGATTATGAAGGTAGAAGTCCTTGTTCCAGAGGAATACCTGGGCGACATTCTCGGCCAATTGAGCGGACGGCGTGGCGAAATTCAAGGTATGGAAGCACGACCGGGCAACGCCCAGGCGGCGCGAGCGATGGTGCCGCTGGCAGAAATGTTTGGTTATGCCACTGATTTGCGTTCGGCAACCCAGGGACGCGGTGTTTTTACCATGGAATTTGACCACTATGCTCGGGTTCCCGAGAATGTGGCGAAAGTAATCTTAAACCGATAACAGATTTCACGGGAATCTTGAGGAGAATTTATGGCCAAGCAAAAATTTGATCGTTCCAAGCCCCACATGAACGTGGGTACGATG
>CAZSFD010000089.1:0-21381 GCA_964606085.1 uncultured Anaerolineaceae bacterium
GTGGCGAGCTGCCCACCCATCGCCAGGCCGAGGTATTCCTGGGCGTTCTCTTCTGCGTTGGGGGTGGGCGGTTGCCGGGTAATTTCGGTTAGCTTTTGGGTGGCCTGCAGCACACCCACCCGCGCCCACCCGAGCGGCACTTCATTGGACACCTGCACAAAGATGACCAGGTTATCGCCTGCCTCGGCGATCAGCGTGCGGGCTTTCTTGCCTTCGCGCAAGACAATTTGCTGGTCGTGATATTCGCCGGTCAGTCGGGCAATCTCCTGGCTGGCGGCCAGGTCGCCGACGACCAGGGAACTGATCGCCAGCAGGTTGGCGTGGTTATAGTCACCCATGGCGCCCACCACCTGGCCGGTAATATCGCTCACCAGGGTAAAGCGGGCCGGAATGCTTTGCATCAGGTGGCTCAACACATCGGTGATGGCATCGGCCTGCCGGGATGAAATGGTCAGACCACTTCGTAATTGCACAGCGCCTTGTCGAATCATGTTAGTTCTCCGCGCCAGGTTGGCGAGATTGGGTCACGTCCGCGGCGATCAGGCCGCGCTTGATGGCTTCTTCGTAGCTGAAAAGCTGGGGTTTGACTTCTCTGACGGGGGTGGGTTTGGCGGCTGACGCAGAAACCGGAGCCGGCGTATTGCCTGGCTGTTGTGCGGTTGGCTGTGCCGCCCGAAGTGGTTGGGGGGTGGGTTTAGCGGGCGGGGTGGCCGTGTGTTTTCCAGCAGGGGGTTCGTCTGTGCCGAGCAGTTTGTCAAATTCGCTGTCGAACTCGCTGATCGTCTCCTGGCCCAGCACGTTGGCGGCATCGGCCGGATCGTCTTTGCCCAACATCTGCACCAGTTCTTTGGCGACGTGCTGGGCGTAATACCACACCGAACCCAGTTTGCTGCTGTATGGGTTTTGTTCGATGATCAGGATCATCAACAATTGCCGCCCGATATTGACCGCATACAGGTTGACCCCCTTGCCCTCGCGGTAGGCCAGGTTGACGGCGTCTTCGTCGCCATCGAGGGCGCGCCCGGCCTCGGTCAGCGTGGCGATGCCGCCGCCGAGCAGCGAGGCAATTGCCTCGATGGGAAAATCCTGAATATCGCCAGTGCGCACGATGAGTTGACCGCTGGCATCCACCAAAAACGTGCAGCGCGCCCCCACATCGCCTTGCAGCTTTTCGAGCGCTTTGCTGAGTTGGCGATAGCGGTTATCCGATAAGATCAGCAAACCGGGCCGGTTGATGGCCACATCGGCCAACGATTCTTGCACGATGCGCCGGAAGGCGTTGATTTCCAGTGGTTTGTGGAGAAAATCGTGTGCGTGCAGCCGCCGGGCTTCATCTTCCAGCGATTCGCTGCCGTAGGCGGTCATCAAGATCACGCGCGCCGTCGGGCGGATGCTTTGCACGGCTTCGAGCAGTTCGATGCCATTCATCCCCACCATTTTGTAATCGGTGACGACCAGGTCGTAATGCTGCTGGTTGAGCTTTTCGAGCGCCTTGTAGCCATCGGTGACGGTCTCGACGCAGTATTCCTGGCCGAGTTTGCGCAGGCTGCTCTTCAGCACTTCGAGGATGGAGATTTCGTCGTCAACGATCAGGATGTTTTTGGGTTGCATCGCGTGTTCCGGGGTGAGGGGGGTGAACCGACACTCCGTTTATAGCACGCGCAAAACCGTTTTCAGGTAAGCGAAGGTTGGCAAAGGTTGGGCCGGTTATCCCCCACTCCATAAATAGCCCTTGTAGCGCACCGTCTTGATACACGCCGGTTTGGCCGGGTCGGGTTCGATCTTCTGGCGCAGTTGGTAAATGTGCCACTTGATGATTTCGCGCGCTTCGGCTTCTTCGCTTTCGTAGCCCAGGGCGTTCATCAAAAGAACACGCGCCGAAACCGGTTCGGGCGCGGCGCTGACCAGGCACGCCAGCAGGTCGAACTCGGTGGTGGTCAGTTCGACCTCGCGCCCGGCAAAATTGGCGTGGCGATGATGCAAATCCATCGTCAACAGGCCGTGGCGCAGAAAGCGCCGTTCGGCTGGCGCGGGGGCAGCCTGGGCGTCGCTCTGGTCTATTTGCAGGAGCAATTGTTTGAGCGTGTCTATCTGGCTGAGCAGCGCCTCGCGTTGCAGGGCGCGCTGGCGCTGCTCTAAACCTTCTTTGACGCGCGCCCGGATGGCCGCCGGAGCCGCCGGTTTGAAGAGATAGTCGAAGGCCCCCAGGCGCAGCGCATCTACGGCGCTTTCCAGTGAGCCGTGCGCCGTCAGGATGATGACGATCACGGCCGGGTCGAGGCGGCGCGCTTCGCGCAAGACCTGCACGCCGCCCACATCTTGCATGCGCAAATCGAGCAGGATCAGGTCGTAGCTTTGTTGGGGCAGTTGGCGCAGGGCTTCTTCGCCGCTGGCTGCCAGGTCGAGCAGATAGCCCTGGTTGTGCAGGGTGCGCTCCAGCACGTGGCGGATATTCGGCTCGTCGTCTACGATCAAAATTCGCGGTGTTCTGGCATTCATGGGGCGGTGTGGTATCGTGGAAAGCGGATTACCAGGGCAATCACCTCGCCCTCGGCATAGCAGATTTCGACCTGCGCCTGGTGGGCGATGAGAATATCATGGCTGATTGATGAACTGAAGCTGGTGTTGGTCTCTTTGTAGGGGATGCCGGTCTGAAAGGTGCGCAGCCACGATGTTTCAGATAGGATGCGATTGGTGGTGGTGAAGGTAACGGTGATGGCATTTTCGATCATTTCCGAGTTGATTCCCAGGCTGCCACCTTCTAGTTGCCCCAGGCTGTCGGCAAAATTGAGCAGCAAACTGAGAAAAATAAGGTGCAACTGGTTGCGAATACTGCGCAGCAGGGTGGGTTCGTCGGTCAGGTGGACATCCAGCGTCACATCCTGGCGGTGCAGTTCCTTGCTGGCCATGCGGATCGTCTCTTGCAGCACTTCGTTGACGTGCAGAATTTCAGGCTCGTCTTGCTGCGGGCGGTAAATTTGCCTCATGCGGCTGACCAGGTCTACCACGCGGTCGGTTTCATTCAGGCTCATCTGCAAGAAGGTGATCACTTCCTCGGTATCGTGGATGTCTTCGAGGGCCAGGGTCAGCGCGCCGCGAATGGCCTGCATGGGATTGTTGATCTCGTGCGACAGGCTGGCCGTCAGGCGTCCCACCGTTGCCAGGCGTTCGGTGTGGATGACCTGGCGCGCCAACGCATCGCGTTCGGCGATCAAGGCCAGCAGCCGGGCGTGTGTCTGCGCGTTGCCCACGGCAATGCCGATCATCTCGCCAGCAGTAGCGAGCAGCGTGGCGTCTTCGGGGGTGAAACCAGCGCCCACCTTGTTGATCAGCGTAAAGAACCCGGTGATTTCGCCGTGCGCCCGCATGGGGATGACGATCATATTTTCGGCGCGCACCTGCAAATGCTGGCTGATCTTCTGTGCAAAATCACCTTGTGTGTCCAGGTGATTGTAAATGGTGGTCCGCCCGGTGCGGAAGGTCTCCGAGAAGGGTGCGCAAGTGCGCTCGCAGCCCGACCATTGCACCCTATCGAGCGAGATACCCAGATGCGCCAACGGGTGCAGCCAATCGTCGTTGGTTTCGCTGGCCCACAGGATGCCAAATTCGGTTTCGCACAGGCGGTTGAACCATTGCAGGGCGCGGTCGAGGGTGGTTTGCAAATCCAGCTTCTCGGCCACTTGCTGGCTCATTTCGTAGAGGGCGTGTTGCTGGGCGATGTTTTCGCGCAGGGCCGTCACCAGGCGGGCGTTGACCATCGTCGCCGCGGCCAGGTCGGCGATGCTTTCGCTCAATGAGATTTCGCGTTCGCTGAACAGAATTTTGGACGAAGCGCAGATCGCCATCACACCGATAATCTGACGATGATGGTGCAGCGGCACAATCAGGAATGATTTATCCTTTTTCGTCAGGCAGTTATCCAGCACCAGGTCAAAACGCGCATCGTGAATGGCCTCACTGCCCATAATGCACACGCTTTGGCGATGCGCCGCGGCCCAACCGATCAGCCCCTGACCCAAGGGGATATCGGGTGTGGGGTTGAAGTCGAAACTTGAAGTCAGCGAAACCGCCAGATGCAAGGTGCGTTGATCGGGTTGTAACAGCCACACCACCCCCGAAGCGGCATGCAAAAACTGGAGCATCTGCTCCACCGTGCGCATGGCGATGGATTCCGCGCTCAATTCTTCGGTGATGATGCGGGCGATCAGGCCAATGAAGGCATCTTGCGTGATGGCAGCCTGGAGGTCGTTGCGCAGGTTGGTACATTCCTGGTGCAGCCGCAACAGATTGCGGATGCGGGCGGCATCGAGGGCCGGGTCGCAGGGCAGCAGCAGGTAATCGGTCAGGCCCAACGCCGCCACCTGGCTGCGCTGATCGAGGTGATCGATCAACGCAAGGATAGGGACACCGGGAAAAATGTCACCGTGGCAGATAGCTTTCAAGCCCTCGTTCGGAAAACACGCCTGCCCCGCAGAAAAATCCACCAGAATTAATTGCAAGGCTGGCAGAATGATGTCTTCCATCTTGTTCTGGCTGGCTTGCTCGTGGGAGGCTATCTGGCAACTGGCGATGTTCGCAAGCAGTGCGCGGGTAGCATCCTCGGTAGCTTGTCGGTTTGTGATAAGCATCACCATGACTGTATTCGCTGGTACAGGTATTTCTTCCATCCCAATCCTATCATCTCCAGAAATGTGTTCGGAAACTTGATGTTAGCATAAATTTTTTCCCCAGTACATTCATCTTCACCCCCATCCCAATCCCTGCCTTGCTGCCCCCTATGCTGGCAAGGGATAGCTGATCAGCTCCCATACCGTTCAACGGTGGTTCTGTACCCATAATCGCCTGAGAAAAACACACAACCCCACAGGGCTTACCCGCGGGGTTGCGTGTTTTAGCCCGTTGATGGGGCGATGCAGTTTCGCTCCTTCGCTTGTTTCAGGAGCTATGCTTATTTCAGGCTGGGGCTCAGGGATTCGAACCCCGGCATACAGATCCAGAGTCTGCTGTCCTACCACTAGACGAAGCCCCAGGGATTGAGCGGGGCAAATTTTACCACAGTTTATTGCCATTACGAGACATTGCAGCAATTCTTCAAACCGAAGCCAAAGGTATAATCCCTTCATGCACAGCAAACGCGCCAAAATCCTCTCGCTTACCGCGGCAGCGATCCTGCTGGCCCTGCTCACGGGCTACCGCTGGCTCACCCACAATCTCCCTTCCCTCGACACCCTCGCCAGCCGCCTCACCCCCCCCTCCATCCGCATCACCGACCGCCAGGGACGCCTGCTCTACGACGTGCTGCCCACCGCAAGCGGACGCCACACCGCAGTTGCCCTGGACGAAATCCCCCTCGCCTGCCAGCAGGCCACCATCGCCACCGAAGACCGCTACTTCTACCAAAACCCCGGCATAGATGTCAGCGGCATCCTGCGCGCCCTGTGGATCAACCTCACCGGCGGCGAAGTGCGCGCTGGCGGCAGCACGCTCACGCAGCAAGTCGTCCGCACACTCCTCCTCGAAGCCAGCGAACGCGGCGAGATCAGCCTGCGGCGCAAACTGCGCGAGGCCCTGCTGGCCTTCCAACTCACCCGCCAGCGCAGCAAAGACGATATCCTGGCGTTGTATCTCAACCACACCTACTACGGCGGCATGGCCTACGGCCTCGAAGCCGCCGCCCAGACCTTCTTCGCCAGACCCGCCAGCAGCCTCGACACCGCCGAATGCGCCCTGCTGGCCGGTTTGCCGCAAGCGCCTGCCACCTACAATCCCTTCACCGATCCCCAAGCCGCCAAAAAGCGCCAGCAGGTCGTCCTGCGCCTGATGCTCGAACAGGGCTATCTCGACGAATCCCAGCACGCCCTGGCCGCCGGCGAGCCGCTCACCTACGCCAGCACACCTTACCCCATCGAAGCGCCGCACTTCGTCCTCATGGTACGCAACGAACTGGATGCGCTGTTCACGCCCGAAGCCATTTACACCAGCGGCGGCCTCAGCGTGCAAACCACCCTCGACCTCGACTGGCAGCACCTCGCCGAACATGCCGTTGCTACCCAGGTCAAAAAGGTTAAAGATGACCCCGTGGGCTTCGGCCACAACCTCAACAGCGCCGCCCTGGTCGCCCTCACCCCACAGACCGGCGCAATCATGGCCCTGGTGGGCAGCCCCGATTATTTCGACGCTCAAAACGGCGGGGCGATCAACATGGCCCTCGCCCCGCGCCAGCCCGGTTCATCGCTCAAACCACTCGTCTATGCTGCCGCCTTCGACCCCGCAGCCGTGCAGCCCTGGACGCCCGGCACGATGCTGCTCGACGTGACCACCTTCTTCCAGACCCGCGACGGCGAACCCTACATCCCCAAAAACTACGACGGCCTCGAACACGGCCCTGTGCTGGCCCGTCAGGCATTGGCCTCCTCGCTCAACATCCCCGCCGTGCTTGCCCTCGACCACATCGGCCTGCCCGCCCTGTTCAACCTGGCCGGCAAACTCGGCATCACCACCTTGCAAAACCCCGACGATTTCGATCTCTCACTCGCCCTCGGCGGCGGCGATGTCAAATTGATCGAACTGACTGCCGCCTACGCCGCCTTCGCCAACCAGGGCCTCCGTGTCAGCCCCTACGCCATCGAGCGCATCACCGACCCTGCCGGGCGTGTCCTCTACCAACACCCATCGCCTTCCCAGCCACGCGTCCTCGATGCGCGCCTGGCCTGGCTGATCAGCGATATTCTCAGCGACAACAACGCCCGCCAACTCGGCTTCGGCGACAATTCATCCCTGCGCCTCGACCGCCCCGCCGCCGTCAAAACCGGCACCACCACCAACTGGCACGACAACTGGACGATTGGCTACACGCCAGAACTCGCCGTGGGCGTATGGGCCGGCAACACCAACTACGAACCGATGCGCGACATCACCGGTCTCACTGGCGCAGCCCCCATCTGGCATCAATTCCTGCGCGAGGCCCTCAGCGGCCAGCCCGCCAGCGCCTTCGAGCGTCCCGATGGCCTAGTGCGCCTCACCATCTGCGCCCTCTCTGGCCTGCTGCCATCCCCCGATTGCCCCTACACCCGCGACGAATGGTTCATCGCTGGCACACAACCACACCTGGCCGACACCACCTACCGCCGCATCCCCATAGATACCGCCACCCGCCGCCTGGCCGACGAATCCACGCCTGTCGAACGGCGCAGCGAAATCGTCGTCCTCGATCTCCCCCCATCTGCCCGCAATTGGGCGCACACCCAGGGAATTTCCCTGTTCAGCGATTTCACCTTACCGGCCCAAGCCGCCGATACAGCCCCACTCGCCATCACCAGCCCGGCAGCGAACAGCATCTACCGCATCACCACCAGTCTGCCACCCGAGAATCAGCGCATCCAATTCCAGGCATCCAGCACCATCCAACTTAGCGATGTGACCCTTTGGCTGGATGACGTTCCGTTAACCACCTTCCCGTCCCCGCCCTACGAATTCTGGTGGACGCTGGCGGCAGGTCAACACACGCTCTGGGCCGAAGGAATGGATTCCAGCGGTAAGAGGTTTACCAGCACAAGCGTAATTTTTGAAGTTATGGAGCAAAAGCCATGAAGCCCGAACCCATTCTCATCATCGGCGCCGGCATTGCAGGGTTAAGCGCCGCCATCCGTCTGGCAGCCACAGGCAAACGAGTGATTGTTATCGAACAGAACCCCGCTGTTGGCGGCAAAATGAGCCAGATTGAACAAGCTGGCTTCCGCTGGGATACTGGCCCCTCCGTCATCACCATGCGCCCCGTCCTCGAAGACCTTTTCGCCGCCGCCAACCGCCGCCTGGATGATTACCTGACTCTGCAACCCATCGAGCCGCTTACCCGCTACGGCTACCCCGACGGTACACGCCTCGACCTCTCCCGTGACTGGCCGCGCACTGCCGAGCAAATAAGCGCCATCGAACCCCGTGACGTAGCTGGCTATCTCGAATTTCTCGCCTATGCCGCCCGCCTGCACCGCATCACCGCCCCCGTCTTCACCTACGGCCCGCCGCCCGGCCTGGCCAGCTTCGCCAACGTAGCACTATCCGATGCCTTGCAAGTAGACGCCTGGAACACGCTGGACGCAGCCATCCGCCGCCGGGTGCGTTCGCCGCAGTTGCGCCAGTTGTTGGGGCGCTTCGCCACCTACGTCGGCTCCAGCCCCTACCAGTCACCAGCCACGTTGGCCGTCATCGCTCACGTCGAATTGACTGAGGGCGTGTGGTATCCGCGCGGTGGGGTCTACGCCCTTGCCCAGGCTCTGCAAAAGCTGGCCCTCGAGCTGGGGGTGGAGCTACGGCTGAAATGCCGCGTTGCCGGCATTGAAGTGTCGAATGGCAAGGCCACAGGCCTGCGACTGGAGGATGGCAGCCACATCCACGGCGCAGCGATCATCGCTAATGTAGATGTCGCCAGTGTACAGCGCCACCTCTTAGCGCCTCGCCACGCCCAGCCGCATCTGATCCCAGGCCCGGCACGCCTTTCATGTTCGGGCTTTGTCATGTTATTGGGGGTACGGGGAAACTTCCCGCAATTAGCCCACCACAACATCTTCTTTTCGCGCAACTATCCCAGGGAATTTGAACAGATTTTTCACCACGGCACCCCCCCGACGACCCCACCATCTACCTGGCTATCACCAGCAAAACCGACCCCGCCCACGCACCGGCTGGCTGCGAAAACTGGTTTATCCTGGTCAATGCCCCTGCACTCGGCAGCCCATACGACTGGCAAACCCAGGCAGCGACCTACGGCGAACACGTGCTGAACTGCCTGGCCGCGCAGGGCCTGGACGTGCGCCCATCCATCCTCACCAAACGCCTGCTCACCCCACTTGATCTACAACAGATGACCGCTGCCGACCAGGGTGCGCTGTATGGCCTCTCTTTCAACGACCGCCTGGCCCCTTTCCGCCGCCCGCCCAATCGCGCCCGCGGCATTGCCAATCTGTTTTATGCGGGCGGCACCACCCACCCCGGCGGCGGCGTGCCGATGGTGATGCTTTCGGGCAAGCTGGCAGCGCAAGCCATTCAAATTGGGTAGCTTGCGATCAGGTGCCAACAAAAAGACCGCCTCGAAGGGCGGTCTTTTTGTTTTCGACAACAGCAATCACTGACTTACACAACCAATTCAGTTTCGGGCAATTCATACCCCAACTGGCGCAGGCGCTTCTTGGCGTCAGCCAGCGATTTGCGGCCAAAGCCCTCGATGTTCAGCACGGCAGCTTCGCCATCGGCCAGTTTTTCGAGGAATTGGCCCACCCTGGTGATGCCAGCTTTCGCCAACGCATCGGTGGGACGTGAACCCAGGTTGAGTTCGTCTATCCCACGATCAGGCGAGGTGCGGGCAGCTTCGCGGGCAGCCGAAGTTTCGATATATTGCTGGCGGGCCTGGAGTTTCTTGTAGAAGCGATCCACCTGGCCTTCGGTATCTACGATACGCTGCTCACCGGTGTAAAACGGGTGGCATTTGTTACACACATCGGTGTGCAGGCTTTTCTTGGTGGAGCCGGTTTTCCAGGTGTTGCCGCAGGCACAGACCACCGTAGCATCTGCATAATACTTGGGGTGAATATTTTCTCTCATGTTAACCTTCCTCAACCACCGGCACCACGCTGACGCGCTTGCGGTTATCGCGGATGATCTCATAGACCACGACACCATCCACGGTAGCGAACAGGGTGTCATCTGTGCCGACACCCACGTTGCGACCGGGCTTGATCTTGGTGCCGCGCTGGCGGACGAGGATATAACCAGAGCGAACCTGCTCGCCGCCGAAAACTTTCACGCCCAGGCGCTGGGCATTGCTATCACGACCGTTGCGGGTTGAACCGCCGCCTTTCTTGTGAGCCATCTTCTAAAACCTCCTACTCCAGCGAAATGGAGTCAATTTGTAAACGGGTATACTGCTGGCGATGGCCCTTCTTGACGCGATAGCGCTTCTTGGGGGTGTACTTGAACACCACCACCTTGGGACCTTTCACCTGCCCCACCACCGTCGCCGACACTTTGGCGCCGGAAACCACCGGGGTGCCAACTTTCACGTCGCCACCCTCGGACACCAACAACACGCGATCCAGGTCTACCTGGTCGCCAACTTCGACTTCATATCGGTCTACGTCAATGAAGGCGCCTTCGACGGCCTTATATTGTTTGCCGCCATCTTCCACGATTGCATATTTCATAAGATATTCCTCCAATCTTCACTTCACCACTCCTCTCGCGTTTACCAGATTATTACGCCAGAGAGCGGGGAAGTTGGGGTACAATTTTTCTGCCCCAGCAATCTTCTCGCCGGGGCAGAGCGGGCTGAATTATAATGGCCTTGTTTGCCCGTGTCAACAACCGATTTTCTTTTAACCTTTTTATTTTTGCAAGTTGACAAGAAGGGGTGTTCACCCTATAACTAACAGGTATAGACGTGAATCTTGTTTTTCAGGAAGGCCCATGCCAGCCAATTTACACTGCCCATCTTGCCACTTCGATAATCCTCCCGGCATGAAGTTTTGTGGGAATTGCGGCACACGCCTGCCCGAAATTCTCCCCAGCACTCCCCGCCCTCCAGAAACTGCTCTACCACCCGCACCCACTACCCAGCAACTGGGGGCCATGGTGGGTGCCGATCTCCTGGAACGTTTTCGCCAGGCCGGGTTGGAAGCCAGCGGGCAGCGCCGCAACGTCACCGTTCTCTTTGCCGATCTTTCCGGCTATACCGATCTTTCGACACAAACCGACAGCGAAGTCTTATATAGCTTCATCCAAAAATTCATCTCGACACTGGCCAATAACGTCTACAAATATGAGGGGATGGTAGACAAATTTACCGGCGATGGCATCATGGCGCTTTTTGGCGCGCCGATTATGCACGAAAATAACGCCGAGTTAGCCGTGCGCGCCGCACTGGATATGCAAGCCGACATCGCCAAACTCAGCCAGGAACTAAAAGACCAACTCGGCAGCGAACTGCACTTACATATCGGTCTGCACTGCGGCACCGTCATCGTGGGCGGCATCGGTTCCGATCTCTTGATGAATTACACCGCCATCGGCGACACGGTTAACCTGGCCCAACGCCTGGACAGCGTGGCCGGTGCGGGCGATATTTTGGTCAGCGAGGCGGTCTATCAAAAAACGAAAGCGCTCTTTGCCTTTCAAGAAGTACCCGGCCTGACGCTGAAAGGCTACACACATCCTGTCACCGGCTTCAAAGCGCTGACTGCCAAGAGCCAGCCAGGCTCCACGCGCGGTATTGAGGGCCTGCGCGCGCCCATGATCGGCCGCGAAACAGAATTGAACCGGCTGACCCAGGCCGTAGGAACGCTGGCGGCCTACCAACAAGGGCATATCGTGATGATCGTTGGCGAGGCGGGCCTGGGCAAAAGCCGCTTGATTGCCGAGGTCAAGGCGCTATCGCTGCAACTGCCCGTCTCCATCCTCGAAGGCTTTAGCCTGACCTATCGCCGGTCGGTTTCCTATTGGATATTCCTGGATGTGCTGCGCCGCCTGCTCAATGTCACCAATGAAACCCAGGTGGAGCAAATCAGCCAGGCGCTGCGCAAAAAAACCCATGAATTACTGGGCCAGCGTACCAGAGACGTGCTGCCCTACATGGAACATTTGCTCTCCCTGCCGCCCACCGACCCGGCGGCGGCGCGGCGCATCGAATTTCTCGACGCCGGCCAATTGCGCCAACAGATTTTCCTGGCTGTGCGCGACCTGTTGGTGGCCGAAAGCCGCCGCCAACCCCTCTTGCTGATCCTGGAAGACCTCCACTGGGCTGATGAAGCCTCCCTGGGGCTGATCAACTTTCTGGTAGCCTCCATCCCCAACGCCCCACTGCAAATCCTGGCCGTCACGCGTCCCTTCAAAGAGGGAACTTTACAACAAATCGCCAACTTTGCTCAGCAAATTTTAGCGGAGCGCTTCCACCTCGTTGAGTTGCAGACGCTCTCTCCTGAACAAAGCGCACGGTTGCTCGAACGCCTGGTAGCAGTTCCAGACTTTCCCCAAAGCCTGAGCGACCAGATTGTTCAAAGGGCGGCCGGTATCCCCCTTTACCTGGAAGAAATTTTACGCATGTTGATTGACGCCGGTGTGTTGCAACGCGAGGGCACGCAATGGCGGATTGCAAAAGATGTAGATATCACCCAATTGGGCGTTCCAGATACCTTGCAAGGGTTGATCCTGGCCCGCTTCGACCGCCTGAACCCCGCGGAACGCCGCGTGTTACAGGTGGCTTCGGTCATTGGCCGCCAGTTTAGCGTTCCCGTTTTGGAGAAGGTGCTGCATCCCACGAGCAGCGCCGAGGTCGAAACCATTTTGCAAACGTTAGTGACCCGTGAATTTCTGTTACCACCCACAGAATTGCCCGCGAATGAGTATATTTTCAAACATGTGTTGGTCTCCGACGCCATTTATAGCACTTTGCTGAAACGCGAACGCAGTGAAATACACGGACAGGTCGGCGAAGCCATTGAAACCATCTATCCCACCCGCCTGGATGAACAGGTTGACCTGTTGGCGCGCCACTATTCGTGGAGCCCGCGCAAGGATAAGGCGCTGCACTACCTGGGCCTGGCTGGGCAAAAAGCCGCCCGCAGCCACATCAACGATCAGGCCCGCCAGTATTACGAAGATGCACTGGCCCTGCTGCCTGATGTCAGCCACACACCGTATCAGAGCTTGCAACTTCACGATGGCCTGGGTGATGTGCTGGTGCTGACCGGCGAATATGAACGGGCGCGTGAACACTTCCAAAAAGGCATCGAGGAATTGTTGTGCGAAGACCCGACCACCTGCGCCAAAGAAAGAAGCACCATTGCCCGCAAAATCGGCGAAACCTACGAACGCCAGGGAGATTACGACCAGGCCATGCTGCGCCTGGCAGAAGCGCGGGCCATTCTCGACGGTTCCAACCAGGAGCGCCCCGCCGATAAAGCGCTTATCTCCAACGATATCGGCTGGATTCACTTCCGACGCAGCAACCTGGATCAGGCCGAGAAATTCCTTCTCGATGCCTTGAGCCTGGCACTGACAGCCTCGCGGTACGACATTACCGCCTCGGCATATAACCGCCTGGGAGGTATCTACTACGAAAAGCATCAACTGGAGCAGGCCAGCAACTATGTGCGCAAAAGCCTGGTGCTGCGCGAAGAAATGGGCGATATCGTGGGGGTGGCGCGTTCGTACAACAACCTGGGGTTGCTGAAATGGCGCAAAGGCGATTGGGATCAGGCTATCGAAGACTTTTCGCGCAGCCTGGAGTTGCATCAAATCCTGGGAGATGTGGAAGGGTTGGTGGAACTGCACAGTAATATGGGCCTGCTGCTAACCGACCGCGGCAAGTTGGACGAAGCCCGCACGCACTTGATGGAAAGCCTGCAAGGGGCGCAAAAGATCGGCCACGCTTACCTGGAGGGCCTGGCGTATGCCCACCTCAGCCGCTACTGGCTGGCCCTGGGAGCGTGGAAAAAATCGCTCGATTACAGCGAGCAAAGCCTGATCATGTTTTCTTCGATTGGCTCGCAGGAAACCTGGGTAGATTTGTATGCTTCGATGGGCGAGGCGTACCTGGGGCTGGAACAGCCAGACGAGGCGCTGAAAGCCTATGACGCGGCAACCAAAATCCTGGAAGAACAAAACCAGGGCGGGCCTTCTCTGGAAAAAGGCCGCCTGCTGCGTCTGCGCGGCAATATCGCCCGCTCCGAACGCGAATTTGGCGCGGCCGCCCAATACCTGCAACAAAGCAGCGAACAATTTGCTGGCATTGACAATCACCTGGAACTGGCGCGCACGTTGGCCGCACAGGCCCAACTGGCCCTTGCCAAACAAGATCAAAAAACGGCCGGGGTGTATACCCAGGAAGCCTGGTTCATTTTCCACCGCCTGCACGCCGATGTGGACGCGCAGCAGATGGAAAGGCTGCTGAAAGAAATTGTGTGAACCAATGCTTGAAGCAAAAAGCCCCAGTTCGACTCGAACTGGGGCTTTTTTGGATCAACAAGTGTCAGCCGGCCGCAATCGGCAGCGCTTCAAACCCGGCGCGCTGCCCCTTGAACTGGCTGGTATACAAATTCCAGTAAAACCCCTTCGCCGCCAACAATTCCTGGTGTTTGCCGCGCTCGATGATCTCGCCATGATCGATCACCAAAATCTGGTCGGCCTGGCGGATGGTGCTGAGGCGGTGGGCGATGACGAAGGCAGTTCTGCCTTGCATCAAGCGCAGCATGGCCTGCTGGATGTGCTGCTCGGTGCGCGTGTCCACGCTGCTGGTGGCCTCGTCGAGAATCAGGATGCCCGGGTCGGCCAGGATGGCGCGGGCGATGGCAAGCAGTTGGCGCTGCCCCTGGCTGAGGTTGCTGGCCCGCTCTGAGAGTTGCGTCTCGTAACCCTGCGGCAGGCGGTGGATAAACTGGTCGGCGTTGGCGAGTTTGGCGGCGGCGCGCACGTCGTCGTCGGATGCGTCCAGGCGGCCATAACGGATGTTTTCGGCCACCGTTCCGGCGAAGAGGAACGTATCTTGCAGCACAATACCGAGTGTGCGGCGCAGGTCGTCTTTCTGATAACTGCCAATATCCAGCCCGTCAATGACGATGCGCCCGGCGTCCACCTCGTAAAAGCGGCTGAGCAGGTTGACGATGGTGGTCTTGCCGGCCCCGGTCGGCCCCACCAGGGCAATCGTCTGGCCGGGAAGGGCGTGCAGGCTGACATTTTTCAGCACGGGCACATCGGGCTGGTAGCCAAAGCGGACGTTCTCGAAGCGCACCTCGCCACGCGGCGCTTTGAGCGGCAGGGCGTCGGGAGTGTCGGCGGGTTCGGGGGTTTCGTCAATCACGGCGAAAACCCGTTCGGCCCCGGCCAGCGCCGATTGGATCGTGTTGTATAAATTCGCAATCTGGTTGATCGGCATCGAAAATTGGCGGGCATAGTTGACGAAAGCGGCAATCGTCCCCACCGTGGCCAGGCCCGTCACCGCCATCCAGCCGCCCGCCCCGGCCACGATGGCAAAGCCAAAATTGCCCACAAAGTTGGACATCGGCCCCATCAGCCCGGCGAAAATCTGCGCCCGGATGGCGGCGCGGCGCAGGCTGGTGTTAGTCTCATCGAATTCGGCGATGACGGTGGCCTCGCGCCCGTAGGCCTTGACCACGCGCTGCCCGGTGACGGTCTCTTCGATCAGGCCGTTCAGTTTGCCCAGGTATTCCTGCTGGTCGCGGAAGCCGCGCCGGGTGCGCCTGGCGATCCACTGGCTGATATAGGCCATCAGCGGCAGGGTGATCAGGCTGACGATGGCCAGGCGCACGTTGATGGCGAACATCACCGCCGCCACGCCGACGATGCTGATCAGGCTGGCAATGAACTGCGTCACGCTTTCGTTCAGCACCGCACTGACGTTTTCCACGTCGTTGGTCAGGCGGCTCATCAGTTCGCCGTGCGTGCGCTGATCCACATAGCGCAGCGGCAGGCGTTGGAATTGGGCGAACAGGTCGTTGCGCAGGTCGCGCACGGTGCGCTGGGCCACGGCGGCCATCAGGTACGCCTGCACCCAGGTCAGGCCAGCCGCAACCAGGAAGATGCCGATCATCCACGCGCCCAGGCGGGCCAGACCGGGCAGGTTGCCCTTGAGGATAAATTCGTCCAGGGCCAGGCCAAGCAGATAGGGGGTCAGTAAATCGAGGCCGGTGGTGATCAGCACCAGCAGCAGCACGCCGGTCAGCGTCCAGCCCTGATGACGCAGGTAGCCCCACAGGCGGCGCAGCGTGCCGCGGCGGTCTTTGGCGCGTTCGGGCGGGCGGGTCAGCCAGGCTCCGGGGCCGCCGCCGCCGGGGATGAGCGGGGGTTGTTGCTGAGGGGGAGGGGGTCTTCGTTCCATAGAGGCTTTCTGTAGGACGAAATTAATTTCGTCCTACGTTGCGGCGAAATTAATTTCGCCATACCACACTGCGAAATCAATTTCGCCGTACATCACCAAGCTGCGAGTCGTAGATTTCGCGGTAGATGGGGCTGGAGGCCAGCAGGTCGGCGTGGGTGCCTTCGGCGGCCACCATGCCATCTTCGAGTACCACAATTTTGTCAGCGTTGAGCACGGTGCTGATGCGCTGGGCGATGACGAAGCGGGTGGTACCGTTGAGCGCCGTTTCGAGGGCCTGTTCGATACGGCTTTCGGTTTCCACGTCTACGGCGCTGGTGCTGTCATCGAGGATCAGCACCGCCGGGCGGGTGAGCAGCGCACGCGCGATGGCCAGGCGCTGCTTCTGCCCGCCGGAAAGGTTCACGCCGCGCTGGCCCACCAGGGTGTCGTAGCCTTCGGGGAAGCCGGTGATGAAATCGTGCGCCTGGGCTGCTTTGGCCGCGGCAATCACATCACCGTCGCTGGCAGCGGGTTTGCCGTAGCGGATGTTGTCGCGAATCGTGCCGCTGAAGAGCACCGCCTCTTGCAGGGCAACCGCCACGCTGCGCCGCAGGTCGGCTTCGGCAATCTGGCGCACGTCCACCCCATCCAGGCAGACCCGCCCGCCAGAGACATCGTAAAAGCGCGGGATCAGGTGGATCAGGCTCGATTTGCCCGAACCCGTGGCCCCCAGCACGGCCACGGTCTGCCCCGCTTCGGCGGTCAGGTTGACGCCTTTCAGCACCGGGTCTTTGCCGTCGCCATACGAGAAGGTGACATTTTCAAAGGTAACGCGGCCGCGCCGGGCAAACTCGGCGGGTTGGGGCGGGTCGGTAATCTGCGGCTGGCTGTCCAGCACTTCCTGGATGCGGTCGGCCGAGGCCTGGGCGCGCGCCAGGCGCATCAGCAGCATACTGACCATCATCAGCGACATCAGCGCCCGCATCAGGTAGGTGACGAAGGCGATCAGCGCGCCGGTTTGCATCCCGCCGAGGCTGATCTGCACGCCGCCGAACCACAGCGCCGCCACCATGCCCAGGTTGACCGCCACCATCATGCCCGGCCCGGTCACGGCCATCACGCGGGCGGCGCGGATGGTCTGATCCATCAGGTTGTCGTTGACTTTGCCGAAGCGCCCGATCTCGTGGTCGGCGCGCACGAAGGCCTTCACCACGCGCACCCCGGCCAGGTTTTCTTGCAAGACCGTGTTCAGGTCATCCAATTTACGCTGCACGGCGCTGAACATGGGGTAAGCCTTGCGGATCACCCACCACACCACGGCCCCCACGAAAGGCCCCAAAACGAGAAACAGCAGCGACAGCCCCGGGCTGGTGAGGAAGGCCATAATCAGGCTGCCGATGAGAATGAGCGGGGCGCGCACCATGATGCGCAGCATCATCGCCACCATTTCCTGCACCTGGGTCACGTCATTGGTCAGGCGGGTGACGAGTTGGCCGGTTTCCAGTTCGTCGAGGTTGCCGAAGGAAAGTGTCTGCACCTTGCGGAACAGGGCGCTGCGCAAATCGGCCCCGAAGCCCTGCGAGGCGATCATGGCAAAGACGGTGCAGCCCACCCCGCCAATGGCGCCGATGAAGGCGACGACGACCATCCACACGCCGGTCTGGAAGACGACGTTCAGGTCGAGTTTGGCGATGCCGTCATCTACGATGTGCTGGATGAAGCGCGGTTGGAGCAAATCCATGGCCACTTCGAGCAGCATCATCAACGGGGCGAGGATGACGGAGAGCCAATAGGGTTTGAGGTAGTGAGAAATTTTACGGATGGCGTTCATCGTTTCACAATAAAGAATTTTCACCACGAAGGGCACAAAGGTACACGAAGGAAAACCTTAGTGCATCTTTGTGCCCCTTCGTGGTTAAGCATTTTTTTCACCAATCGCCTTTTCCAGGTTGGTGCGGATTTGCTGCAAGAAGCGGCGCAGGGTGACGCGTTCGTCGTCGCTGAAACCGGCGAAGCCCTCCAGTTCCATCTGCTGCCAGGTGGCTTCCACTTGAGCCTGCACCGCCCGCCCGGCATCGGTGAGGTAGACGCGTGAGATGCGCTGGTCGGCGAGGTCGGGACGACGCTGGACGAAACCGGCCTTTTCCATGCGCTGGATCATCTTGGTGATCGTCACCGGCGTCACTTGCATCATGGCGGCCAGTTCCTTGTGCGTCAGGCCGTCTTGATCCCACAGGATAAATAGCAGGCGCGGCTGACCGCGGTACAGACCGAGCGCTTCGAGCAGTTGGTGGACGCGAGCGTGGTGCAGGCGCGAGACCTGGGCCAGTAAAAAATCGAGCGTTTGGGGTTCGGGATGGTTTTTCATAACGGGTTCCCAAAAAACAATTAGCCAGCTAATGATTAGCTGGCTAATTGTATGACGGGTGGTTCAATCCGTCAAGGACGTTGGCAGACTGACAATGCAGCCTGCGTAACATTTATGGGGTTAACCGATCACGCACGCTGAAATTGCGTTTCATACAGGCTGGCGTACAAGCCACCCTGCGCCAGCAATTGAGAATGGGTGCCGCGCTCCACGATGCAGCCGCGGTCCATCACCAAAATCTGGTCGGCAGCGAGGATGGTGCTGAGGCGATGGGCGATAATAATGCTGGTGCGCCCGGCCATGACATGCCTGAGCGCTTCCTGGATCAACGCTTCTGATTCGCTGTCGAGGTGGCTGGTGGCTTCGTCGAGGACGAGCAGGCGTGGGTTTTTGAGGATGACGCGCGCCAGCGCCAGGCGCTGCTTTTCGCCGCCAGAGAGCCGATAGCCACGCTCGCCCACGATGGTGTCGTAGCCGTCGGGCAGTCCGGCGATGAAATGGTGAATGTTGGCGGCCCGGCAGGCGGCTTCGATTTCCTCCTGTGTGGCGTCTAATTTGGCGTATTCGAGGTTGGTGCGGATGGTGTCGTGGAACAGGTAGGTTTCTTGCGTGACCATGCCGATCTGCGCCATCAGCGATGGCAAGGTGAGGTCGCGCAAATCGTGGCCGTCTAAGCGAATGCAGCCGGCGGTGGGATCATACAAGCGGGGGATGAGGTAGGTGAGGGTGGTTTTGCCGGCGCCGGAAGGCCCTACCAGGGCCACCAATTGCCCCGGTTCAGCCCGAAAGCGGATCGCTTCTAAAGCCACGGTGCGCGCCTGGGTGACCACGCCATTTTCATTGCCGCCTTGCTCCCTGGCGCTCTTGCTCCCCCCTTCTCCTGACAAGACGGCCACGACATTGTGCATCTGTCCGTGGCGTTTGACCTCGCTGAGCAGGTGGCTTTCATCCACATCATAGCGGAAGGAGACATCGTCAAATTCTAATTCGCCGCGCACAGCGGATAACGTGTGGGCATGGGGTTTTTCGGTAATATCTTGCGGCAGGTCTATCAGCTCAAAAACTCGCTCGAAGCTGACCATGGAGGTGGCAAATTCGACCGGGGCGTTGGCTAAACCCTGCAAAGCGCCGTACAGGTTGCCGAGGTAGGCGCCGAAAGCGACAATCGTGCCGACGGTAAACGCTTTTTGGATGACCAGGTAGCCCCCCATGCCATAGACGAGGGCGGTGCCGATGGCCGAGACCAACCCCAGAGCGACGAAAAAGGTCGCGCCTACCACGGCCCGTTCGATGCCCATTTCGCGCACCCGGCGGGCGCGGTCGGCAAAACGTTCGGTTTCGACGGTTTGGCGGCCAAATAATTTCACCAGCAGCGCGCCCGAGACGTTGAGCGTTTCGTTCATGTGGGCGTTCATCTGGGCGTTCAATTCCATCTGGGCGCGGGTGATCTGGCGCAGGCGGCGGCCAATGCGCCGGGCGGCCCAGATCATCAGCGGCAAAATCACCCCGCTGAGCAAGGTGAGCCGCCATTCGAGGGCCAGCATCACCAGCAGCACCGCTCCGGCCTGGATCAAATTGGTGACGATGTGGACGATGGTGTTGCTGACGGCATTTTGCGCGCCGACCACGTCGTTGTTGAGGCGGCTCATCAACTCACCAACTTTGGTGTTGGTGAAGAAGCGCAGCGACATGCGTTGCAGGCGTGAAAAGAGCACCAGGCGCAGATCGTAGATCACGCCTTCGCCGACGGTCACATTGAGGCGGCGCTGGATGATATTCAACAGGCCATTGGTGAGCGGGATCATCAGCAGGCCGAGGGCCAGCCAGGTCAGGCGCGTCAGGTCGCCAGCGGGAATGGTGTGATCGATCAGGTCGCGAAAAATTAGTGGAGAAAGCAGTTGCAAGCCGGTTGTGATCAGGATCAACAGCAATGTGCCGGCAATATGCCAGCGATAGGGCCTGGCATAGGCCAACACGCGCCACAGCAAAGCCCAGGTTACTTTTGGCTTTTCATCCGTCCCGCCCATAAAGCCCCACCAGCCACCGCCGCCGCCATGAAAACCCATAGAACACCTCCAGATAGGGATTATAGCTCATTGATCAGTAAGCAGTGGGCAGTGGGCAGCAGGCAAGGGGCAGGGGGCAGTCGGTTATAATTCCCCGCATGGCAAACATCTTCTCAAAATGGAAAGACGGACTGGCCCGAACCAGCAAAGCTGCCTTCGGGCAAATCGCCACCCTGCTGGGGGCGACGGAAATCAACGATGAAACCTGGGACGACCTGGAAGCGCTGATGATCCAGGCTGACCTGGGCGTTGACACCACCCAGGATTTGCTCTATACCCTGGATGAACGCGTGCGTAAGGAAGGCATCATTCAGGCCAAAGACCTGTATAAAACACTCGGCCAGGAATTGCGTAAGCGCCTCGATACCCCGCCGGCGATGGATTTTTCCCACAAACCGACCATCATCTTGATCGTTGGCGTCAACGGCTCTGGCAAAACGACCACCATCGCCAAATTGGGTCAGCGTTTCACCCGCGAGGGCAAGAATGTGATCCTGGGCGCGGCCGATACTTACCGCGCCGCCGCTGTGGAACAGCTCGAAACCTGGGCCGAACGCATCAAGCTGCCGGTCATTTCGGGGCAAACCGGCGGCGACGCGGCCGCCGTGGCCTACGACACCGTGCAGGCAGCGAGCAACCGCAAAGCCGACATCGCCATCATTGACACGGCCGGACGCTTGCACACGCGCTTCAATTTGATGGAAGAACTCAAAAAGGTCTACCGCGTCACCGGCAAAGCGCTGGAAGGCGCGCCGCATCACGTCTGGCTGGTGATGGACGCCACGACCGGCCAGAACGCCTTGCAGCAGGCACGCGCCTTCAAGGAGGCCGTCAAAGTGACCGGGGTGATCCTGGCGAAGTTGGATTCATCCGCCCGCGGCGGCATGGCCTTCGCCATCCAAAAAGAGCTTGGCCTGCCCATTTTGTTCGCCGGGCTGGGCGAAAAGCCCGACGATTTACAACCCTTCGACCCGGATGGGTTCATCGAGGGAATCATGGGTTCGTGAGATAACAAAACCAGGAGGCATCCTCTCAATAAGATGGGGAGGTGCAACGCACCTGGGTATCAAACGAGTAATTTTCGG
>CAZSFD010000090.1:0-20372 GCA_964606085.1 uncultured Anaerolineaceae bacterium
TGCCGTGATGCGTTTCAAGATGAACCACGAATAGCACGAATTTACACGAATAAAAACCAAAAATTCGTGTAGATTGGTGTTATTCGTGGTTTGGATAGCGCTTGGATGGAAGTGATCACGGCAACTCCCAAAGACCCAAACTTTCAATAGGAGATCAATCATGAACATCGGATTACAAATTCCCTCTTTCAAGTATCCCGGCGGCACGCCTGTGATCCGCCCCAAGCTCAAGGAAATCGTCACCACCGCCGAAGCAGCCGGTTTTTACAGCCTGTGGGTGATGGATCACTACTACCAAATCAAGGGCCTGTTCGGCGAAGACTATACCGACCCGATGCTGGAAGCGTACACCACGCTCGGCTATTTTGCCGGGTTGACCGAAAAAGCAGCTCTTGGCGTGCTGGTCACTGGCGTGATCTATCGCCATCCATCCGTGCTGATGAAAATGGTCAATACCCTCGATATTCTCTCCGGCGGGCGAGCGTATTTCGGCATCGGCGCGGCCTGGTATGAAGACGAAGCCAAAGGCTTTGGCATTCCCTACCCTTCCACATCCGAACGCTTCGAGCAACTGGAAGATAACCTGAAACTGGCGAAGGCGCTTTGGAGCAGTGCTGAAACATCCTTTGAAGGCAAGTATTTTTCAGCGCCGGCCATCACCAACAACCCCCGCCCGCTTTCCAGCCCGCATCCACGCATCATGATCGGCGGCACGGGGCCAACCAAGACCCTGCGCATGGTGGCCCAATATGCCGACGCCTGCAATATCGGCGATTGGGTAGGCTCCGAGAATATGCAAAAGGCTCTCGACACCCTCAAGGGGCATTGCGATAAACTGGGGCGCGATTACGCCACCATCGAGAAAACTTCCCTCGGCACCGTCAACCTGTCGGGCGGGGATACGGTGGCTGGCGTCATCGGCCGGATCAAGGAACTCTCTCAAATGGGATTCACTCACGCCATCTTCAACATGCCCGATGTGTACAAAATTACCCCGCTCGAAACCTTTGCCAGGGAAATTATCCCGGCGGCAGCCGAACGTTCATCTACAACGCTCCCTGCAACTCTCCTGCCTCGCCCAGCGTAGAACGACATGAAAGGAGAAACAACTATGACAGAATCGCACAAAGTGTTACGTCGGTCGAGGAACAACCGCATCATTGCCGGGGTTTGCGGCGGGTTGGGCGAATTTTTTGGCATTTCAGCCTTCTGGTTTCGGCTGGGATTTCTGATCGCCCTAACCCGCATAAAGCGGAACGACCAGCGCACTAATCCAGGAAATTCTTGCTTTTTGTGCAAGAAGTTCGCGGGTTAGGCACTACTGCCAGGCGGCGTGCCAGGATTTCTCGTGTACTTCCTGTGCTGTCTGATTATCCCCGGACGATGAATTAGCCAGGTTTGGTGGTCTTTCCATGACGCTTCCGTGGCGCAAGTCTCTGACTTGCGCCACGGGCTATTTTAAAGCAGCCGCCATGCCGGGCATTCGCCCGCGCATTCAATGGATGAAAATGGTAGTGACGACGTAAGTCGTTCTGCCACTACTTGCCTGACGACTTACGTCGTCACTACAAAATGGGCTATTTTCAAAGCAGCAGCAGCCGGCGGGTAAAAGTGGGGAGTATAATCGGGGGCTATGACCCCGTCCACGCCTCAACCCGTTAGTCTGCACCGCATTGCCGCCTTGTGGTGGCCGCTGGCCGCCAGTTGGCTGTTCATGGGGGCCGAATTGCCCGCCGTCACCGCCGTGGCCGCCCGCCTGCCCGATGCCCGCATCCACCTGGCCGCTTACAGCGGCATTGTTTTCCCACTCATCCTCATCATCGAATCGCCCATCATCATGCTGCTTTCGGCTGGCGCGGCCCTGGGCAAAGATTGGGCTTCGTACCGCCTGATCTACCGCTACATGATGACGATCAGCGCCATCCTCACCGGCTTGCACGCCCTGATCGCCTTCACGCCGCTCTACTATCCCGTCGCCAGCGGCATCTTCGGCGCGCCGCCAGAAATCATCGAGCCAGGGCGCATTGGCCTGATGATCATGCTGCCGTGGACGTGGACGATTGCCTATCGCCGGTTGCACCAGGGGGTGCTGATCCGCTTCGGGCAGTCGCGCACGGTGGGCATCGGCACAGCCGTGCGCCTGGCGACGGATGCGGTTGTCCTTTCGCTTGGCTATGCGCTAAAACTGCCGGGGATCGTGGTGATCACGCTGGCGGTAGCCGCCAGTATCACCGCCGAAGCGATCTATGCTGGGCTGGTCATGCGCCCGCTGCTGCGCCCGGATGGTGAATTGCGCCAGGCCGTCCCGGTCGAACCGCCGCTGTCGCTACGCGATTTCCTGGCCTTCTACTTCCCCCTGGTAATGACCTCGTTTATCTGGCTGCTGACCCCGCCGCTCACCAGCGCCGCCCTCAGCCGGATGCCCAATGCCCTGGCCTCGCTGGCGGCCTGGTCGCCGCTGACCGGGCTGGTGTTCATGCTGCGCAGCCTGGGCAATGCCTATAACGAGGTGGTGGTGACGCTGCTCGATGAAAAAGGCGCCTCGCCCAACCTGCGGCGCTTTATTTGGGTGCTGTCGCTGACTGGCACGGCGGTCGCGCTGCTGTTCGTGCTGACCCCGCTGGCGGCTTTCTGGTTTGGGCGGCTCTCAGCGCTGGATGCCGAGTTGGCCGACCTGGCCGTGATGGGCCTGTGGCTGGCACTGCCAATGCCGGCGCTGACGGTGCTGCAAAGCTGGTTCCAGGGCAGCCTGATGCACGGACGCAAGACGGGCGGCATCAGTGAGAGTGTGGTGCTGTATCTGATCGGCAGTGTGGCGCTGCTGGGCGGCGGGGTGGCCTGGGGCGGCATGACCGGGCTGCTGGTGGGCGCTTGGGCGATGCTGATCAGCACGATTGTGCAAACATTTTGGCTCGGCTGGCGCGCCCGGCCGGTGATGAAATGGGTGGCGGCGCGCGACAGCGCAGGATAACTAACTGCGACGAATGGGAGATTTACAAATGCCCACAGATTTTGAAGAAGAGTACCTGGACGTGCTGCAAAACATCGAATTTTCGCTGGCCAGTGTTTACCACAAACACGCCGCCCTGACCGATTGGGACACGCTCAAAGCCGTCGAAGCCCTGATCCGCACCTACCAGGCTGAAGCCAGCCAACGCCCGGCCCCGCCCCTGCGACTGAGCGGCCTGGCAGAGGAAGTGTTCGCTTCTGCCCAAGCCATGTGCGAGGTGCGCCTGGGCCGCCAAAGCCTGACCAATGAGCAGGGCCAAAATGTTGGCTTCGCCCCCGAGGCCGTGACCGTGCCTGAAATCGTCGCCTGCCTGAAACGCATTAAACGCTCGATTGAAAAATGGCAAAAAGAAGGCGGGCGGCGCGGTTATTACGAGTTCGTCAGACAATTTCTTGGCATGTAACCCCATTCAAACAAGGAGTATCACATGATTCAGATCGCTGAAGTTCTCCCCCCTCACCCCACCCCGCTGTGGCGCATGGTCAAGCAGTGCGGCATCGAACACGTCGTCGGCGGCATGGATTTTCGCCCCGGCTGGGAAAAGGCCGACCGCGACAACCTGCCGTGGGGCTTTATGTCGCTGCTGCGCATCAAAACCGCCTACGAAGATGGCGGGTTCAAGTTCTCGGTGCTGGAAAGCCGCCCCGACCTGACCAAAGCCAAGCTCGGCCTGCCAGGGCGCGACGAACAGATCGAACACGCCCTTGACCTGATCCGCAACCTGGGCCGCCTAGAAATCCCCGTCTGGTGCTACGAGTGGATGCCGGTCTTCAACTGGATGCGCACCTCCACCACCGCCCCGGCGCGCGGCGGCGCACTCGCCACCGCCTACGACCATGCGCTCATGGAAAACGCCCCACTGACCGAGTACGGCATCGTCACCGAGGAGCAGCTCTGGGAAAACCTGGAATACTTCCTCAAGGCGGTCGTGCCGGTGGCCGAGGAAGCCGGTGTGCAGCTCGCCATGCACCCCGATGACCCGCCGCTCTCGCCGATCCGCGGGCTGGGCCGCATCATGCGCTCCATCGAGAACTACCAGCGCCTGCTCGATCTCTACCCCAGCCCGGTCAACGGCATCGCCCTCTGCCAGGGCAACTTCACCCTGATGACCGACGACCTGCCCGGCGTCATCCGCCATTTCGGGCAGCAGAAGAAAATCTTCTTCGTCCACTTCCGCGATGTGCGCGGCACGCCCGACAAATTCGTCGAGACCTTCCACGACGAGGGCAAGACCGACATGCTGGCCTGCATGGAAGCCTACCGCGACGTGGGCTACGACGGCGTGGCCCGCCCCGATCACGTTCCCACCATGGAAGGCGACAGCAACGACAACCCGTCCTACTCGGCCATTGGGCGTTTGTTCGCCATCGGCTACATCAAGGGCCTGCGGCAAGCGGTTTACCGCCAGCGCTAAAGTGTATACGCTGGTCGAGCTTGTCGAGACCTGGTTTCCGACAGGCTCGGTTTCGACAGGCTCAACCGGCAAAATGCAAATGCCCCCACCAATCCGCCTCAACAACCGGCTGCTTCCCATTCTTACCGCCCTGGTGCTGTTCATGCAATTGGCAGATGGCTCGAAGGTGTGGCTGCTGCTATCGATCTGCCTGGGTGGGGCGTGGGCGGCAGCCTGGTTGTGGGCGCGTTCACTGGCGCGCCACTTACAGCTTACCCGTGAAATGCGTTTTGGCTGGGCGCAGGTAGGTGACACGCTCGAAGAACGTCTGACATTGCACAACTCGGGCTGGGCGCCGGCAGCCTGGGTGCAGATCAACGACCAATCGAATATGCCCGACCGCACGTTGAGCCAGGTAACCGCCGTGGGCGCGGCGGCTCGCAGCCAATGGCGCACGCGCACCACCTGCACCCGCCGCGGCCTCTACACCCTCGGGCCGACCGATCTGGAGGCCACCGACCCCCTGGGCATTTACACCATATGCCTGCGTGACCCTGCCTATACGCATCTCATGGTCATGCCGCCGATTGTGCCGCTGCCGGCCATCGAAATAGCCCCCGGCGGGCGCAGCGGCGAGGGCCGCCCCCGCCACAACGCTCCCGAACGCAGCGTCAGCGCCGCCAGCGTGCGCGCGTATACCCCCGGCGACAGCCTGCACACCATCCACTGGCCCACCACCGCCCGGCGCGACGAACCCTACGTGCATGTCTTCGATGGCACGCCCGCCGGTGATTGGTGGGTGATCCTCGATCTTGATCACCGTTCGCAAGTGGGAGAAGGTTGGGATTCGACCGTGGAGTTTGGCGTGATTTTGGCGGCCTCGCTGGCCGAGCGCGGTCTGCACGAAAACCAGGCCGTGGGGCTGGCCGCCAACGCCGAAAAGCTGCTATGGTTGCAGCCCCAGGCAGGCGAAAATTATCGTTGGGAAGTGCTGCGCGCCCTGGCCCTGGTCAACCCTGGCGAGACCGCCTTCGCCGTGCTGCTCGAACGCATCCGGCCCAACATCAGCCAGCGTTCCAGCGCCATCCTCATCACCCCCGACGTGCGCGGCGGCTGGATCAGCCCCCTGTTGCAGTGGCTGTGGCGCGGCATTGTCCCCACGGTGCTGCTGCTCGACCCCGTCAGCTTCGGCGCAGACGCCGACCCAAGCGGCTGCGCCGAAACGACTGCCAGCCAGTTGAAGCAGATGGGCATCGCCTGCAACGTAATCACCCGCGAGATGCTCAACCGGCCCGAACTGCGCCCCGGTCAGCGCGGCCAATGGGAATGGCGCATCATGCCCACCGGGCGCGCCGTGCCAGTAAATAAGCCAGGCGATGTGACCTGGAAAACGTTATGATTACGAACGTTTCAGGCCGCGATATTTGATGCGATGGGGGGTGTCAGCGGCGAGGCCCAGGCGACGTTTGCGGTCGGCCTCGTAATCGGAAAAGTTGCCGTCGAACCAAAAGATGCTGCCATCCTCCTCGAAGGCGAGGATGTGGGTGGCGACGCGGTCGAGAAACCAGCGGTCATGGCTGACCACCACGGCGCAGCCGGCGAAACTGTCGAGCGCTTCTTCGAGGGCGCGCAGCGTGTTCACGTCGAGGTCGTTGGTGGGTTCGTCGAGCAGGATGACGTTGGCCCCCTGCTTGAGAATCTTCGCCAGGTGGACGCGGTTGCGCTCGCCGCCCGAAAGCGTGCCGACCTTCTTCTGCTGGTCGCCGCCGTGAAAGTTGAAGCTGGCAACGTAGGCGCGTGAGTTGAAGCGGCGTGTGCCCAATAGGAGCGTGTCTTCGCCGTCAGAAATTTCCTGCCAGACGTTATTTTCGGGGTTGAGCGTCTGGCGCGACTGATCCACATAGGCCAATTGCACCGTCTCGCCAATACGGATCGCACCGCTATCGGGCTGCTCCTGCCCGGTGATCAGGCGCAGCAGCGTGGTCTTACCCGCCCCGTTCGGGCCGATCACGCCGACGATGGAACCAGGGGGAATAGCCAAATTGAGATCATCTATGAGCAGACGGTCACCATAAGCCTTCACGATACCCTTCATCTCGATGACGATGTCGCCCAACCGTGGGCCAGGCGGAATATAGATTTCCTGCTCGCCGCGGTATTGCTCCACTTCTTGCCCCAACAACTTTTCGTAGGCGGTCACGCGCGCCTTGCCCTTGGCCTGGCGTGCCTTCGGCGACATGCGAATCCACTCCAATTCACGCTCCAGCGTCTTGATGCGGCGGCTCTCGGCGGCTTCCTCACGGCGCAGGCGTTCCTGCTTTTGCTCCAGCCAGGAGGAGTAGTTGCCCTTCCAGGGGATGCCGTAACCGCGGTCGAGTTCGAGTATCCAACCAGCCACGTTATCGAGGAAATAACGGTCGTGGGTGACGGCAATGACGGTGCCTTGATACTGCTGCAAATGGCGCTCCAGCCAGGCCACCGATTCGGCGTCGAGGTGGTTGGTCGGCTCGTCGAGCAGGAGGACATCGGGTTCGGTCAGCAGCAGGCGGGTGAGCGCCACGCGGCGGCGCTCGCCGCCCGAAAGCACCTTGACCGGGGTTTCGCCAGGCGGGCAGCGCAGGGCATCCATGGCCATTTCGAGGCGGCTGTCGAGGTTCCAGGCATCTATGCGGTCGAGTTCGTCTTGCAGGCGCGCCTGTTCGGCGATCAGGGCGTCGAAGTCGGCGTCGGGTTCGGCAAATTGATCGTTGATGGCGTCGAATTGGGCCAACAGGTTTTTGATCGGCTGGACAGCTTCCTCAACGGTTTCTTTTACCGTTTTCGTGTCATCCAATTCGGGTTCCTGTTCGAGCAGGCCCACCGAGTAGCCCTTGGAAAACATGACTTCGCCGGTATAGCCGGTATCTTTGCCGGCGATGATGCGCAGCAGGGTGGATTTCCCGGCCCCGTTCAGGCCGAGAACGCCGATCTTGGCCCCGTAGTAAAAGCCCAGCGAGATGTCACGGATGACCTGCTTATTGGTGGGCGGGAAGGTGCGATTGACGCGCACCATGGAGAAGATGACCTGGTCGGGAGGGGAGGTGGGGGGCATGAGGTTGGTTTCCTGTTGATGGGATGGGGGTTTGCGCGTTTTGCGCGGCTTGGCCTACAATTGTTTGCGCCATTGTTCAAGGCCAATCAAAATAACTTGTTCTAGCCACGGGTTGAAACGAGCGCAAATGCGCTCGACATCATCGCGATAGGAGAATTGAAAAATATCGGTGCAAACTGTGTAAGGCCCTTCTGGCGCTGCTTCGTTATGCTCATTTGCTTCACGAAATTCGAGGAAAGCCGAAACGGCCATCAGACCCAAAAAGGCTACGCCCAGGCCATGAAACGAAATAACGATTTTGGCTACCCTTTCTTCGCCGATTCTGATCTGAACCCAGGAGCGATAGGTGCGTAAATTCGCGTAATAGCCAAGCCCTTTTGCGGTTTTGATAATTTCACTCTTAAACCAATGGTCCGATTCACCCTCATCGCTTCGGGTGGCAATAGACCAATACTTACTATCTATTTGTTTGAGTTCGTGTTCAAGTTGAGATGCCAACTGACTCAAACGATCAAAAGCGAGCCCTTCCAAAACCTTTGAAAACTCGAACACGCGGCTGGCTCGTTCGATTTTCTTTTCGCGTAAGCGTTCTAACCCTTGCGCGATGACCGCCTGCACCGAAGTCTCCGCGGCCACTTCTTCAGAAATGCCCAAAGCCGTTCGAAAGGAAGAGGCTTCGACGCGGGCGAACAAATTGACCAGACTGCTTAAATCACCCTGATCGGCAGTTTCCAGCGCGTGGATATACGCTGCACGCATGTCATTGGTGATGACAAGGGGGAACCACCCATCTCGCAGAAAAATCAGCGAAGCCAAAGCACGGGCAACCCGCCCATTACCATCTTGAAAAGGATGAATTTGCGTAAACCGATGGTGCAACCAGGCGGCTTCAATTTCTGGATTGACCTGGGCTTCGAGATGTGCCTTGTGCATGGCAATTAAGCGATCCATCTCCGATGCCACCTGTTCGGGCGGGCAATACTGGTGGATTTCTCCATCGGGCCGTTTGGGGTTATTTGGCCAGATTTTCCAATTACCGCGAATGATCTCCACTTCCACAAGGCGGCCAAATTGATCAAGCGCATCAGTTGTGGGTTGATTGCGCGTAAAGACCTGGTGCATTTGTTTGATGTAAGAAGTGCTGAGAGAAAGCCGCTTGGCAACGAAATCGAACATGCCGTCAATCACTTCTTTTTGGTCACGAATGATTGATACAACCTGAGTGGCTGGTTTATCGGTTGCACCATGTGGAATTAAGCTGGCCTCCAGTCCCTTTTCGATCAAAACCTGCGTTATCCCACGATCAATCGTATAAATGCGTTCGATGATACCCGTTTCGATGGCCCACTGGCGGCTTAAGAGCTCAGTAAATTCACGCAGCCGCTGAGACTCTTTGAGCTGTTCGGCGCGCTCCTTCCACGCATCGGATAAATCGTGCAAATCCGGTTGAACCAAAGAAGGCCAATCCTGTGGTAAATCATCAAGCGGTTTCCACACATACCCGGTCATTCCACGCGCTCCTTTGCTAGTACATTAAGACGATACGCAACGGCTATGATAGCATAAATCCATCCCTTAGCCCCTCAACCGCTCCTGTGTTTTCACCACGGCCACTCGCCCCCCTCATGATCGTGCAGCACCAAACGCTGCTCATCTTGCTGACTGAGGAAGTACTCGAGCGCCAGGATGGCGGCTTCTTCGGGTTCGAGCGTAGCCTCCATATTCTTCTCCCCGCTCATGTAAGAGCGTATCCAGCCAGGGTGATACAAACGGAAGGTGTAGCCGCGTGGACGCAGGTCGTTGAACAGGATTTTGACCGCCATATTGAGCGCCGCTTTCGACATGCAATAGCCAAACCACGAGGTGCGCCGCGCCCGTGCGATGCTGCCCGCCTCCGAAGAGACAAAGCACAGGCGCTTGCCCTGCCCACGTTCGAGCAGCGGCAGAAAGGCTTCCACCACCCGCAGCGGCCCCAAGGCGTTGACATCGTAGAGACGCTGCATTTCGGCATAATCTTGCGGCTGCGCAATGGGACGCTCTGATGATCGAAAGATTCTCCCCAAATCAAAACACGGATTACACAGATTTCACCCATTTGCACGGAAAGCAATTCGCAAAATCCGTGTCAACCAGCGTCATCCGTGTAATCCGTGTCTGAAGCCTGTTCAATAGACGAATACGATAACGTTAGATGATGATGAGACACCCTGCCAGCAATTAGCCGCTGCTGACCTTGGGCAGGTAAGGCATAATCGCCTTAGCCAGGTTGCTGGTGGGCATCGTTTGCAGCCAGATGCGCCCCGGGCCGCGCAGCGTCGCCAGGAACAGGCCCTCGCCGCCAAACAGGATGTTGGTGAAGCCCTTCATCATCTCCACATCGAAAGTGACAGTGGGTTCGTACATCGCCACATGGCCGGTGTCCACTTTCATCATGTGGTTGGCGTCGAGGGTATATTCCATGATTTCGCCATCCAAACAGACGAAAGCTACACCAGGCCCAGTGAGCTTCTGCAAGATAAAGCCCTCGCCGCCAAACAGGCCCGCGCCTAGTCGCTTGCGGAAGTGGACACTGAGTTGGACAGTCTTTTCCGCGCACAGGAAGGCGCTGCGCTGGCAGATCATTTCCTGGCCTGGCCCGAGGTGCAGCGGGACGATCTTGCCAGGGAAATCGGAAGCAAAGGCCACCATGCCCTTGCCGCGCTGGCTGGTGTATTCCACCAGGAACAGCGACTCACCCGTGACGGCACGCGATAACATGCCACCCAGCCCGCCGCCGCGCCCCGAAGTTTTCATCTCGATGTTGCTGGTCATCCAGGCCATGCCACCACTTTCCGAGTACACGGTTTCGCCGGGGTCGAGTTCCAAAACAACCGCCTGCAACGTTGTGCCAATGATTTTATATTCCATACCCGTGCTGCCCTTGCCGGCAATCGCCACAGGCGCATCGGGCAGATCAATCCTTTGTCCGGGGACATTCGCAGTGAGTTCCATAAAAATCTCCTTTCTAAATGGGTTGAAAAAGCATTGTCGCGACAAGCTGTCTCGTCACGGCATTACACCGGGGTTAATCGCGCAGCGAGGTAGCAGGCTGGTGCAGCGCGCTGGCGCTCGTTTCGCTGAAATGACGCTTCAGCGCCACCTCCACATGCGGCGGCACCATGCTGCTCACATCGCCATTGAGCGAGGCGATCTCTTTCACCGTGGACGATGAGAGAAAGGTATGCTCCTCATTGGTGATCAGGGCGATCACCTCCACGCCGGGGTCCAGGCGGTGATTGGCCAGCGCCATGCGAAATTCGTACTCGAAGTCCGAAAAAACCCGCAGCCCACGCACAATCACCTGCGCCCCAATCTGACGGCAAAACTGCACCGTCATGCCGCTGTACCCCACCACGCTAATTTTGGGGTGATCGGCAAACGCCTGGCACGCCAGGGAGATGCGCTCTTCGGGCGAGAAAGCCAGCGATTTCAACGGGCGGTCATAGGCGGCCACGATCACCTCATCGAACAGGCGGGCGGCGCGGGTGGCAATATCAATGTGACCGTAGTGAATCGGGTCGAAAGTTCCGGGGAAAAGGGCGCGTACCATCAGCTAATATCCCCTGAGCCTTGGCCGCCCTCGCCCCAGAAACGTGCCAGCGCGGTGACGAGTTGGGCGTGTTCGGGCTGCGTCAGTTCGGGATCACGCTCGTAGACGGCCTGCGCCTGCTTGCGCGCCAGTTCGATCAAACGCACGTCAGTCAGCGAAGCCATGCGCAATTCCGAGAAGCCTGCCTGGCGTGTCCCCAGAAAATCGCCCGGCCCACGCTGCGCCAGGTCTTTTTCGGCCAGCACGAACCCGTCGTTGCTGGCGGCCATGGCTTGCAGGCGTTCGTTTTCGGTGTCATCGGGCTTTTCGGGGATCAGCACGCAATATGATTTGGCCTGGCCGCGCCCCACTCGCCCGCGGAACTGATGCAACTGCGAAAGGCCGAAACGGTTAGCCCCTTCGATCAGCATCACCGTGGCGTTGGGAACATCCACGCCCACCTCCACCACCGAGGTCGAAACCAGGATGTGCGTCTTGCCATCGCGAAAATCGGCCATCACGGCCTCTTTTTCTTCGGGACGCAGGCGGCCATGCAGCAAGCCAAGCTGATGCTTGGGAAAGATGTCGCGTTGCAAGCGAGCGTGTTCATCCACCGCGGCACGCCCGGCATCGGCAGGTTCGCTGCCTTCTTCCTGCTTTTCCTCCACCAGCGGGTAAATGATGAACGCCTGATGCCCCTGGGCGATCTGACTGCGAATAAGCTGATAAGCCCGTTCGCGCTCGCGCGGGTAAAACACAGCCGTTTCGATCTCCTGGCGGCCCGGCGGCATCTCATCCATCACCGAAAGATCGAGATCGCCGTAAACGGTCAGGGCCAGCGAACGCGGGATGGGCGTGGCGGTCATCACCAGCAGATGCGGGTTGTCGCCTTTGCTGCGCAGGGCGGCGCGCTGCTGCACGCCGAAGCGGTGCTGCTCGTCAATGACGGCCAGTTGCAGGTCGGCGAAGGTGACGGGGTCTTCGAGCAGGGCATGTGTGCCAACGAGAATTTTGATTTCGCCATTCGCCAGGCCAGCCAAAATTTGCTGGCGTTCGCCCGGCGGCGTGGCGCCCACCAAAAGGCAGATTTGCTCCGCGCGCAGCAGGGCGTCATCACCGCTGGCGAGCAATTTGCCCAGGTTCTTGTAATGTTGTTCGGCCAAAATGCCCGTTGGCGCGATGATGGCGGTCTGTGCGCCCTGGCGGAAGACCATCGCCAGCGCCAGGGCGGCCACCACCGTTTTGCCCGAACCCACGTCACCCTGCAACAGGCGGTTCATCGGGCGGCCCGAGGCCAGGTCGGCGCGGCAATCGGCCAGAGCGCGGCGCTGCGCCCCGGTGAGCGGGAAGGGCAGCCGGGCCAGTTGCGCCTCCAGCCAGTCATCGGGCGTCTCGAAGACGCGGGCGGTGCGCTCTTGCCAGGCGCGCTTTTGGCGCTGCACGCCCAGTTGCAGCAGGAAGATTTCGTCGAAGGCCAGGCGAAAGCGGGCCGCCTTGAGCTGGTCGAAGGAGGTGGGGAAGTGCGCTTGCAGCAGGGCAGTGGTCAGGGGCAGTAAGCCCGCCTCGCCGCGAATTTCGTCGGGCAGGGGGTCACGCACACGGGCCGCCCAGTAAGACACCACCTCGTGCATCTGTTTGCGCAGCCAACGCTGGGTGATGTTGGCCGTGAGCGGGTAAACCGGCACGATGCGGCTGGTGCTTAGATTTTGTTCTTCGAGCGGCTCCACTTCGGGGTTGACCATCACCAGTCGCCCCAGGTATTGCTCCACCTTGCCCGAAAGGGCCACTTCGAGGCCGGGGCGCAGGCGTTTGGCAATATACGGGTTCCAAAAAGTCAGGCGCATGGCCCCGGCGCCGTCAGAGACCACGGCTTCGGTCATTTTGGCGCTGCCGCCGCGCACAGGGCGGGTGTTGACGCTTTGCAGCACGCCAATCACGGTCACTTCCTCGCCATAATCCAGGCGGTTGATCGGCTTGAGTTTGGAATAATCATCGTAGCGGCGCGGGAAGAAATAGAGCATATCCCCCAGGGTTTTCAACCCGAGGCGTGCCAGCGTTGCGCCATGCTTCGGGCCGATGCCAGCCAGCACCGTCACCGGGGCATGGAGGGCGGCGGCAGGGCCATCGGGCGGGCGCGGGGTGGGGATGGTCGGGCGAGACCGGGCAGGTGGGGGCGGTGCTTCGCTCTCGCGTGCGGGGGGGTCGCTGCGGGGCGGGCGTGCCGGGCGCGGCGTGAGCTGCGGACGTTCGACGGGCTTTTCAAGCGTAGATTCGGGTAGCGCCGGCAATTTTTCGCCGGTCAGGTCGCGCAAATGCTGCCATAGGGTTTCCAACGCGTCCTGGCGCTGGAGGGGTTGCAATGCGCCATATTCGCGCAGACACTTCCCCACGCCTTGCACTGCTTCTTCGGGCAGTTGTTCGCCACGCGCTTCCACTTCCCAGGCGATGAGAATCTTTTCCAGGCCGCCGATGACCGCCCGATTGGTGTAGCCTTGTTCGATTTCGAGTTTGAGAAATTTGTAGAGTTTGTTGATGGAGGGTTTCATTACAGATAATTGTACCAGGGAGGGGAGCAGGTGGCAGGTGGCAAGGGGCAGGTCGCAGGGTAAAGTTTAGGGTCCATGCCGTTCAGTGATGCTGGCAATTGAAAACCTTCACGGTCTTGCATCTTCTGGCAGCGCGACGAAGCCGAGCGCGTTGGGCCCAACGTGGGTGCCGACAATGGTGGTGACATTGGTAATCAGGGGTTCTGTGTGGATGGCGGCAGGGGTCTCGGCCAAAAATTGATGGGCGTCGGCTTCGGCGTTGGTGTGCAAGACGGCCAGGCGTTCGAGCGGGCCAAGTTCATCCAGGTAGGCGTGCAAGCGTTCGAGGCCGCGGCGGCGGGTGCGGGCTTCCCCCAGGCGTTGCACCACGCCATCCTTCACTTCGATAAACAATTTCAAATTGAGCAGCGCCCCCAGGCTGGCTGCCGCCCACGAGATACGCCCACTGCGGCGGATGTACTCCATCGTATCGAGCATGGCGACAAGGCGCACCCGGCGGCGCGTCTCATTCATGGCTTCGATGGCCTCGTCCAATGCAGCCCCACCGCGCAGCGCTTCAAGCAGCGCCATCACCTGAAAGCCCATGCCGAGGGTCAATTGGCCGCAATCTACCACCTGCACGCGCCGGCCAAATCGCTCGGCGGCGATGTGGGCGGCAGTGTAAATGGCGGTCAGTTTGACCGGGGCATGTATCGAGATGATCTGCTGATAGCCTTGCGCAAAAATGCTTTCGTAAAGAGTCTCGAAGGTGCCCGCAGAAGGAGCCGCCGTGGTGGGTATCGGCTTGAGCGCGGGCAGGCGTTGATAATACGTTTCGCGGGTGATATCTTGCCCGTCCAAATAGCTTTTCCCCTCGATAACCAGAATGGCCGGGACGATGAACAGCGGGTGCGCGGCAACGAAATCATCGGGCAGATCGGCAATGCTATCGGTAACAACTGCAATGGATGAAGCGTGGGCCATACATTAAAACTCAATTTTTTCGATGACTGAAACGCCCAGGCAGCGCGGGCCAAACACGGCCGCCACCGAACCATTGAGCGATTGCGCGCTGATCTTCTCGGCGAAGCCCAGGCTGCCCAAGCGGTCAACCAACAGACGCCCTTCCTGGTCGAAGGGCGTCACGCCATAGGCCAGGGCGATGTGCAGCAAATCGTCAAATTCGCCAATAAACTCGCCGATCACTTCAAATAGCTGGCGCGAACTGCGCACTTTTTGAATCGGCGTCAGGCGACCGCTTTCGAGCATGAAGAAGGGCAACAGATTGAGCATTTCGCCCACAATTGCCTGCGAAAGCTCCAGATGCCCGGCGTGAGCGAGGTAAGTGAGGCTTTGCACACAGAAGAGCGAATAGGTATGCGGCACCAGCTTGCGCAAATAACGATAAATATCCACCCCGCTGCTACCCTGCGCGGCGGCCTGCGCCGCCGCCTGCACCAATAGCCCCTGCCCCGCACCGATGTTTTGCGTATCCACCAGGAACACCGACGCCGGGCAATGCAGGGTTTGCAGAACAGCCTGCGCCGTTTGAACCGCCGGGTTGAGATAAGACGAACTTAGTAAAAGAATGATTTCATGCGCCTGTTGGCCGAGCGTGGTGAGCGTTTGCAGAAAATCCTGCTCAGATGGCGGCAGCACCGGCAATGGCCCCTGGAGCAACGAAACCGGCAGCGTGGTCAGGTTGAGCGGGGCGGCATCCAGGGTTTGCCGGGTGGCCTGAGAACGCCACGGAAGCACATGCACTTTCTCGAAGCCAGGGAACGTGCTGCTGGTGAACTGGGCTGCGCCATCGGTGAGGATCAACACTTTGGGCATGGCCGGGTTTGGTTACTCAATGGACAAGATGAACTGATAATGCGCCTGACCGCCTTCCTGCACTTCCACATCCAGAGCGGGGTACAGTTGGCGGATGCGGGCGCTAATGGCTTCCACGTCCTTGGCAGCGATGTTGTTACCCGAAAAGAGCGTGATCAGCTCATAATGGGCCGCATCGGCCAGTTCGAGCAGGCGCAAGGTGGCTTCTTCCAGGCTGTCAGCCGAGGCAGCCAGTTTGCCATTGAGCAGGGCAATAGATTGGCCCTCGGCCACCGCCACGCCGTCAATCTCAACGCTGCGGGTAGCGGTGGTAATTTCGCCCGTTTGCACGGTATCGAGGGCGGCGCTCATTTCGGCGGCTACCGCTTCCAGGTCGCCATCGGGGGCCAGGTGCAGCATGGCGGCCAGGCCTTGCGGGATGGTGCGGCTGGGGATGACAATCACATTCTTGCCCAATTCCAATTGATAAGCCGCCTGCACCGCCGATTGCGCTGCCAGGATGATATTTTTGTTGTTGGGCAATATGACGACTTTATCGGTGGGCAGGTCTTTGAAGGCATCAATGAGCTGCTTGGTAGATGGGTTCATCGTCTGGCCGCCTTCCACCAGTGCGGCAGCCCCCAGGCTGGCAAACACCCTGGCAATGCCCGGCCCTGGGGCCACCACCACCGCGGCGATCTGCCCTTCTTCCACCGGGGTCAGTTGGATTTCATCCTTCGGAGAAACGCTGCGTTCGTTCATTTGCGCCAACAGGTTTTCGATGTGAACCTGGGTGATTTCACCTATGGTCATCGTGTAATCAATCGGCGCGTAGCGCTTCTCGGTGGGGACATGGATGTGCATCCGAAAGATGCCATCGCCTTCACCTAGTTGAATGGAAGTACCCATCAATTCCAGGTTGGCGTAAAAAGCATCGAGGTCGAAGGATTCGTGAGGGTGGAAATCAATCACCACTTCAAAATCCTGGCCGGGTTCGATCATTTCAAGGGAATTATCCAGTTGCATCGCGTCGATGGGTTTCAACATAGTCGTGGCAATGTCGAGGCTTTCGCCGTGCAGCCAGCGCGCCATGCCATCCAAAATAAAAAATAGGCCCTTCCCGCCCGAATCGACCACGCCAGCCTGCTTCAAAACCGGCAGTAGATCGGGCGTGCGGCTGACGGAAACATCGGCGGCAGAAACAAGACGTTCGAGTAGTTGGTAGGGCGTTTCTGATTGCGCCAGCTCGATTTCCGCGGCGGCAGCCACATCTTTGATCACCGTCAGGATTGTCCCTTCGACGGGGCGCACCACACCTTTATACGCCGTATCGCGAGCCATGCCCAGGGCGCGAACAAGGTCGGAGGCGGCGAGCGTTTCCTGGCTATCCAGCGCCCGGGCGAAGCCACGCCAGATTTGCGATAAGATCACCCCCGAATTGCCACGCGCCCCCATCAACGCCCCATGCGCGATGGCATGGGCCACCTTGCCCACGTTGGCTTCGTCCTGCCGGGCTACTTCATCGCAGGCGGCCTGCATGGTTAAGACCATGTTCGTTCCAGTATCCCCATCGGGTACGGGGAAAACGTTCAAAGCATTGACCGTCTGTTGGTTGGTACGCAGCCATTGTAAGGCTGCGGCTGCCAACTGTTTCAGCGTGCGCCCATCGAACGGGTTGGCCTGAAGCGTGATTGCATCTACCTCTAAGCTCATGCTGATCTCCTAAAACCGGGGCTAATCTACATCGCTCACGCGCAAACCCTGCACATGCACGTTGATCTGATTGACGGGCAGCACCAGGGTCTTTTCCACCTGGTAGCGCACCAGGTTGGCCAGGCTGGCCGAAATTTCTTTGATGCGCAGCCCGTATTCCACCACGATATACAAATCTATATTCAATTTTTCGCCATCATACATCACACCCACCCCGTGGGTGGGGTCTTTCACCAGAGCCTGGCTGAGGCCATCCAACAAGTTTTTGTTGGCCAGGCCCACCACGCCATACGTTTCGCGGGCAGCATTGGCCGCAATGGTGGCTATCGCACGAGGAGCAATACGGATATTGCCCAGGGGGGTAATCTCATCTGTCATTTTGACCTCATCGGGATTTCGGCTAAGCCTGCGTTAGATTTAACCCTCGTCTTGTAGAAGGATACGTCTTGTGGTAACATTGCCCCGCTCTGCGCAGGGTAGCGCAAAACAAGGTAAAGCTGAACAGCGATTGAACGCTGAATGCATTGAAAGGAAGTGGAATTATGGCGAAATGTGCACATTGTGGTAAAACAACGACCTTCGGACAGAATCGTCCCTGGTCGAAGAAGGCTACCAAGCGGACCTTCCGCCCTAACCTGCAAACGGTAAGTGTCTCTGAAGGCAATCAAACCGTGCGCAAGGTGTTGTGCGCTAAGTGCATCCGCACCCTGGTCAAGACCAGCTAACCGGCTCAGCAGCAAGTTAGCTGACCTTCTCAGCAAAAATCGCGGCGCAAGCCGCGATTTTTGTTTAATCCGCTGGCATACACGCTCGGAGCGCTTGTACGCCAGCCGTAATTCCCTGGGGATGTTTGAAAATGGCGTATGCCGCCACGCACACCTGCACGCCCGCCTCGATAGCCAGCGGGAGCGTCTCGGCAGTCAGGCCGCCATCCATTTCAATCAGCGCCGAGGGGTTCACGTCAGCGAGCCGTTGGCGAATCTGGCGCACCTTGGGCAGCACCGCCGGCAGGAACTTCTGCCCCGAATAGCCGGGGTTCACGCTCATCACCAAGACCATATCTACCAGGTGCAGCACCGCTTCGATGGCGCTGGCCGGCGTGCCGGGGTTGACCACCACGCCCGGTTTGCAGCCCAACTCGCGAATTTTTTGCAACGTGCGGTACAGGTTGGGGCAGGTTTCAACGTGAACGGTGAGCAGGCTGGCCCCGGCTTGGGCAAAGGCTTGCAGCAGGCTGTCGGGGTTAGAAACCATCAGATGCACATCCAGCGGCAATTTACTGGCGCGGCGGCAGTGTTCGACAATGAACGGGCCCATGGTCAAATTGGGGACAAAGTGACCGTCCATGACATCCACGTGAAGCCAGTCTACACCGGCAGCTTCGAGGGCGGCAATTTGCTCACCCAGGCGGGTAAAGTCGGCGGAGAGAAGGGAGGAGGAGATGAGATGGGGCATAGAGGCAGGTAGCAGGGTCAGGCGGCTTTGGCGCCACATTCGGGGCAGAATTTGGCTCCGGCGGCCAGTTTGGCGCCGCATTCGGCGCAGAATTTTTCGGCTTGAATTTTACCGCCGCACTCAGGGCAGAATTTGGGCGTGCCATCGAGCGGGGCATTGCAGTTGGGGCAGGCGGCGCGCACGCCCGACTTCCAGGCTTGCTTGTTTCCCACGGCTCTTTCGGCTTCTTCCGAAACTTCAGCGCTTTCCCAGATTTTTTCGCGGGTCTTGTTGGCCTGGGCGGCAGCCATTTCGGTGCCGATATCGGGAGCGCAGTTCTTACACAGGCTTTGGCGGGCATTCCAGCAGCTTTTTTTGCACACCCATGCGGAGCAACGTGGGCATTGGATAAAGTCAGGACGCAACTCCTGCATGGCGGACAAAAAGGCATCGTCGTGGGCCTTTTCCCAGGTGGCCGAACGAGCTCGCTCGGTGAGATCGGCGGCCTTGCTGAATAGACCTCCCAGCAGGCTGCTGCCAGCATCCAGCGCAGAGGTTAACGTGCCAAGAGCAAATGGGGCAAAACGGGTGCGGTAGCCCGTGCCACAGCGATCACAGTAAAACTCGAATTGAAATCCCTGGTTGGTAGATTGATCAGAATAATTGCGGGTAAATTCAATCTTGCTATTCATGGGTGGCCTCCTTGCCATTCGTGACGGCAATTATACAACGGAAAAAAGAGCCGAATTGTCCTTCATAACGGGGCATCGAAACGCTGAATTTCAAGCCGATAGCCGTTGGGGTCGCGCAGGAAGCAATGATAAATGTGAAATTGGTCGTTGTGCATCGGGGGCTTCTCAAAGGACACGCCCTTCGCCGACAGACGCGCAAACCAACCATCTACATCCTCGCTAACCAGGGTGATGATCAGTCCAGCCGGAGCAGCCTCAGCCGACAAGTGCTGGCAAAAACCGATATAACCGTCCTGGCTTACGCGGTAGATGCGGCAGACGCCCTGGTCACGAACCAGGGGCAGTTCAAGGCAATCTTCATAAAAGCGCGCCGTTTCCGCCAGATTTTGCGTATATAAAAACGTGATTTGCTGGTCGAATTTCATCATTCACCTCACCATTGACAAAAAACTTTCCTTGACATAGGATTTACAAAACAAATCAGCGCCTAACCCGCGAGTTCCTTGCACAAAAAACAAGGATTTCCGGGATTGGCACCCTGGTCTTTCCGCTTTATGCGGGTTAGGAGGCATCTATCATGGATACAGCAGTACAAGAATTTGTCAGCTGCAAACGCCTGGCCATTGTGGGGGTTTCACGCGACCCAAATAAATTTGGCAATATGATCTACAAAGAACTCAAAGAACGCGGCTACCAACCCTTTGCCGTCAACCCTGCCGTGCAAGAAATCGGTGGTGAGCCATGTTACCCCAACCTGGCTGCCTTACAAGGACAGGTGGATGGCGTGGTGATCTGCATTCCCCCGGCCAAAGTGCCGGCCGTGCTGCAAGAGGCTGCCAGCATTGGCCTGAAACACGTCTGGATTCAGCAAGGGGCCAGTTCGCCAGAAGCCAACCAAATGGGCCGAGATTTAGGTCTGACAATGGTCACGGACAAGTGCATTATGATGTATGCTGAGCCGGTAACATCGTTCCATCAGTTCCATCGTTTCTTTGCCAAGCTGTTTGGGCAATACTAAGTTTTTGTGCCTGAAAACACGCCACGCACGTTGTAGACGTGCGTGGCGTGTTTTTTTATCAGTAGGTGCATAAACCACATACAAGTTTGTCAGACAATCTGTGATTTGGCCTG
>CAZSFD010000091.1:0-20298 GCA_964606085.1 uncultured Anaerolineaceae bacterium
GCATCTCGATACGCAACTGCCCCTGCCCCTGGCAGGCCTCGCAGCGCCCGCCGTGGACGTTAAACGAGAAGCGCCCCGGTTTGTAGCCGCGCATCTTGCTTTCGGGCAGTTCGGCAAACAGCTTACGGATTTCATCGAAGAGACCCGTGTACGTGCCGGGGTTGGAGCGCGGCGTGCGCCCGATGGGGGATTGGTCTATGTTGATGATCTTATCGAGCAGTTCCACGCCTTCGATGCGTTCATGCGCGCCGGGCTGGGTGTGCGCGCCGTGCAGTTGGCGCGCCAGCGTTTTGTAGAGGATGTCAATCATCAACGTAGATTTTCCCGACCCCGAAACGCCGGTGATGCACACCAGCTTGCCGAGCGGGATGGTGACGCTAATGTCTTTCAGATTGTTTTCTTTGGCGCCCACGATGGTGAGATGCGTGCCGTTGCCGGTGCGGCGCTGCTCAGGCACAGGCACGCACTTGCGCCCCGAGAGATACGCCCCGGTGAGCGATTCGGGGTGGGCCAAAATTTGCTCCACCGTGCCTTCGGCCACCACGCGCCCGCCATGCTCACCCGCGCCGGGGCCGAGGTCGAGAATCCAATCGGCGGAGCGGATGGTTTCGTCGTCGTGTTCGACCACCAGCACGGTGTTGCCCAGGTCGCGCAGGCCCTTGAGCGTGCGCAGCAGGCGGGCGTTGTCGCGCGGGTGCAGGCCAATGGAGGGTTCATCCAGCACGTACAGCACGCCCATCAAGCGCGCGCCGATCTGCGTAGCCAGGCGGATGCGCTGCGCCTCGCCGCCGGAGAGCGTGGCGGCGGAGCGCTGCAATGTCAGGTAGTCGAGCCCCACATCCACCAGAAAGCCCAGGCGCTCGCGAATTTCTTTCAGGATGCGTTCGGCGATAGCCTGCTGGCGGGGGGTAAGCGGGGTTTCGGCGCTGGCGAGTTTGATGGCCCAAGCCAGCGTGCGATTGACCGGCCAGGTAGTCAGTTCGACGATGTTGACGCCGTCAATGGTGATGGCGAGGGCTTCCTTGCGCAGGCGCTTGCCGTTGCAGGTGGGGCAGATGCGCTCGTTCATAAACTCCGAGATTTTCATGCGCATGTATTCGGAGTTGGTTTCGTTATAGCGGCGCTGCAAATTGGGGATGATGCCCTCGAAGGCGCTCTGGAAGGTGGCCTGGCGGCCATCTTTATTCTCGTAGTGGACGGTGACGTTTTTGCCCTTTGTGCCGTACAGGATGATTTCGAGGTGTTCGGGCGGCAGCTTGTTGATCGGCGCTTCGAGTTTGATGTGATATTCGCGCGCAACTGCCTCGAGCAACTGCCAGTAATAGCCGCCTTCCTCGCGCGGCCCGCTCCACTCAGAGACGGCGATGGCCCCCTCGCACAGCGACAGGTCGGGATCGGGGATCAGCAGGTCGGGGTCAATTTCGAGTTTGCCGCCCAACCCCTGGCAGTCGGGGCAAGCGCCGTGCGGGGTGTTGAATGAGAAGGTGCGCGGCTCAATTTCGGGCAGCACGGAGCCGTGTTCGGGGCAGGCGAGGTGTTCGGAGAAGTGCAGGTCGGTATTCGATGATTGGTTATTCGGTAAGTCGTTATTGGTTATTCGATAATTTGATCCATCGGTACTCGAATTACGAATTATCGAATTATCGAATAACGATTTATCGTCTTTACGCTTTTCGGCCAGGCCAACCGTCAAATACCCCTCCCCAAACTTCAACGCCGTTTCCACCGAATCCGTCAGGCGTGAGCGGAAGGTTTGGGCTTCTTCGGGTGTTTCGGCGTGGCGGATGACGAGGCGGTCTACCACGGCTTCGATGGTGTGGATTTTGTAGCGATCCATCTCAATCGAGGCGTCTTCATCCAACTCGTGAACCACGCCATCCACACGGGCGCGCACGAAACCGGCCTTGCGGATTTCCTCCAGCACAGCCTGGTGCGTGCCTTTGCGCCCACGGATGACCGGGGCCAGCAGCAACAGGCGGCTGCCGTCTGGCAGGCGTTCGATGGCTTCGACGATTTCCTGGGCGCTCTGTTTGCTCACTTCGCGCCCGCATTCGGGGCAGTGCGGCACACCAGCGCGGGCGTAGAGCAGGCGCAGGTAGTCGTAAATCTCGGTCACTGTGCCGACGGTGGAGCGCGGGTTGTGCGATGCGCCCTTCTGGTCAATGGAGACCGCCGGCGACAGGCCCTCGATGTAATCTACATCGGGCTTGTCCATCTGGCCGAGGAACTGGCGTGCATACGCCGACAGGCTCTCGACGTAGCGCCGCTGCCCCTCGGCAAAGATGGTGTCGAACGCCAGCGACGATTTTCCCGACCCCGATAGGCCGGTGATGACGACGAACTGGTCGCGCGGGATTTCGACGGTGATATTTTTCAGGTTATGGGCGCGTGCGCCGACGACGCGGAGGTTGGTTTGGGTCATAGGGTTTCAGGTTGGGAAGTTGAAAGTTACTGGTTGACAGGTTGGCAAGAGGGCATTATAGCACGGATGTTCAGGGATATTTGGGGGTTTCGGGTTGATTTATCTTTTCACTTCTAATACAATGCAGGTAAGCTCATTTCTTATCCGATGGCTCTCGAAGAGCGAAGATTCTTTACCCAAAAATACATAAACCTCACGAAAAAGCCCATGAAAACAACAGACCCCAAGCAGTATTTTCAAAAACTTACCCGCCGACAAATTCTTGCCCAGCCAACGAACCAATGGAGTGATTCTGAATTATTAGACGTGATGAAACAGTTCGCCAAAGACAGAGATCGCGAAGAGGCCGTGGCTGAATTGATCTTACGCTCGTTCGATGTGGATGAGATGGTGGAATACAGCATGTTGTATATCAATTTGGCGGAGTACTACGCATACCATAAAGATGTGCCGGCTGCGCTGCGTTGGTTTCATGCCATGATCACTTTTGAAGAACAGCATCAAACGTCCCATTTGCACCGCGGTAATTATTTGCGCGATCTGGCTGAGACTTATGTACGATCAGGCGATCTGGCAACGGGCCTTGCCATTTATACGCGCCTGGCGCAAACATACCCCGGCGATATTTGGACGTACAACTCCCTGGTCTGTTTTGCGCTGCATGGGTCTGAGTTGCCTCACCTGGCGCTGGAGGTGGCAGACTATAGCTTGCGGCTGGTTGCCAGGAAAGACCCTGAAAGATTGAAAGAGCAACTGCAACAACACCGCGATGAAATTTTCCAATCGCTTCCGAACCAGCCTGACCCACTGGAGAAAGTTCCTGCCGAGGTTCTGGCAGCGTTTCGGGCGGCTGTATTGCCGGTTACGCCGCCCCAACCAAACCCCAAACTCAAGGATGCAGACCCGGCACCTTACCTCGCGCCGGTCAGCCAGCTTTTGGCAGAAGGTGCGCCTGATGCCACGCTGGAAGCGCAAATCGTGGCGCAGGGCAAGGTTTTTGCGCCCGAGCTGATTCGCATGGCCTTCGATCAATCACTGCCAATAGATGGCGGCCCGGCAAATGCGGTAGCGCTGCTGCGCACGTTACAGAAGCAGCAGGTCGTTGATCTGAGCGAATGCAAACGCTGGCTGGATCAGGCGGATGGCAATTGGCGCGAGCAGCTATTTCCCAAAATAGGCAAAGTTGGCGGCTTTTCGGTGGCAGAATTGAAGGCAATTTTGTTGGACACGAAGTATGCGCTGTATATTCGTTCTGCCGCATCAGATAGTCTGGCGAATTATGCCCAAAAAAGACCGGGGCTGCGCCCACAAATTTTAGAGATATTTCGTGTGCTGCTCACTCGCCCCGAAAGCGATACGGCAGGCGAAGAAACGCTGGTTGGCTTTGTGCTGAGCGATTTGCTCGATCTGAATGCGCGCGAACTTTACCCTGAAATTCAACGCGCTTATGTCGAAGACCGGGTGGATACCAAAGTGGTCGGCCCCGATAGTTTCGCCCAAGAATGGCAGCTTACACCCATCCCCATTCAGCCTCGGCGCAAGGATGGGTTGTATTTGCGCTTGCGCTGCACCGTGTGTGATCGAGAACGCGATCACTTTGTTCAAAAACTCTTGTTGGAAATTGGCACGCAAGAACAGCAAAGTGCGGGCAAGGCTACCGAATACGATCCGTATGTGATGGATCATGAAATTGTCTGCCCGAAGTGCGGCGCGATAGACCGCTATGCAATGACCCCTGGCGCTTTTACCACCCTGATGGTGGAGCGAAGTGATCTGAAAACCCTGGTTGCCTTGTTCTCTGGAGACCAAAAAGCAAAAATAAAACCGAACCCACGGATTCATCCCTATCGCAGCGCCGTTTTTGGCAAGCCCATGCACCCCCTGCAAGGGCTGGAGCTTTATCACCGCAAAATCGCCAATAACCCCAAAGATGCTCATTTATATTTGAAGATGGGAAATCTGCTGCGCTCCATTTACCGGCCCCAGGCGGCGCTGGAAGCGCACCGCAAAGCCTACGAGTTAGCGCCCAACAATGCTGAAATAGCCTTTGCTTTGGCGATGGATGAACATGATTACGGCGATAAGGCCGCGGCCAGGTCACTTTACGAACAAGCTATCGCTCTGGAAGGCAAAAATAGCGCCTTGTTCAGACCTTCTGAGCTTGCCCTTGCAGCCACCCAGGGCCTGTTGCTGTTGAAACAGAAAAAACCAAGCTCCTGGGCTGCCATTGACGAAAGAACAGACCCCAAACAAGCTCTACATCACTCGGCGCCACCAAGACAGTCTTCTCAATCGCCAAACAAACGGCATCGCCGGCGCTAAAAAATCATCCTGTCTCAAAAACCAGGGGCCGCCATAAAAACCGGGCAGGTTTCTCAAAAAGAAACCTGCCCGGTTGAGCAATTTGCCGTTACCCGAACGCGCTACCGATAAATCACCGGCAAGTAAATGCGCTGGCTTTCCAGGTAAATGGTGGCTGTTTCAACGTTGACCGATTCGTTGCCGTTTTCATCTTTGAAGCGCACGTAAACGGTTCGCAGGCCATCACCGGCGGCCAGTTGCCAGGCCATGCTGGGCTGGAAGGGCTGCCAGGTGGCGCCGGTGAACGCGGCGTCGTTGCTGATCAGCACTTCGGCAATGTCATCGAAGGCGCTTTGGGCGCTGAACAGGCCCGCCGCTGGCCCTTCCTCGTTGGCGATAAAGGTCAGCGTGACCAGGGGAGAAGCAGTTTGCGCCGCGCCATCGTTGATCACCACTGCCGCTTCCGGCGGGACGGGGTCCAGCCGGGGCGTGACGGCTTCGCTGCACACCACGGCGCTCCAGTGGCTGGCGGCGTCTATACCTTGCAGGCAATAGTGATAGGTGGTGTCGTTAGTCACCGTGGCATCGGTGTAGAGGCCGGTGAGCGGCAGGTCGGCGTTGATCAACGTCCACGGGCCAGTGGGGCTGGCGGCGCGGTAGGCAATCATGGTCACATAAGCCGCTTTGACATCGTAGGAGAGCAGCACCGAGCCATTTTGGGCCGTGGTCTGGACGAAATCGAGGGCGTCAATCAGGTCGTCGGTGGGGGTGAACGCATCCAGGCCATGCAGCACGGCTTCGGACTGGTCGCTTTCGCCGCCGCCATCAGTGTCTGAGTTATTGGGGTCGGTGCCAACGAAGTATTCATCGGCGCAATCCAGTTGGTCCAGGTCGGCATCGGAGTTGGGCGCGCCGGGGCAGTAGGCGGCGACGAAATCATCTGGCAAGCCGTCGCTATCGGCATCGTCGCCAGAGGGGATGGCAAACGAACCGCGGCTTTCGCGGCGCATATCTTCGTACAACGCCAACAAATGCACCTGATAGCCGCCTTCGTCGTTCGCTTTCGGCGGGTCAGAGACGCCTTCTTCCTGCACGGGGTCAACGATTTGCGTTTCGGTCGCCAGGGTATACATGCCGCCAAAGAAACCGTCGCCGGCCGCGCCATCGCCATGCTGACCGTCATCGCTGAGCGGCACAACCTGGGTCGCGCCGCCGGGGGTGGTGATGGTGGCTAAAACGCTGCCGCCGGGCATCCAGATGGCGTAGAAGGGGATGTAGTTGCCGGTGGCGAAGCCGCGCATGTTGGGCAGCAGCAGGCTGACGGCGCGCTCCGTCTGGCCGTAGGCGGTCAGTTGATAGCGGCGGTTCGAGATTTCGTTGATGTACAGGACAATCAACGTCCATTCGCCCGCCTCGGGGTTTTCGATGTGGTAGCCCACATAGCCAGAACCGGGGCTGGAAAAATTGGGGGTTTGGTAAGCCACGTTGCTGGGAGAATACAGCGCCAGGACGAAATCGGCATTCGTATCTTGCGGCGAGGTAGGCCGCCAGTCTAGCACCACGGTCATATCGTTGACGCTGTCGTCAATGGTCATCGTATGCGAGATGACTTCGAGATACTTGTTGGCTACGCCCTGCTCGGCAAACAGGCGCTCACAATTTTGCCCTTCGCAGAGGGCATACAGGTAGCTGTCGCCCAATTCCAGTTCCATTTCATCGAGCGTTGCCGCCGCTGCCTGCGGCGCCGCGGTGGCGGTGCTGACGTAGACATCGTTGTAATAGGCCGCGCCGCCGGTTGCCGTGGCGATATTCTGCATCAGCAGTTCGTTGCTGGCCGGGCCAAAGGCGATGGTGGTTACCGGGCAGCCCGTGGCAACGACCGCCGCCTGCACATCGGCCCAGTAGGCAGCCGAGTTTTCCATGCCGTCTGAAAGCAGGGTGAACTGGCAACGGGTGTTGCCGGTGGGGCTGCCGCTGCGTAAGGTGACGGCCTGGTTCAGCCCGTCGCCGATGCTGGTCGCGCCGCCGGGGGCGTAGGCGTTGACCTGGGTGTGGGCGCTGTTGCGCTGCGGCAGCGTGGCAAACTGGATTCCCAGCGTGTTGACCACATTGTGGTCGTATGAAACCAGCCCCAGGCCTTCACTGCTGTTGGTGGCATCAATGAACAGGTTAGCGGCGTTCTTGGCGGCGATGAGTTTGTTATCCCAGCCCATCGAGCCAGAAACATCGGTAACGATGACGTGGTCGCTGTTGGTGTTATCGTAGAGGATGGCGTCCGCTTCCAGGTCGCTGTCCAGGATGGTTGCCGTGCCAGGCGCTTCGAGGAAGATTTCGAGGTCGTAGGGGCCATTGGCAGGCTGATTGGGGGTATCTACCAGCAGGAAGTATTGCTCCTGCACGAAGCCGCCGCCCACCACCAGGGCTGGCAGGCCGCCCACTTCCACCTTGAAATCGGCATTGGTCAGGCCAGCCACAATCGGGCCGGTGGGCGAGCCATTGTTGACCGAAACCTGGGCCACGAAGTTATCGGGGCTGCCAAATGCGCCGACAAATTCGGGCGCCAGTTGGCTGGGCAGTTCGATGTCAATCACCGGGTTGGCGCACGAGAGCGTGACATTGACGGTGGAGGAACTGCTCTGCCCGCCGACAATCGCCACGATGCGGGTGATGCCGTCGTTCAAGAAGCTCTGGGTCCAATCGCCGCCGCTGCCTTCGACATGCGTCTTGAAGGCCGAGCCGTTTTGCGTCACCACATGGTAGAACGTGGTCGAGCCAGCCGTGCGGTGGAAGTTGGCCGTAACCACCGGGCAATTGCTGGCGTGGGGCGTGGCAGAATAGTAACGTGCGGCATAACGGTTGATGCCCTGCGCGTTCCAGGTGGCCGGCGTGCCGGTGATGATGGTGCCGCCATTGGCCGGAACCAGGGGCCCGTAGGGCGCGGGGTTGCCGGCCTGGTCTTCATCGGCGTAGTTGTAACTGGCATCGGGAACGCCGGTCAGGTCTTTCGTCCAGTTGGCCAGGGCGAACTGGCGGAAGGCATCGTCGAAGGTGGTACCGGGGGATAGCACGGCCAGGGTGTTATTGACCGCCGCCACCGATTCGGCAGTGGCCATCTGCTCCCACAATTCCACCAGGGCATCTACGCCGCGCTGGGGTTCGGCCAGGTTGGCGCCAAACTGCTCGCGGAAAAACGTCCAGAACAGGTTCGATTCGTAACGCATACCAAAGCTGGTGATGTCGAGGTGGGCGCTGGCGAGGTAGTCGTTGACTTCGTCGCAGTAGGAGAAGGGCGCGCTCAGGCAGTTGGCCCAGGTATCTATGTTGGCATAGGCCACATCTTCCATGTTGCGGGCGGTGCCTTCGTATACCCAGCCGGAATTCGTCCAGGTGGCTGCCCAATCGGGATCATGGGCAAACTGCACGCGGTGGAACATTTCGTGGCCGGTGACATATTGCATGATTTCGGGCATGGTAGCGCTGAAACAACCATCCCAAACGTCAATGTAGTTTTCCCAGGCGCTGCCGTTGCAACTGGCGCTGCCCGAAATACGCACTTCCAGCTTGGGGGCGGTAAATTCGGGGGCCAGGAAACCATAGGTCACGTCATAGCGCGTCCAATAGTCATCCACATAGCCTTCGACCAGGGCCGCATCGGCGTTGGATGTGGGTGGGTTGTTGAAATAAACGCAGTAATTGGGTTGTTCGAGCGAATTGGCGTAGCCGCCCAGAGCCGGGCAGGCCAGGGGCGCATACACCTGGTTGGGTTCTTCTCCGCCAGACGGCGCGGCGGGCTGCGCTTGCAAGCCGCCTGTGGCGGCCATGGCCGGTGCGCCGCCTGCCGCCAGGCCGATGATGAGCAGCAAGCCGGCTGACAGGCAAAGAAAAACCAGTTTGTGTTTGAACCGTTGGGAAGACATGGATACACCTCCTGTGTATGTGGGTGGGTGAACAGGAAAGGGAACCGGGCTGCCCAGGCCAGCCAACACGATATTGAAGTAAGATGGTGACGCTATGTGCGACGGGCTTCAGGCAGCTATGGGTAATAAAACCGCTGTGATGTCAATCACCTTGTTGATCCCCTGGGCGGTTTTCGTAAGCGGACTTACTTTATCACTTTACTAGATTTTCAGGCCAATTTCAAGTAGTAAATTAGTACGCCATGAAAATAGCCACTTTGCCCGATAAAAAAGATGCCCTGCTGCGCTGCAACAGGGCATCTTTTATCTTCTTAGAGAAGGGGCTTACTTATACAGCACAGCCTGAATCTTCTCATCGTCAATGTTATTTTTGTCGTACCAGTAGAAGCCAGTGTCAATGGTCTTGGGCAGGGTTTCACCCTTGGAGGCCTTGACGGCCGCTTCGACGCATTTGTACCCAATGCCGACCGGGTTCTGGGTGATGGCGCCCGCTTCGGTGCCAGCGCGGATGGCGTCCATTTGCTGTTGGCCCGAGTCGTAGCCGATCACGGTGATTTTGCCTTCCATGCCGAGTTCCTTGACGGCATTCAGCACACCGATGATTGAACCTTCGTTAGCGCCAAAGAAGCCTTTCAGGTTGGGGTGAGCCTGGATGATGGCTTTGGCCAGGTCAGTGGATTTGAGTTGGTCGCCGCCGCCATATTGCACATCTACCACGGTGATATTGGGGTATTTGGCCTTGATCTGGTCTACAAAACCGGCCACGCGGTCAATGCCGGTGCGGCTGGTCTGGTCGTGGGCAATGACGGCCACTTCGCCAGAACCGCCAATCAATTCGGCCATTTTGTCCGCCGCAAGGGCGGCCGCGGCGATATTGTCGGTAGCAGCGGTGGTAACGGGAATGTCGCTATCAACGCCAGAGTCAAAGCCGATGACGGGGATATTGGCGGCTTTGGCTTTTTCCAACAGGGGTTGGAAGGCCTTCGAGTCCACGGCAGCCAGGCAGATGGCGGCGGGTTTCTTATCGAGAGCCGTCTGGAACATCTCGACCTGCTTATCCACCATCGCTTCTGATTCGGGGCCTTCAAAGGTGATCTCCACGTTCAGGTCTTTGGCGGCCTGTTCGGCGCCGAGCTTGACAGCCTGCCAGAACTGGTGCTGGAAGCCCTTGGAAATGACAGGAATGTAAGGCTTGCCAGAAGTTGTAGACCCGCCACCGCAAGCGGCAACCAGGGCCATGATGATGAGGATGCTGAACATGGTAGCCAGCATTTTTTGGGTTTTCATAAGACACTCTCCTTGCATGTAAAAATTGGGTAGGGTAGGGTGGGTGGGTGAAGAAGAAATAAGTAGGTATATGGGTAGGACACCTCCGTAAAAAGTAGCAACGGGCAAAAAATAACTTGCCGTTTTAGAGCCTGAAAGCCCAGGAAAATCACCTAGAACGAGGTAAGTTATTTGTCCACCGTTCCTAAGGTGACATGAATTTCACCTTACCGTCGCCGGCGTAAGATATCGAGGAACACTGCCAGAATGACAATGCCCCCGGTAATCACCATCTGCCATTCCTGTGGCACCGAGAGGATGCGCAGGCCATTGGTGAGCGTGCTGATGATGAATGCGCCAATGATCGTGCCGAGGATAGAACCTTCGCCGCCGCTCAACGATGTGCCGCCAATCACCACCGCCGCGATGGCATCCAACTCGTACCCAGCGCCGAGGGCCGGCTGGGCAGAGTTCAGGCGCGAGGCCATCAACACACCGCCGATGCCGCTAAACAGGCCACACAACGTATAGACAGCCGTTTTCCAGGCCGCCACGTTGACGCCTGAAAGCCGCGTGGCTTCTTCGTTGCTGCCGAGGGCGAAGGTGTAACGCCCCAAAATTGTTCGGGTGAGGATCAAATTGGCGACGATGGCCGCACCGAACAGAATGAAGACGGCGTTTGGCACATCAAAACCTGGGATGATCTGGCCGATGACGGAACCCATCGCCATCTCACGGAAGGCCGGCGTGTCATTGAAGTAAATCGGCTTCAACTCTGAAATCACCAGCGATAACCCCTTGGTGGCGTACAACATGCCGAGGGTGGCGATGAAGGGCGGAATTTTCATGCGCGAAATCACAATGCCGTTGACGAACCCGGCCAACCCGCCCGCCAGGATACCGCCGAGGATGCCCAGCGGGATTGGCAAATGCCAATTGGTGATGAAAACGCCCGTCATCACTGCCGAAAAAGTCAGCACCGTACCCACCGACAGGTCAATGCCAGCGGTGATGATGACAAAGGTAGCGCCCAACGCCAACACGCCATTCACAGCAGTTGCCAGCAAGATGCCAACAAAGTTATCAAAGGTGCGGAAATAGGGCGAGGCAATGGAAAAGCCGATGAAAAGCACGATCAACGCGCTAAACGCCATCAGCCGTTGCATCGCATCAGAACGGAACAGTGTTTTGCCGGTTTTAGATTCGTTTTTCATGGGTGGGTCCCGTAAGCAAGGGTTGAGGTTTTGACAGACTCCGGTTTCGACAAGCTCAACCGGCGAGATGATCTAGGCTGCATGATGGATCAATTCGCCGCGCAAGGTGGCGTATTTCATAATACTTTCCTGGGTGGCATCTTTGGCATCCACGATACCCGTCACGCGGCCTTCGCACATCACTACCACGCGGTGGCTCATGCGCAAAATTTCGGGCAGTTCCGAAGAGATCATAATGATGGCTTTGCCCTGGTGAGCCAGATCGTTAAGGAGCTTGTAGATCTCGCTTTTCGCGCCCACATCAATGCCCCGCGTGGGTTCATCAAAAATAAGAATTTCGGTATTGGCGGTCAGCCACTTGCCAATCACCACCTTCTGCTGGTTGCCGCCAGAGAGGAATTTTACCGGTTGTTCCAGGTTGGGGGTTTTGATGTTCAACGCCGATACCATTTCCTTGCCGCGCGCAGTGGTTTTCTTGAAATCCATCCAACCCAGCCAGCGCGTGAATTTCTTCATGGCAGCCAGGGCCACATTTTCTTTCACATCCATGCCCAATGCCAGGCCATAGCGCTTGCGGTCTTCCGAAAGGTATCCCACCCCATGCGCCACTGCATCGCCAGGGCTTTTGATCGTCACCTTTTGCCCATGGATGTAGATTTCGCCAGAGTCAAAGCGATCTGCGCCGAAGATGGCACGCGCCACCTCCGTGCGCCCCGCCCCAATCAGCCCGGCGAAGCCCAAAATTTCACCTTTTTTCAGGCTAAAGTTGACATCGCGCAACACACGCCCACGGTTAAGATGGCGCACTTCCAGCACAATTTCCTGTTCGGGGTCTTCGGGCAATTCGGGGGCGGTTTCGTAAATGGTGCGGCCCACCATCAGGCTAATGATCTGATCAATGTGAGCGTTTGGGGTTTGCAGGGTCTCAATATACTTGCCATCACGCATCACCGTCACCCGGTCGGAGATCAGCTTGAGTTCTTCCAGGCGATGCGAGATATGAACGATGCCCACACCCTGGCTGCGCAGCCGCTTGATGATGCGGAACAGTTCATCGATCTCGGTGTCTGTCAAAGCCGCCGTGGGTTCATCCATGACCAGAATTTTGGCGTTGAACGACAGCGCTTTGGCAATCTCGACCATTTGCTGCTTAGCCACGGTCAGATCGGCTACTTTGGTATTCGGGTCGAGTTCAAGATTGAGCATAGCGAAAAGCTGTTCAGCTTTCTGATTGGTCGTTTTATCATCGAGGATAAAAGGCAGCCTGGCCCGCGGTTCGCGCCCGATAAAGATATTTTGCGCCACGGTCAGATGCGGCATCAGGTTGAGTTCCTGGTGGATGATGCTGATGCCCAGGTTTTGCGCTATATGAGGGTTATTGATATCCACTTCACGACCCTCGAGCAAGATGCGCCCGGCGTCCTTGTGATAGATGCCGCCCAAAATCTTCATAAGCGTAGATTTTCCGGCCCCATTTTCGCCAACCAGCGCGTGGACTTCGCCGTGGTGCAGTTCAAACTGGGCATCGCTCAATGCCTGCACGCCCGGAAATGATTTGTGAATACCCTCCATACGGAGGAGAAGGGGAGATGAGACAGGGGTGAGGGGAAGATCAGCCATGGATTTCTTGAGTAGTGAATTAATCTGCCGGGCAGATGGTGTAGCGAATGCCTGCCGCATTAAGTTGCTCGGCCCAGGCTGTGGTCAAACCATCATCGGTGAAAATCTGTGAAATTTGCTCCACGCTTGCGAAGGCCGTCAGGTCTTCTTTGCCCATTTTTGATGAGTCGATCAAGGCAATGAGCTCGCTGGCGGTCATAACTGCTTTCGCTTTCAACTCTGCCTCGGCCAGCAATACATCAGTCAGGCCGCGTTGCAGACTGAACCCACTACACGAGACGAAGGCCTTCTGTACGCGTAAATCGCGGATGATCTGTTCGCTCAACGAACCTGTAACCGATGACCCATCAGGGGTAACCACCCCACCGATCAAGACCACCGTGTTGGAAGGGTCTTTGGCAAGCAGCCGAGCCACATCCATACCATTGGTGATCACACGTAGATGATGACAGTGTGCCAGATGGCGCGCCAGGTAATTGATCGTGGTGCTGGCATCGAGCAAGATTGAATCACCATCTTTGACCAGTCCTGCTGCGGTGCGGGCAATAGACAGCTTCGCAGCAACATTTTCTTGATAGCGGCTATTGAAAGATGAACCCAGTTCCGAATAGAGTGCATTAAGAAGGACTGCCCCACCATGCACACGCCTCAACAAGCCTTCATCTTCCAGGGCGCTCAAATCGTTGCGGATGGTGCCAATGGATACCTGTAATGCCTCAGCCAATTCTGGCACACGTATTCCCACCTGTTTTTGTAACAACAACAAAAGAGATTGCCGACGTTCGTACGTGGTCATCATAATTTGTGCTTTTTTACGATTTATTGTCTTATCCTGACGATATGCACAATAATATCATACGCCGTTTGTGAAATTTGTCAATTATCATCAGCAACAACCTGGCACGAGCCAAAGCAAAACATCGCCAGCACGGATGCCCATACGCCAATCCAGCCTCCAGTCACACCTAATCAATCCAAAAGCAATGTTTACAAAAATCAATATAGAAATTAATTTTCTTTATAAAATATATTGACTTAATTAAAATTTATGATAAAATTTTGAATATAAGAGCAGCGAAATCACGCTCAGCCACAAGGAAGTGACACCAGAGACACGCAACCCTGCTGCGCACCGACTTGCAGACACATCACAATCCCGCGACATTCAGCCTGGCAAGCCGTAACTGCTACTCAACCACCAGGAGACTCGATGAACACAATCCCTAACCAATGCCCATTCTGTGGCGGCGAGATGGTCGTTAGCCGTCTGCACTGCCGCCAATGCGACACCGTTATCGAAGGCCGTTTTGCCGGCCACCCATTTGCTCAACTGACGGCTGAGCAGCTCAACTTCGTCGAAACCTTCGTGCGCTGCGAAGGACGCATCAAGCGCATGGAAGAAGAACTCAAACTCTCTTACCCCACCATCCGCAAACAATTGCAAGATGTGGTGCGCGCCCTCGGTTACGAACCGGCTGCCGTCGAAGGAGCGGCCGTCGTGGCCGAAGAACGCCGCCAACAAATTTTGGCCGATTTAGAAGAAGGCAAGATCGGCTACGAGGAGGCCATGCGCCTCCTGCAAGAAAGCGAGGCATAACCTATGGAAAAACAATTTGTAACCACGGGCGACACGCCCCAGGTGACCATCGAAGCGCACGGCGAACTGACCCTCAAAGGTTGGGACGAGGCCCGCGTGTTGGTCAAAAACTCGGCCGCCGAACACATCACCATCGAACAGGAAGGCGATGAAATCACTGTGCGCTGCCTCTCCAACTGCTCGGTGCGCGTGCCAGAAGCCGCCACCGTCCACCTGGCGCTTGCCCAGGGCCGGGTCACGGTCAAAAACGTGGAGGGCGGCCTGACGGTGGACGAAACTGGCGGTGATCTGATCTTGAAGTCGGTTGGCCCAACCGAATTAGGCGAGATCAAGGGCAGCCTGGTCGCCAAGAATATCTTTGGCGACCTGCAAGCCGATGCCGTGCGCGGCAATGCCACCGTGCGCGATGTTCAGGGCGATTGCACGCTCGACATGGTTAACGGCAACCTCAATCTCGACGATGTGGATGGCGAAATTTCGGCACAGGCCTCTGGCAACGCCATGCTGCGCTTCGACCCCCTGCCCGGCAACGACTACCGCTTGCGCGCCAGGGGCAACCTGCAACTCGTCTTGCCCCGCGATGCCAGCGCCCGCATCACCGCTCAGGCGCAGGGACAACTGATCATCAAGCTGGCCGAATTAGACCTGAACGAACACCGTGACCAGCCGCAAGAATTTACCCTCGGCGAGGGCGATGCCAACATCGAATTGAGCGCTAACGGCAATGTGCAGCTCTTTTCGCAAACCCCCGATTGGGAAATGGGCGATTTCGGCGAAGAAATGGGCGAATTTGGCGAGAGCTTCGGGCGCATGGGCGAAGATTTTGGCCGCATGGGCGAAGAACTTGGCAAGCAAATCTCCCAGCAGGTGGAAGCGCAAATGGAGATGATGGCCGCCCAACTCGAGGCGAAGATGGCCGCGCTGGGCGCCAGCCTGGGTACCATGGGCATGAGCGAAGAGCAGCGCCAGCGCATCGAGGAACGCGCCCGCCAGGCCAGTGAGCGCGCCGCCGCCCGCGCCGAAGAGAAGATGCGCCAGGCTCAGGAACGCCTGGCCCGCAAAATGGAAGCGCAGCAGCGCCGCGCCGAACGCTCTGCCCACCACAGCGGACACCGCCCACACATGCCGCCCGTGCCACCCATCCCGCCCATGCCGCCCTTCCGCTCGAAGGCCGCCAACGAACCCGTCAGCGAAGATGAACGCATGACCGTGCTGCGCATGTTGGAACAAAATAAGATCACCCTCGAACAGGCCGACCAACTGCTGGCCGCCCTGGAAGGCAAAGAATAGACATGGCAAACAACGAACGCCTGCACATTTTGGAAATGCTCGACCAGGGTCAGATCACCGCCGAACAGGCATTGACCTTGATCCAGGCATTGGAAGCGGGCGAGATGGAAGCGGCCCTTCTCCCTGACCGCCCTGCCGTCGAGAACGATGCAGAACCCGCCGAACCAGCCGCGCCAGACGCCGAACCACAAATCTTCGCCCCTGAGCCTGAAGATGCGCCAGCAAGTGTTTCAGCGGCCCACGAAACCTTCAAGCCAGAAACCAGCCGCCGCTTTCGCAGCTTTTGGCTCATCCCGCTGTGGGTGGGTGCGGCCATCACCGTCATTGGCGGGCTGCTGATGTTCCTGGCCTGGCAGAGCAGCGGGTTTGGCTTCTGGTTCGCCTGTGCGTGGTTCCCGTTTATGCTGGGTGTGCTGGTGCTGATGTTGGCCTGGCTGGCGCGTGGCACGCCGTGGATGCACCTGCGGGTGCGTCGGCCCGAAGGCCAGGAAGGGCCGCGCAATATCGTTTTGAGTTTCCCGCTGCCGCTGCGCCTGGCCGGTTGGGGCTTGCGCACCTTTGGGCATCGCATTCCGGGGCTGGAAAGCACCAATGTGGACGAAATTATCGTGGCGCTGGAGCATATCTCCCCCGAAACGCCCTTCAGTGTCGAAGTGGACGAAGGCAACGGCGAACACGTCGAAATTTATATTGGATAGGAGGCTACTATGGTTACATCTGAAGAACGAATGCGCATCTTGCGCATGATCCAGGAAGGCAAAATCTCTGCTGACGAGGGCGCCAAATTGCTGGCAGCCCTGCGAGACAACCGCAAAGAAACTCGCGAAACCGTGATTGTCAACCGGGCGGGCGGCAGCAAAACCTGGCTGCGCATCCGCGTGACCGATATGAAGACCAACCGCACCAAGGTCAGCGTCAACCTGCCGATGGGCCTGGTGGAAGCGGGGATGAAGATCGGCGCTCAATACGCCCCGGAACTGAACGGCATTGACCTGGCGACCATCCTCGAAGAAGTAAAAAACGGCGCCCAGGGCAAGATCATCGAAGTGATGGACGAAGAAGACGGCGAACACGTCGAAATTTTCGTCGAGTAGGGATATTACTATGACTACCGAAATGGTTGAACAAACCTTTGCCATCACCGGCCCGGCCCGCTTGCAGGTGGGCAATATCAGCGGCTCGGTGATGATCCAACCCGGAGAGACGGGTGTGATCCGGGTAACGGCGGCCAAACACACCCACACTGGCGATGCTGATCGAACGCTGGTGGAAATCTCACAGGCCGCCGACGGCAGTATTACGGCGAACACACGGTATTCCGGCGAAGGCGCGTTAGGCTGGTTATTCGGCTCGCACCCCTGCGAAGTGGATTACGTGGTGAAAGTGCCGGTCGAATGCGCCGTCAAAGTGAATGGCGTCAGCAGTGGCACATCCATCAGCGATGTGCGCGGCGAATGCGACGTGCGCTCGGTCAGCGGCGAGGTGACGCTGCTGGGGGTCACTGGCCCGCTGCGCCTGGAGACGGTCAGCGGCAGCATCGCCGGGCAAAACCTCAGCGGCGCACTGAAAGCCAAGACGGTTTCAGGCGACCTGAACCTGCGTACCAGCGACTTTCCCCAGGCCGAGATCAACACCGTCAGCGGCGATGTGCTGCTCGAAACCGCCCTGGCCGATGGGCCCTACCATCTGCACACGGTCTCTGGTGCAGTGCGCCTGATTGTGCCGCCGACCTCGGGCTGCGCAGTAGATTTGCACAGCCTGAGCGGCCAGTTTGGCAGCGACCTGCCCGTCAACATGGTGGATCGGCGTCCTGGCAAATACCATGCCGATGTGCAGGGCGGCGGCCCGACGGTTTGCATGGTCAGCGTGTCGGGCAGCCTGTGGCTCGAAACCGCCGACAAAGCCGCCATCCCCACCCCACCTTCACGCCGCGACCTGCTCGACCGCCTGGAAAAAGGCGAGATCAGCGTCGAAGAAACGTTGGCCTCGCTGCAAAGCTGATAAGCTACCGGGCTTCACTGACCTGAACCAAACCCCCGGTCTGTCAGTATATATCTTGGACATTAGACACTTCCCCTCCCCTCAGAGCAGCCTCAAGGTTATCCTTGGGGCTGCTCGTAATTAAGGGAGGGGCAAGCAGGCAAAGTAGCCGATCCACAATATAATCCAATCGTACAATCCAAAAATCGAAAATCCCCCATCCTTTCCCTATGCTCCCTATTCACCGTCCCTCCGGCATGTTTGCCTTCTCCCTGGTCTGGGTCGGCCAGACGATCTCCCTGCTCGGCAGCGCTATGACTGGCTTTGCGCTGACCATTTGGGCCTACCAACTCACCGGCTCGGCCACGGCATTGGCGCTGGTGGGCTTTTTCCATATCGTGCCGCTGCTGGTACTCAGCCCGGTGGCCGGAGCGATTGTAGACCGCTCCAACCGCAAATGGATGATGATGCTCAGTGACCTGGCCGCCGGGCTGGGAACGGTGGCAATTTTGCTGTTGTATGCCACGGACAGCCTGCAAATCTGGCATCTGTACGTTGTGGCGGCCATCGAAGGGGCCTTCCAGACCTTCCAATGGCCGGCCTATTCGGCGGCCATCTCGCTGATGGTGGATAAGAAGCACTACGCCCGCACCAGCGCCATGAATGAGTTGGCGGGCAATTCGTCGGGCATCTTCGCGCCGATGTTGGCCGGGGCGATCATTGGCTTTTTCAACCCCAATGGGGTGCTGATCATTCTGATCATTGACGTGATCACCTTCGTGGCGGCCATTGGTGCCCTGCTGATCGTTCACATCCCGCAGCCCCAGGCCACCGCCGAGGGGCAGCAAGGCCGCGGCAGCCTGCTGAGTGAATCGGCGTATGGCTTCAAATACATCCTCCAGCGTCCCAGTTTGCTCGGCCTGCAATTGGTCTTTCTGATGGGCAATTTCTTTTCCAACCTGGCCTATACCTTGATGGCGCCGATGATCCTGGCGCGCACGGCGAACAATTCGCTGATTTTTGGCAGCGTTCAGACAGCCGGGGCCGTGGGTGGGCTGGTGGGCGGGCTGGTGATCAGCGCGTGGGGTGGGCCGAAACGCCGCGTGCATGGCGTGTTGGGCGGCTGGGCGCTTTCGGGCCTGCTGGGAGCGCTGGTGCTGGGCCTGGGACGCGCCGCGCCGCTCTGGTTGGTGGGTGCTTTCATGGGGTCGTTCCTGATCCCGCTGGTCAACAGTTCCAACCAGGCCATCTGGCAGGCCAAAGTCGCGCCGGATGTGCAGGGGCGTGTCTTTTCCATTCGACGGTTGATCGCCTGGTTCGTCTCGCCGATCTCCATGCTGGTGGCCGGGCCGCTGGCCGACATCGCCCTTGAACCGGCTATGCGCAGCGAAACCGCCTTCTCACAGGCGTGGGGCTGGCTGACCGGCGTTGGCCCTGGCACGGGCATGTCGTTGGTGTTCGTTTTCTGCGGGGTGGCGATGGCGATGGTGGGGCTGGCGGGCTATTTCATCCCAACCGTGCGCAATGCCGAAGACCTGCTGCCCGATCACGCCGCGGCCACCACCGACTGAGCGCTTTGCCCCATGCTATAATCGCCGCACATCAACCCGGTATTTTTTAGGAGGAAGCCATGTCTTACGCAGTCATTCAAGTCCCCGGCGCGGGCGAAAAAATCAGCATCCAAAACGGCATTTTACAGGTTCCCCAGAACCCCATCATCCCCTTCGTCGAGGGCGACGGCACCGGGCGCGACATCTGGCGCGCTTCGGTGCGCGTGTTCGATGCCGCGGTGGAAAAGGCCTATGGCGGCCAACGCAAAATTCACTGGATGGAAGTGTATGCCGGCGAAAAGTGCTTCGAGCAATTTGGCACGTGGCTGCACGAGGAAACCGTGGCCGCCTTCCAGGAATTTCTGGTGGGCATCAAAGGCCCCCTCACCACGCCCATCGGCGGCGGCTTCCGCTCGCTCAATGTGGCGCTGCGCAAACTGCTCGACCTGTACGTCTGCCTGCGCCCGGTGCGCTATTTTGCAGGCGTCCCATCCCCGGTGAAGCACCCCGAATACGTGGACATGGTCATCTTCCGCGAGAACACCGAAGATATTTACACCGGGCTGGAGTTTGAGCAAGGCACACCTGAGAACGCCCAATTCATGCAATTGGTCAAAGACGCCTTCCCCAAGGAATACGCCAAAATCCGCTTCCCCAACACAGCGGGTATCAGCGTCAAGCCCGTTTCCATTGAAGGCACAAACCGCCTGGTGCGGGCGGCCATCCGCTGGGCGCTCGAAAACAAGCGCCGCAGCGTCACGCTCGTTCACAAGGGCAACATCATGAAATACACCGAGGGCGCTTTCCGTAACTGGGGCTATGAACTGGCCGAGAAAGAATTTGGCGATTCCGTCTACACCTGGTCACAGTGGGAACGCACCAAGGCCGCCCAGGGCGAGGATGCCGCCAACGCCGAGCAGGATGCCGCCCTCAAAGCGGGCAAACTGCTGATCAAAGATGTCATCGCCGACATCGTCTTCCAGCAAACGATCACGCGCGCCCGCGATTTCGACGTGATCGCCACGATGAACCTGAACGGCGACTATCTCTCCGATGCGCTGGCGGCCCAGGTGGGTGGCATTGGCATCGCCCCCGGCGGCAACATCAACTACGACACCGGCCACGCCATCTTCGAGGCCAC
>CAZSFD010000092.1:0-20285 GCA_964606085.1 uncultured Anaerolineaceae bacterium
GCGCACTAATCCAGGAAATTCTCGTTTTTTGTGCAAGAAGTTCGCGGGTTAGGCATTATCTACCCCGATAGCGCACGTCTACCGCAAAAATTCCCTCGCCTTCGGCCAATACGCGCAGCGGGTTGATTTCGATTTCGTCAATTTGGGGGAAGTCCAGCGCTAGTTGGGAAAGGCTCAGCAGCGCGGTAAGGACTGCCTGGCGGTCTGCGGGTGGCAGGTGGCGGAAGCCGCTCAGCTTGCGCCCGGCCCAGGTACGCGACAACATGGCTTCGGCCTCGCTGCGGCTCAACCCGGCCAGTTCAAAGGTGACATCGCCCAGGCCCTCCACTTCCACGCCGCCAGAACCGAACATCAGTAGGGGGCCAAATTGGGCGTCGCGCACCATGCCGAGGATCACTTCTTGCCCGGCGGGGATCATCTGTTGCACCAACACACCTTCGATCTGTGCCGCGGGCATGGCTGTGCGGGCGTTGCCCCATACGCGTTGATAGCCCTGGCGCACGGCATCCGCATCGGCCAGCCCAAGCAGCACGCCGCCTACATCTGATTTGTGTGAAATATCGGCTGAGACGATCTTCAAGGCCACGGGAAAGCCCATGGCTTCAGCCAGTGCTGCGGCCTGCGCTGCCGATTCTGCCGTTTCGGCGGCAGGTGTGCGGATGCCGTAGGCGTTCAAAAGTGCTGGGATATTGAAGGTTTTCAGCTTGGGTGGTTGGTGGGGGCGTGTTGGCTCAGCCGCCGGGGGACGTACGATTTTGGCGCGCTGTACCAATGCGGCCAGTGCGGAGACGGCTTGTTCAGCGTAGGGGTAGGCCGGGATGCGCGCGCCTTGAAAGCGCCTGGCGGCCTTGGCCAACATCTCACCGCCCATCAAGGCGATGATGATCGGTTTCGTAAAGGCCCTGTCGGTTGAGCCTGTCGAAACCGACGCGGCTGTCTGGATGATGGCTTCGGCAAATTGCGCCGGGTCGCCGACGGGCGGGAGCGGCAGGATGAGCAATATGGCATCGGTATTGCCATCGGCCAGTAGGAATTGCAGGCCGGCGGCATATTGTTCGGGGGTGGCGCTGCCCAGCATATCCACCGGATTGCGCAGGCTGGCTGCGGGAGGCAGAATCTCGGCCAGCGATTTGCGCGTAGCCGCATCCAGTTCGGCCAGGCGTAATCCGTGGAACTCAAGCGCATCGCTGACGATGACGCCCGGCCCGCCAGCGTTGGTCAGTACGGCCACACGCTCTCCGGCTGGCAAGGGGCTCCAGGCCAACGCCTTTGCCCAGTGGATCAGGTCTTCGTCGGCCTGGGCGCGCAGCACACCGGCGCGGCGGAAGGCGGCATCAAAGGCGTGATCTTGCCCGGCCAATGCGCCCGTATGCGAGGCGGCGGCGCGTTGGCCGCTGGCAGACCGCCCCACCTTCATGGCAACGATCGCTTTGCTGTGGCTGGCCTGGCGGGCGGCGGCGACAAAACGTGCGCCATCCTTGAGGCCCTCCAGGTAGAGCAAAATGACTTTGCTGTGTTCGTCAGCCGCCAGAATGGGCAGAAAATCATTCTCGTTGAGATCGGCCTGGTTGCCCAGGCTGACCAGGCGCGACAGCCCCAGGCCCTCGCGGCGCGCCCAATCAATCATCACATCCAGGATCGCTCCCGAATGGGAAATGATGGCAACTTCGCCCTGCAATGGCGCGGGGGGCGGCAGAAAGGTTGTGTCGAGCGGTGTGTGCGTATCTATCACGCCAACGCAATTGGGGCCGAGGAGGCGCATTCCCCATTGGCGGGCCACGCGCAGACATTCAGCTTCGCGGGCTGCGCCGTCTGCTCCGCTTTCGCTGAACCCCCCGGAAAGGAGGATGGCGCAGCGGATGCCGCGCGCTCCGCAGACTTGCAGTGTGGCGGGCATCTGCTCTGCCGGGACGAGGATGACCGCCAGGTCAACGGGATCGGGTATCTCATCCAGGGTGGTATAGATTGGCTGACCCAATAATTCACCGCCGCGTGGGTTGATGAAGTGAATGGCTCCCGGGTAGCCACTTTCGACGAGATTGGCCGCCAGGCGGTAGCCCAGTTTGGCCGGGTTTGCGCTGGCGCCGATCACGGCTATGCCATGCGGTGTGAAAAATGTTTGCATTGCCATTAACGCCTCCAGGCTATTTTCTCGATTTTTTTACGACCATTCGCGAAAACTTATCCAGACCTTTACCTGTTGATAAATATATCTTAATACCCCGTGTTTACAATGACCGTGTTTTGATGGTCTTGGTTCTGAGGAGCATGGAATGGGTATTGCCGATTTGCACATTCATACACACTATAGCTGGGATGGCACCTGTACGGTGCGCGCCGCGCTGAAGCGTGCCATGATGGTTGGCCTGGATGTGATCGCGATCACCGATCACGATTCGATTGGGGGATGTGCTGAAGCGGTGGAAATTGCCCCTGAATATGGGGTCGCGGTGATCCCGGGGTGCGAGGTGTCCAGCGTAGAAGGGCATATCCTGGCCTTATTTATTGAAAACCCCATTCCAGCGGGCTTATCGCTGATAGAAACGCTGCACGCCATTGCCGAACAAGGCGGCATCGCGATTGCCGCCCATCCCTACGAAGAACGCGCCCCCAGCGTGACGCGTCCCATGGTTGAAAAAGCCCTGGCTGATCCCGTGGGTGCTGGCGTATTACTGGGGATCGAGGCTTTCAATGCCAGCCTAATTTTTCACAAAAGCCGCCCGATGGCTGAAAAACTGCCTGGCGAAGTGGGCCTGGCGGCTGTTGGCAACAGCGACGCGCATATTTCGTGGATGATAGGTGGGGGGGCTACTTATTTCCCTGGGCAAAGCGTCGCCGATCTACGTTATGCCCTGGTGCATCGAACAACGGAAGTGTTGAAGTTCGATACATTCCATCTGGAACATATCCTGCGGCGCTGGCTGCCGCAGTTTCTCTTGCGCAAAGCCGGTTGGGTCATCACCAATCGAGCGCCTGAGGCTTCCTTCTCTTTGGCGCGTATCTAAACTTCGTGGCAGGCCACCCAGTGACCTGGCTTGGCCTCGCGCCATTCGGGGGATACTTCGGCGCAGTGCTTGAGGCCGCGGCCCAGGGCGATGGGGCAGCGGGTGTGGAAGCGGCAGCCAGAAGGCGGGTTGAGCGGGCTGGGTACATCGCCTTCGAGGATGGTGCGTTGGTGCGTGCGGCTCTTCTTGGGGTCGGGGATGGGAACGGCGGAGAGCAGCGCCTGGGTGTAGGGGTGCAGCGGGTTTTCGTAGAGTTCGTTGCTGTCGGTCAGTTCGACCAGCACCCCCAGGTACATCACCGCCACCCGGTCGCAAATGTGGCGTACCATGCTCAGATCGTGGGCGATGAAAAGATACGTCAACCCCAGGCGGTCTTGCAATTCTTCGAGTAAATTGACCACCTGCGCCTGGATTGAGACATCCAGCGCCGAAATCGGTTCGTCGCACACGATGAAGGCTGGTTCGGATGCCAGCGCCCGTGCCACGCCGATGCGTTGACGCTGCCCGCCAGAAAATTCGTGGGGGAAACGATTGAGATGACGGGCGTTAAGCCCCACCAGGTTGAGCAGTTCCTTTACCCGTTCGGTACGTTCCGCTTCTGTTTTGAGCAAACGATGCACCCGCAATGGCTCGCCGACAATACTGTTGACCGTCCAGCGAGGGTTGAGCGAGGCGTAGGGGTCTTGAAAGATCATCTGCGCTTTGCGGCGCAGGGCCAGCAGGTCGCCGCCTTTGGCGCGTTGAATATCCTGTCCGTCAATGGCCACGCGGCCACTGGTGGCGGGATAGAGCGCCAGGAGTGTCCGTCCGGCGGTAGTTTTGCCGCAGCCGCTTTCACCCACCAGGCCGAGGGTTTCGCGGGGGGCAATCGAAAACGAAATATCATCCACCGCCCGCACGGTGCCAATTTTGCGCTGAAAAACTAAGCCGCTGGCGACGGGGAAATGCTTGGTGAGGTGGTCAACCTGAACGAGGGGAGTGGACATGGGGGCAGGTAGCATGCAGCAGGGATGGGTAGGTTTAGCGGAGAGAACCGGTTTTGAGGTCTACCCAGCAGGCGGTTTGGTGGGGGCTGTTGCTGGCCGTGGAGACGGGGGTCAGCGGGGGAACGTGATTCCAGCAAATTTCCTGGACAAATTCGCAGCGCGGGGCGAAGGGGCAGCCTAGTGGTTCGGCGAGCAGGTTGGGCGGCGCACCGGGGATGGATTTGAGACGCTGCTGGCGGCGGCGGTCGGCGCGTGGCAGCGCCGCCAGTAAGGCCAGGGTGTAAGGGTGTTGCGGCGCTTCGTAGAGATCGTCCACCGCGGCTTTTTCGACGACGAACCCGGCGTACATCACCATCACCCGGTCGGCCAGGCCAGCCACCACGCCCAGGTCGTGGGTGATCCAGATCATCGCCATGCCGATCTGTTGGCGGAAACGCATGGCCAGTTCGACAATTTGCGCCTGAATGGTCACATCGAGGGCGGTGGTCGGTTCGTCGGCGATCAAGATGCTGGGGATGCAGGCGAGGGCCATGGCGATCATCACGCGTTGGCGCATACCGCCCGAAAACTGGTGGGGGTAGCTATCCAGCCGGCGTTGGGCATCGGGGATGCCCACGGCTTCGAGCAGTTCGAGCGCACGCTGGTTGGCTTTGTCAGGCGCAAGGCCGAGGTGAACGCGCAGCCCTTCGGTCATCTGGCGGCGGATGGATAGCACCGGGTTGAGCGAGGTCATCGGGTCCTGGAAGATCATGGCGATCTCTTTGCCGCGGATGTGGTTCAACTGCGCCTCGCTCATTTGCAGCAGATCGTCGCCGCGATAAAGCGCCTTGCCGCTGACGATTTCACCTGGCGGCCTGGGGATCAGGCCAAGCAGCGACATCATCGTCACCGATTTGCCGCAGCCGCTCTCACCCACCACGGCCAGCGTTTCACCTTCGCTCAGGTTGAACGAAACGCCATTGACCGCGTAGACGGTGCCTTCGGTGGTGCGAAAGCGGGTTTTGAGATCGCTGACTTCAAGCAGGGTGTTCACAAATGATTCCATCGTTCGGCGTTAAACCGTGCGGCTGCGAGGGTCGAGGGCATCACGCAGTCCATCGCCGAGGAAATTGATGCTGAGAACGATCAGGACGATCAGCAGGCCGGGGAACAGCCACAGCCAATAAGCGCCCTGGTCAATGTAGCCGTAAGCCCCTTCGAGCATATTGCCCCAGGTGGCCGTCGGAGGGCGCACGCCCATGCCCAAGAAGCTGATGTAGGCTTCGAGCGTGATGGCGTTGGCCACACCCAGGGTGGCCGCGACGACAATGGGGGCCACGCTGTTGGGCAGAATGTGGTGGAAGATGATCTGCCAGGTTGGGGTGCCAGTGGCGCGGGCGGCCAGGATAAATTCGTTTTCTTTGAGCGAGAGGAATTGCGAGCGTACGATGCGCGCCAGGTAGGGCCAGTTGGTCAGGCCGATGATGGCGATGATGATCACCACGCTGCCTGAAAACTCGCGACCGCCCAGGGTGATGTTGGGCAGCGCGCCGCCGAAGAATTTCGCCATTACAATCAACAGGAAAATCTGCGGGATGATCAGCACGGCTTCGGTGAAACGCATCGCCAGGGCGTCGAACCAGCCGCCGTAGTAGCCGGCCAGCGCGCCAATGGTCACGCCGACGGCCACTTCAAGCAGCACCGCCGTCAGGCCGATGAGGATCGAAATTTGGCCGCCGTAGATGGTGCGCGCCAGAATGTCACGGCCTACCGTATCGGTGCCGAAGGGATGTTGACGTGAAGGTGGTTGCAGGCGCAGGGTGGTGTCGTTGAAATTGGCGTATTCTTCCGAAACGAGCAGCGCGCCCCCATACGAATACAAGACGAGAAAGATCAGCACACACAGGCCAAAGATAGCCATCTTGTGCCGCCGAAAGCGACGCCAGGTGAGCTGGCGCAGGGTCAACGGCGGCGACTCGATGTCGTCGGCAGCGAGATGGTGGGGAGGCTTTTCGTCACTCATAGCGGATGCGCGGGTCGAGCCAGGCGTAGACAACGTCGGTGATGATCTGGAAGATGACGACGGCGCTGGCAATCAGCAGCAGGATGCCCATCACCAGTGGTGTGTCGCCATCGGAGACGCCATCGAGGAACAGGCGTCCCATGCCGGGCCAGGCGAAAATGCGCTCGGTGACGACCGCCCCCGCCAGCAGCAGCGGCAGGTCGAGGCCGACAATCGTCACCAGGGGCAGCGAGGCGTTTTTAAGGGCGTGCGGGGCGATCACTTGGCGGCGTGGCAGGCCCTTCGAGCGGGCGGTGCGGATGTAATCTTGCCCCATCACTTCGAGCATGGTGCTGCGCACATAGCGGCTGTAGGCGGCGAAACTGATCAGGGCGATGGAAAGCACCGGCAAAATCATGTGTTGGATCACCTGCCCGGCGGTCTTGCCCACTTGCGGGTCAAACATGCCCACCCAGGGCAGGTAGGGCAGCCCGGCCTGCTTGGGGTAGACGCCGACCACATAAATGCTGACCAGGGCAATGAAGAAAATTGGCATCGAGTAACCGATGAAGGATACTGCCGTGACGAGGTTATCTACCAGCGAATACTGTCGCAGGGCCGAATAGACGCCCAGGAGCAGGGCGCCGGAAATGATCACGGCCTCTGCGGTCAGCATCAAGACCAAGGTGTTGGGCAGGCGTTCGGCGATGACCTCGGTCACAGGAACGCCGCGGTGGGTGAGCGATGAACCCCAATCGCCGCGCAGCACGCCTTTGCGCCTGCCGGGCGTTTCGGCCACGCCATCGCCATCCATGTCAATTTTTGTCCAATCGTTGCCGACCAGCCAGTACAGATATTGCACCAGGATCGGCTTGTCCAGCCCAAGCTGACGCGTCAGCCGTTCGCGGTCAGCCGAGCGCGTCACGCGCCGTCCCCCCATCGTCGCCAGCGGATCACCCACATTTTGCATCAGTACGAATAGAACGATGCTGAGGATGAACAGCAGCGGAATGGCGGTCAGCAAGCGGCGGAGGATATAGCGGGCCATGGCGAGCGCAAATAACAAGAGCGTAGAGAACAGCAATACATTCTCTACGCTCTTGTCTCTAGCGGCTTTTTACTTGATGTCCCATTCAGCTACATTGAAGAATGGGGTGGCTCCCGAAATACGCACATTGCTCAGGCGTTCGTTGACGCCCCACAGGTCGGGGTCTTGCCAGACGCCCATCCAGTAAACCTTATCGAAGATCAGTTTGCTAATTTTGTAGAAAGTCTGCTGGCGTTCGTTGAAATCTACCTGGGTGGCCTGCAGTTTGAACAGGGCATCCAGTTCTTCGTCGCACAGGGCGCTCCAGTTGGTGCCGGCGGGTGCTTCGTCGCTGGGGACTTCGCTGCACAGGAAGTCGTAGCTTTCGGGATCGGGGAACTGCGGTGTGGTGGAGTATTGGTAAATATCCAGTTGGCCGGTAGCTGCCGGGCCGCCTTCGGCGTAGCCGCCGAAGAAGATGTCGGAGTCGTAATTCAGCAGTTCTACCTTGATGCCCACTTCAGCCAATTGCTGCTGAACAACAGCCTGGGTGTCGCGGCGGACTTCGCGAGTGGTGGTGCCATATTTGAGCGTCAGGTCAACACCATCTTTCTCGCGCACGCCGTCGCCGTTGTCGTCTTTCCAGCCGGCAGCGTCGAGCAATTCTTTGGCTTTGGCGGGGTCGTAGGGATAGGGTTGGATGGATGGGTCTACGAAGGGCATGTTATCCCACATGGTGGCGGCGGGCTTGGTCAGGCCGAGCAGCAGGTCGCGGGCGATGGCTTCTTTGTCAATGGCGTAGGCGATGGCCTGGCGCACGTTGACATCCTGCAAGGCAGGATGTCCTTTTTCGGGGTCGAGATAGAAGTAGTAGCCTTCGTTGTAGCCCGAATAGACTCGGTAGACCGTGACTTTGGCCGCTTCGAGGGTGGGGACATCTGAGTTGGAGAAGAAGGTGCCCAGGTCGCCTTCACCGCCGGTCAGCGCGGCGATTTGCGCGGCGTCATCGGGGACGAAGCGGATGAAAATTTCATCCAGTTTGGGGCGGCCCAAAACGTAGTTTTCGTTCGCCACGAAGCGTGCATAACTGCCCGATTCCCACTCGGAAAAGACGAATGGGCCAATGCCGACAGTTGGCTTGCGATTCCATTCGGCATTGTCAATGGTGCCTTCGGCGTCATACACGGGCTGGAGGATGTGTTTGGGCAGAAGGCCGTGCCACAAGGTGCCCATCCAGGCTGCGTAGGGGTCGGTGAAAGTGGTGATGACGGTGTACTCATCGGGGGTTGCGACCGATGCGATCAGATCATAGGGGCTGATACTGGCAACCGCATTGGCGGGGTCAATCGTCATGTCATAGGTGAACTTGTAGTCAGCGGCAGTCAACGGTGTGCCATCAGACCATTTGACATCGTCACGCAATTTGAAGTTGATCACCTTGCCATCGGCAGATATGCCGCCGTTTTCCATGGTGGGGATTTCCTTGAGCAGCACCGCGATCGGGTTGTTGGCATCGTCGAATGTCCAGGGCCATTCCAACCAGAGTTGGTGCGTGATACGCGAGAACCACATGTTAGTGTACAGGGGGTTCAGCGTGTCAAATTCCTGGGTGAAGATGAAGGTGGCGATCTTTTTTTCGGTAGCCGCGGGTGGGGCGGTTGGTTCGGCAGGCGCAGCGGTGGGTTCTTCGGCAGCGGGGGTTGCCTGGGGTGCGCTGGTGGCCTGAGGGCTGGCGCAGGCGGCAAACAGCATCATAGCCAGGATTAGCAGGGACAATCGTTTGACATGTTTCATCTCTTCCTCCTGAGAAAAGTGAGCAGGTCTTACAAACCTGTTAAGACGATGTAAACCACTTTTTGAGTATAACGCGCTTTGTTCAAAATGCAACCTTTTGGCCTTTGACGGACAAGCTAAAATGGATATAATCGGCGCGTCTTGACACAGAAAGCGCCTAACCCGCGAATTCCTTGCACAAAAAACAAGAATTTCCTGGATTAGCGCGCTGGTAGTTCCGCTTTATGCGGGTTAGGAGATTCTATTGGGACGAGTGATCAACCCTGAAACGGCTGGAAAAGAGCGCACCCAGCTCTCCAAAGCCATTGTATTGGCGCTGCGCGAATTGATCCGGCAACCTGAACCGAACAACGCCAGCCGCGATTTGGCCGCCTTTATTGCCCTTGCGCTGAAAAGCATTGATGAGACGATTGATTCATCGGTGACAGCCTGGGAAAAGCGCGGCTATTGGGTGAAGGCCGATCAATTTCGTATGGCATGGGCGTGGGCGGGGCAAACGAGCAGCCTTATGCAGCAGGCTATTCTGGCAGAAGACTGGGCCGCCGTGGCGCAACAAGCCGTCAAAGTGGGCCAAAAGTTGGGCGATGTCAAACTTCCTCAACGTCATCGGCTGGGCACGCCCTGGGAAGGGGCGTATGTGCAATTGCGCAAACAGGTAGGCTAAATGTCTGGCTGGACAATTAAGTTTTTTTGTTCCGGTTGATCTGGTTTGGGAGGACAAGAAAAATGAATAAGTCTCTTGCAACAGGAGAAGCGATTATGAGCCAGGCCCTGGCCTTGATTATTGAAGATGACCCCCAACTGAGCGATATATTCGCTCTGGCGCTGTCCGGTCAGTTTCAAACGGAAGTCATTCAGGATGGTCAGTTGGGGTTGCAACGCCTGGACGAAATTACGCCAGATGTGGTGGTATTGGATTTACACCTGCCTGGGGTGAGTGGGGAAAAAATTCTCCATCATCTGCGCAACGAGGCGCGTTTGGCCGCCGTGCGTGTGATCCTGGCTACGGCGGATGCGCGCCAGGCTGAGATTCTCGAATCACAAGCCGATATTGTTCTGCTCAAACCGATCAATCCGATGCAGTTGAATCAACTGGCGGTGCGATTGTATGAAGGTGGCAAAAGAGCGTAACTATGGTGAAACCTCTGGCCCAACGTATGCAGCGTTCTTCGATGCAGTTTTTTGCTGCGCTCAGTGTCAAAATTGCCCGTATCCAGGCCGAAGGGAAACAGGTCTTGCGCCTCGACATCGGTTCGCCGGATATGCCTCCCGCGCCACATATCCTTGAGGCCATGAACCGGGCGGTGCTTTCGCCTGATGTGCATGGCTATGGCAATCACAAAGGCCCGGCGGCCTTGCGCCAGGCGTGGGCGGGTATGTATTCACGGGTGCATGGCGTGGAACTTAACCCCGAAACGGAGGTCATGCCGTTGATGGGGTCGAAAGAGGGTATTTTCCATCTCTCGCAGGCATTTCTCGACCCTGGCGATGTGGCGCTGATCCCCGATCCGGGCTACGTCACTTACGAGGCGGGGGCCAACTTCGCCGGGGCCGAGGTTTATTTAATGCCGCTGCACCCGGAACGCGATTTCCTGCCCGATTTTTCTGCCATCCCTGCGGATGTTTTACGCCGCGCCAAACTGCTCTGGCTAAATTACCCCAATAACCCCACCGCGGCGATTGCCCCCAAATCTTTCTTTGTTGAGGCGGTGGCATTTGCCCGCCAACACAATTTGCTGCTCTGCCACGATGCGGCCTATTCACAGGTGGGCTACGAGGGCTACCAACCGCCCAGTGTGCTGGAAATCTCCGGTGCGAAGGAAGTGGCGGTGGAATTTAACTCGCTGTCGAAATCGCATAATATGGCGGGTTGGCGTGTGGGAGCACTGGCGGGCAATGCCGAGGCGGTGCGGGCGCTTTTCACGCTCAAGACCAATGTGGATAGCGGCCACTTCCCCGCCATTCACCAGGCCGCCATCGCCGCCATGACCGGCGATCAGGAATGGTTGTGGGAGCGCAACGAAATTTACCGCCAGCGGCGCGATATTTTGCTGGATGGGCTGCGCCAAGCTGGGTTGAATCCTGCTACGCCGCAAGCCTCGCTGTATGTGTGGTGTCCGGTACCTGCCGGGAAAACGTCAGCGGCGTTTACTGATGAGTTGCTGAAAAACGCCCATGTGAGTTTTACGCCAGGCAGTGTCTTTGGGCAAAATGGCGAGGGCTATATGCGGATAGCCGTATCCAGCCCGACTGAGGAAATTGAGGCAGCTGTGCAGCGCATGCTGAGCTATATGATGAGGTAGACGCGGGATCAGTCCATTGTTCAATTTGCGGTGTCCCCTTGTCAAAGACACCTGGCGAAATGACGAAACCGACTGGCTATATCTCTTATGGTAAAATTGCATCGGTTATGTCTGATTTGTTAGACAACCCGGTAAGTGTGGTGGGATGTGCGGCATAACCAATTTTTATCTGTGGTGTTTGCAAAGCGAAGAGGAGAAGCCCATGCCGAGTGATTGGATTTACATTGGCCTGTTTTTGTTGATCGTGGCTATTTTCCCGGGCGCACCGATTTTGATAGCGGCATTGTTAGCGCCTCGCAAATCTCACCCCCTCAAAACACAAACCTATGAATGCGGCATCGAAACCCATGGCGAAACCTGGGTACAGTTCAAGGCGCAATATTACATCTTTGCCCTGACCTTTTTGATCTTCGATGTCGAACTGGTTTTCCTGTTTCCTTGGGCGGTAGCATTCGACAAGGTGGAACTGTTTGGCGTTGTGGCTGGAGTCATTTTCATTCTCATCTTGTTTGTCGAACTCCTGGCAGCCTGGCGCAAGGGCTTGCTGGAGTGGGTGTAGTTTCCCCATCAATTACAAAGGCTGAAGATTTCTTCAGCCTTTGTTTGTCGTTATCATCACGCAAATCATTTTCAGGAGCGTGTGAATGGAAGCATTCGTAGAATTTCTCAAAGACCCGGTGAACTGGATTGCCAACTGGATCGAGGGCCTGCTCACTGGTTGGGGGCTGGCGGCTGACGCGGCGGTGATCATCGTTCAACTGCTGGGCGCTTTCGTGGTGTGCATGGCGGCCCTGATGATGGTGGTGCTGTTGATCTGGGTCGAGCGCAAGCTGTACGCCCGCATTCAGGATCGCCTCGGTCCCAACCGTGTTGGCCCGTGGGGCATCTTGCAGACTATCCCCGATATGGTCAAAATTTTCACCAAAGAATACATCACACCCGATGGCGCCGACAAAGTACCCTACAACCTGGCCCCCATCCTGGCGGTCTCGGCGGTGCTGCTGATCTGGGCGGTGCTGCCCCTCGCCCCGACCATTTACGGCTCGAACATTGATGTGGGCATTTTGTTCATCGTGGGCGTGGGCGCAATTGGCACGCTGGGCATCATTTTGGCCGGGTGGGCCTCCAATAACAAGTATGCCCTGATCGGCGCGTTCCGCACCGTCTCGCAGATGGTGGCCTACGAAGTGCCGATGGTGCTGGCGCTGCTGGTGCCGGTGCTGCTGGCGCGCACGATGGGTGTCAACAGCATCGTTGAAGCGCAGTCGGTGTGGTTCATCCTGGTTGCGCCCGTTGCGGCGTTGATTTTCCTGATCACCTCGCAGGCCGAGTTGGGGCGTGCGCCCTTCGACCTGCTCGAAGCCGAGTCCGAAATTGTGGCCGGTTTCCAGGTGGAGTATTCGGGCCTGAAATTCGGCATGTTTTTCGTGGGCGAGTTCCTCCACGCTTTCACCGTCTCGTTGCTGATGGCGACGCTGTTCCTCGGCGGCTGGCGCGGCCCTTTCGTGGAGCAGTGGCCGATTTTAGGCGTGATCTGGCTGTTTGCCAAAGCGATTTTTGTCTACTTCATCGTCGTGCTGATGCGCATCGCCCTGCCGCGCTTCCGCATTGACCAGATGCTCAATTTCAACTGGAAGGTGCTGACCCCGCTGGCGTTGGTGCTGCTGATGGTGACGGCGGTGACGGAGAAGATTTTGAGCAGCGCCGGGTGGGGGCTTGGCTCGAACACCGTACCGTACGTGCTGGTTCACCTGGCGGTCAATGCCGTCATCTTTGCCGTAGTCTGGTGGCTGGCGGGCAAGGCCGAGCGCACCACGGAAGTGCCTGTGGTCGGAACGCCGCGCTCTACGGCCCGCCCGCCGCAAAAAGCTGCCCCCGTCGCCAAAGATGGAGTTGCCTCATGATCCTGCAAATTGTTTTCCTCATCGTGATGGCGGTTTCGCTGTTTGCCGCGCTGGAGGTGGTTTCCTCCCGCAATTTGGTGCATTCGGCCTTGTGGCTGATCGTCACGCTTTCGGGGGTGGCGGTGTTCTACGCCATGCTCAACGCCGGTTTTCTGGCGGTGGTGCAGGTGGTGGTTTACATTGGGGCGATTGCCATTCTGTTTGTCTTGATGGTGATGGTCTCGCCGGTCGTCCCCAAGGGCGACCGCCCGCAGACTAACCCCGGCTGGTGGCTGCCGGCGATTGCGGCAGTGGCGCTGTTTGGCGGGCTGGTGTGGATGCTCAGCTTGTGGGCGGGCTTCACATCCCAGGCTCCCGAAATGACCGCCACATCTACCGATGTTCTCCAGCAGTTGGGTCAAGAACTTGTCTCTCCGAATGCCTATGTGCTGCCCTTCGAGTTGGCCTCGGTGCTGCTGGTGGCGGCAATGATTGGCGCAATCTGGGTAGCGTGGGAAAGGAAAGAAACGCGATGATCCCCTTATCCTGGTATCTGATTTTTGCTGCTGCCCTGTTCGCTATTGGTCTTTATGGGGTATTGGCCCGGCGCAATGCAGTGGCGATTTTGATGAGCGTTGAGTTGATGCTGAATGCCGTCAATGTCAACCTGGTTGCCTTCTGGCGTTATCGTGCGCCAGATGCGATTGGCGGGCAGGTGTTCGCCATTCTGATATTTGCCGTGGCCGCGGCAGAAGTGGCTGTGGGTCTGGCATTGGTGTTATCGGTGTATCGCCGCCGCAATACGGTGGTGGCAGATGAGATCAATTTGCTGAAATGGTGAGCAAGGTTTGAAGGTTGAAAGTTGAAGGTTTCGTAACATAACTTTCAACCTTTCCTCGGAGGTTACATGACAACTGAATTGCTAATTTGGCTCATCCCGCTGCCGCCGTTGGTTGCTTTTGCCTTGATCGTGTTGCTGACCAACCGCAGCAAAGCGCTCAGCCATACGCTTGGCGTGGGTGCGGCGTTTCTTTCGTGGCTGGGCAGTATGATCGTGTTCGTGCGGGCAATTGGCGTTGAGCATTTGGGCGAACACCCCTTCGAGTCGGCGGTGGCATGGCTGCCGGTGGGACTGGGTGAGCCGTTCAAAATTGGCGTGACGGTGGACCCGCTGACGGCGATCACGCTGCTCTTCGTGGCCTGGACGATCTTCATGATCTTCATATATAGCGTGGGGTATCACAACTTTGGTCAGCCCAAGGGCGATCACGATCATCCCGGCTTACCGCCGCATGGGGCCACTATTCACGGCCACGGTGCGCAAGCGCACACAGTCCCCTCCATCGAGCCGATGTACTCGCGTTTCTTCGCCTTTTTGGCTTTGTTTGCCTTTGGCATGTACACGCTGGTCGTCTCCGACAACCTGCTGACGCTCTTCGTCGGTTGGGAGATTATGGGCCTGTGCTCGTATCTGCTGATTGGTTTCTGGTACGCCAAGCCCTCGGCGCGGGCGGCGGCGATCAAGGCGTTTATGACCACCCGTGTTGGTGACGTGTTCATGCTGCTTGGCGTGGCCTATCTCTATTCGGCCACCGGCACGCTCAATTTCCGTGAGATTTTCTTCAACGAAGAAGTAATGCACCACCTGGCAGAGCCGGGTTCGGCGGTGGGTGGTTTCCTTGGCCTTTCGGCTGCCGGGCTGATCGGTTTGCTGCTCTTCATCGGCACCATTGGCAAATCGGCGCAGTTCCCACTGCACGTGTGGCTGCCCGACGCCATGGAAGGCCCCACGCCCGTTTCGGCCATGATCCATGCTGCCACGATGGTTTCGGCGGGCGTGTATATGGTTATTCGCATGTTCCCGTTGCTTTCGGCGGGCTGGCATCACGGCGATCCGCTCACGCCGGCTATGATGGCGATGGCTGTAATCGGTTCGTTTACCGCTCTTTTCGCATCCACGATTGCCGTGGCGCAGAACGACATCAAGCGTGTGCTGGCCTATTCGACCATCTCGCAGCTTGGCTATATGATTGCCGCCCTCGGCATCGGCGCCTATGTGGCCGCCGCCTTCCACCTGATGACGCACGCTTTCTTCAAGGCGCTGCTCTTCCTCGGTTCGGGGTCGGTCATCCACGGCGTGGAACATGGGGTATTGCACACGGGCAATCATAAGGTTGACCCGCAAGACATGATGAACATGGGCGGCTTGCGTCACAAGATGCCGATCACGTTCTGGACTTTCTTACTTGGTGGCCTGGCGCTTTCGGGTTTTCCGATTGTCACGGCGGGCTTCTGGTCGAAGGATGAAATCCTGGCGGAAGCCTTTGCCAGCCAGCAGTGGATTGTCTTTGGCGTGCTGGCGCTTTCGGCCCTGCTGACCGCCTTCTACACTGCCCGGCAGATCACGCTCACCTTCCTTGGCAAGCCGCGCACCAAAGAAGCCGCCCACGCCCACGAAACCCCCTGGACAATGACGTTGCCGTTGATCATCCTGACCGGGTTCGCCGTTGTCATCGGTTGGGTCGGCATCCCCGAAGAATTGACTGGCGGCCTGCTGCCCAACTGGTTCCACGACTTTGTGGCCGGCGCGCTCCCCGAACACCCGCACGCTATCGAATTTAACTTCCTGCCGATGCTGGCCTCGATCCTGATTGCGGTAGGTGGCTTGGCAGTGGGTTATTTTGTCTACCGCAACGTCAAAGCCGGCGACCCCGACCCGCTGGAGAAGTGGCTCGGCGTGGTACATGGCTGGCTGAAGCGCAAATACGGCTTCGACGAACTGTACGACATCGTTTTCATCAAGCCTGCCATCTGGGTTTCCGAAACCTTCACTTCGGCCTGGATGGATCGCCAGGGTATTGACGGCATTCTTCACGGCGTGGCGCGCATTTTCCCAGTAGTGGGAGCGGCGATCCGCGAGTATTTTGACTTACTGGTGATTAACCGAATTATTGGCGATGGTATCGGTTTTGGTGTCAACCGGATTGGCCAGCGCTCGAAGGTCATCCAAACCGGGCGCGTGCAGCAGTACATGATCGCCGCGGTGATTTTTGTGGTGGGTGCGGTGGTGTTTTGGTTGGTACGCTAGTTTGCGATGAATGAATTCATCGCCTGACACATTGAAACCCGCTTAAGCGGGATCCCCTTCTCAGACGCCTGCGAAGCATTGCTTCGCCATTTAATCGGCGGCAGGAGTAGAAGATGGATTTTCTTCTCGATAATATCCTCACACTGATTTTGTTAACGCCTACGCTGGTGGCTGTATTTTTGCTGCTGATCCCCGGCAACGAAAAGGCTGTGCTGCGTTGGGTGGCCCTGATCGGCAGCCTGATCCCGTTTGGTTTGTCGCTTATCCTGTGGTTCAATTTCCAGAACGGGCAGGTGGGCTTCCAATTTGAGCAGCAGGCCGAGTGGTACGCGGCGATCAATTCGTCCTTTCACCTGGGCGTGGATGGCATTTCGCTTTCGATGGTGCTGCTGACCACCCTGCTCACCCCGATTGCCATCCTGGCCTCGTTCAGCGTGCCAGAACGCGTCAAGGCTTACATGTTCTTATTCCTGTTTCTTGAGACGGGCATGTTGGGTGTCTTTCTCTCGCTGGATTTGCTGCTCTTCTTCGTCTTCTGGGAAATCGGCCTGGTTCCGATGTACTTCCTGATCAACCAGTGGGGCAGCGAGAAGGGTGAGCGCGAAGTCTGGAAAGGTTTCTCGCTCCCGGCCCGCACCTATGCTTCGTTCAAATTCATGATCTTCACGATGGCGGGTTCGTTAGGCCTGCTCCTGGCGATCCAGATGATCGGCATCGCCGCCGGGACGTTCGACCTGCCGAAACTGTTTGAAACCTGGCCCGGCATGACTGAGTTGGCGAACATCCCCTTCGGCCTGCCGCTGGCGACCGTCAAAGCCGTAGCTTTCTGGGCTTTCGCCATCGCCTTCGCCGTCAAAGTTCCCGTGTGGCCCTTCCACACCTGGCTGCCTGATGCCCACACCGAAGCCCCCACCGCCGGTTCGATGATCCTGGCGGGCGTGCTGCTCAAGCTCGGCGCGTATGGCTTCCTGCGCCTGGTGCTGCCGCTCTTCCCCGAAGAAGCGCGTATCTATTCGGGCTGGCTGGCCTTCCTGGCCGTGATGGCGATCATCTTCGGGGCCTTTGCCGCCTTCGGGCAGAGCGATTTCAAGCGGCTGGTGGCTTATTCGTCGGTCAATCACATGGGCTTTGTGGTCTTGGGCATCGCCGCCGCGGCCTATGCTGCCGGGACGGAGAGCGCCGTTATCGCCCTCAATGGTGCGGTTTTGCAGATGTTCAACCACGGCCTTTCAGCGGCGGGCATGTTCTTCCTGGTTGGTGTAATCTACGAGCGCACGCACACCCGCAACCTCAACGATTTTGGCGGCCTGTTCCCGCTGGTGCCGGTGTACGGCGGTATCTTGATCTTTACCTCGATGGCTTCGCTTGGCCTGCCGGGGTTGAACGGCTTCGTCTCTGAGTTCCTGGTGGTGCGCGGGGCGTGGGGTGTGGGTGTCCATTCCTGGTCGGGTTTTGCCCTTTTCACCGCCCTCGGCATGATCGGCCTGCTCTTCACCGGTGCATACATCTTGAAAGGGATCAAGCAGGTTCTCCACGGCCCGCTCAATCATCATTGGGAAGAACACGGCCTGGCCGAGATCAATTTCCGCGAAATCGTCGTCATGGCCCCGCTGATGGTGCTGATCGTCTGGCTGGGCGTCTGGCCGGGCTGGTTGCTGGATGTGATCAATCGCGCGGTTGCCGCTTTGTTCTAAAACGGAACACATGCCACGTGCTGCGTGAAACGTGTCCCGTCTTGGAAGGTGAATTATGCCATTTCCTATTCTTAGTGTGATTGTCTTTACCCCCATTCTGGCCGGGTTATTGATTTTGCTCATGCCCGGCGAGCGCAAGACGGAAGTGCGTGTGACGGCATTAGCCGCCGCAACCTTCGCCTTGCTGCTTTCACTGTGGGCCTATTTCTCGTACGATATGCAGGTTGGCGGCTATCAGTTTGTCGAGAAATATGACTGGCTGCCGCTCCTGGGGATTTCATTCCACGTGGGCATTGACGGGATGAGCGCCCCGCTGGTCTTACTCACCGGCGTGGTGATGTTTACCGGCGTGCTGATCTCCTGGGGCATTGACGACCGGCCACGCGAGTTCTTTGCCTTCCTGTTCATCCTGGCCAGCGGCGTGTTTGGCGTTTTCGTAGCGCTCGATTTGTTCATGCTGTTCTTCTTCTACGAAATCGCTGTCTTCCCGATGTTCTTGCTGATTGCTATTTGGGGTTGGGTGAAGACGCGGGAATATGCCGCCATGAAGCTAACGCTGTACCTCTTCATCGGCTCGGTGATCTCCCTGGTCGGTGCGCTGGCGATGTATTTTGAGTCGGGCCTGAACACCTTCGATATGCTGGCCCTCGAAAAAGCCGATTTCTCGGCGCAGTTCCAGCAATTCTGGTTCCTGCCGGTTTTCCTGGGTTTCGCCATCCTGGGCGGCATCTTTCCCTTCCACAACTGGTCGCCTGACGGCCACGTCGCCGCGCCGACGGCGGTTTCGATGTTTCACGCCGGTGTGCTGATGAAGTTGGGGGCGTTCGCTGCCTTGCGTGTGGGCATTATGCTTTTGCCCGAAGGCGCGGTGTACTGGAAGTGGGTCATTCTCGGCCTTGCAACCGTCAATGTGGTCTATGGCGCGTTTATCGCCATGGTGCAATCCGATTTCAAATACGTCATCGGCTTCTCGTCGGTCTCGCACATGGGGCTGGTGATGCTCGGCTTTGCCACGCTGACGAAGGAAGGCATGGTGGGCGCGGGCTTGCAGATGTTCTCGCACGGCGTGATGACGGCGCTCTTCTTCGCTGTCGTCGGCATGGTCTACGACCGTACGCATACCCGCCAAATTCCTGAGTTGGGCGGCATGTCGAAGAAGATGCCACTGGTGGCGATTGCATTCATTATTGGGGGCCTGGTCTCGATGGGGATGCCGGGGCTGTCGGGCTTCATTGCCGAGTTCCCTATCTTCATGGGCGTATGGCGGGTGCAGCCCTGGGTGGCGATTATTTCGGCAATCTCGATTGTGATTACGGCTTCGTATATCATCCGCATCATCGGCAAAGTTTTCTTTGGCGCAGTGCCAGCCGAGTTCGATCATGGCGAACACGCCATCGGTGACGTGACCGTGCTGGACAAAGTGGCCCTGGTTGTGATTTGCGTGATTATGGTGACCATCGGCGTTTATCCGTCGGTCATGGCTCCCCTGATTGAATCGGGCGTGGAGAATATTCTGCGGCTCGTGGGAGGTGTTTAGTGTTCGTCAGTTACGAACCTTCGATGCTGCTGGCAATCCTGCCAGAAATTCTGCTGGTCGTGCTGGCCGGGATTGTGCTGGCCTTAGATGCCATCTGGCCCGATGAGCGCCGCCGCGCCCTCGGTTGGGTGACAGCCGTTGGCCTGGGGGTGATCATGTTTCTCTCGGCCACGGTGGCTCGCCCGCCCGCCGAACCCGAACTGATTTTCGGTGGCATGATCCGCGACGACGGCCTCGGCTTCATCTTCCGCCTGTTGTTCCTGTTCGGTGGATTGATCACGGCCCTGCTGGCGATGGATTTCGATGTAATTGGCCGCAAAGGCGAGTTTTATATCCTGATGCTCGTCTCCATCCTCGGCATGAACCTGATGGCCTCCGCCGGCGACCTGGTGATGCTCTACCTCGCCATCGAGACGGCTTCGATCCCGCTCTACGTGCTGGCCGGTTTTGTCGTGCGCGATGACAAATCTACCGAAGCGGGCTTCAAATACCTGCTGTTCGGGGCCATGTCGTCGGCCATTTTGCTGTATGGGTTCAGCCTGCTGTATGGTTTTACTGGCTCCACCAGTTTGTACGGGCTGGTGGATGGCCTGTGGGATTTGCCCGTCGCCTTAGTTTTGGGGGTGTTGGGCCTCGTTTTGGCGGGTTTCAGCTTCAAAATATCCGCCGTCCCCTTCCAGTTTTGGGCTCCCGATGTCTACGAAGGCGCGCCAACGCCCGTGGCAGGTTTCCTTTCGACGGCCTCCAAAGCCGCCGGTTTTGCCGTGTTGATGCGAGTCTTGCTGGCCGCCTTTCCCGATGTCACGCTCTCGTGGCAGATGATCCTGGGCGCTATCGCCATCGTCACCATGACCCTCGGCAACCTGTTGGCCCTGGCGCAGCACAATATCAAGCGCCTGCTGGCTTACTCATCCATCGCCCACGCCGGGTACATCTTGATCGGTGTGGTGGCGATTGCCCCATCAGGCCTGAATCTTGGCTTTCCAA
>CAZSFD010000093.1:0-19936 GCA_964606085.1 uncultured Anaerolineaceae bacterium
CCTGGAAGACGAACGTAAGGTAGCGTCCGTCAGGACTCCAACTGGGGTCGCGGTAACAACAGGTGCCATTGCCGAGGGGGTTGATCTTTTGGCCTTTGTGCGATTGGGTGTTGTACAGATACAGATCAGCAAAACCGCCGTTGCGCAGCGTGCCGCCAACAAACGAGAAGAGAAATTCGCCATCCCAGGTGAAGTTTTCGAAATTGGGATTGTTGGCATAGTTGGCCACTTCGAAGCGCGTGGCGGGGAATTGATCGAGGCGTTGGGGGCCGAAATCGCAGTTGGAAATATCCAACACATCCACCAGGTCAACCAGTTTCCCCTTATCTACCCCCTGGACGATGACCGACAGGGTGGTTAAATCTTGGCCCCATTGCACCCATTCGATGCCCATGGGCGTGCCGGTGCTGGATAGGTAGGGGCCAAGTTTGGGGCAAACGGCATTGGCTTTCAAATCGCTCAGGCGGCGGGTGGCGGCCAATTGTTCGCGGTCATAAGGCACCACGTACATTTGATTGTAGAAGGTGACAGCCACCTGGCTGCCATCGCGCGCAAGCTGGAAGGAGAACAGCACATTGGGGTCGCCAGCATCGAAACAGGCGATATCGTCCACACGCCCGGTGACAATATCGGCGATTTTGGCGCAATTGCCGCTGATGTAGATGACCCCCTGACCATCGGGCGACCATTGCAAGTTGTGTTTGGAAGTGCCATCAATGGTCAGTTTGACCATTTCGGTGGCATCCAGGTTCATCACCCACAGGTTATTTTCGCCATCTAACAGGGCCAGTTTATCGGCGCCACCCAGGGTGAGGATGGTTGGCACGGCGGTAGCGGTCGGAAGCGGTTCGGTGGGCGTGGGGGGAATGTCGGTGGGCGTGGGTGGCACGCTGGTATCAGTGGGTTGTGGGGTGGCTGTGGGCGGGGGAGTATCTGAGGGCTGCGGCGTGAGTGTGGCGGTAGGCGGCTCGACCGGTACAGAGGTGGCCGTATCTGCCTGGGCGACGGCCACTGTCACCGTGGCCGTCGGCGTGGCCTGGGAAGCGGCGAACAGTTGCGGGCCAAGCCACACAGCCAGAAGGGTAAAGATGCCGAGGATGCCCACCAGTGCGATGAGCGCCACAATGACGCCGCCAAGCGCCAGATTGGAACGCCGCTGGGGTTCGGAGGCCGGCAAGGTGGCCGCCACGGGAACCGGGGTCATCGGTGGGGGCGTGCGCGGCCGGGTGGGTGGCCGGGATACGCGTGTGGGGCTGGCGGCTACGCGTGTGGCCATCGAACCATCATCGGCAGCCACCTCACTGAAGTCATACGAGGCATCTTCAATAGCCATCGCCATTTCGTTGGCCGTTTGAAAGCGGTCATCGGGGTTTTTGGCTAACGAACGTTCCGTGATTTCCTGGAAGGAATCGGGTAAATCGGCGCGGGCATTTTTGATATGGGGCACCGGTTCGAGCAGGTGCATCATCATCACCTTGGCCGGTGTGTCCGATTGATAGGGCATTGAGCCGGTAAGCATTTGGTAGAGCATGATGCCCAGGGCGTAAATGTCGCTGCGGCCATCAATCTCTTTGTCACCTTGCACCTGTTCGGGGCTCATATAGGCCGGTGTGCCGAGGATGGCCGTGCCGGTGAGCGTGGAACCGCCTGCCTGCTTGAGGCGGGCAATGCCGAAATCGGAAATGTACGCCAGGCCGTACTGGTCGAAGAGGATATTGCCGGGCTTCAAATCGCGATGGATCACGCCTTTTTGATGCGCCGCATCCAACGCGGGCGCCAGGCGAGAAATAATTTGCGAAACTTCCGTCAGGGTAAGCGGCACACCTTTGCGTAAGCGGTCAGCCAATGAACCACCCGACATGTAGCGCATGACGATGTAGGGCTGCCCTTCTTGCTCGCCAAAGTCATAGACAGGCACAATCGCCGGGTGTTCGAGCAGGGCGATGGTTTTGGCTTCGCGCTCGAAACGCGCCCGAAAATTCGCATCGTGCAAGAATTCGCGCGGCAACACCTTGATAGCTACATCGCGTTCAAAGCGAGGATCGTAGGCGTGGAAAACTGTCGCCATTCCCCCGCGACCCAATTCAGATTTCATTTCGTAACGGCCAAAATTTGTCGTTGTCATAGCTTACCCAGCATACCTTAACCTTGAAATGATGAAGTACATTGTAGCCACAATAGAAGAATCGTGCAAGGAAACGGGGATCAAGTACAATTTAGCAACGGCTGACCAGGTACTTGCCCCAGGCTTTTCTTAAAGTCGCGGGGTTCGCTGGTTGAGCTTGTCGAAACCAGCAGTTGTGCCGCCAAACAGGCCCGCCGTGGTTTCGACTGCGAACGTAGTTCGCCGCTCAACTGACGGCTCTTTTTTGCAGTCGGAATGACATTAAGAAAAGCCTGGCGTAGTTCTGCTGCCCCATTTGCGCAGTGGGGAAACTAAGCTATACTTTCTGTTAACGAGAACGAGATGAATGCCACTTATATCACAACCATCCTGATAGCATGTAGCGCAGTGGCCTACCTGGTGATAGCCCTGGTGGTTTGGCGCCGCCGAGGCTTGGAAGACACGGTCATCCGCTATCTGGTCATCTTTGCGTTTGGGGGCTTTCTGGTGGAAGGATGCGTTGCTTTGCTCCACCCAGGTTGGCTGATAGCCTACGAGTTGGTGCGTTGGGTGCCCGCTTATGGGGCAGCCTTACTGTTGTGGCTGTTTCTGGCATTGAGCGATGAATTTCTCAACCGGCAAATTCACATCTGGTGGATGGGAATCAGCGGCATCTGGCTAGGCATCTTGCTGGTGCTTTGGCTGTCGGGCTACCTGCCCGATAGCGCGCTGCCCATGCCAGAGAGCTACCCCACGCTGCTGGTGATCAACATGCTCACGGCCCTGGTTTTCACCTTGCGGGTGGTTTTCTTGACGCTGATCGCCTTTTTTCAATCCCGGCAATCGCTGTATAAAAACCGTCTCATTTATTGGGGGTTGGCCACCGTGCTGCTGGCCGTGGGAGACAGCCTGATCTTTGCCGAGCATCATATCGCCGGGCGTGTGCTGTGTATGTTGGGCGGTTTAGCCATCACCTACGCAGTGTGGAGTTACCACCAGGCTAACCTGGCCCAGGTGACGGTGAAACTGATTGGCTATGCGCTACTGGGGGGTTGGAGCGCCCTGCTGTACATCGCCGGTTCGTATGGCGCACAGGCCCTGCTCGGCCCAGCAGAGCCATCTATGCTCACAAGTATGGCATTGGCCATCACCATTGCGATAATGGCAAGCCCCGTGCTGGCCTTCATTCACGCACGCCTGCGACAACGCGCCTTTGGCGAAGGCTATGATACCAGCCAGGTGGTGCGCGATTACAGCCTGGGCATTACCAACATCGTTGACGTCAAACGCCTGAGCCAGACCTCGCTGCAACAGGTCGCCAAAGTCTTCGATGCCTCGCGTGGCTATTTCTTCCTGGTGGATCAAGAACACATAGATGAAAATCTGTTCTATTGGCTGCGCCCGCTGGCAAAACTGGAAGACCGCGAACGCAGTTCAGGCCGGCTGCGCGCCGCCAACCCACTCGTCCAGCGCTTCCTGCGTGAACATCAACCGGTGATGCAATACGACATCGAAGTTTTGCCCGAATTTAAAGAAATGGAGGAAGGCGAATTAAGCTGGTTGTCTGACCTGAATTTGGATGTGTACATCCCCATCTGCGCGCCCGAAAAGTGGCTGGGCTTACTGGCGCTTGGCCCCAAACCCGGCAACAGCCAATATAACACGCAAGACCTGCTGCTCCTGACCACCCTGGCCGAACAAACGGTGGTGGCCCTCGAAAATGCCCGCCTGGTGGCCGACCTCGAGGAAGCCAACACCAACCTGCAAACGGCCTTCCTGCAACTCGAACGCGCCAACAGCGATCTCAAAGAACTGGATGAATTGAAATCCTCGTTCATCGGCGTCGTTTCACACGAAATGCGCACGCCCTTAGCCAACGTAGGGTTTTCGCTGCAAATTTTTGAGCGCCACGGGTTGGACAGTTTGAAACCAGGCCAGGTGGAAGAATTTCAAGAACTCAGAAACAGCTTCCAGTTGGCAACCCTGATGACCGAAAACCTGGTGCTGCTGGCATCTTTCCTCAACAAGCAGGTGGCCGCCCAACTCGAACCACTCGAAATGCGCCAGATTTTGCAAGGCGTCTTGCCGCCGTTCATCGCCAAAGCGCAGAAAAAAGAAGTTCAAATGAAGCTCGACATCATCGGTGAACTGCCGCCGTTCTACGCCGACCGCAAACTGCTCTCCAACGCCATTTACCAGCTTGTCCACAACGCGCTCAAATTTACCGATTCGGGCGGAAAAGTATGGGTCACCTGCTGGGCGACATCGAATACCATTTGCGTAGACGTAAAAGACACCGGTAAGGGCATTCCCGCCGACCGCCTGCAAGAGATGTGGCGCGAATTCAAACAAATGGCCGACCCGCTCAAACGCGGACTGGAAGGGTTGGGGCTGGGCCTGGCATTGGTGCGCCACATCATCGCCCTGCATGGCGGCGAAGTGTGGGCGGAAAGCACCCCCGGACAGGGCAGCGCCTTTGGCTTCCAGGTGCCTATTGCTGGCCCCAAACAGGCCAACTCACCCAAAGAAATTTTCCGCCGCCGTGTCGTGGCTGGAAGCAATTAGCTGGTTTGTTTCTTGCACCATCCCCGCTAACACGATACGATCCCAGAAATATCCGCAAAAGGAGAAAATCCGCATGACCCGAAAAGTTTTTATCGCCCTCGCTTGCCTGTTCATCTTGGTGTGGGGTTCTGCCTGTGATCGCCTGCGCATGGGCGTCGCCCCCACCCCGCTCAGCACCAGCCTCGTGACAGACCAGGCCTTGACCGAGGCCGCCAAGACGGTGGTCGCCAACCTGACGCCGCAGCCCACCAGCGAAGCCGGGCAAACCGAAGCCCCCGCCGCCATCACCGCCACGGCCCCGGCTGCATCGCCTACGCCAGCCGCCACCAACACGCCCGGCCCTACGGCCACGCCCGCCCCCACCAACACCCCCGAATTTACGCCCACGCGCACGCCCACACCCACGCGCACCCCCAGCCCCACGGCCACCTTCGCCCCATCAGACATCCGCTCACGCCTGGGCGAACCCACCTGGCGCGAGGACTTCAGCGATCCCGGCCCCTATAACTGGTACACCTACGAAGACGAACGCGTGCGCTTCGTTGCCAGCGACGGCAAACTGAACCTGACCGCCTTCGAACCCAATAACGAACTCGGCTGGGCGCTCTCTGGCTATGAACTGGATGCCGCTTTCTACGCCGAAATGGATTTCACCCCCCAAACCTGCGGCGAACGCGACCGCTACGGCCTGCTCGTCTCGCCAACCAAAAAAGCCAATCGCAGCTACATGTTCGACTTTTCCTGCGACGGCCAATACTCCTTCTGGGTTTGGGATGGCGTGGCTGAAAAATTCACCTCCATCATCCAATGGACGAAGAGCGAATACATCCGCCCTGGCGCAAACCGCACCAACCGCCTGGGCCTGATGGTAGATGGCAACAAGTTCTACTTCTACGCCAACGGCAACCTGCTCTACCAGGTGACCAACGACCGCTACGACAAAATCTACCTCGGCTTCATGGTCGGCGGCCAAAAGACCAAAAACTTCACCGTCACATCCGATGCCTTGAGCTACTGGCTGATTGCGCCGTAAAAAAACGGCCACCGTTCAACCCAACTAACCCAAAGGCGGGAAGCAGCATTGCTGCTTCCCGCCTTCGTTATTTCGTAGGGCAAGACGTCTGACTTGCCCCGTCACGACCAAGCACTACAACTTCGCCCGCCCGGCCTCCGTGAGCGAATACAGGCCATCTGCTTCGGCCACCAGGCCAACACCAGCCAATTCGCGCAAGTTGCTGCGCACACGGTAAACCGGCAAACGCACCAGCACCGCCACTTCGGTATCTTTGGCAGGCGTTTGCAGGCCAGCCAGCGCCTTCTGGGTCGATTCGGTCAGCGCGCATCGGGGTTCATGCAAACCATCTTACAGCGCCTTTTTACACAGATACCAATCGGTGCAATCGTAGCCGGCTTTGACGCGGGCTTCGGCATCTTCCTGCGTCTTCGGAGCAGGGATGATCACCTTATCGCCGGGCTGCCAGTTGGCGGGGGTAGCTACCTGGTTGGCGTCGCTGGTTTGCAGGGCCTCGATCACGCGCAGGATTTCCTGCATATTGCGCCCCGTGGTCAGCGGGTAGTAGAGCATCAGACGCACAATCCCTTTCGGATCAATCACAAACACGCAGCGCACCGCTTCGGTGGTGCTGGCACCCGGCTGGATCATGCCATAGGCCAGGGCGACATCCTTGTTCAGGTCAGCGATGACCGGGAAGGGGATTTTGATGCCCAACTTCTCTTCGATGTTGCGCACCCAGGCGATGTGTGAATAGATGCTATCCACACTCAGGCCGAGCAGGTTGACATTGCGCTTTTGCAGTTCGGGGTAGATTTCGGCAAAGGCAATGAGCTCGGTGGTGCAAACGGGGGTGAAATCCGCCGGGTGCGAGAACAGGATCAGCCAGCTATCTTTGAAATCGGCCAGGCGCAACACGCCATGCGTGCTAACCGCCTCGAAGTCGGGGGCGGGTTCGTTCAGTCGGGGCATCCCCACGGTTTCAGAGCAGCAGCCACAGTTGCAGTCGCCATCACAATCACAATCACAATCGCAGTACATAAAAGCCTCCTAATGTTTCACAATGATTTTGTATCAATCAGCTATGCAAATTCCCACATGAGCAGCACGATGGCTCTTTGGGAGTTAGCGTGGAATCTCCCAAATCTGGAGTTCATCACGGCAATTCCAAGAGACCCATGTTTATTGCTCAAGTAACAACGCTATCTCTTGCAAGATTGATTCCAGGTTTGGGGGCGGAATACCCATCACATCATTCCCTTCACCATGACGATGATGTGGTGCATAGATCAATTCAGGATAATGAGGTGTATTGTCGTAGCGAAACACCCGTGAACCATCGGCTTTTTGATAATGGTAAGTGTATACCATTCGCTCCACTTCGACGCCGATGCTAACAAACTCGCGCAAGTGCAATAACGACTCATCATGAAAAATCACATCCCCCCGCAAATACCCTCGGCTTAAACTCCGCTTATCGTAATAGACGTTATACTCTCGTACCCAGGGTGAGTTCGCCAAAAGTGCATCCACCGAGCGAAAATAAGCCTCGATCACGGCACAGTTGTCCCTTCAATGGCCTTTTTCTGCTCTTCCAATGATGCCAGCATTTTTGTTTCGCCATACCAATCAATAAAATCCAAAGTTTCTCCCAGGTCCTCTTTCGTAAAGCGGGTTAAAAATTCGTTGGTATTCATGCCATATTGCTTCTCGAAAGCACCCAAGCGCACCCGTGTCCGTAACAGGCCCTGTTCAAGGAGTTTAAGTTCACGCTGGAGTGCAGACCGCAGCAGCGGACGCATGGTTTCAGGATTCTGAGTTTTGACAACAAGCTGTTGCAGCATATCGGTGTCCTTTCTTGCAACGATTATACAATAATGTAGTCAGTATTCACCGCCGCGCCCGCAGCCCGTTGGCCGTGACAATCAGCGATGCCCCCATATCGGCAAAGACCGCCATCCACAGTGTGGCCCAGCCCGGCAAAGTCAGCGCCAGGAAGACCACCTTGATCGCCAGGCTGAAGATGATGTTCTGGCGGATGATGCCCATGGCCCGGCGGCTGATGCGCACGGCCTCGGGCAGGTGCGAGAGATTATCTTGCATCAGCACCAGGTCGGCGGTTTCCATGGCTTGTGCCGTGCCAGCGCCGCCCATGGCAATGCCCACGGTGGCAGTCGCCAGGGCGGGGGCGTCGTTCACGCCATCGCCAACCATCGCCAGTGGGCCAAATTCGGCTTGCAGGGCGCGCACGGCGGCGGCTTTGTCTTCGGGCAGGAGGGAAGCGCGCACATCGTCAATGACGCCCAGGTCGGCGGCAATTTTGGCGGCCACAGTGGGGTTATCGCCAGTGAGCATGACGGTGCGAAAACGGGGGTTGAGTGCCTTAAGTTGGCGCAGCGCCGCGGCGGAGGTGGGCCGGGGGACATCGGCCACGCCGACAAAGCCCAACACATCTTCACCGCGGCTGACCACCATCACAGTCTGCCCGGCAGCTTCGGCAGCGTGGATTTGCTCATGCAGGGCGGCGCAGTTGCCATTTTGTTCGTGCAACAGCGCATGACTGCCCACCAGCACGGCGCAGCCATCCACCACGCCCTGCACGCCTTTCCCCGCCAGCGATTGCACAGCCTCCGCCGCGGCGTAGGCATGATTCAGGCCACGCGCTTCAGCTTCAATCACGATGGCCTGCGCCAACGGGTGCGCCGAGCGCCGTTCGACCGCTGCCGCCACGGCCAGCAGTTCATCGCTGGTGAAGCCATCCTGGCAGATCACCTGGCGCACGGCAGGCTGACCGCGCGTCAGTGTGCCGGTTTTGTCGAAGGCGAAGGTGCGGATGCGGGCAAGCGCATCGAGAAACTGCCCGCCTTTGACGAGGACGCCGCGCCGCGCCAGGCCGGTGAGCGCACTGACCATTGTGACGGGGGTCGAAATCACCAGGGCGCATGGGCAGGCCACGATCAGCAGTGCCAATGCGCGGTAAAGCCAGCCGCGCGTGTCGGGGGTATCCAGGAAGGGTTGGTTGAAGAGCAACGGGGGGATGATCGCCAGCCCGGCGGCCACGGCCACCACGGCGGGCGTGTACCAGGCGGCGAAACGATCCACAAAGCGCTCGACCGGCGCGCGCTGCGATTGGGCCTGCTCCACCAGGCGGACGATGCGGCTGATTGTCGAATCGGCGGCGGGCCGGGTAACTTCGACTTCGAGGGCGGCTTCGCCATTGACCGAGCCAGCGTAAACCACATCACCGGGGGTTTTCGCCACAACAATCGATTCGCCCGTCACCGGGGCCTGGTTGACCGCCGAGGTGCCGCGCACCACGCGCCCATCGAGCGGGATGCGCTCACCGGGCTTGATCAGCACCATCTCGCCGACGGAGACTTCCTCGACGGACAAGGTCAGCTCGTGCGTGCCGCAGAAGGGGCAGGGGCCGCCGGCGTAACCATCTCGGCCAATATGCTCGGCGCAATCTATACACGCCCGCAGAACAGTGGCCTGTTCGGGGCGCAAGGCCAGCAGGGAGCGCAACGAGTCGCGGGCGCGTTCGGCGGTGAAGCCTTCGAGCGCCTCGCCCACGGCAAACAGCACAATCACGGTGGCGGCCTCGCCCGTCTCGCCGATCAGCAGTGCGCCGACGGTGGCGATAGACATCAGCAGGTCAATCGTCACCTTGCGGGTGAAGGCGAAAGCGCGCAGACCGCGCCGCGCAATGGGCAACCCGGCCACCAACACGATGGCGATATGCAACACCACGGCCATGCGTGACAGGCCAGCCCATTCCAACGGCAAAGCGAGCAAGATCAATCCACCGGCAATGACGGCCAGCGTCGTCTCGCGGCGGCTGAAGGCGAAACGCGCCAGGGCAAAGAGGCCGCCGCGTTCAGCGCGCGCAGACCCTTCGGGTTTTGCAAAACCCGAAGGGTCTTGAGAAGCGGCAATGTTATAACCCAACTGCCGCACGCGCTGCGTGATGGCGGGCAGTTCGGCGCTGCCGGTCAGTTCCAGGGTGGCGGCGGCGAAGTTGACGCGGGCGTTTTCGACGCCAGGCAGGTTAGCGAGGCCCTTTTCGAGCGTCAGGGCGCAATCGGCACAGTCCATGCCAGTGATATAAAGTTTGAGGGGGGTGGAGGTGGTTTTCATGCCGCTATCTTACACCTTCAAGTGGGGTTGAAGGTCAAGGGGGCAAGGGGCAGGAAGCAAGGAGCAAGAATTAGTCGAGGGCTAAAAACAGGCGGGCGAAGAGGAAGGCGTTTTCCCCCTGGATGGTAAAGCGGTAACCTTCGTCGGTGAGGGTGAGCTGCGGGGCGGGGTGGGCGTGGCAGGCCGCTTCGAGTTGGGCCAGGTCACGCAAGGCGTTTTCGACCGCTTCGTCGTGACCGATGATGCTGATCTGGGTGCCGTCACCGTCTTGGGAGATGTGAACATGGCGGCGGCGCAGGGTTTCGAGCAGGCGGTGGGTATCGGCGGTGCTGAGGGTGCAGCCGGTGTGCTGGAGCAGCCAATCGAGGGTGGCATCGGCAGAGGGGTGCGTGATGGGCGGAGGGGCCAGGGGATGTTCGGTTTGCTTGAGGGCGGTAGCCAGGACGGCCACGCCAGGCAGGTGCAGGTGGTCAAAATCCCCCAAAAAGAGTTCCAGTTCGCGGCGCAGGATCAGCAAGGAAGTGATCTGCCGTTCGAGGGCGAGGAAGCGTTCTTCGGCCACGGTCAGCAGCACATCGTCGCCGGGGTGGGCTTGCAGCAGGGCGCGGATGTCGGCCAACGAGAAGCCCAATTGCTGCGCCCGCTGGATAAAGCGCGCCACGTCTTCGGCTTCGGGGGCGTAGAGGCGGTAGCCGGCTGCGCTACGCCCGGCAGGGGTGAGCAGGCCCTCCTGCTCATAAAAACGCAGCGCCGAGGGACGCATCCCCAGGCGCTGCGCCAATTGGCCGATGGTGAACACATTAATCTCCAAACGATATGCCCAAATCGCGCGCCGTCAAGATCACATCGGAATCGAGCGGGACGGTTTTCATGCGGCGGGTGGCCTCTTCGAGCGGGACGTATTTGACGGCGGGCGGGTCGAGGGCCACCATCACACCGCGCTGGCCTTCTTCGATGGCGCGCACAGCGGCGGCCCCAAAGCGCAGGGCGATCAGACGGTCGAAACTGGTGGGCGAGCCGCCGCGCAGCAGGTGGCCGAGAACGACGACGCGTGTTTCCTTGCCGGTCAGTTCTTGCAGTTCTTCGGCCACTTTTTGGCCCACGCCACCCAACCGTTCGGCGCGGCCCACTTCTTTGCTCAGCACCGAAACGGTGCCGCTTTTGGGCCTGGCCCCCTCGGCCACCATCACAATCGAATAGTTATCGCCGCCTTCGCCGGCATCTTGCTTGATCCGTTCGGCAACGATGTTCAAATCGTAGGGGATTTCGGGGATGAGGATGGCGTCAGCAGAGCCGGAGATGCCACTTTCGAGGGCAATCCAGCCAGCATAGCGGCCCATCACTTCGACAACGATGACGCGCTGGTGCGAGGCGGCGGTGCTGTGCAGGCGGTCGAGGCATTCGGTGGAGAAGGAGACAGCGGTGTCGAAGCCGAAGGTGATCACGGTTTGGTCGAGGTCGTTGTCAATCGTCTTTGGCACGCCGACCACCCACAGGCCCTTTTGGGCGAGGACGGTGGCAATGGTCATCGAGCCGTCGCCGCCGATGGAGATCAGAGCGTCAATTTTGTGGAGTTGGAAGGCGCGCAGCAGTTCGTCAGAGCGGTCAATTTCGGTGACGTTGCCGTTGAAATCTTTGACCGGGTAGTGCAGCGGGTTGCCGCGGTTGGTGGTGCCGAGGATGGTGCCGCCTCGCGAGGTGATGCCTTTGACGCGCTCTGCCGTGAGCCGGATCAGGCCGCCTTCGATGTATTGTTCGGGCATCAGCAGGCCGTTGAATCCGTCGCGAATGCCAACCACATCCCAACCACGGTTGAGGGCGGCCAACGTGGCGGCCTTGATGACGGCGTTGAGGCCGGGGGCGTCGCCGCCGCCGGTGCAGATGGCAATGCGTTTGATGGGGGATGATGACATAATTGTCTCCTTCATTCAAGGCTCAACCGGTCGAAAACCGAATCTTTGTATCTGTTGCGACAATGAAATGATCTTCAATTTGGTTGGCGTATCGCTGCAAGACCTTATTTAGCACGGTAATTTTCGACGCGGAAGTTTCGTCGCTAAGCCGAAGCAAAATAACACCATGATGAGGATGCTTCTCTCGAACTATCCGCTCGCCAAAACCTTTGTCATTGGTGATTAAAACACCGTGATCTTGATACGCCATCTGAATAACCAGATCGTCATCAATTCCCCGCGCCTGATCGTAAACGGAAAACACATCATGGCCCTAGTCACGAAGCCAACGCGCAACGTGCGGCCCGGTACACTCATCTACAAAAAAACGCATCAAACGGCCTCAAGAGCCAATGGCATGAACTCGGTATTTTGCAGTGTTCTTGTGGCAAAGAGCAGGCAAGCTTGAATATCTTCAGGCTTTAATCGGTCATATTCTTCGGTAATTTGCTCTACGGTGGCACCATGTGCCAAAAGTCCAATGATATATTCGACTGGAAGCCGCGTGCCTTTGATGACAGGCTTCCCGATCATGATTTTAGGATTAAATACAATTCGTTCAAGCAATTCCATTTCGCTCACCACAACCTCCAACCCGATTATATTACTTCATGTTGGCAATTTCTACGGGTTCCACAGGCTCGGCCAGCTCAAAACCAAACACTTTCGAATAGAAATATAACTCGGCTTCGGCAGCGCGCTGGATGGTATCGGCTTTGCGAAAGCCGTGCTGCTCGCCCTCGAAGGGCAGGTAAGCGTAGGGCAGGCCTTTGGCCTCAAGCGCCCGCACCATGATCTCCGCTTGCGAAGGTGGCACAACCTTATCCTCCAACCCTTGCAACAGGATCATCGGACAAGAAATCTGGTCAACGAAGTGGATCGGCGAACGCTGGCGATAGCGTTCCTGCGCTTCGGGGTAAGGGCCGATCAGCCGGTCGAGGTAGCGGCTCTCGAATTTATGCGTATCGCTGGCGAAGGGTTCGAGGTCGGCGATGCCGTAGTAACTGGCCCCGGCGGTAAAGAAATCGTGCTGCGTGAGGGCCACCAGGGTGGTGTAGCCGCCCGCCGAGCCGCCGCGCACAGCCACCCGTTGGGGGTCGGCCAGGCCCTGGGCGATCAGATATTGGGCGGCATGGATGCAGTCCTGCACATCCACCACACCCCAGGTGCCATACAGCCGTTCGCGGTAGGCGCGTCCGTAGCCGGTAGAGCCGCCGTAATTGACATCTACCACACCCAAGCCGCGGCTGGTCCAGTATTGAATACTCAACGAGAAGGCGGCGCTGGTGGCGCTGGTCGGCCCGCCATGGCTGATCACCAGCAGGGGCGGCTTTTCGCCTTCTGGAGCGGTGAAATCCTGGTTCGTGGGCGGGTAAAACAGGGCGTGGGCGGTCAGGCCGTTTTCGGTGGGGAACTCGATGGCTTGCGGCGCAGCAATATAGCCCGGATCAACGGTCAGACTGGTGCTTTTGCGGATCACTTCCACCGCCCCATTGTAGGGATCGACCGCCAACAGCGCCGCCCCCTCCCTTGGGTTGGCTGCGATCAGATAAAGCCGGCCATCATCGCAAGCCAACGATTTCAACGAGGTGTATCCGATGTCCAGCGTGCGCAACCGGCACTCGCCCAGCAGCCCGGCATTTTTCGAGGAGATGATCCCCAGGTAATCCATGCCATTTTGGCTGTACAAACAGGCCAGGCTATAACAGCCAGATTCATCGTGTTCGGGCAGGAACACGTAATCTGAAGCGCCAAGCGTCCACTGCGGGCCGCAAAATTCTGCTTCCATCTCACAGAGCGAACGCGCCCCACCCGAAAAGCAGTACAAATTCCACCAGCCGGTACGGTCTGAAATGAAATAGAGCTTGCCATCAGGCGACCACTGCGGCTGGGCAATCGATTCGAGCGGCCCACCTGCCACGCGCCAGGGGCGTCCGAGGCTGCCGGTTTCGCGGTTGAAATTGGCCATCCAAAGCTCGGTGCCATCCCAGGGCATGTTGGGGTGTTCCCAGCACAACCAGACCAATTTCGTGCCATCGGGGTTGAAGCGCGGCGCGGCGTAGAAATCGTACCCCTGGGCAATGATGCGCGGCTCCGCAGTGCCATCGGCAGGCAAAATGACCAGTTCGTTATCAGCATTCAACTCATCGTGATGGCGCTGGCGCACACAGACGATCCATTTCCCATCTGGGCTGATACGGCCATCGGCATAACGCAGCCCCCAGCGTTCGGCGGGTTGCGGGGTGATGGGGGTGGGCAGCTTGCCCGGTTCGAGCCGATACAACCGCTGATCGGCAAAATTGGAAAAATAGACCGTATCGCCGTGCACAAAATAAGCCGCGCCGCCATATTCGTGTACGGTTGTACGGGCATAGAAATCTGCTGGCAAAATATCTGATATGACGCCATCGGCCGCGCGGCGCACAATCACCACACGGCCCTTTTCCAACGGGCGGCCTTCCAGCCAATAGAACGCCCCATTTTCACACCAGGGCGCGCCCAGGCTGATCCCCGCCGAGGCCAACAAATGGGCCTTGATTGGTGAAAGCCAAGAACCATACGGAGCAGTTTTGAGTTTTGCCATGAAATCTTCCTGAGAAAAAACGAAATCAGCGCCTGAACGGGTCAGGCCATCACTTGCGCATCGTGCGCGACATCCACTCATGTACGCAGGCGCGGATCAGGTCACGTATATCTTCCGATGGCACCGCATCCAGGCCATCATATTTATTCAAACCGACCTCGATCAGCATCGTATGATCAGGTTTTTCGAGCAGCCGAATGCCGCGCTTTTCAAACGGTGTGCCGAGCATTCTTTCTTGCAAAATGACATCTACTTCGGCAATGATGCTCTTCGGCGTAGGGGGGATGGCCTTGGGCTTATCCCAATTATCCCTGACCGATTGGGCAATTTTAACCGGGCTCATGCTGAATTTGAGCGGCTTTTCTTCACCATCGTTACTTTCAACCGCTACCGGTGGTAGAGGCGCGTCAGGCCCGGTGGAAGGTTCGGGCGGCTGGCCGGTTGCCGCAGGGCTGAACAATATCGGAGAAGGCAAGGCAAAAGGCAAAGGTTCTGCGCTGACATCGGTCGGACGCGGTGGGCTGACCAACGGGTTGCCCAACCAGGCGTTCAGTTCGAGCGAAAGGCGCTGCACCTGTTCACGCTGCTCATAGGTCAAGCCAGAGGCCGTGGCAGTTTCCTGCCCGGCCCACACCACTTTCAAGCGATCTTCTTCGCTTTCCTTAATTAAGCACAAGGCATTCTTGGGCAATTCACTCTCTTTTGCGAGAGCGCGCACCAATAAGCTGCCAAAATAACCAATTGCTGCGCCCACCATCAACACAATCATCACCGAACCGAAATCCATGCCTACCTCCTGGGCTGACACGCCGGACAAACATGCGTCCCTCGCTGCCCAACCAACATCCGTTCGACCGGCGTACCGCAGGTGTAACACGGCTGGCCGGTACGACGGTACACCTGAAACTGATTTTGAAAATCGCCGCCGCGGTAGACCCAATCTATGCTGGCCCCGTTGCGGCGGATACCTTCGGCCAACACGGCGCGCAGGCTGCGCCACAGCACCTCAGCCTGGCAGTCCGTCACCGACTGCGAGGCGGTCAGCGGGTGCAAACGGGCCGCATGAAGGCTCTCATCGGCGTAGATATTACCCACACCCGCCAGAAAAGTCTGGTCGAGCAGCAGCGGCTTGAGCTGGCGGCGGGTGGCTTGCAGGCGAGCGTACAGGTGGGCAGCGGTAAATGAGTCATCCAGCGGCTCTGGGCCGAGTGTGCCCAACACGCTTTGTGGGTCTGCCACCAGCCAGGCCCGGCCAAACTTGCGCGGGTCGGTGAAGGTCAGTTGGCTGCCGCCGCTCAAGGCGAGGATCAGCCGGTCGTGCCTGGCGGATGATCCGGCGGGTTGCACCTGCAAATCGCCGCTCATGCGTAAGTGTATGATAAGTGTATCTGCGGAGAGACGGAATAGCAAATACTTCCCCCGCCGCCCGGTATCCAGGATGCTTTGACCGCTGATACGCGGCGCAAATTCATCCACTGTTGGTTCGGCCAACGTGCGCGGCCACAACACCTGTGCAGCAGCAATCACCTGCCCTGCCAATACAGGGCGCAAGGTGCGGGCAAAAGTTTCGACTTCGGGAAGTTCGGGCATGGGATAAGTGCAAGTAGCAGGTAGCAGGTGGTAAGGTTAGGCTTTCGACCGGTAATCTTTGACGTTCAACTTTCAACCTGCAACAGTCTTTCCACGGTTTCATACGGCGAAGCGCGGCGGGCGAGGAGGTCATCCAGGCAGGCGTGGTAGTGGTTGTCGGGCAAGGCGGCGCGCCAGCGGGCCACCAGGGTTTCGCGCAGCAGGTGTTCGAGGTCGGTTTGCAGGCGTTCGCGCTCGCGGCGCTGCCATTCGCCGGTCTGTTCGAGGTGCGCCCGGTGCGTGCGAATGGCCTGCACGAGTTCGCCAACGCCTTTGTTTTGTGTGGCAACCGTCAACATCACCGGCGGCAGCCAGAATCCATCTTTACCGTTCTCGTTTCCATTTTCAACCCCAGCCAGTTGATGATGAAAATGATGCGGAACAGGATGCGCCAGTTCGAGCATAGTACGCAGCGCCCGTTCGGCGTTCTCAGCCCCCGGCTGGTCGGCTTTGTTGACCACCAGGATGTCGGCGATTTCGAGGATACCCGCCTTGATCGCCTGGATGTCATCCCCCAGGCCGGGCGCTTCGACGACGAGGGTGGTGTGGGCCAGGCGGGCAATATCCACTTCCGACTGCCCCGCGCCCACCGTCTCGATCAAGATCACTTCGTAACCGGCGGCGTCAAAGGCCTGTACCGCCGCGGCGGTGCTGGCCGCCAGCCCGCCCAGCGAGCCGCGCGACGCCATCGAACGGATAAACACGCCCGGATCGCCAGACAGGTCGCGCATGCGCACCCTATCGCCGAGGATGGCCCCGCCAGTGAACGGACTGGAGGGGTCTACGGCGATGATGGCGACACGCTGATCGGCCTGCCGAAAGGCTTTCGCCAACCCGTTCACCAGCGATGATTTGCCCGTCCCCGGCGCACCGGTCACACCGATCAGGTGGGCGCGCCCGGTGTGCGGGAAAAGCTCGGTCAGCGCGGCGCGCCCGGCAGGGGTGTCGTTTTCGACCTGTGTCAGCAAGCGAGAAAGCGCCAACCGGTCGCCCGAGAGGATGGAGGAGGGGGGAGGGAGCATGGGGGAGCGGGGGGAGCGGGGGGAGCGGGGGGAGCGGGGGAGCGGGGAAGAAAACTCCCTGGCTTCCCTGATCCCGCTCACCTTATGCGCCTACGGCGGTTCTTATGTCGCGGGCGATGTCGTCGGTGTTTGTGCCGGGGCCGTAGACGCCGGTGACGCCGAGGGCTTTGAGGTCGGGGACATCTTCATCGGGGATGATGCCGCCGATGAAGACTTTGACATCCGTTTGGCCGTTGGCGCGCAGCAGTTCGAGGACGCGTGGCACGAGAGCCATGTGTGCGCCGGAGAGGATCGAGAGGCCCACGGCATCCACGTCTTCTTGCAGGGCGGCTTCGGCTACCATTTCGGGCGTCTGGCGCAGGCCGGTGTAGATCACTTCCATGCCGGCGTCGCGCAGGGCACGCGCCACCACTTTTGCGCCCCGGTCGTGACCATCCAGGCCGGGCTTGGCTACCAACACACGAATTTTGCGTTCGGTCATACATACTCCTAAGGTATTTTTGCTGAAAATTATACCGCACCGCCTACCAGGACGCGGAGCGTCCAGACAACCTGACACCGCAGAGCGGTGTCAGGAGTAAACGCGTTCCTGTTGACACCGCTCCGCGGTGTCAACCTGCCCACCGACGTTCCGCGTCGACTCACCTATCACCCATCACACCCACTTTAGAAAACCGTGAGAAGGCCAACAGCAATTCCAAATCTAAAGCACTCGCCATGCCGGCCATTCGCCCGCAACTTCAATGGATGAAAATTGGCTGGCTACCGTGGCGCAAACCTTTGGTTTGCGAGCTATCGCAGGTCAGAGACTTGCGCCACAAGCTATTTTTATACTACAAGTGGGGCCACAAAACACCTGTCAACGGATTTTTGGAACGGATTGAACAGATTTTCCTGCCTGGATAGCGCGTTCGCTTCGTCAAGCCATCCGTTCAATCCGTTCTGATAATCCGTTTACAGTTTTTCTACTCGGAACGGTTTCAGATTTGGAATTGCTGGAAGGCCAATCGCCCGCTTGACTTGCCCCGCGGCGAATGTTATGATGAATGGCGTAAGGTCTGAGGAGAGAAATTCCTTCTACACCACTGGCCCATACCCAAGAAATTGAGCCGGTTCCTTACGGAGAAAAGAACAGCATGTCAGATAACAGCATATTTGAAGAATTTCCTGACCCATTGGGGAAACAGTCACGTCAGGAAGCCCGGCAGCCCAAGCCTGCCGAAACACCCGCAGCAGAATCCAAGCCAAACCGATTGATGACCCTCTGGGAGGGCTTATCGCAAGCCGGGCTGGGCGAGATGGCTTTTCGTACCGGCACGCAGTTGCTTTCGGTGGCCCTGGTATTGGCAGCCATTTGGGGTATGCGCGCCTTCTACCGTTACCTGCAAAACAACCCCACCAGCGAAGCCGCCCTGGCTGCGCCCCTGCCTTCTGAAGCCGCCCCCACCGAAGAGGCCGTCCTCTCATTGGAATTGCCCCCGCTCGAAAACGTGGAATCTTCCTTTGGCGCGGGCATCCCGCGCGATTCTTCGCTGCACACCACCATTCCCACCCGTCCGCGCACCGATGTGATCACCTATACCGTTCAGCAGGGCGATACCATTTTCGGCATCGCCGAAGCGTTCAACCTGAAACCGGAAACGATCCTGTGGGGCAATATCTGGACTCTGGTAGACGACCCGCACCGCCTGCAGCCCGGCATGGTGCTGAACATCCTGCCGGTCAATGGGGTCTATCACAAGTGGTCGGCGGGCGAGGGGTTGAACGGCGTGGCCTATGGCTATGGCATCAAGGCCGAAGACATCGTCAATTACCCCGGCAACCACCTCGACTCATCTACCCTCGGCGATTATCGCAACCCTAACATTGAACCTGGCACGCTGCTGATCATCCCCGAAGGCAGCCGCGCCTTCGTCACCTGGAGCGCCCCGCTCAACCTGACGCGCAAGAACCCCGCCGTGGCCAAGAGCTACGGCCCCGGCTACTGCGGCACAATCACCGATGGGGCGATGGGCATCGGCTCCTTCGTCTGGCCAACCGATCAGAAATTCGTGAGTGGGTTCGATTACTCGCCCGCCACCAACCACCTTGGCGTGGATATTGGCGGCGGCATGGGCGTACCCATTTACGCGGCCGATAACGGCGTGGCGGTCTATTCGGGCTGGAACGACCACGGCTATGGCTACATGGTCGTCCTCGACCACGGCAATGGCTGGCAGACGCTCTACGCCCATCTGAGCGCCATCTACGTCGGCTGCGGGCAAAGCATCTACCAGGGAGCGTCGCTGGGTGCGATGGGCAGCACCGGCAATTCCACCGGGCCGCACCTGCACTTCGAGATGATGAGCAGTTCGTACGGTAAGGTAGACCCGAAGAATTTCTTGCCGTAGAGTCATCTTCGCTTTTGTAAACCACGAATAACGCAGCTGGCTGCACAGGTCTTTGAATTCCACGGAGAGCCTCCCCACGACATGCTTGAAATGTTCGATGTGATGCAAAAAGGTGATATCGAGCGCTCGAACGAACTTCAAATCCGAATTTGGTTGGATGGCGAAACTCGGGAGACAGAACAGGTCAGGCTTTTCTTAACGTAACTTTTGTGCAAATAGTGGCCGAGATGGAAAAAACGGCCTAAAACCCGAACTTTTCCAATTTCATACCATCGGGTATGCTCATGGTCTTTACCACCCGAAGAAGGAAGAACCATGAGCGAAGACGAAACCATCCAGGAAACCAATCATGCCATGCTGGTTGTTTGGGGGCAGTATGCCCATTGTCTGGGGATACCCCAGGAATTTACCCAAGTGCCGATGTCGCAGAAGACTGTTGAGCATAGTCCGCAAAGCAAAGTGTTGGAATTTTTGGTTGCCCAACTAGAGAGTGTTGCAGAATTCGAGTGAAAAAGTTGGGTGTTTTGTGAGAAGATCGGGT
>CAZSFD010000094.1:0-19632 GCA_964606085.1 uncultured Anaerolineaceae bacterium
AGGTGGCTTTTGGTCCAGGCATCTTGCACTCCTATTGCTTTTTGCCCAAGGGTACTGATCCTTGAGTAACTTGTCAAGACAATTAGCATCTTGTCAGCTATTTGTGCCAAGATGTAGTAGTGATACTTCTCGCGGTAATAGCCCATGGTGGTGTGCAGCGCATCCCAAAAGCCGGGGTCGCCGCGCAGGCCATCGGCGTAAAATTGCACAGGGAGGCCGTTGTAAAAGTTGAGCCGGCCGCCCAGGTGATGAAGCACATCGCCATCTCCCCAGATGTAATGATATTCTTCCAGGTTGAACAACACGCTGCACAAACTGCGCGCAGCGATATAGTTGTTGATGGCTGAACTGCTGGTATACCACCCGATGCGCTCGGCGAGATAGCTGTAATCAATTTGATAGAGATAGTAATGATGTTCAAGCAGGGCCGGGTGAATATCAAAAAGATAGTCCACCAATTCGTTGCGACGGGGATAAACGTCATCTTTAATCCCCTTCATATCGCACCAGTCGAGCATGACCTTTTTCATGTAGCGAAAAGAGCGGTCACGCACCCAGGATTTATCAAAATCGGAGGAAGTGCCAAAAACGTACAATTGTCCCGCCAGACAGTTCTTATAGCAGAGGAACGCTGCCAGCGTTTTGTAAAAATAATCGCTTTTGTAGGGCAATAGCTCCTGAATGCGGCGATAGGTGGTGTCTCTCACTTCCCAGGCGTACATCGTTCCTCGCTTTGCAGATCAGATCAGGGATTAATCATCAACAAGCCCCTATCCGTGATGGGGCGAATAGGGGCTTGTTAACGCAAAAGGGGGAAAACACAAGTAGTTTATATCCCGTTGAGTCTCCCGTCAAGCGAGGCGAGGTTATGATTGGGTTAACAGTGCATCAACATCTCACAAAAGCTCTGCCGAGCGAGCAGCAATGCGTTCTTTGGCGCGGGCGATGAACTCGCCCACGGGCATGCCATCTTGCCGGGAGCCGTCGCGGCAGCGCAGCGAGACGGCCTCGTTTTGCACTTCCTGGTCGCCGACCACGAGCATGTAGGGCACTTTCATCAATTGCGCCTGGCGGATTTTGGCGTTCATGCGGTCAGCGCCCAGGTCGGCTTTGACACGGATACCGGCTTCACGCATCTGGGCTTCGAGGCGCAGGGCGTATTCGTGGTGGCCGTCGGTGATGGGGATGATGCACGCCTGTTCGGGGGCCAGCCACGCCGGGAAGTTGCCGGCGTAATGCTCGATCAAGAAGCCGATCATGCGTTCGTGCGTGCTGAGCGGGGCGCGGTGGATGCACAAGGGGGTTTCGGGATTGCCTTCATGGTTGATAAACGTGAGGTCGAAGCGTTTGGGGACGGCGAAATCTACCTGATTGGTGGCTAACGTAAATTCACGCCCGATGGCGCTCCAGATTTGCACATCAATCTTCGGACCGTAGAAGGCGGCTTCGTTCTTGGCCTCCACGAAAGGCACGCCGCCGTTGATCATGGCGTTGCGCACCATGTCTTCGGTCTTGATCCACAGGCGCTCGTTGTCCACGTATTTCTTGCCCAGGCCTTCTTTGGCGTGCAGGCTCAGGCGCATGACAAACTTTTCGACGCCGAACAGCTCGAAATACTTCTTATACAGCCCCACCACACCCATAAATTCCTGCTCGAACTGCTCTTCGGAGCAGTAGATGTGGGCGTCGTTCATCTGCATTGAACGCACGCGCATCAGGCCAAACAGCTCACCGCTCTTCTCGAAGCGGTAACACGTGCCGTATTCGGCCAGGCGCACGGGCAATTCGCGGTACGAGCGCGGGCGTGAACCGAAAATTTTGTGGTGCATGGGGCAGTTCATCGGCTTGATGTAGTATTTGACGCCTTCCATCTCCATCGGCGGGTACATGCTCTCGGCGTAATAGGGCAGATGGCCGGAGCGCACGAACAGGTCTTCTTTGGTCAGGTGGGGCGTGCGCACCCGGAAATAACCGGCTTCATCTTCCATCTCTTTCGCCAGCTTCTCCAGTTCCTCGATCATGATGCCGCCGTTAGGCTGCCACAGCGGCAGGCCGGGGCCGACTTCATCGTCGAAGAAGAAGATTTCGAGGTCTTTACCCAGCTTGCGGTGGTCACGCTTCTTGGCTTCTTCGAGCAGGCGCAGGTATTCTTCGAGTTCCTGCTTACTCTTCCAGGCCGTGCCGTAGACGCGCTGGAGCATCTTGTTCTTCTCGTCGCCGCGCCAGTAGGCCCCGGCGATGCTCATCAGTTTGACGGCATCGGGGCGAATCTGGCCGGTGTGCTCCACGTGCGGGCCGCGGCACAGGTCGGTGAATTTGTCGTGCTGATAGATGGAGATTTCGGGCTGCGTCTCCAGGGGATTCCCATACTCGTCGGTGCCGCCTTTTTCCAGGCCGTCAATCAGTTCCAGCTTGTAGGGCTGATCCTTGAAAATCTGGCGCGCTTCATCGGCAGAAAGTGCCTTGCGGTTGAAAGCGTGCTTGCCAGAAATAATCTGGCGCATACGCTTTTCGATAGCCTGCAAATCTTCGGGGGTCAGGTTGCGCGGCAGATCGAAATCGTAATAGAAGCCGTTTTCGACGGGCGGGCCGATGGTGTACTTGGCCTCGGGAAACATCTCAACGACCGCCTGGGCCATCACATGGGCGCACGAGTGGCGGATGCGGTAGAGTTCAGTATCTTCGTAGCGTTCGATGGGTTGGTTGGACATTTTTACCTCCGTGGTGGGTGATGCGTGTTGCGTGTGTCAAGTCGCACGTGTCACGTATCACAAAAAATAAAAAGACTCTCACCCTTCTGGGGCGAGAGTCTTTCATCGCGGTTCCACCCAGATTGAGCAAATTTTTGTTTGCCCATCTCTGAAAGCCGATAACGGGGCCAACCGTTTACCCTACTTCGTGGTGTTTCAGGTTCATGCTCGCAGGTGGTTTTGGCTGGCGGCTGCCAAAGGCGACTTTCAGTCGGTGATCGCCCATCCCTGGTGGTTTGAAGCCAGCTACTCGTCCTGGTCAACGCAGCGGAATATTGAAAAAATTATACTACCGAATTGATCAGGCCACCAACGTTTCTTCGATTGGGGGATACACATCGGCCTGGCGCAAGACGATCTCGCCATCGGCCACATCCACGAGTATCGCTTCGCCGTCTTTGAACTCACCGGATAACAGTCCGTCCGACAAAACATCTTCCACCTTCTGCTGGATAACCCGCTTGAGCGGGCGGGCGCCCATTTCTGGATCGTACCCATCGTTGGCGAGTTGCTCGATTGCCGCCGGGCTGGCTTCCAAAAAGATCGTGTGTTCCTCAAGACGTTGGGAGACCTTGTGCAGCTCGAGGCTGACGATCTGGCGGATGTCATCTTTGGTCAACGCCCGGAACACGATCACATTATCAAGGCGGTTGATAAATTCGGGGCGGAAGACACGTCGCAGTGATTCGGTCAATTTCTTGCGCATCTCATCGTAGGCCAGGCGTTCTTCGGTGGCTTCGTCACGCTTCAAGCTGAAACCGAGGCTGGTCTGGCGTTTGATCATGTCCGCGCCCACGTTCGAGGTCATCACAATAATGGCATTGCGGAAATCCACCTTGCGGCCTTTGGCGTCCGAAAGGTGGCCTTCTTCCATAATCTGGAGCAGCATGTTGTGTGCTTCAGGATGGGCCTTTTCGATTTCATCGAAGACGACAATTGAGTACGGGCGGCGGCGCAGTGCTTCGGTCAACTGCCCGGCGTCTTCATAACCAACGTATCCGGGCGGAGCCCCGACCAGGCGGCTAACCGAATGACGTTCCATGAACTCAGACATATCCAACTGTACCAGGGCTTCTTCACTGCCAAACAAGAAGCGCGCCAGGGCTTTATTCAACTCGGTCTTACCCACACCGGTCGGCCCAAGGAACATAAAGGTGCCAATCGGACGACGTGGGTCTTTGAGGCCGGCCCTGGCCCGTCGCACCGATTTGGAAATCGCCTGGATCGCTTCTTCCTGACCAATGATTGACTTGCGCAGTTCCTCTTCCATGTGCAGCAGGCGCACAGTCTCTTCTTCGGCAATCTGCATCACCGGCACGCCCGTCCACATCGAAACCACCTCAGCAATATCATTGGCCGTGACGGTGGGGCTGTTTTCGCGGTCTTTGCCCGTGCGCAAGATTTCGAGCTGGCGTTCGAGCGCTTCCTGGCGTTCGAGATAATCTTGGGCATCATCGGGGCGGCCATTTTCGACGGCCAGGGTGCGGTTTTGGCGCACCGAACGCAACTGGGTCATCAATTCTTTGGTCATCTTCGCCAGTGGACTTTTATACATGCGCACACGCGACGAAGATTCGTCAATCAAATCTATTGCCTTGTCGGGCAAGAAGCGCTCGGTCACATAGCGAGCCGAAAGGCGCACTGCGGCATCGAGCGCTTCGTCAGAAATGTTCAGACGGTGGTGATCTTCGTAGGCTTTGCGCACGCCACGCAGGATTTCGATGGCTTCTTCAACGGTTGGCTCATCTACCGTCACCGGCTGAAAGCGCCGTTCGAGGGCGGCATCGCTTTCGATGTACTTGCGATATTCATCCAACGTCGTCGCACCAATCACCTGTAATTCGCCGCGCGAGAGGGCCGGTTTGAGGATATTGGCCGCATCTACCGACGAACCGGCCGCGCCCGCGCCCACCAGCATGTGAACCTCATCAATAAACAGGATCGATCCCGATGACTTTAACTCGTCAATCACCCGTTTCAGACGCTCTTCAAACTGGCCGCGGTACATTGTCCCGGCGACCAACGATCCTACATCCAATTGAAGGACACGTTTTTCAAGCAGTGGCGCTGGCACATCCCCTTCGATAATCCGCTGCGCCAGGCCCTCGACAATGGCCGTCTTGCCTACACCGGGTTCGCCAATCAGAGCGGGATTGTTTTTCGTGCGGCGGGCTAATATCTGGATCACCCGCTCGATCTCCATCTGACGGCCGATTACCGGGTCGAGCTTGCCCTCTTCCGCTTTCGAGGTCAGGTCACTGGCAAGTTGATCCACCAGTGGGGTTTTCGCTTTCGATGGTGATTCAGCGCGTCCACCACCAGCGGTTGCCTTTTGCGGTTCTGGACCGCTCTGCCGTGAGGATGGGCTGCTTTCCTGCAACACGCGTCGTGTCTGCCGGCGAATTTGTTCGGATGTGACGCCCAATTTACGCAACGCATCCACGGCAACACCTTCGTTCTGGCGCACTAAACCCAGCAACAAATGTTCCGTGCCAATGTAATGATGGCCCATCTTCTGGGCTTCTTCAATCGCAAATTCCAATACCTGCTGCATACCGGGGGTCAAATCGAGGCGGGCGGCGCGATGCTGCCCCAAACCCGTCAGGCGTTCGATCACTTCCTGTACTCGGCGAGCTTCCAAACCCAATTCGCGCAACACGCGGCCAGCCACACCCCCTTCTTCCATGATCAAACCTAACAACAAATGTTCTGTACCAATGTAATTGTGGCGTAAACGCTCAGCTTCTTGATGCGCCAGGCTCAACACCTGCCGCGCCCGCTGCGTAAATCGCTCCATACTGTTAGCCATACCAACCTCCCGTTTGTTTCGGGTTCACTTCCCTGGGAATTATTTTTGTTGAGATTTAGACCGTTTCAGTCCAATTGATTCTACCAGGATTTAAGTTGGAAGATTCATACTATATCGTTAGTTTTTCATTAGATTTTATTCGCCGCCACCCTAAACACACAAAGCGCATCTTGCGATGCGCTTTGTGATCATTGGTGGGGCGGGGTATTTAGTTCGCCGCTTCAGATGCTTCTGCAACTGCTTCAGGCTCAGGTTCAGGTTCAACCTGGGCATCAGCAGGCATGGCGGTCATGGCAGGCAAGTCGGCTGCCAGAGCTTTCAAATCAGCATCAGCATACGCTGGTGAATCTACTTTGCGCAAGCTCAGGCCAATGCGTCGGCGTTCAGCATCAATTTTAATCACCCGCAGTGTAACCACATCACCTTCTTTGATCACTTCTTTGGGGTGATTGATGCGTTCCTCGCTCAACTCAGAGATGTGAATCAATCCTTCGAGGTCTTCACCAAGGCGGGCAAATGCGCCGAACTTGGTCAAATGGGTGATTGTTCCTTCGATGAGTTGACCATCTTTGATGGCTGCCACTTTCCTCAACCAGGGGTCCGATTGCGTTTGGCGAATAGATAGACCGATGCGTTTGCGTTCCCTATCAACGGCAATGACCTTAACCTGGACCTCTTGCCCAACCTTGAGAACTTCGTTGGGGTGATTGATGTGATCCCAACTGATTTCAGATAGGTGAACCAGACCATCCGCGCCATCAATATTGACAAACGCCCCAAAATCGGCCACGCTGGTGATACGACCTGTACGCACCGAACCTTCGTGCAGTTCTTCCAGCAAGCGTTCTTTGAGGGTTTCGCGAGTTTCTTGCAACGCCGAACGTTCCGAAAGGATCAAGCGATGGCGCTCCCGATCAACTTCGATCACCTTAACTCGGATGGGCTGATTGACCATCTTGGCCCATTTTTGATCGGGGGTGGCTTGCTCACCGGCGCTTTCACTGCGGCGCAGCACGCTCACCTGCGAAGCTGGCACGAAACCGCGCAAATTGCCCACGGCCACGATCAGACCGCCCTTGTTGTAACCGATGATCTTGCTGTCATAAACATCACCTGATGCCAGCAAATCATCCACCTGGCGCCAATCAGATTCTTCGCGTGCGCGCAAGTAAGAAAGGACGACATTGCCATGTTGATCTTCTGGGCTGACAACAAAAACTTCGATTTCTTGCCCAACTTGGAATGATGCCAAGTCTTCAGCAGGAATCTGCTCTTTTTCCTTGCCAGTGATAACCCCCTCCGATTTGGTGCCAATGCTGACCAGGATTTCGCCTGGGGTGATGCCAGCGATAACACCGGTGCGAAATTCGCCAGCTTTGGGTAAGTCTAACGACAAACCCTCTTCTTCTAGCAAGCTCTCCATCGAGATGTTTGAGGCAGCTTGCTCCTCCTGAGTTTGGTTGTTAAGGGGCGTGGCCTCCTGCCCAACCAGGGCATTGTTTTGATCCATATGACTTGTGACTCCGATTGAATTGAGATTAGCCAAGACATTATAACCGCGCAAAGTATGGCTGGCAACCCCGATCCGGTTGTGAAAACCATGAAATGAACAGGATTTACCAACAATCCGCACGATTACCTGCCCATAGATGGGCCTGGCTTCGACAGGCGCTGACGCTTACACGGCGGAAGATTGACTTCCTAAAATTAAGACGGTCGCGCTCGATAAATCTACCTGCTTTGAAAATAGCTCGTGGCGCAAGTCTCTGACTTGCGAGTGCTGAATTGCGCACGTTCGCAAACTAAAGATTTGCGCCACAGTGGCCCGCCCATTTTCATCCATTGAACACGCGGGCGAATGCCCGGCATGGCGACTGATATCAATACCCTAGTAAATCGCGCAGTTCTTTGGCTGCATTTTTGCTCAACGGAATTTCCGTCTTCGCGGCATCATCCAGAATAAGCGTGTAGCTATCGCGGGTGTAGGGGATAATGGTACTGACACGCTGCAAATTTACCAGGTAGCCGCGGTGAGCACGGAAAAAACCATTGCGCGCCAGGCGTTTTTCCAGTTCACCCATGGTCAGATGGCTGAGGATTTCCTGGCCTTGTAATGTGTGCAAACGGGTCTGGTCTTCATTGGCAGAAGCATAGAGTAGATCAGCCGGGTTGACCAGCACCACCTGACCTTCAGAGCGCGCAGGAATTTTAAAGGGCAAGTGTTCGCGGTTGTCATCGTGTGGTATTTCCACGCGGCTCAGGCGGCCCTGATCGAGGGCATAAATATCGTCACACAGACCGGCCAGACCAGTTCCTTCACGCGCGAGAATCAACACTGCATTCCCAGAGGCAGTCTGTTGGCGCAGCGACTGGGCAATCAATTCGCACGAGGGGGTATCGCAGCCTGAAAATGGATCTACCAGCAAAAGCACCTTGGGGCAATGCAAGATAGCGCGCCCATAAGCCAGGCGGCGGGCCAGGTTAAGCGGCAGTTTTCCTGCGGGCGTGTTGGCCTGATCGCGCAAACCCACTTCAGCCAGAACTTCATCGGCCCGGGATGCTGGCAGGCAGCGCAGGTTGGCATAGAAAAGCAAGTTAGCACGTACAGACTGACGTTCGTACAAGCCTGCATCACGGAATAACACGCCGATCAACTCGCTGATTTTCTGGCGCTGATGGCTCGGTTTGAGTCCACATACGAACACATCTCCTGCTGTCGGCTGCGATTGCCCTGTCAGGAGAGAAAGCAATTCACCCTTGCCACTACCCACCGGCCCTACGACTGCAACAATCTGGCCGGCCTGGATGGTTAAAGCATCAATATCCAACGCCAGGCGAGCGCCAGAGATTTTTTGCAAGTAGGAAATTTCAATCGAAGGGGTGAGGGGCATTCAGGCTTCCCACAAAACAAAACACTCCTCTTTACAGAGGAGTGTAGCACGCTCTATATGTCATCAAGCTAATAATTTCTCTCTCAGGTCATCTACGGATGCAAATGCACCCTGGTTATGAAGCAATTGCTTCATCGTCACGTCCAGACGATTACCCAGGTCGGTGCGGCCACGGTCTTTCAGTGGGTAAAAATACTCCACCGATTGTTCCAGACGAGAACCGATACGCTCGCGCAGATCAGGCAGAATGGTAGGAGTCGAGAAGATCAGAAATTGCGAAGGCCCAAATTGCCCGACAAAATCATTAGGGCTGCCAACTTCGCGGATGGCATTGTGGATCATCAGGCTCAAGGCACGCAACACATCGTCAGAGGCAACAAAGCCATACGCGTCGCGAAAATCATCCAGGTGTTGCACTTCAATCAACAACAACGCCCAGCCTTCCGCAGATAAGCATTCTTTCAGACGTTCATCAACCAGAAGGCCCTCCGGCAGATTCGTTACGGGATTGGTCAACGTCCCCTGGCTCAGGCGGCGCAAGGCATTACGCACACGCAAGCGTAACTCTTGCACATCGAAAGGTTTGGTGACATAATCATCTGCCCCCAATTCCAGGCCGTGCAAACGATCGGAGCGGCCCCGGCGGTCGGTCAGAAAGATGATCGGCACCTCGCGGGTACGCCGGTCATTGCGCAAGCGGCGAGCCACTTCGTAGCCATCAATATCGGGCAGACGAATATCCAACACGATTAAATCGGGTGGAGTTTCCATACTTGTTCGTACAGCATCTTCCCCCCAATTTGCCACCCGAACATCGTAACCTTGCACCCGGAAGTAGGCATTCAGCATATCAGCTACATCCAGGTCATCTTCAATAATTAGGATTTGATGTTTTACATCAGCCACAGCGCCATCCTAGCTGATTGGTTCTTTTTGGATGATGTACTCACACACGTCATCACCCATTGCCATAAATCTCGATTCATTGACACGAAATTCACTGCCACCCGAAACCCATTTCAACCCTTCTTGCAGCAGACCTGCCCCCATAAAGCAAACCGGCTTATCCAACCCACGGCGTTGCCAGCACTGCGGGCATTTGTGAATCGTGTAAACGAATTCTGTTTCCTGTTCGACAACCGTGCTGTATTGATCGCTGATCTGGCTGAATATGCGCGCCATGGCCGGAATGCCGATGCGTAATTTAGTCGAAAGCGGCAATACCTTGAAAGCCAGGTCGCCTGCACCAGCTAATGCACCGAAATTGCGCAGAACATCGGCAAAGGTGGCCCGGCCTACCCGCAATGCCAAACCACGCCCGCCGCGCGGGCCGTACATTTCCTCCAAAGCCATGCTAATGGCTGTAAAGTCAGCAAAGTCAAATTCGCGCTCCAGGTTATTGGGAGGATAATTGTCAATGAGGTGCGGCAGATGCGCCAAGTTCAAAATGGCGTTGAGGCCGTTTTTGCCCATCACATTTTCCAATGATTGAAGGGCGATGCGCGCTGCTTTGTTGGGATAGAAGAGGCCGCTCTTTGGAATGGGGTCCATAATTTTTTGCCGATCAGACGAGTTTCGCGAGCGCTTCGGCAGCTCGCCGCATGTCGAGGAAAATCAAGCCTAATTTGGCTTGTTCACGAGCCAAAGCAGTTAGCACCGCTTCCTCACCCACCGACATCAGGATAACATACCCGCTTTCCCCCTTGATATATACCTGATCCAATGAGCCGCGGCCCAATTCAGTGGCAATCCGTTCACCCAGCGAGAGCATTGCTGCCGACATCGCCGAAACACGATCTTCTTCCACGCCTTGTGGCAAGGCAGAGGCAATTGTCAGGCCATCTACGCTGACAACTGCGGATGCCTCGATATCCGGCGAGGAGGCCTGAAGATCACGCAAGCGTTCTACCATAAGTTGAGAGCGTGATTTGGTCAAGGCTAAACTCCTGAGATTCAATGCAATCGTTGATCCTGCGTGCCAGTATAGTCCCTTCCGGCACGCTACAAATGTAGCATAGGGGGGAAAAAGTGTCAAGCGAAACATGCTATAATCTTGCCGATTTGTAATCGGCCTGGAGAATACCTGAATGACCCTCTTTAACCGCCTGGAAAAACGTGTTCGACAAGTCAATTCGCTTTTGTGCATAGGGCTAGACCCACACCCGGGGGAAATTGCCGAACCAGCTACAACAGCCGTGTATGATTTCTGTTTGCGCATCATCACCGCCACCAGTGATCTGGCAGCAGCCTATAAACCCAACATTGCTTTCTTCGAGGCCTTTGGCGCCGAGGGGATGGCGGTCTTACAGCGTTTGATGAACGCCATTCCTGAAGAAATTCCCGTTATCCTGGATGCCAAACGGGGCGATATTGCCTCGACCAGCCAGGCCTATGCCCGCGCTGCTTTCGAAATCCTGGAGGCAGATGCCGTTACGGTCAGTCCATACCTGGGCCACGATTCCGTCAAGCCCTTTCTGAACAACCCACAAAAAGGTATTTTCCTGCTTTGTAAAACATCCAACCCTGGTTCAGCAGATTTACAGGATTTAACGGTTGGCTCATCTGGCCTGACGCTCTATGAACACGTTGCTCACCTGGCACAGCGCTGGAACGAGCATGACAACGTGGGCCTGGTGGTCGGCGCAACCCACCCCGAAGCCCTGGCCCGCCTACGTGCTGCCGCACCGCACCTATGGTTTCTGTCGCCTGGCGTAGGGGCGCAGGGTGGTGACCTGGCGGCCGCCTTGCAGTCTGGGCTGCGAACCGATGGGCTGGGCTTGTTAATCCCCGTTTCACGCGGCATATCGCAGGCCGAGAATCCCCGCCAGGCTGCTGAGGCATTGCGGCAAGAAATCAACCAGGCACGGGAAAAATTGAAGGTTGAAAGTTCTAAATTTACACCTATTGCAAGCAGCCCACAACCAGCAACTTTCGATTTTTCTCCCCTTGCCGATGCTCTGCTCGAAGCCGGCTGTGTCAAATTCGGTCAGTTCACGCTTAAATCGGGGTTGGTGTCGCCGATTTACCTGGATTTGCGCCAATTGGTGGCTTACCCATCGCTGCTAAGACAGGTGGCCGAAGCCTATGTGCCAATTTTACGCCGCCTGGCCTTCGACCGCCTGGCAGCCCTGCCCTATGCCGCCTTGCCGATTGGCACAGCCATCAGCATCCAGGGCAATTGGCCGCTCATTTACCCTCGCAAAGAGAGCAAGGCTTATGGCACAAAAGCGGATATCGAGGGTATTTTTCAACCAGGCGAATGTGTGGCCGTGATTGATGACCTGGCAACTACCGGCAGCAGCAAATTCGAAGCCATTGAAAAATTAACCAGTGTTGGGCTGAAAGTCACAGATGTGGTGGTCTTGATTGACCGCCAATCAGGGGCGAAAGAGGCCCTGGCGCAAAGGGGATATACACTTCATGCCGTGTTGAATTTTGGCGATTTGTTGGATCACTGGGAACGCACCCAAAAAGTCTCTCCCAACGATATTGCCCAGGCGCGAGCTTTTCTTGCTGAAAATCGCTAACTATGCACAACCAATCCATCTACGATAGCGCTGAACGGGGTGTACTCGCCCTGGATGAGTTGCGCGAGGTGTTCACATACCGCAACCTGCTCTTTCAACTGATTCGCCGCGATGTGTTGACGCGTTACAAGCGTTCGGTTCTGGGTGTCGCATGGACGATGCTCAACCCGTTAGGCACCATGTTGATCCTGAGCATCGTTTTCTCACGCGCTTTCGGGCAGGGAATCACCTACGCAGCGTATGTTTTGAGCGGATTGCTGGTGTGGAATTTCTTCTCGCAGACAACCAATGCGGCCATCGTGCATTTGATCTGGGGCGAGGGCTTGTTCAAACGCATTTATGTGCCGCGCACGGTTTTCGCCCTCTCTGCCGTGGGCGTGGGGTTGGTCAACCTGGTGCTGACGTTGGTGCCACTCTTGTTCGTCATGCTCATCACAGGTGTGCCGTTGCGGTGGACGATCTTGTTGGCGCCGCTGCCGGTTTTGTTCTTGGCACTCTTTTCGCTGGGCATGGGACTGTTGGTTTCGGCCTGGGCGGTCTATTTCGCTGATGTGGCTGAGATGTATCAGGTGGCCATGGTGGCGTGGATGTATCTCAGTCCAATCGTCTACCCGAAAGAATACCTGCTTCAGTTGGATACCTGGGGCGTATGGATAGCCAGGCTCAACCCGATGTATCACCTGGTGACCTTGTTTCGCGCGGTGGTTTATGAAGGCGTGCTGCCCGAGGTGGGCCAGTTTATGCTGGCAGGCGGTATTGCCGTGGGCATGGCGCTGATTGGCTGGTTGGTTTTCACTCGTCAAGCGGATGAATTTTCTTATCGACTCTAACTCCTCGCCATCGAGCAGCATGGCCGATGACATTGTGCGCCTGGAAAACGTCACCGTGCGTTACCGCGCGGCCAGCGAACGCGTCGAAAAGTTCAAAGAATATGCCATTCGCCGTTTGCAGGGGAAGATCAAGCATAATTATTTCCTGGCTTTGCAAGACGTTTCCTTTTCGGTCAAACGAGGAGAAGTCTTTGGGCTGATCGGCCACAACGGGGCCGGGAAAAGCACGCTGCTCAAGCTGGTTTCGCGTGTGCTGCGGCCAACTGCCGGGCGGGTATGGGTGAGTGGCCGCGTGGCCCCCTTACTGGAAATCGGGGCTGGTTTCCACCCTGAACTGACCGGGCGGGAGAATATCTACCTCAACGGTTCGCTGTTGGGGTTCTCGCGGCGCGAAATGGATGTCAAATTCGAGAACATCGTTGAGTTTGCTGAATTATGGGATTTCATTGATGCGCCGCTGCGTACCTATTCTTCGGGCATGTGGGCGCGCCTGGGCTTTGCCGTGGCGACCGATACACAGCCCGAAGTGCTGATTGTGGATGAGATTTTATCGGTAGGCGATGAGTCCTTTCAACGCAAAAGCTATGAACGTATCGAGTCCTTCCGCCAGCATGGCGCCACCATTCTGCTGGTTTCTCACAGTATGCCTGTGGTCGAAAACACCTGCCAGCGGGCAGCCTGGCTGGAACACGGCAAGTTGATGGCCGTGGGCAGCGCCAAAGAAGTGGTGGATCGCTACCTGGGCCGCGTGCGCGAAGACGAATCGGAGCAACTCAGCAAAAAGACCGAAGTGGTGGAAGAAGAAGGCCGTTGGGGCAGCCGCCGCATGGAGATCGTTGGCGTGCGCATCACCAACGACCAGGGCGTAGCGCAGGGCGTTTTCGCCACCAATGAACCGTTGCAATTGCACATGGATTACGTCGCCCACGAACCGATCCAATCACCGGTGTTTGGCATGGCCATCTTCCGACAGGATGGCGCACACGTCACCGGCCCTAACACCGACCTGGTCAAACTTGACCTGGGCCTGGTGACTGGCAAGGGTAGCGTCACTTACAAAATTCCGCGCCTGCCCTTGTTAGATGGCCTGTACCACATCTCTGTCGCCGCTCACAACCAGGAAGATACCGAAATCTATGACTACCATGATCGCCGGTATCCCTTCCGGGTATTGAACATCGGCGACACAATCTACGGCAAATATGGCCTCGTCACCGTTTATGGCGAATGGCAGCACACCCGCAATGCCTGAACAATTCACCCTGGCTGTCTACACCACCGGCCCCGAACCATCGGCCTTGCAATTGCTGCGTTACGGCGCCGCGGCGCGCGCCCTGGGCTGGCAGGTGCTGACGGGCAAAGAGGGGATAGATAGCGTCCACCCAGAACTGGTCGAACAGGCCGATGCGGTTTTGCTGCAACGCGATTTTCCGCGCTTCTATCCGGCCTACCGGCAGGTACTCGCCGCGGCCCGGGCAGCGGGTAAACCGGTTCTCTACGATGTGGATGACCTCCTCCTGGCGCTGCCGCCTGAACACCCTAACCGCCGGGTTTACGAAGATTGCCTGGGTGGCATGACCCATGCGCTCCTGTCGGCTGACACGGTCATCGTTTCGACCGCACCTTTGCAGGCGATGCTGCGCCACCTCAACCCGCGCATCAGCCTCTGGCCCACCGTGCTGCCCGATACCCTGTGGCGGCTGAAATCACCCCAACCGCCGGCATCCGCCGACGCGCCTTTCGTCATCGGCTATATGGGCGGGGCATCGCATCTCCCAGACATCGAATTGCTCACGCCGTTGCTGCTGCGCATCCTCGCTGAGTGGGGCGAGGCGGTGCAGGTGCGTTTTTGGGGCTGCCTCCCGCCGGCGGCGCTGGCCGGGCATCCACAGGTCTGGACACATCCCGGGGCCGAACACTATGCCGACTTCGCCGCCCAGTTTGCCTCCGCTTCTGCCGATGTGTGGCTGGCGCCGCTGGTGGATAATCCCTTCAATCGCTGCAAAAGTGCGATCAAATTCTGGGAATACAGCGCCATCGGCGGCGCAGGCATTTACAGCCGCCTCGAACCTTACACGGCCGTGGTGCGGCATGGCGAAAATGGCCTGCTGGCCGGTTCGCTGGATGAATGGGAAGCAGCCCTGCGCGAATTGGCCGCCGACCCGCCGAAGCGCCTGCACCTGGCGCAAAACGCCCAGGCCGATTTACGCCAGCGCGGCCTGCTCAGCCACCACCTGGAAGCCTGGCAAACCATCTACCAATCGGCCCGGCCGGTTGCCGCCTCGCCAGATGAACAGCAGCAAGTACTCCTGCGCCTGGCCGCTCAGGTGCAGCAGCGCTCCGATGAGCGCCATCACGAGGCCGTGGGGTTACTGGCTGCCATTGCCGAACGCGAGGCGCAGGTTGCCAACCGTGATGGGCAAATTGCCAGCCTCAACCGGCAGATCGAAACCCTGACCCATCGCAGCAATCAACTCGATGACATCTTGCAAAGCCGCACCTGGCGCGCCCTGCTGCGCATGGGCAAACTGCGCCGCTTCGATTTCTCGCCCCTGCCGCCGTTTGAGCCTTTTCGCTTAGCGCAACCCGAACAACCGGCAGGCACCTTCCCCGCCGACCTCACGCCGCCAACGCCCTCTCACCCGCCCGTGCAATTTACAGGCGAACTGCGCTACCAACACCCGCCGGGCGTTCAGGTGGAGCATCTGGCCGGGCGCACCTTGCTTACCACAACCCAGGGTGGCAAGGTGACGGTGGATGAACGCATGGCCGCGGTCTGGCAGGCGGCTCACCAACACACGCTGGATGAAGTTCTCCAGGCGTTGGCCGACGGCCACACACCTGCCGATGCGCTGCGCGCCGCCCTGGCCTGCCTGGCCGAAGCCGGATTGTTGCAGCGCGAGGGCGTAGCACAGCCCCCTAAGGCAAACATCGAACTTGCGCCACAACCGGCGCTGGTATCGGTGGTGATCGTGGGTTACAAGAGCCGTGAATGGCTGGATGAGTGCATCCCCTCGCTGCGAGCGCAAAGCCACCAGGCGCTCGAAATCATCTTTGTTGAGAACGGCCCGCCCGACGGTTCGCGTGAATACCTGGCCGAACACGCCCCCGAAGTGGTCTTCCTGGCTTTGCCGCCGGGTTCTTCGCTGGCGAAAGCGATGAACGCCGGAGCCTTTCGCGCCACCGGCGACTTTATCTTGCAGCTCAACCCCGATGTGCGCCTGGAACCAGACGCGATTGCCCAGATGGTGGCCGTGGCCCAGGGCGCGCCGCAGGTGGCGGCGGTGGGCTGCAAGCTCAAATTTTGGTGGGCGCCGGCGTTCTTGAACGGGCTGGGCAACCATGTTGGCCCGTTTTCGTGGGGCAGTGATAACGCCCTGGGGCATCTCGACTTAGGCCAATTCGACTCCTGGCGCGAGCTGCCCTCGGCCTGTTTCGCCGCCACGCTGATCACGCGCGCCGCCTGGCAAGCGGTGGGGCCGATTGACGAAGGCTTCCCCATGTACTACGAGGACAGCGAGTGGTGCTATCGGGCGCGTTTGCTGGGTTGGCATGTGCTGGCGGCGCCCCAGGCCGTGGTCTACCACGCCTTTGGCGGGCGCGTGCCGACCGGCCACGAGGAGGGCCTGACGCCCTTCAAGCTGCGCAACGTCGTCTATGGGCGGATGCGCTTCACCCACAAAATCCCCGCTGAAATGTTCAACCGCTTCGCCCGCACCTATCGCGCCGAAGATTGGGCCAACGTCACCCACGCCCTGCTGCGCGGTCAGTGGGATACCGTGCGGGCCTACGGGCAGGCCTGGGCCGACCTGCGCCGCCAAAAAGCGGACTTCGCCGCCCTGCGCGGCGATTTGCAGCGCCGCCGGGTGATTGACGACGCGGCGCTCTTTGGCCTGCAACACGACCTGCCGATGACCCATGCCTGGCGCGGCCTGCCCGAATTAACCTGGGATTTGACCCTCCATCACTACCTGCCCCTGATCCGCACCCAAAGGACAAGACCCATGCCCGAATTTGACCCGGCGCAACGCCGCCCCCATTTGCTCATCATCAGCAATGATGTGATTGCCGCGCACATGGCTGGCCCTGGCATGCGTTACCTGGAAATGGCCCTGGCCCTGAAAGATGAGATAGATGTGACCCTGGCAGCGCCGGCGGTCAGCGATTTACGCATTCCCGGCTTGAACGTGGTTTTCTACGCCGAAAATAACCCGGCTGGCTTGCAAGTGTTGGTCGAAAACTGCGATGTGGCGCTGATTTCGGGCTATATGGTCGAGAAGTTCCCCTTCTTATTGACCACACCGACCCGCCTGGTGGTTGATCTCTACGACCCGTTCATCCTGGAGAATTTACATTACTACCTGAATGAGCCGATGGGCAACCAGCAGGCCATCAATGCCCAGGCCGTAGCCATCACCAACCGGCTGCTGCAAATTGGCGATTTTTTCCTGTGCGGAAATTTGCGCCAGCGCGATTTGTGGCTGGGGGCGCTGGCGGCCAATGGCCGGGTGAACCCGCAAACCTTTGCCGATGACACACGCCTGCAAAAGCTGATTGACGTGGTGGGCGTAGGCTTTCCGGCGCAGCCGCCGCACGCCGAAAAGCCCATTCTGCGCGGCGTCCACCCGTTGATCCCGGCAGATGCGCGCATCGTCCTGTGGGGCGGCGGCATCTGGAACTGGCTTGACCCCCTGACGCTGGTACGCGCCTGGCCGGCGGTGCTGGCCCAGCATCCCGAAGCACGCCTGGTCTTTTTAGGCACCCGCCATCCCAACCCCGATGTGCCGCGCCACGAAATTGTGGATAAGACGATTGCCCTGGCCGAACAAATCGGCGAGAAAGACAAGAGCATCCTGTTCATCGAGTGGGTGGCCTACCACGAGCGCCAATCGCTGCTGCTGGAGGCCGACGTGGGCGTCACGCTGCACCCGGTGCATGTGGAAACGCGTTACTCGGCGCGCACCCGCATCCTCGATTATTTCTGGGCGCGCCTGCCGGTGCTGATTACCGAGGGCGATATGAGCGGCGAATGGGTGCAGGAATACGGCCTGGGCGGCATCGCCCCCGAAGGTGATGCCGCTGGCGTGGCCGCCGCCCTGAACGCGCTCCTGGATCAGCCCAAAGCCGCTTTCGCCGCCGCTTTCGAACCGTTGATGGCGCGCTTTGCCTGGCCGGTGGTGGTGCAGCCCTTACTGCACTACTGCCGCACGGGCAAACTGGCCCCCGACCGCCTGGATCGCCGCGCCCCCGTGGATGCGGCTTCGCCGGCTGGCCCCTCGCCGCTCGAACGCAGCCGGCTGGTGCGGGCGCTGTACATCTGGCGCACCGAGGGCACGCGGGCGGTGCTGCATCGGGTGTGGCGGTATGTGCAGTGGCGGATGGCGAGATGAAAGCGAATTTTTCTCACCTCGCAAAATGGTTTAGGGGCAAGCTCGAAGACACCCCTGGGATCATTTTATGGGGATTGCTGATGCGTTTTTGGTTCATGGCATTCTCTGGACACCATGATGCGTTCTTTATTCCCTGGATGTCGAACTGGCTTACCGAAGGACACTGGCAACTCTACGCGTTCTTTTATCAAATGGCTGAATCGGCCAAATCGGAGTTAATCTGGTTATCCAATCCACCCTTGCCATATTGGAGCCTGGCAGCCTGGATGTGGTTAATGAAATCAATCGGTGTGTTGTCGGTTGTCGGATGGGATTACCTCAGCCCAACACAAGTACAAATCTTTTTTACCCACCGAATGCTTTTTTTTACGAAGGGGATTTATTTGGTATTCGATATGGCCACGTTGTGGTTGCTGGTCAGATTAGTTCCCCCAAGCCGACGAAATTTGATCACGGCCCTGTGGTGTCTTTCACCGATCGTCTTATTCAGTTCGTATGTGATGGGGCAGACCGATATTTTCCCCGTATTTTGGGTCACATGTGCTTTGTGGGCGGCAAAACGCTATTTCGATCCCATCCAAAACGCATCATCGGAACGGTGGCTTGGGTTGGGCGCTGTGTGCATCGGCATAGGGGCCGCCTACAAAATATGGCCTTTGCTGCTCTTGCCCGGCTTTGTCCTGATGTCCACAAAGCAACGGAAGCTACAATTCTTGCTACTGCTGGCAGGATTGTCACCATTGTTGGTGACCCTACTCCCCTACCTGCCAGGCAAGGCTTTTCGCGAATGGGTTTTGCTTGGGCACGGGGTTGGTTTTTTGGATATCAGCCCCAAATTATGGATTCAGGAACCCTCGATGTTCCTGATCATGACAACTCTTGGGTTGGCTTTCGGCTTTTTGTGGCAGGGGGAACGAAATTTTGACTACCTATGGCAATCTCTGGCGTTCACTTTATTCGGCTTTTTTAGTCTCAATTCGTATTGGGAATTTTATTGGATGCTTTGGCTGATGCCTTTCATCGTTTTGATCGCTGCGGAATTTCCGCAAGGGTGGTTTTTTTGGTTTTTCCAAAGTGTGTATTATTGGCTGTATATGATAGGAGGTTGGTTTTTAGGGTTGCACGTTTTCTTGCGCGTCTCGCCGCCTCTTGCCAACGTGCCTGAGATGGTGGCATTTGTGTTTGGCACAGGCGAAATGCGATACAAGGTGCTCACGGCATTATTCAGCATCTGGGTGGTTTCTCTTTGGATGCCTCTGCTGATTGTATTTTTGCAGAAGACAGGCAAAAAGACCATGTTTCTGATTGAGCAGAAATACGCAGAGCTTCTGGTCATGGTGACGCAAGCCATCGCGTTGGCTGCCTTCATGGTGTTGATTTCCTACGCTGCCTTATCATCCGATCCGGCGCTAGGGGAGCGATTACCCACCATCTT
>CAZSFD010000095.1:0-19601 GCA_964606085.1 uncultured Anaerolineaceae bacterium
GCCTCGTCCTCCTCGCGCCGAATCCGGTAGGCGTGATGGGCCTCGTCGTTGAGCACGAGGATATTCCGTTTGCCGCCGATTTCCCGGGCGAGGACCCGCTTGATCCAGGCGGTGTCGCTTTCGATGTAGGTGGTGGAGGTGACTGTGACGCTTTGCAGGTGGCCGAGGCGGTCGCGCGTTTCGGAGCCGGGGACGAGGCTGAGCAGGCCGGCATCCAGTTGGCGCTGCAGATCGGCTTCGGTAAGGTAGCGCCAGCCGCGGGCGGTGGTGGATTTGCTGCCGATGCGGATGGTTTCGGTTTTGACGAGCGGCTGCCCGGTTTTGAGCACGCGCCCGCCGGTTCCGGCAGAATCGGGGGTCTTGGGTTCAAAGACGTGCCAGTTGGTGACAATCAGGCGGCCTTTGTGCAGGTCGGGCATCAGGTGCGGCGGGATAAGGTCGCGCGTGCGGTACAGGCTGGCTTCGCCCAGGGCGGGGTCGAGTTCGGCCAGGCGCGAGCGGATGGTGACGTTGGGGCAGACGACGAGGACGAGGTCGGAGTAGCGGCTGTCGGCGCGGGCGGCGACTTTGTTGAGGATGCTCCAGGCGGCCAGCAGGCCCATGACGGTGGTTTTGCCGGAGCCGGTGGCCATTTTGAGGGCGTAGCGGAGAAACCCCACCCCCGAGCGACGTTCTTCGTCGCCACCCTCTCCCACGGGGAGAGGGGAGTCGAGCGGAATTTCGATCCCCTGGAGAAAATCCTGGCGGGCTTCGGTGAGGAAGATGATTGTTTCGGCGGCTTCGAGTTGGGCGAAGAAGAGGCGCTGTTGGCGTCCGTCGCGCCGCCAGTAGTGGAGCAGTTCTTGCGTGGTGCGGGTGACGCCGCCTTCGCCGCGCAGCGCCAGCGGTCGCCAGGCGGCCAGACGTTCACGGATCAGGTTGACGAGCGGGAGCGCTTCCCAATTGCCGCGCGCGGCGTGTTCGTCGGCATCTTGCGGGGCATTGGGGTCACGGTAGAAATACCCCGCCGGGCGGCGACCCGGGCGCAGTTCGGGCGGTGCGCCTTCTTCGAGGTGCCAGTGCGCCCGCGGTTCTTCGTAGGGGCTGTTGAGGATCGGTTCGGGGACTTCAAATTCGGCCATGCTTATTCCTCACCCCCGGCCCCTCTCCCAGAAGGGAGAGGGGAGATGACCAGCAGTTCGTTGCCGCGGTCGTCAATCACTTTGACGGCCACCTGGCGGTGGTCGCCGGCCTCGAAGGGGGTGCTGACGGTTCCGGCCAGGTGATCCCACACGGCGTCTTCGTATTGGCCTTTGAGGGCGCGCTGCAGGCTGTCCCAGGCGGCGGTGCGGGGGAAGAAGGCCTGCGAGACGTGGAAGACCAGGCCGTTGTAATCGCAATCGAGCAGCCAGGCGGGCACGTCGTCTCCGCGGCGGTGTTCGTTTTCCATCGTGACCGGGTCGAACACATCCAGCCCCAGCAATTCCACTTGATATTGCTTTTCGCCGCCTTCCTTGTCGCTGGTCGCGGTCACCTTGATTTCCGGCAACCCGCACACGCTGAAAATCTGGCTGGAGCGCATGTTCTTGAGCAGATCGCCCATCAGCAGGTCGGGGGTGGCCTGGACGTAGGTGGCGGGCACGCCGGCGACGCTTTCGCAGGCTTCGATCAGCGTGCGCGCTTTGGCTTCAATGGCGAACCCGATGACGTAGAGGTGGTTGTAGCCCTTCATGTTGGCTTCGCGGGCGGCCTCGTAGACCAGCTTTTCGCTGACCGCGCCGTTTTCGGGGCCAAAGACAATCGCCACCGGCACGCTGGTTTGCCCGCTTTCAACCATCGCTTCGGCAGAAAGCGACAGACTCTTGGCCGGCGGGCGCACACCCTTGAGCGCCACCGATTTACCCCCGCCCAACAGCAGCACCGGCGAGCGCCGCAGCACTTCGATCATCCGTTCCAGGTATGTGCCATAGTCATCACCCCCCTCTAATCCCCCCGTGAACGGGGGGAGGTTAGCTTCCTCCCCGTTCACGGGGATGGCCGGGGTGGGGTCCCAATCCATCGGTGTGGGGATCGTCGCTTCGACCACAAACGGCCCGGTGACGCGTGTGATCTTGCCGTCCGTTTCGGGGCGGTCTACCAGCACTTCTTCGGCGGGTGGTTCGTTATTGGCGATGGATTTGAGCGTGACGTGCGGGACGATGCCGCCCACTTCTTCGCCCTTGTTGTTCTGGCGGCGCTTATAGACGAAGCCGCCGGCCGGGCCGCGGCTTTCGTCCATCAGTTGGTGGTAGGGGTAGGTGGCGGTGAGCAGGCGTTGGCGGGCGAGCGCCAGCGGCACACGGCTGACATCGGCGGTGATCCAGCGCCGCCCCCATTGCTCGGCCACGTAGGCGCTGGTGCCGCTGCCGCAGTTGTGGACGGCGCATACTTCGGTCAGGAATGAGTGCGCGCCCTCGATTTCCAGATCGTACACGGTTTCGGTGGAGAGGGAAGTTTCCACACTGCGCAGCTCAACGACTTGCCGTTCCTCGCCAAAATAAACCAGGTCGCCGGGTAGAAGAGAGCCTGCTTGTATCCACTGGGCGCCTTCGATGCTTTGGGTGCGCAGTTCGATATGAGATTGGATGGCCTGTATGACGCCAGGCAAGTTGCGCAGGATTTCGTTATTGGTGAAGCGCAGGATATCCAGCCCAAAGTCGCGCAAGTAGGCATCGCGTTGTTGATCGTGCGCTGCGCCTTCGGCAGTGAAGTGGCTGTCTCCATCTGCTTCTACCACAAGGTGGGCTTCGCGGCTGTAAAAATCGGCAATGTAGGGGCCAATTGGGTGTTGGCGGCGGAACTTGACGCCCAATTGTTCGCCGCGCAGCGCCGACCACAAGCCACGTTCAGCAGGGGTGGCCTCGCGGCGCAGTTGACGGCTGCGTTGAACGTGGTCGGGAGGTACAGCGCTCCAATCGCGATGCCCTCCGAGCGTGCGCGGGCGGGGTTTGCACAAGACAAGGTGATCGGCGGTGAGCCAAAGTGGTTCGGGGTGTAAGTCGTGATGGATGCCGACCATCAAGCCGCGGTAAGGTTTGGAGATCAGGCGTTTGACGCGGTGGGGTTGGCCGTCGTGGGCGAGGATGAGGTCGCCGGGGCGGAGGGTTTCAATAGGTCGCAGGCAAGCGGCCCCCCCCTGCCCCCCCGTGAGCGGGGGGGAGTCTTGCTTCCCCCCGCTCACGGGGGGATTGAGGGGGGCCCAAATGCGAGTGCCAGCCCGTACACAGGTCGGGTCGAACACCAGATCGCCGGGGTCGGTGGTCATGAGCATACATCGCTCAATTACCTTTTTGTTCGTTTGGACAACATAAGCCTTGGGATCAGCAAATCCAGCGACGACGGTATCTTCCCAGAAGTTGTTGATGGATTGCACAGGAAAATCATCGAAAAATCGTACATACGACAAGGTATTGCCAATAAGAATCAACCTACGCTTTTCTTTCAGCATTTGCATACCTTGTTCGCTGGTTTTCCAAACCCCTTTGGTCGGCCTGAATACTTGACCTTCAAATTCAACAGGATATTTTGTTTTCTCAACGCCACTCTGCGAGGTTAGGTTATCAGCCCTGAAAACACGACTTCCTTCAGGCAGTTGAGATACATCATCCCGGTCGGCAATATTCATTTTGTGTCTGGTGCCATCTGGTAATTCGTACCAGGTATATGCTCCATCACCGGCAGCTGATTTCTTCGGCACGTAAATCTGGCGATATTTAACCAATTCCCGATCTTTGGCATACCAAAGCAAATAGTCAGATACCGAAGCAATAACTTCTGTACCCAATGATGGGCTACCTGCCCCAGCAGTCTTTCTAAAGGTGATCAGGCCACAAAAATTCTCCGCCCCAAACACTTCATCCATCAACTCGCGCACGTGATGGACGTTCTCGTCGCTGATCTGCACAAAAATGCTGCCGGAGGGGTGCAGCAGGTCACGGGCCAGCAGCAGGCGGTCGCGCAGGTAGGTGAGGTACGAGTGCAGGCCCAGTTCCCAGGTATCGCGGTAGGCCTTGACCATCTCGGGTTCGCGCGTCAGGTCTTCATCGTCGTTGTGCTTCACGTCCCGTTTGCGCACAAAGGGCTGGAAGTTCGAGCCAAACTTGACGCCGTAGGGCGGGTCCATGTAAATCATCTGCACCTGGCCGCCCAGGCTCTCGTATTGCAGCAGCGAGTTCATCACCACCAGCGAATCGCCCAGGATCAGGCGGTTGGTCCAGTTGTCGCGGTGCTCGTAGGCGCGCAGCACCTGGTCGGCCACCGAATGCTGCGGGTCGGCGAACAGGTCGAAAAAGCTCATCTGCTTGTCGCGCTTGTGGCCCTTGAGCGTCTCGAGGATGGCCTTGGTCGAAAGGCGCTCGTGGACGAAGAGCGGCAGCGTCGGCACATCGAAGGAGAGATGCTCAGCCTTGCCGGCCCAATCGAGAAACGGCCCCGAAATGCGGCGCAGCAGGTCGAGGGCTTCGGGCAGGGTGTGGATGCGGTGGAGGACTTCGCCGCGCGCATCGCGAAATTCAAAAGATTCCCGAAAATTTGGATGTTGTGCGTGCAAAGCACGCTCAACATCCAAATTTTCGGTTTTTTGCTCTTGTGGCGCGCTGGCAAGAATTTCAATCACCCCCAACAGCCACTCCCCCACCTCGCGCGCCCCGTTTTGCCCGTCCCAGTGCAGTTCGGGGGCCAGGGATGAGTCGTAACGGTAGCGCTGCGGCGGCTTCTTCTTGCGGAATTGGGCCTGGGTGCCCACGTCCGGGCGGAGGAGCGAGGTCGCTTCGGGGTGGGCGTAGGATTGCGGGGGAGGGGTGGGGCGGGGGGTGCGAGGGGGCATGGGGGAAGTTAGGGAGTTAGGAGGTTAGGGTTGCAGGTCAGGCAAGCAGGCGCTGCAGTTCGCGGAAGGGGAGCGAGTCGCCTTCGTAGAATTCGATGGCGTCGAGCAGGGCTTGCAGGCCGTTTGCGTAGTTGCGGCAGGTGGTCAGGATGCAGTTGAAGTGCAATTCTCAGACATTCAACTACACATGGGCATCGCAGTTTATGACGCCATGCTGACCCAGCCGCGCCCGCGCTTCTTGCTTGCAGATGATGCTGGTGCAGGTAAACCCATCATGGCTGGGCTGTACATCCGCGAGATGTTGGCCCGGAGCTTGATCCAACGCGTGCAGGGCAGCCAGGTATTCGGAGCGATCTCTCGCGGCCTGGAACTGGCAGGCTTCAGCCATGCTACAACCGCGCTCCGATCAACGGCACAAACGCCTCGACCACCCGCGGATCGAAATGCCGCCCCTTTTCCTGCTGAACGAAAGACAGCACTTCCGCCAACGGGCGGGCGGCCTGGTAAGGGCGGTTGGATGACATGGCATCGAAGACATCTACAATGGCAAACATGCGCGCCGCCAGCGGAATTTGCTCGCCTTGCAGCCCGCGCGGGTAACCCGTACCGTCCCATTTTTCGTGGTGGTAGTGGGGAATATCGAGCGCCGACTTGAGAAAGGGGATGGTAGAGAGCATTTCATAGGCGTAGACGGGGTGCTGCTGCATGATCAGGCGCTCTGCGGGGGTAAGCGGGCCAGGTTTGAGCAAAATGCTATCGGGGATGCCCATTTTGCCAATATCGTGCAGCAGCGCACCACGGCGAATCTGCTCCAATTCATGTTTGGCAATGCCCAATGCCTGGGCCAGCTTCATCGTCAGGTCGGTCACGCGCTGGCTGTGGCCGGCGGTTTCGATGTGGCGGTATTCGAGCGCTTTCGACCAGCCGGCAATGGTGGTATCGTAGGCTTGAATCAGGTTGAGGTTGGTAGCCACCATCTCCTCGAACAGGCTGGCATTATCTACGGCGATGGCGGTCTGGTTGGCGAGCGTTTCGAGAAAATCGAGCCATTCATCGCCGGGTTGGAAGGGCCGGGCGTGGAAGACCTCCAGCACGCCGCGCACCTGGCCCTTGCACAACATGGGCAAGGCCAGATAACTGGCAAAGGGATGGTCACTGGCGGCACTCGCCGGGTCTGCGACGATGATGCGTTGGCGTGTCAGGGCGGCCTGCCCGGCGTGGCCCAGGCCCAGCGGCTGCGGGTTCAGGTTGAGCAGGTCGGCGTGCAGGCCAATTTGCGCCGCATACGAAAGCGTCTGGCTATAGGGGTTGAGCAGCAGGACAGCGGCGGCATCTACCCTCAGGTTGTGGACAATTTGTTCGAGGGCGATGTGCAAGGTCTGGCTGATGTCGTGTTGGTTCAGAATGGCCTGGTCAATGGCGCGCATGGCTGCCAGGCGCTGCAATTGGCGCTGGCGGTCTTTTTCGGCGGCGTGTTTGTAGGCGGCCAGTTCAATGGCTATCGAAAGCTCGCGCGAATCCACCGGTTTGACGATATAGCCGTAAGGCTCGGTGGTTTTGGCGCGCTGCAGCGTCTCGTTTTCGGTATAGGCGGTGAGAAAGATGATCGGAATATCGAAATCCTGGCGAACTTGCGCCGCCGCGGTGATGCCATCCATTTCCCCCCGCAAGCCAATATCCATCAACACCAGGTCTGGCTGATTCTGGCGCACCAGTTCAACCGCCGCTTCGCCAGAGATGGCGTACCCGGCGAAGTCGTGCCCCATGCGTTTCAGCTTATTTTCAATATCCCTGACAATCAGCGCCTCATCTTCAAACAGTAAAATGCGCAAGGTTGTCATAGGCCCTCCCAGGGCAATCAGGAACCGATCACCTTCGGGAAAGTCACCCGAAAATGGGCGCCCTGTTCGCCCGTCACGACCACTTCTCCCTGGAGCTGCTGCGCCAGCATCCCCACCAGTTGCAGACCCAGGGAGTGCGTGTGGTGTAAATCAAAACCGTCTGGCAGACCGATGCCATTATCCCATACCGACAGGCGATATTCGGCAGCAGTTTCTTCAAACGATACATTGATTTGCGGTTGTCGCTCCGACGTGAAGTTGGGCGGGAAGGCGTGTTTGTGGGCGTTGGTGACCAGCTCGGTTAAGATCAAACCGCAGGGGATGGCGGTATCCAGTTCGATGCGGCCCGGCGCAATTTGCACAACCAGGTGAATCTGCCGCTCACGCCTGCCGAGGGTGGCCTGCAAATGCCACAACAGGCCGGGCAGGTATTCGCCCGCTTCGATCTCGGCCAGGTTATCGGAGCGATAGAGATGCTCATGCACCAGGGCAATGGCGCGCACATTGTTCTGGCAATCTTGAAAAGCCTGCTGCGCCACGGGGTCGGCAATTGGTTCGGCGTGCAGGTTGAGCAGGCTGGTGACAATTTGCAGGTTGTTCTTCACGCGGTGATGGATTTCTTTGAGCAGCACTTCTTTTTCGTGCAGGTTTTGTTCCAGCAGCATATCATGCTGCTTGCGTTCGGTAATATCCTGGAACATGACGGCAAACTGCCCCACCCCCGGGCAAAAAGCCGACACCTGATACCAGCGTTCGAGGGCGCGGGCGTAGTTTTCCATCATGATCGGTTTGCCGGTCAGGGCCACACGGCCATAGGTTTCGATCCAGTAGCGTTCGGTCTGCGGCATCACTTCCAGCACGGTTTTGCCGAGGATATCGGCCGCCTTCAGGCTGATCAGTTTCTCGAAGGCCGGGTTGACGTTCAAAAAGCGATAATCCACCGGTTTGCCGGCTTCATCGCAGATGATCTCATGTAAGGCCGCGCCTTCCTGCATATATTCGAACAAAAATCGGTAACGTTCTTCACTCTGACGCAGTTTTTCACCCGCTGCGATGCGCTCGGTCACATCGTTGATGACGACGATGGCGTGCGGTTGGCCGTTGATGTGTAGTTGTTCCGCGCTAATGCTCAACCAGCGGTCAACCGGCTGGCCGCCCAGCCGCAGGGTGATACACACTTCTTCATTGTAAATTCTGGCGCCTTGCGCCAACACGCTCTGCACTCCCCGGCGCAGCGGGCAAACCGGGCAAGAATGGCTGAACCCGCAGCCGCGCGGGTCTTCAAAGCTGTGAATGCACTGCAAGCCCCCGCCGACGCGCTGGCCGATGATTTCGGCTGGCTCGCGTAAGATGGTTGCGCCGATGGCCGGGTTGGCATCTACGATGAGCGTCTCTGCGTCGAGCAGCAACATGCCCACCGGGGCGGCGTGGAAGATTTTGAGCAGGTTTTCGTGTTCGTTCTTGAGCGCCGCTTCAATGCGATGACGCTGAACAGCCAGGGCGAAGTATTCGCCCAGGCGTGCGATGGCGGTCAGGTCGTGTTCGCCGTAGTCGCGCCCGGGGTTGGCCAGGGCAATTTCGCCGACCAGTTCGCCATCGAGCAGAACCGGCATACCGAGGAATTGCTGCAATGGAATGTGGCCGGCCGGTGTGCCGCGCGCCGCCGGGTGCGCGGGGGCGTCGTTGGTGTAGAACGCCTGGCGGGTGTTGAGCGCCAGGCCCCACAGCCCCGGGTAATGCCCGTTTTCGTCGGGATCGAAAATGATGCGTTTTTCTTCGCCTTCGATCAGACAGCGATCCATCATGGTGGTCAGGGTATAACTAATGTTTTGCTTGGTGATAGGGTCAATGACCGAAACAAAGCCATGCTCGCTGCCGGTCAGGCTTTTGGCCTGTTCCAAAATGGTGATGGCGACATCTTGCAAGGTGGCGTTGGCGGCAATCAGCGGTTTGTAGAGTGTGGAGAGGGCGGCGTTTTCAGCCAGTTCCCAGAAGAGCGCTTCTTCGGCCTGCTTGCGGCGGGTGACATCGCGCAGCGTGCCGCACAAGAGGTGGCCTGCTGCGGTGGGGATGGGGAAGACCATGCTTTGAACGAAAATGGTCTCGCCATCGGCGCGGCACATGGGCAGCTCCATTGGGCCTGTATGAGCGGGCAGCGCCTCGCCCTGGAGGAGTCGCCCGATCATCTTTTTCAGCCCTTCCAGGCGTTCGGGGGTGCGGTCGCCATCGGCAGCAAATTCATATTGCACGTCCCAAATGTAGCGCCCCAGGGCCTGGCTGGCGGGGACTTTGGTGATGGCTTCCTGGGCGGCGTTCCAAAGGGTGATGCGCCCGGCTTCATCGGTCAGCGCCATGCCTTCGAGCGAGTTTTCCACCACGCCGCGAAAGCGCTGTTCGGAGGCTTGCAGGGCTTGTTGGGCGGTTTCCACCTCGTTGCCGGTGTTCTTGGTGATCTGCCACAACGCAATGCCGAAAATGATCCCCGCCCCAGTGGTAACGATGATGTTCCAGAGCAAATGCGAAGACGCTTCCTGGTGGCTGAAGAACCAGAGATATTGCAACAGGTTTTCAGCCAGGAAGATCAGCACCAGGGCCGGCAAAAAGGAGCGCATCAGACGGGCACGCAGCGAATTTCCGGCCCAGATGCGCTGGAAGGCCTGGCGGAGAGCGGTGGGGATGGAAGAGATGTTCATGGCTTTAGATAGCGCGGGGTGGTTAATGCGCCAGAAAACCCATCTGGCGTAGGGTTTCGATCAGCACGGCATCGGCGAAGGCATCTTTGGGGATGTAATCGTCGGCGCCACATTTTAAGCCCATTTCGGCGGCTTCGACGGTGTCGTTGCGGGTGAGCATAATCACGGGGATGTCGCTCGTTTCGGGGTTTTCTTTCAGTTTTGAGCAAACTTCGAAGCCGTTCATATCGGGCATTTGCACGTCGAGGACGATCAACGCCGGGCGTACCGAACGGGCCAGGTTCAGCCCCATGCGTCCATTGGTGGCGCAGATGGTTTGAATGCCTGAGCGTTCGAGCAGGTCTGATGTGTGCAAAGCCTGGGTGGGGCTGTCTTCGATGACCAGGACGACGGTTTGCTGCATGTTGAAGTTGATTCCAATTGGCATAGCGTTGGCTCCTTAGAAAGCGACCCACTTGATCATGCGCACTTCTACCTGCTCGGGTGAATGCGTGAAGAGTTCCAATTCATCTACCATCCAGCGTTCATTGGTGAAGTACGAAAGCGGCGGGGCGTAGCCATCGCAATCGTTGCGGAAACAGCGAATGAGCAACCCTTTGCGGCTGCCATTGAGTGTGCTTTCGATGATGACGTTGCCGTTGGCGATACCAGCCTTGCCCAGCCCCAGCGCATTCGCCAGCGACGAGGTGGCCAGCGAGATGCGCGACTGGTCGGCCAGGCTCATGCCCATACGCCGGGCCATTTCGCGCACTTTCATGCGGGCGGTCACCAGGTCAATCTCATTTTGGATGGGAATTTGTTGCTGATCGGTCATGAGATATTTTTCCAAACCTGTGGCACGAATCAGAGATTTGTGCTGCTGGGATCATCACGAAAACCGCCTGGAGAGCAGTTCGAGGCGAGCGCCGATCTGTTCTAAAGAAAGCACCTCGTCAGCCGCCTGGCGGGCCACCGCCTCACCGGGCATACCGTAGACCACACAGCTTTCCTCGTTTTGAGCCATGGTGAAGCCGCCGGCCCGGTGCAGGGCCAGCAATCCATCCGCGCCGTCATCGCCCATGCCGGTCAAAATAATTCCCACCGCCGCCGGGCCATAGCAGCGCGCCAGCGACTCGAACATGGGGTTGGCCGAGGGACGCAGGCCCTTGTAGGCCGGGCCTTTGGAAAGCTCGACAATGCCCTTCGTCGTGACCTGCAAATGATAGTCATCGGGGGCCATCAGCAGCACGCCGGGGCGCAGCATGTCTCCGTGGGCGGCAATCTCTACACAAATGGCCGTTTGCGTGCCAAGCCATTCAGCCAACCCGCCGGCGAACCCCGGTGAGAAGTGCTGCACCAACACCATGGGCAGCGGAAAACTGGCTGGCAGACCGCGCAGCACCTGCGCCAGCGCCGAAGGCCCCCCCGTCGAGGCCGCAATGCCCACGATGCGGGCATTTTCGCGCGTTTGCAGGCGGGCGGGCAGCGCCGGGGCGGGCCGGGCCGCAGCGCTGGCAGTCGGTTTCTTGTCCATTTCTGCCCGTCCCCAATGGTGGATCACCGGCACACTCGCCATCAAGCGCACCGTTTGCACCAGCTTGTCGCACGTTTCAGAGTCGTTGAGGCCCGGTTTCGAGAGCATCGTCAGCGCGCCGGCTTTGAGCGCCTGAAAAGCCAGTTCCATATCGTGCGGCTTCTGGCTGGCGCTGACGATCACAATGGGCAGCGGGCACTCGCGCATGATCTGGCGCACGGCTTCGAGGCCATTCATTTTGGGCATCTGCACATCGAGGGTCAGCACGTGCGGGTGCAGGCGCTTCACCAGGCGCACGGCTTCTTCGCCATCGCCGCCCATGCCAACGACTTCGATGTTGCCGGCCTGGCGCAACACTGCCGCCAGCAGTTGGCGCATGGTGGGTGAATCGTCAATGACGACGACGCGGATGGGGTTGGGGGTGGTGGAAGGCATCGAGAAAAACTCCCAGGGAAGGCAGATTTCCGAAGTCTGTAAGACTTCGGAAATCTTAGAAATCGAGGCTACAAAATCTCCAGTTGGCGCAGGGTTTCGAGCAGCACCGCATCTGAAAAAGCATCCTTGGGGATGAAATCTACCGCGCCGTCTTCGAGGCCAGTGCGCAAGGCATTGGGGGTAGATTGGCCGGTGAGTAAAACGATAGGAATATCCGTGGTCTGCGGGTCGTTGTGCAGAAAATGACACGCTTCCAGGCCGTCCATTTCGGGCATCTGAATATCCAGCACGATGGCGTCAGGATGCCGCTCGTGGGCCAGTTTCAACCCGGCCAGTCCGTTGGGTGCGCATAGCACCGCCAGGCCCTGCTTTTCGAGCAACCTGGAAAGCGCCAGGGCCTGTACGGGGCTATCTTCAACGACGAGGATCGTCTTCGCCATAGGGTTCTCCAGGAACAACTTTCAACCTTCAACCCAATCGGTGAAGGTTGAAAGTTGAAGGTTGTCAGATGAGCTGCTCAATCGTCTCCAATAAATTCTGCTGGTCGAAGCTGCTCTTGACGATGTAGGCATCCGCGCCGACCTCGACACCGCGGGCCTTGTCTTCGGGGGAATCGAGCGATGTGACCAGGATAAAGGGGATATTGGCGGTGCGCAGGTCACCTTTGATGCGGGCGGCCAGGCCCAGGCCATCCATGCGCGGCATCGAGACATCCGAAATGATCAGGTCGGGCAGTTCGCCGGTGGCTACAGTGTTGAGCGCTTCCAGGCCGTCCATGGCGATGCGCACATGATAGCCGGCGGCCTCCAGGATGTTCTTTTCAAGCGTGCGGGTGGTGATCGAGTCGTCTACCACCAAAATGCGGCGCTGCGGACGCCCGCTTTTGGCAACAGGTTCGGCGGTTTGCAGCACCGAACGGCCCGTTCCACGCTGCGCCAGCTTGATCAGGTCGGCCACGTTCAAAATCAGCAGCACTTCACCGCTGCCCATCACGCTGGCCCCGGCAACGCCGCCCACGCGGGCCAGTTGTTTGCCCAGGCCCTTCATCACCACTTCCAGTTCATCGTCCAATTCGTCCACGGCAAAGGCCATACGGCGTTCGGCGGCGGCCAGCACCACCACTGGCAGGCGGGAGCCGTTGGCATGGCGGGCCGCCGGCAGGCCCAGCACATCGCCCAGATGAACGAGAGTCAACGGGCGGCCCTCGTAGTGGATGGTTTCATGCCCGCCCACCGAGTTGACCTGCGCAGCGTGGATATACTCGATGCGCTCGATGGCGTTGAGCGGGATGGCAAACTTTTGCCCGGCGGCGTGGACGAGCAGCGCCCGCGAGCTGGTCAGCGCCAGCGGCAGCACCAGGGTAAAGGCGCTGCCCTGGCCCTCCTGCCACGCAATGTTGATGCGCCCGCCGAGCGCTTCCACGTTACGCCGCACTACATCCAGCCCCACACCACGGCCTGAAATATCGGTGATGATCGGGCTGGTGGAAAAGCCCGATTGGAAGATCAGGTCGGCCAGTTCGGCTTCGGTCAGGCTGGCGGCGTTGGCGATGCCGCGCCGCACGGCCAACTGGCGGATGGCGGCAATATGCAGGCCGCCGCCATCGTCGCGCACGCTGATCGAAACATCTTTGCCGGCCTGGCGGGCCTCCAGCGTGACCGTGCCAAAGGCAGGTTTGCCGGCGGCCAGGCGTTTATCGGTTGCTTCCAGGCCGTGATCTACGGCGTTGCGCAGCAGGTGGATCAGGGGGTCTTTGATCTGTTCGAGGACGCGTTTGTCCAGTTCTACATCGCCGCCGATCAGTTCAAAACGCACGTCTTTGTTGGCCGCCTGGCCCAGGTCGCGTAACATGCGCCCGAACGTGCTGGTGATGGTGAAGAGCGGCAACATGCGCACGCGTTTGATCTCTTCTTCCAGGCCGTCAATCACCAGCGACATTTGCATCGTGTCGCTGCTGTATTGGCGCGAAAGGTCATTGAGCAGATCGTTCATGCCGCGCAGGTGATCCTGGCTGGTGTGCAGGTAATCGAGCAGGCGGTTGAGTTGCTTGCGTTCGATGGCTTCCAGGCCCGCATCGTCACCGTTGCCATTGCGCCGCCGCGCCAGATAGCTGTAGGCGTTGCGCACGGCCAGCCAATCTTTCTGCCAATCGGTGATAGCCTGCTGTGCCTGGCGTACCTGGGCCATGCGCTGCTCGGCATGGATTTTGGTGATCAGCAGTTCGCTGAGTTGGGCCATCAGGGCATCCAGCTTGCTCACGCTGACGCGGATGGTCTCATCTACGGGAACGGGAGATGCGGGGGCAGCCGGTTGGGAGACCGGTTCGTTGGTGATGGCGGGCGGGGCAGTCGGCAAGGCCGTTGGCGGGGCGGGGTCTGGTTCATGGAACATGGCGGTAACGGCTTCTAATCCGTTGCTGAGGCTTTTTGCGGCCGGATGGGCTTTGGGTGTTTTGCGTTCGGGGCGGGGAGGAACGGTCAGCGGGGTCTCTGCGGCTGGCGGTTCGGCAGGTTTGGCAGCCGCGCCCGCGCCTTCGAGCATGACCTTTTGAAAGGTGCCTAACCCGGCCAGGGCTTGCAGCGAGGCCGCCGGGGGCGTGGTTTCGCCGGCTTCGTAGGCCGCCTGCACCACCTGGATGGCATCTATGGCCTGGTAGCAAGCGCTGTACAGGTCGGCGCTTTCAGCAAGCGTGCCATGCTGCAAGCCGCCCAGAACATCTTCCAGCGCATGGGCCAACTGCTCCACCGCGCTCACACCCACCGCCCGCGCTGCGCCCTTCAGACTGTGGGCGGCACGGAAGACCTCGGCCAGTTTTTCTGCGCGTTGCGGCTCATCCACACTTTTCTGCTCCAACGCCAGCAGGCCCTGGTTCATCGTCTGCACGTGTTCGGCCAGTTCAGAGCGAAAGCTGTTGATGATTTGTTCGCGGATTTTGGCGCTGAGTGACATGGGAGGCTCCTGGAGGGCGTGGGGGGGATTCGGGATTCGGTATTCGATATTCGATATTCGATATTCGGTATTCGGTATTGGTTATTCGGTATTGTCCACGAATTACGAATTACGAATAACGAATAACGAATTACGAATACCGAACACCGAACACCCATTACAACCGATACTGACTCACCGTATCCGCCATTCGTCGGGCCAGGTCGTTGAGGCCCTGGGCGCTCTTCTCGGCCTGGCGGGTGGAGGCGAGGCTTTGGACGGTGGCCTGGTTGATGTTTTGCATTGCCAGGGCAATCTGTTCGATGCCGGTTTGCTGCTGCTGGCCGCTGACCACCACCTGGGTGGCGATCTGGGCGCTTTCGTTGATCACGCTGCCCAATTGCTCGATGGCCTCGCGCGCCTGCGCCGCCAACTGCACACCCCGATCTACGCCTTTGGTGCCTTCTTCGGTGACCATGACCGTGGTGTTGGTAGATTTTTGAATTTCGGAGAGAATGGCCTTGACCTGGGTGGTGGCCTGGCGCGATTGTTCTGCCAGGCTGCGCACTTCCATGGCTACCACGGCAAAGCCCTTGCCATGCTCACCCGCCCGCGCCGCCTCCACCGAGGCGTTCAGCGCCAGCATGTTCGACTGCGAGGCAATTTCGTTGACCGTGGCGATGATCTCGCCGATCTGCTGCGTCTGGTCGGAGAGGGCCAGGATGTTTTCGGCGATGGATTCGACCTGCTCTTTGATCTGGTTCATCGAGTTGATCGTCTCCTGCACCGCACGCTGCCCGCTGCGGGCCACTTCCACGGTGCGCTGCGATGAGTTCGCCACTTCCTGCGCCCGCATGGAGGCCTGCTCAGAGATGGTCTTTACCTCCTCCACCGTGGTCGTCGTCTGCGAAATGGCCGCCGATTGTTCGGATGCGCCCGCCACCTGTTGGGTGGTGGCCGCCAGGATTTCAGCCGCCGCTGAGTTCAGGTTGCTGGCGGCCGCGCCGATATCGGTCAACATGCTGCGCAGACGGGCCGAGAGGGTGTTGAGGTTGTTCTTGAGGATGTTGAAATCGCCGTTATATTGGGTGGTGATCGGCTGGGGGATGTTGCCCTGGGCGATCTGGTTGACGAAGTCGGCGGCCACGTTCAGCGGGCCAACGACGGCATCGAGGGTGGCGTTGACACCTTCGACGATGCGGCGAAAGTCGCCCTGGTGTCGGGCGGCATCGGCGCGAGTAGACAGTTTGCCTTCTACCCCGGCCTTTGCCAGCAGATTGATATCACTCACCAGCAGGTTGACCGCGCTGATACAAATGTTGAGATTGTTCTTGATCTCGTTGAAATCGCCGTGGTAGGTGTCGGAGATGGGTTGCGGGATGTCGCCGCGGGCGATGCGTTCCATGTATTCGGCGGCCACGTTGAGCGGGCCGATGACAGCGTCGAGGGTGTCGTTGACGCCTTGCACAATCTGGCGGTAGCCGCCCTTGAATTTTCCCGCATCGCCGCGGGTGGAGAGCTTGCCATCCACCGCTGCTTGCGTCAGCCGCCCGGCCTCGGCCACCAGGCCGCGCAGCGCTTCGACAGTCTGGCGCAGGGCCGGGCCGATTTCGTCTTTGCTGTCTTTCACCGGCGCATCCACGCTCAGGTCGCCATCGGCAATGCGTTTCATTGTACCAATGACCATCACCTGCAAATCTTCAGCAAAGGTGTCCATCGTTTGCGCCAGCACGCCGATTTCGTCCTTGCGATCCATGCGCAAGCGCCCTCCCAAGTGGCCAAGGCTCATTTCCTGCATCATCTGAACCCCCTTTGCCAATGGGCCGGTGATGCTGTTGGAGAGAATAATGCCAAAAGCCAGCGCCGCCAGCACACCCACTACCCCGGCAGTAATGATTTGCAGGCTGACATTTCGGGCTGTCAATTCGGCTGCCTGCATCAAGTTATCCCCTTCTTTCACTTGAATATCTTGCAGAGATGTCAGGACGGCATCAAGGGTTTTGCGAGCGTCAGAGGTGTAACCACCATCTACAATCGTTTCGATGGCGGCCTGTTCGTTGCCCGCGTCGAACAGGCGCAAGGTTTCATTATAAGCTTTCTGGTAAGCAACCCAGTCTTTTTCGAACTGCGCCAGGGCAATACTTTCTTCGCTGGTCATGGTGGTTGCTTTATAGGCCATCAAAAGCGTTTCGATGTTACTTTCCAGTGCCTTAATAGCGGCCAGGGTGTCGTTTCGGCTATCGGCAACGATTATGTATTTGTAGACATTGCCACGAATCTGGTAAATGTTCGAATCGATCTCGCCCAGTTGTCGGGCAGGCACCAGGCGGTCAGCATACATGCTGTTCATATTGGCATTCACGCTGGTCAGGCCGTAGTAGCTAATCACCGCCACGACCACAACCACCAGCGCCACCAGCAGAAAGCCGCCAATCAGTTTGACACTCATTTTGAGATTGTTCAATGTACTCATGTTCAACTCCTTTTACGATCAATTCTTCTGAAACAACTGCCCGGCGGCTGTTACCTGCCGGAATAAGGGTTCGACTTCAACGGGGAGCTTTTGCGTCTGCTCCGTCACCAGGTAGCCGCCTTCGGCCAGGGCGCTATGAAACATGCGCAGCACGGCCAGGCGCATGTCGGCGGCCAGGTGCAGCAGCACGTTCTTGCACACGATCAGCCCCAGTCCGTCGCGGATGGGCTGCAAAGAACACAGATCATGGCGCTGAAAACGCACCGCCTTGCGCAATTCATCGCTGATCTGAACATGGCCGTTGCCCGCCACCGGTGTGAAATAGCGGTTCAAAATCTCGCTGGGGATGCGTCCCACTTCCTGCCGGGTGTACAGCCCGGCGTCAATGACCTTGCCAAACTCGCCGCTTTCGTCAATATCGGTGGCGTAGATGCGCACGTTGCGAAACATGAACGGGCCCATGTTCTCGCGCAGCAAAATCGCCAGCGAGTAGGGTTCCGGGCCATTGGCGCAGCCGGCATCCCACACGTTGATGTACATGCGCGTCTTCAACTCCGGCAGAGCGTGCTGCACCACCAGGTCGAGCACATCACGGTCACGGAAAAAGAAGGTGAAGGCCATAAGATTTTGTAGGGCGAAATTAATTTTGCCCTGCCATCAGGCAATTTCCTCGCGGATGATCAGCGCCGGGTCGGCCAGCAGGGCGGGCAAATCGAGCAGGATCAACGTGCCGCTTTCGTTGGCGGCATTCTCGCCCTCGCGCACCACCAGGCCGCGCACATATTCCGGTTTCAGGCCGCGGAGGGCGCTGCCGGCTTCTTGAATCTGTCGCAGGGGGATGTTTTCAATCGCCAGCACTTCATCGGCCAGCAGGGCCAATTCCATGCCGGGGGTTTGCACCAAAATCATGTAGCGTTCGTCGGCAGGATGATCGCCAGCCGGCAGGCCGAGGAAACGCAGCAGGTCAATCACCGAGATGATCTGCCCGCGCAAATTAACCACCCCGGCCACCCACGCTGGCAGGCGCGGCACGCGCGTGATCGCCCCCAATGGGCGAATATCGAAGATGTGTTCGACACCCAGGCCATACAGTTCCCGGTCAAGGCGGATCAGCGCCACTTCGACCTGCTCCCCCTGTTCATCTTCGCGCATGGCAGCCGCCACCTGTGCAGCACGGCGCGCCCAGGCGGCCTGCAAAGCCTCGTCGCTGAGGTTCTCGCTGTCGAGGGCGAGGGCGTTGCCCTGGTTGATGCGCTGACGGATGGCATCCCAATCAACCTGGCGGGAAGCGGTATGGGGTTGCGAGGTTGCGCTTTTGGTTTTTGCCATGGATTTCTCCTGGAGTTTCTCTTCTGACACCGCTCCGCGGTGTCAGATGCCTGGGACGCTCTGCGTCTCGATTTACCGCAGAGCGGCGGGGTGGGTTGACACCGCCGAGCGGTGTCAACAGCAGGGAAGATGTTAACCAGCCCAGGCCTGCTGCTGGCGGGTGATGGCCTCGCGCAGGCGGCCCACGGTCACGTCGCGTGCGCCAGGCACCATCTGGTCATCGGGTTTGCCTTGCAGCAGGCGCAGGGCGTTATCGAGGCTTTTGTGCGCCTGGGGAAGCTGGTTGCATTCAAAATAGAGGTTGGCCAGCCCATAGTGGCCGAGGATGTAATTACGATCCAGGTACACCACCTTTTTCATCATTTCCAACGCCTGGGGCAGGCGGCCTTCGTGCTGGAAGACCAGCGCCAGGGTGTAATAGGCATCGAGGCAGAGCTTGTCGCGTTCGATGGCGCGCTGGCAGTAGCGTTCGGCCTCGGCCCAGTTGCCCAGGTTGGCATAGGCCTGGCCCAACAGGGCGGCCACCGCCGCATCGCCAGGGCGGTTGATCACCAGCTTGCTCAACACCTGGCAGGCATCTTCTGAGCGGCCAAATTCGAGCAGTTCACGCGCCAGGTCGAGCGGGTCGGCTTCTTGGGCGGGGGCCGTGGGGATCACCAGCGGGGCGGTGGTGGGTTTGGAGATCGGGGCAGTGGGGGGAAAAGCTGCGCTGGCGATGGGCGGCGGCGGGATGGGGATGCTCGGCAGCGCCGCCGGTTTGGCCGCTGGCATCCGCAGCCCGGCGGTCTGCGGCGATTTTTGGTACAGCACCGCATCGGTGAAATTGCGCGCCCGAAAGCGCTGGTAGATTTCTAGTGAAGGCTCGGCGTGTCCCACCACCAGCCAGCCGCCATCGGCCAGCGCATCGTAGAAGCGGTCAACCACCCATTGGGTCACGTTGGTGCTGAAATAGATGGTGACGTTGCGGCACAGGATCAAATCCATCAGCATGGTGTTGGTTTCGTAGGAGGGGTAGCACGGCTCCACCAGGTTCAGGCGGCGGAAGGTGACCATCTGGCGCACGGCGGGGGCCAGGCCGAAACGGTTGCCACTGGGGGTAAAGTAGCGCAGGCGCATGTACTTGGCGCGGTCTTCGCGGAAGGCCCAACTGCCATAGCTGGCGGAGCGGGCGCGGGCGAGCGAGGCGGTGTTGATATCGGTGCCGATGATGGTGATGGCCCACTGGTCTACATCGGGCAGCAGATCGCGCAGCAGCATGGCAATGGAATAGGGTTCTTCGCCGCTGGCGCAGCCGGCGCTCCAGATGCGCAATGTGCGCAAGGGGCGCTTGCGCTCGATAAGCTGCGGCAGCACTTTTTCGATCAGGGCGTTGAACTGGGCGGTGTCGCGGAAGAAATGCGTCTCGCTGACGGTGACAGCGTTGATCAGGCGATCCATCTCGAAGACCCCCGCCTGGGGATCGCACAGCAGGTTGTAATACTCGTCGAGCGCGGCGCAGGTGGAATTGGCAAACGCCTGGCGCACACCCGCTTCCAATTCTGAGCGG
>CAZSFD010000096.1:0-18760 GCA_964606085.1 uncultured Anaerolineaceae bacterium
GGCGGGTCTTGCCGCTGCCGGCTACGCCCAGCGCCACAGCCAGCGTACCCTGTCCTTGCCGGGCCCGGTCGAGCAGCGCCAGCAAGCGAGTGCGCTCGGCGAAACGCCCCACAAAGCGCGGCGCAACCGGCTGCGCGCTCGCTTGTTGGCTCAAATCCCAGGCAGATTGCAGTTGATCGGCCAGCAGGCGGGTTTCGATGCCTGGTTTGACGCCGAGTGTATCGGCCAGCGCAGTTTGCAGGCTGGCAAAGGCATGCAAGGCCTCGGCGAAACGCTCCAGCCCGGCCAGGCAGCGCATCACGCCGCGCCCGGCCTCCTCGCGCAGCGGGTCTGCACGCAGCAGTTGTTGATAGTACGCCAGGCTGGCATCCCATTGTTGCTCCGCCTCGTGAGTTTCCCCCAGCTTCAACAGGCAGGCCAGGTATTGCTGGCGCAAATTTTCGCGGCGGGGCAATAACCAGTCGTCGTAAATGGCGGGCAGCAGATCGCCCTGGTAGAGCTGGGTGGCCGCCTGCCAGGATTCCGGGTCTCCTCTCTGGATCAGGCGCTCGAAATCCCAGGCATCCACCCACACCCCATCCGGATTCGCCAGGGCGATGGTTTCGGGGGCGATATTCAGCCAGCTTTTGCCGATGGTTTGCTGGAGGCGGTAAAGGGCCGCGGAGAGATTGCGCCGCTGGCGGGCAGGGGCGGCTTCCGGCCAGAGTTGCTCGGCCAGAATTTCTCGGCGGTGGGTCACACCGGGATTGAGCAAGAGGTAGGCCAGCAGGTTTTGCGTTTTACCTTCGGGGAATGGCGCGATCTCCCCGCCAATATCCAGACGCAAATTCCCAAAAAAGTAAACTTTTATGAGACGAGGTTGAATCGCTGAGGCCATATTGGAATTATAATGGGTGGATGTGGTGCGCGAAATCCAATTGCTTACCCCTATTGGCTGAAAAAGGCGTCAAGATGCACATCGCCCCCAACGCCAGCAAAGCCCTGGAACTCATGGAGCGTGTTCCCGGCTTACAGTTGATCTTGACCGATATTATGATGCCTGGCATGGATGGCTACGAATTGATCCGCGCCATCCGGGGGCAAGAACGCTACAAGAAGCTGCCGCTCATCGCCCTCACCGCCAAAGCGATGAAGGGCGACCGCGAGAAGTGCATCGAGGCCGGGGCCAACGAATACCTCTCCAAGCCGATTGACCCCGACCGGCTGTTCTCGATGCTGCGCGTGTGGCTGAGCAAAGAATGAGCTATTGCGCTATCAAATGCACTTCCCCTTCGGGAACTGGGGCGAGTAATATGCTGGTGCGCGTGCCCAACGGGAAACTGTCCCGACAGACCAGGTTGCTCAGAACGTGTCGATTCAGGAAAACATCACCAGGTCTCTCGCCCCTACAGGGCCACCACCACCATCTCCGCCGCGGTATACACATACACCCTTTTCGATAAGTTTTACCGTCTCCTGAGAGCGTCGGCCAAATGGCAGAGCTTTTCTATTCGTTTTGCCTCTTGCAGGGCATGATGGATTCGGGCAAAATTGAGTTCAGGATGTAATCAGAGAATGGAAATAAAAATCTCGCCTGAACGCCTCATATTTTGTATCGTCTTTGCCTTGCTCCTAAACGCATGCGCGCCGGCCGGATCGCAGCCCGTCGCGGGCTACATAGACCTGTCAAACCGTCAACCGTTGCCAACATCTGAAGGCGCAGCGATCACCCCATTACGCGTGGCCGTCGCAGCGGTCATCTCTCCGCAAGGCACCGTAGAATCGTACGCGGCCCTGCTCAATTACCTGGGTGAGCAGTTGGGCCGTCCGGTGGAACTGATTCAGCGCCGCACCTACCTGGAAATCAACGATCTGGTGCAAAAAGGTGAGGTGGATATGGCCTTTGTTTGCACCAGCGCTTATGTGGATGGACACGATCAATTTGGCATGGAACTGCTCGCCGCCCCTCAGGTAGCAGGCGAAACCGTGTATTACTCGCTGCTGATCGTCCCCGCAAATAGCCCAGCGCAAAGTATGGCCGACCTGCAGGGCAAGGTGTTCGCCTTTACCGACCCCATTTCACTCAGCGGGCGCATGTACCCCACCTACATTGTTCAGCAGTTAGGCCATACGCCCGAAGATTTCTTCGCCCGCACCTTCTTTACCTACAGCCACGACGAAGCCATTCAATCGGTTGCCAATCAGTTGGCCGATGGCGCGGCGGTGGACAGCCTGGTGTATCAATTTGCGGTGGCGCGTGACCCTTCGCTGGCCGAAAAGACACGCGTCATCCACCAATCGCCGGCCTTCGGCATCCCCCCGGTTGTGGTCAGCCCGCTTACCCGCCCGCAGTTCAAAGCTGACTTGCAAGCCATCCTGTTGCAAATGGACCAAGACCCTGCCGGGAAAACCGCCCTGCAAGCCGTTGGGGTGGAAAAATTTGTCCTCATCGAAGACAGCGCCTACAACGATGTGCGCAACCTGCTCAGCGATATCCCCCAAACCCGATGAGCCTCAACCGCCCTAAATTCTTCGACCGTTTCTGGGCCATCGCCGGGGCCGTCAGCGTCCGAACCAAGATTTTGGGGATCGTACTGGGTCTGGTGGTGCTGCTGGGGGTGGGCATCACGATCCAGGTGCGGGCAGTCTTATCGGCCACTTTGACGGCCCAATTGCAAGAGCAAAGCGTCTCGGCGGCGCGCGATCTGGCGGCGAGAGCGACCGATCTGCTGCTGCTCAACGATCTCTATGCGCTGCACCGCTTGCTGCAAGAAACCCAGCGCAATAACGCCAATGTGAGCTACGCCTTCATCCTGGATACGAACGGTAACGTGGCAGCACACACTTTCGGCGACCAGTTCCCGCTTGATCTGCTGGCTCTCAACGCCGCCGCGCCGTCTGACCATCATCATACGGTCATCCTGGAGACCAACGAGGGCCTGGTGTGGGATACCGCCGTGCCGGTGCTGGACGGGCGGGCGGGAACGGCCCGCGTGGGACTTTCGGACGCCGGCGTGCGCCAGGCAGTGCAGGCCATCACCGGGCAACTGATTCTGACGACCATTCTGGTCTCATTGGTTGGGATGACAGCCGCCACCTTCCTGACCTGGATTCTGACCCGCCCGATTTTAAGCCTGGTCAGCGCCACCAAAGCTGTGGCCGCGGGGGATTTCTCGCCCCAGGTGCGCCGCTGGGCCGATGACGAGATCGGCGACCTCGCCGATGCGTTCAATCAAATGACCGGAGAACTGGCCCGCATGGATGACCTGCGCCGCGAGCGCGAGGCCCTGCGGCGGCAGTTGCTCGAACGGGTGATCACCACCCAGGAGGAAGAGCGCAAACGCATCGCCCGCGAACTGCACGACAGCACCTCGCAAACCCTCACCTCGCTGATGGTGGGCCTGCGGGTGATGGAAAACACCTGCCCCGATTGCCAGATTCAAGAACAGGCCCGTGAACTGCGCGACGTGGCTGCCCAAACGTTGGATGAAGTCCACGCTTTGGCGATGCAGCTTCGCCCGCGCCTGCTGGATGACCTGGGATTACCGGCAGCCTTGCAGCGCCTGGCAGAAGAATGGCAGGCACGTCACAAAATCCCCGCCGACCTGCTGATCCACATCGGCGAGGTGCGCTTGCCCGGCCCGGTGGAAACCGCCTTGTACCGCATCGTGCAAGAAGCGCTGACCAACGCGGCACGCCACGCCCAGGCCAGCGCCGTCAGTGTGTTGGTCGAGCGCCGCGGCGAGCAGATTATCGTCGTGGTGGAAGATGACGGCATCGGTTTTGACGCGACCGCAGCATCGGGCGACCAGCATTTGGGGTTGATGGGGATCACCGAACGGGCTGAATTGTTGGGCGGCAAACTAACAATTGAAAGCACCCCCGGTCGCGGAACCAGTGTATTTGTCGAAATTCCACTGGTTCGAGATAGTATCTTGTAACTGCAAGTGAAAGAAACAGGCAATTTAAGTTACAATCATCTCATGGAACACACCACTATCACCCCGCAACCACCCTGTTTGCCAGAAGTCATTGAGCGCATCGTTCGTCAGGCTGACCCGCTGCGTATCATTCTGTTCGGCTCGTGGGCGCGGGGCGATGCGCGCCCCGATAGCGACCTGGATTTGTTGGTTGTTTTGCCCTGGGTGGAGCATAAGCGCAAGGCAGCAATTCAAATTGGCAGGGCCTTGAATCATCTCCCGATCAGCAAAGATATTATTGTCACAACACCTGCTGAGATCGAGGAACGCGGCAAAATCGTTGGCGACATCTTGCGCCCAGCATTGGAGGAAGGGCAAGTGATTTATGAACGCACTTGAAGCCAACCGATGGATGCGACACGCTGAATCGGACCTCGGTGCTGCATTTACTTTGCTCGAAAAAGGCGACTATTTCCCGCGCCAAATATGTTTTTTAGCACAACAGGCCGGGGAAAAAGCACTGAAGGCTATCCTGGTTTTTCTGGAGATTCCTTTCCCCTACACACATGATCTTGATCGGATACGCGAGTTAATCCCAGGTGATTGGCAGGTGAAAGAAAAATTTCCTTCCCTTTACGACCTGTCTGCCTGGGCTGTTGAATCGCGCTACCCTGGCAATGCGCCTGACGTTACAGAGGGTGAGGCGCGCCAGATTTTACAATTGGCTAAAGCGATCTTCGATGCCGTCCAGGCCGAGATCGCAGAAAAATTCCGTTTGGCCTGAGCCAAACGCCCTGCGGCGATCCCCCCATGTCCACCATCCTTCTGGCCGACGACCACACCGTCTTGCGCAGCGGCTTACGCCTGCTGCTCTCCGGGCAAGATGGCCTGGATGTGATCGCCGAGGCTGGCAGCGGGGCCGAAACCCTGGCCCTGGCCGAAAAGCTCCAGCCCGATCTGATCCTGCTCGATCTCTCCATGCCGACCCTGGGCGGGTTGGATGCGCTGCCCCTGCTGCGTAAACTGGCCCCCGCCGCCCGCGTGTTGATCCTGACGATGCACGATGACCCGCAGTATCTACGCCAGGCGTTACAACAGGGGGCGGCTGGTTATGTATTGAAAAAGGCCGCCGACAGCGAACTGCTCTCCGCAATCCATGCCGTGCTGCGCGGCGAGGTCTACATCCACCCGGCCATGACCCGCCCCCTGCTGGAAGATTTGCTGCCCCCGGCAGGAACTTCAACCCAGGCAGATTTGTGGGAAACACTCAGCGAGCGCGAACAAAACGTGCTGCGCCAGGTGGCCCTCGGTTACACCAGCACCGAGATCGCGGAACAACTCAATCTGAGCGCCAAAACTGTGGAGACCTACCGCGCCCGTGGTATGGAAAAACTGGCGCTGCGCAGTCGGGCGGCGTTGGTGCGTTTTGCATTGGAGAAAGGCATTATTCGTTCAGAGTAGGGTTTTTCCTGACACGTTCGAGAAAACAAGCGGGTTTTTCCCGCTATCAAACCGCTTCGTTTTTTGCTAAAGTCAGGGAGAAATACTCCCTGACTTTTTATTTTCCAGGCGCACACCGTGCGCCCCAACAGGAGGCAAAAAACAATGGCCGACGCGCTTGAAGTCAAAGATGTCCTCTTGCGCATGCAAGACGACCTTCAACGGGCGCTGCAAAAACCGCCCAAAGAGCGGCGCTGGGTGATGGTGATTGATTTGCGTAAGTGCGTGGGCTGCCACGCCTGCACCATCGCCTGCGTTGCTGAAAACAAACTCCCGCCGGGGGTGGTTTACCGCCCCGTGCTGGAACAGGAACGCGGCAAATACCCCCATGTCACGCGGCTATTCGTGCCGCGCCCGTGTATGCAGTGCGAAAACGCCCCCTGCACGCCGGTTTGCCCGGTGAACGCCACCTACCACAACGATGAGGGCGTGGTGGTGGTAGATTACCACCAGTGCATCGGCTGCCGGGCGTGCATTGCCGCCTGCCCGTATGGGGCGCGTACATCCGATTTCGGCCTGACCTATACCCAGGATACCCCGGTGGCCGAGGGCCTGATCGTGGGCCAGAAAACCGCCGACGACTACGAACGCGCCGCCAACTTTGAATACGGCAAGGCCTGGGAGCGCGGCCAACGGCGCACCTCGCCCATCGGGAACGCCCGCAAGTGCCATTTCTGCCTGCACCGCATCCACGAGGGCGAACTGCCCGCCTGCGTCAGCACCTGCATCGGGCGCGCCACCCTCTATGGCGACGCCAACGACCCCGATAGCGTGGTCGCCCAGATGATCCACCTGCCCAACGTCCTGCGGCTCAAGGAAGAGTTGGGCACCGAACCGCGCGTCTATTACGTGGTGTAGGAGGCTGCAATGAAACTGAAACGATTGACATACCTGGTCGGCGGCGTGCTGCTGTTGTTGGGCATCTATGGCTTTGCCAATCGCCTGTTCATCGGCGAGCGCGATGTAAACTACGGCTCGTATGTGGTGTGGGGGCTGTGGGTGGCGATGTATCTGTTCTTTGCGGGCGTCTCCACCGGGGCCTACATGATCGCCACGCTCGATGTTCTCTTCGGCGTCAAGCTCTTTCGGGGAACGGCGAAGGCCGCCCTGTGGGGCGCGCTCGTGACCATGCCGGCTGCCCTGGCAACGATTGGGATGGACCTCGGCCACATGGAGCGCATCTGGAAGGTGTACGTGCAGCCCAATTTCGGCTCGCTGCTGGCGCAGATGGTGTGGGGTTACACCGGCTTCATTGCCATCATTTTGCTTTCCCTATGGGCGGCCTTCCGCAAGCCGCAAGCCATTTGGGTCAAGCCGCTGTTCGCCCTGGGCCTGTTTATGGCGATCTTCCTGAGCGGTGGCGTGGGGGCGCTGCTGGGTGTCAACGCCAGCCGGTCTTACTGGCATGTGGGCCTGCTGCCAGCGCAGTTCCCGTTTTTCTCGCTGGCCTCCGGTTTGGCGCTCATGCTGGTCGTGTTGGGTTGGTTCGCGCCAACCGATGACGAACGCCGCCCGCAGCAGTTATGGGTGCTGGGTCTGGCCACCGTGGTGCTGGCGTTGGTCAAGGTATATTTCCTGTGGACGGATTTTTCGCAGTCCATTTACGGCGGCATCCCCGATAATGTGGCCGCCGTCAACCAGGTGCTTTACGGGCGTTACTGGTGGGCCTTCTGGTTCCTGCAAATCGGGCTGGGTACAGTCGTCCCGGTGATTGTATTGCTGCAAACAAAACTGGCAAAGAACGGCCTATGGGCCGGAGCGATGGGCGTGCTGGTGTTGATCGGCTTCGGCGTGGCGCGCGCCAACATCGTCTTCCCGGCCCTTTCCATCCCCGAATTGGAGGGCCTCAGCAACGCATTTACTGGCCCGCACCTGAATTTCGATTACGCCCCCAGCCTGATGGAATGGTCGGTCGTGCTGGGCGTGGTGGGAGCGGCCACCCTGGCCTTCCTGATCGGCGCCGACCGGCTTTCGTTACTCAAACCTACTTCGGAGGTGAAGCAATGACCATAAACCAATCCGCTCACTGTCAGATATCGCGCCGCGATTTTCTCAAGTTATCCACGCTAACCGGCAGTGCAGCGTTCTTCCTGGGTAACCTGCAATGGGTGCAAAACGCTTTCGCCCAATCTGAAGAAGGCTCGGCCTATGTGCTGGCCCAACCCGAACACCAGGTCTATTCCGTCTGTCAGCAGTGCAACACGCAGTGCGGCATCAAGGTCAAAATCCTGGATGGCGTGGCGGTCAAAATCGAGGGCAACCCCTACTCGCCGTGGAATCTCGTCCCGCACGTGGCCTACGATACCCCGCTGACCGAAATGGCAAAGGTAGATGCCCCGCTCTGCCCCAAAGGGCAGGCCGGTATGCAAACCGCCTACGACCCCTTCCGCATCACCCAGGTGCTCAAACGCGCCGGCAAGCGCGGCGAAAACAAATGGGAAACCATCCCCTTCGAGCAGGCGATCAACGAAATCGTCGAGGGCGGCAAGCTATTCCAGAACGTACCCGGCGAAGCCAACCGTGAAGTCGAAGGGCTGCGCGCCCTGCGCGCCATCACCGACGCCAAGCTGATGAAAGACATGAATAAAGCCATCGGGGCGATTCGCGCGGAAAAAGATGCCGAGAAGAAAAAGGCCCTGGTGGATCAATTCAAGGTGGACTTTGCCGACCACCTGGACAAGATGATGGACCCCGAACACCCTGATTTTGGTCCCAAGAATAACCAGATTCTCTACTTCTGGGGGCGCAAGAAGGGCGGCCGCTCCGACATCGCCCACCGGCTGTTTGGCTCTGGCCTGGGCACCACCAACCGCCACGGCCACACCACCGTCTGCCAGGGGTCGCTATATTTCTCCGGCAAATCCATGAGCGACCAGTGGGACGCCGCCACGGCCAAGTTCACCGGCGGGGCCAAAGCCTACTGGATGGGCGATACCGCCAGCGCCGATTTCGTCATTTTCGTGGGTTCTTCGCCCTTCGAGGGCAACTATGGCCCCACCAACCGCGTGCCGCGTATCACCGAACGCCTGGCCAGCGGCGAACTGAAATTCGCCGTGATTGACCCGCGCCTTTCCAAGATCGGCGGCAAAGCCTGGAAATGGCTGCCCAACAAGCCCGGCTCGGAGGGCGCGATCGCCCTGGCGCTGATCCAATGGGTGATCGAAAACCAGCGTTACGACGCCAAGTATCTCTCCCTGGCCAACAAAGCCGCCTCCACCGCTGCCAAAGAACCCACCTGGTGCAACGCCAGTTGGCTGGTGAAAATTGACCCCGAAAAAGGCACTCCCGGCAAGTTCCTGCGCGGCACAGACCTGGAGTTGGTGCAAAAGGTGGAAGAAGAGAAAGACGATAAGAAAGTCATCACCTATCCCACCCTCGATGGCGCAACGGTCTTTGCCACCGACCCCTTCGTGGTGCTGGATGCCGATGGCAACCCGCTCTTGTTCGACCCCAACGATACCGAGAATGCGGTGGTGGCCGGGCAGTTATTCGTCGAAAACGCCCTGGTGGGTGAGTTCACCGTCAAGAGCAGCCTGCAAATTCTGAAGGAATCGGCCAACCAGAAAACCATCGCAGAATGGGCCGAAATCTCTGGGCTGAACGCCAAAGACCTGGCCGAACTGGCCCAAGAATTTACCTCCCACGGCAAAAACGCCTGTGTGGACATCCACCGCGGCGTCAGCCAGCATACCAACGGCTACTACAACGTGATCGCCTGGTACAACCTGGCGCTGCTGATTGGCAACTTCGACTGGCGCGGCGGCCAGGTCTACGCCAGCACCTACGACCTTTCGGGTGCGAAGGCCGAAGGGCCGGTGCTGTTCAGCAAGGCCGACCCCGGCGCGCTGGCCCCCTTCGGGCTGAGCCTGATCCGCCACGACGCCAAGTACGAAGAATCCACCATCTACATGAACCTGCCCGAAGACCAGCGCTACCCGGCCAAACGCAACTGGTACCCCCTGGCCTCCGACGTGTACGAGGAAATCATCCCATCAGCAGGCGACGCCTACCCCTACCCGATCAAAGCCGCCTTCATGTACATGGGCTCGCCGGTCTACTCCCTGCCCGGCGGCCACAAGTGGATCGAGATTTTGCAAGATGTGGAAAAACTGCCCCTGTTCGTCGCCTGCGACATTCTGGTTGGCGAGACGAGCATGTACGCCGATTACATCTTCCCCGATACCACCTATCTGGAACGCTGGGAGTTTACCGGTTCGCACCCCAACATCACTTTCAAAGTGCAGGGGGTGCGCCAGCCGGTCATCGCTCCGCTGACCGGCACGGTGAAGGTCTACGGGCAGGAGATGGCGCTGCAATACGAAGCCATGCTGCTGGGCCTGGCTGAAAAGCTGGGTCTGCCCGATTTCGGCCCGAATGGACTGGGCGAAGGCATGGATTTCAACCATCCCGATGATCTCTACCTGCGCATGGTGATGAACCTGGCCTACGGCGAGAAGAAAGACCTCGAAGATGCCGTCCCCGAAGCCTCGCCGGAAGAGGTGGAACTGTTCATCAAATCGCGCGCCCACTTGCCCAAAGCCGTCTTCGACCCAGGGCGCTGGCAGCGCATCACCGGCGATTTGTGGCCGCGCGTGGTCACAGTGCTGGGGCGCGGCGGGCGTTTCCAGGCCTACGAGAAAGGCTACCCCGGCGACGGTGTGCGCCCCGGCTCGTTCGACGAACCCTACATCATGCCGACGGGCGTCAAATATGGCAAACAGATCAACATGTACCTCGAAAAGAACGTCGGCGTCAAACACGCTGGCACCGGCAAAGCGCTCTCGCCCATTCCCACCTATGTGGAACCCTATATGGGTTTCGACGGCCAGGTGATTGACGACAGCCCCGCCGGTTACGACCTGAAGCTGATCACCTACCGCGAGATCATGCAAACCAAAAGCCGCACCCAGGGCAACTACTGGCTCAAGGCGCTGCTGCCCGAAAACTTCCTGCTGATGAACTCCGCCGATGCTGAACAGCGCCGCCTGAAAGATGGGGATGTGGTACGCATCTCCTCGGCCAGCAACCCGGACGGCGAATGGGATTTCGGCAACGGCATCAAACGCCCCATCTCTGGCAAAGTGAAGGTGGTAGAAGGGATGCGCCCCGGTGTGATTGCCTTTGCCCTGGGTTTCGGTCACTGGGCGTATGGCTCGCAAGACATCACCATCAACAATATCACCATCCCCGGCGAGGAGCGGCGCTTCGAGGGCTTCCATGCCAACGCCGCCATGCGCACCGACCCGCTGATCACCAACACCTGTCTGTTCGACCCGGTGGGCGGTTCGGCGGTGTTCTACGATACCCAGGTGAAGGTGGAGAAAGCGTGAGAAAGTAATCTGGCAACCAGCAAACAGGTACACAGGGAATGACTCACCTGTGTACCTGTTTGTGTGTAAAATGGCCGCACACGATGGATATTCAACCTTTACTCGAAAAATCGTCCCGCAACCACAGCCACCTGTGCCCGCGCCAGATTCTTGGCGTGCGGATGGGGTTGGCTGGCATGAAAGCGCTCGGCTTCGAGGCGCCGCCCGATAAAAAACGCCTGCTGATCATCAGCGAGACCGATGGCTGTTTCGCCGATGGTCTCTCTGCCGCCACGAATTGTACGGTGGGCCACCGCACCTTGCGCGTAGAAGATTATGGCAAGGTGGCTGCCGTGTTTGTGGATACGATCACGGGCCAGGCGGTTCGCGCGGCCCCGGCGCGGGATGTTCGCCAAAAGGCGCTTGCCTACGCCCCCGATGAGCCGCGCCATTATTTTGCGCAGATGCAGGCGTACCAGGCCATGCCCGATGAAGCGATGTTCACCCTGCAAGCTGTTGTGTTGAACACGCCGGTCGCCGCAATCGTATCGAGGCCGGGTGTGCGCGTCAACTGTGAAGCCTGCGGCGAGGAGATCATCAACGAGCGCGAAGTTAATCTAAATGGACAGATACTTTGCCGCGCCTGCGCCGGGGGTGGGTACTATCGAGCAATCGCCATCCCTCCGTCATCCCTGTTCTTTTCTGAAGAACTCGCCCAACCTGCCCTGGTGATGAGCGGATGAGTATGTCCGCGTTGCTCTACCTGCTGGTTCCCGTCATTGCCTTTCTTTACGCCAGCGTCGGTTTTGGCGGCGCAACGGGATATTTGGCCGTTATGAGCTTGTTTGATGTGCCGCCTGCGTTAATGGCCAGCACGGCGCTCGTGTTGAATGTCCTGGTCGCCAGCATTTCGTTTTCATCTTTTTATCGCGCCGGCCATCTGCGGCGTGAACTTCTCTTGCCATTCCTGATTTCATCCATCCCCGCGGCATTCCTGGGGGGCTATTTCAAAATTACGGATGAAATCTATTCCATCTTGCTTTACATTGTTTTGACTTTTGTTGCCATCCGGCTGCTATTTTTGAGCAAGAATCAGGATGATTCGCTTCCAACTCGTTCGGTGCCTTTTGTTGGAGCGCTCGTGGTTGGCTTTGGAATCGGCCTGCTTTCTGGCATGGTGGGCATTGGCGGCGGGATTTTCCTATCCCCGGTCATCTTATTCGCCCGGTGGGGAACTTCCAAACACGCCTCAGCGGTCGCGGCAGCATTTATCGTGTTGAATTCCATCAGCGGACTGGCTGGGCGTATCATTGGCGGCGCTTTCATCCTGGATACGTTCGCCTTCTCGCTGATCCCATTCGGGCTTTTGGGTGCATTGGCGGGCAGTTATTGGGGCGCATTGCGTTTCACGGGGCAAACGCTGCGCCGCGCCCTGGGCGTGGTTATGTCGCTTGCAGTCGCCAATTTCTGGCTGGGCTTTTGGAGATGAGTTGGAAACGCCATGGCATTGGCTGACTCTTTCGGACGCCCCATCACATATCTGCGCATCTCGTTGACTGACCGCTGCAACTTACGCTGCGCCTATTGCATGCCCGAGATCGGCCTGGCTTCTTCATGAAGACCTGCGAAGGCACGGGAATTCATTCAAAGTCCGCAGTACGCCGCTTTGCAAACGTTTCGATTAGACAGTTATGAAATTCACATTCCTAAACCACACGGTATTTTGGCTGCTGAACGGGTCGGGCTCACGCCGATCAAGTTGAATGCCGTCATCATCCGGGTCGTCAACGAAGATGAACTTCTCGATCTGGCCCGCCTGAGCCTGGCGCACGCCTGGCATATCCGCTTCATCGAAGTGATGCCAATTGGCAACGCGCAGAACTGGGGAGAAGGTTTCCCGGCCCCTGATGAACGCTATGTTTCCGCACAAGAAATGCGCGCCCGACTGTCACCCTTCGACCTGCAACCGGAAACTGCCATCTGCGGCAACGGGCCTGCCCGCTGCGCCCGGCCCTACGTTCTGAGCAGGCATTGGAGAACGCCTTTTTGCAGGCTGTGGCCGGTAAGCCGCAACAACATCACCTACATGTGCCACTTTGGCTACAGCGGCGCGTGGCATGAGCCAGATTGGAGGATAGTTCACTTGGATCACTTGAGCGTCGTTATTCAAGCGGGAGGCGCTTCGCTGCGTATGGGGCAAGACAAGGCCCTCATGCTGCTACGCGGCAAGCCGCTCATTCAGTGGGTGGCTGAGCGCGTGCAAACGATGGCTGATGAGTTGCTGGTGATCGCTAACCAACCTGGGGGGTATGCGTTTCTCAATTTACCTACCTATTCCGATATTCTGCCTGGGCGTGGGCCGTTGGGCGGGTTGTATACGGCTTTATCTATCGCCCAATCTCCCCTGGTGGCGATGGTGGCGTGTGATATGCCCTTCGTCAACGCCGACCTGCTGGCTTTCGAGCGCGACGAGTTACTCCTTTCGGGCGCAGATGTCGTTATCCCGGCCAACGACAAGGGCCTGGAACCATTTCATGCCGTATACCGCCGCGAGACCTGTTTACGCCTGGTTGAGGATGCCATCCAAATCGGCGAAATGCGGTTGGTTGCGTGGCTTAAATCGGCAAAGGTTCGTTATTTGACCCAGGCTGAAATCGCCGTCTATGATCCACAGCAAATGGCTTTTTACAACTTAAACACGCCTGAAGAGTTTACTATTGCCAAAAACATCGCTGGACTTTCATAAACACCCTGGTTTGTTGCTGCTTTGTATACCTTTTCCTTGTCATATGCACCATCGTCACTCATTTGTTCAATCTTGACATTCGTTTGTTTCAACAATTCTTCCGTCACTTCGGCGTCATCCACACTGGCATCTGTGAGTATCTCAGCTTCAATCTCCCCGCTCGCTTCATCCACGCACAGATGCAGTTTTCGCCATGTGCGCCGCTTACTATACCCATGTTTGCGCACCTTCCACTCACCTTCTCCATAGACTTTCAGCCCGGTGCTATCCAAAACGGCATGGATGTCCCCCTTCTCACTGGTTGCTAATTGCACCTTCAACTCTTTAGCGCGCCGGTTCAAAGTCGTGTAATCGGGAATCGGCAGTTCCACGCCTAACAACTTACTCATCGAACAGGCAAACCCTTCCGTTTGACGGTAACCCAAATGATGTACGTGCTTTACCATCAGCAAACATTCAATCGCACCGTCGGTGTATTCTTTCTGTCCGCCACACTTTTTGGGAGCTTTCGGGTCTGGTTGCCAAGCTCGAATGACATCATCGTCAATCCATAGTGTAATGTCGCCACGCCGTTTCAGACTTTCGTTGTAACTCGCCCAGTTCCGCACTCGGTACTTGGCCTTCGGTTTCTCGTCAACTTGTCCTGACTTGGCTTTTTGCCCCTTGAGTAAGGCTTTTCCTTGCGCTTTGTTTGGAGTGTGATTTTTTGTCATGCCCCAAACTTACCACTTTTTCGCATTCATGCAACAATGCCAGAGACATCTGTCAACGGGTTACCGAAATTTCCCCAGCGCGATACATATCTAATATACGGGTATAAATTTAGAATTTCCCACAATGCACCGCGGCAGGATCAGAAGCCTCCTCAATGATCTGAAATAAATTCAGGCGAATTTCCACTGAGAGTTCTCGACTTGCATTTATCGTGACGCGATGAACTAACGTATTTACAATCCGTTTTTTGATTGAAAATTTCGTGCTGCTCCTCATCTGTTTGGGGAGCAGCGTTTTTTAATTCTTCAACCCCGGCTTGTAAATCAACCAGCTATTCATTGACTTTGGATTCCCAATCATCCAAGTGGTTGATATGAATTGGGAGCATTTCATTTGAGTTGGGGCTGTCATTCCGAGCCGTTCTTTGGCGAGGAATCCCTGGATCAATTGCCGATTTGTGCCGAATCAGGTAAGAAAAGGGATGCGTTATAGGGATTCCTCGTCGCAAAGAACGCTCCTCGGAATGACACAGCGAACTCTCAACTCAAATGAAACGCTCCCATATGAATTGCCTGTCCCGATTGTGTCTCGTATTATTCGTTGGGGTAATCGAGATTGGAAAAGCTCGGTTTTTGGGCCGTTTTCTCCACCCTGGCCACGATGATTCCTGGGTTGGGTTATCTTCGTCGCAGCCAGAAGGCCTGAGCGATTCGATGGCTTCACGCAGCAGCTTGTTCAGGGCTGTTAGCGGCATCCACGCGAGAATCCAATCCCAAGATAGCCCTGGCCAGTGCGGCCCGCCAGATGAACCGGCTATAATCCAAGGATTATGAGAATCCCAAACGGAGAGGTTTCCCCATGTCCACAATCTTCCCTTCTACCCCCAACACCCTCTGCTACGACCGCCCCGCCCGCTACTGGACCGAAGCCCTGCCGTTGGGCAACGGGCGCATCGGCGCGATGCTCTTCGGCGGCGCGCCGCAGGAACGCATCCAATTCAACGAAGAATCGCTTTGGTCGGGCTACCCGCGTGACCACAGTAATCCATACGCCCCTGCCTACCTGCCGCAAGTGCGCCAGGCCGTCTTCGCCGAAGCATACGACCAGGCTTCGCAACTGGCGCGCCAGATGCAAGGCCCCTTCACACAAAGCTACCTGCCCTGCGGCGACCTTCTCATCGAGTTCGACCACCCCGCCGCCGAGGGGAGCTACCGCCGCTGGCTCGATCTGGATACAGCCGTCCACTTCACCGAGTACACGATCGGGACAACCCAATTCGTCCGCCAGGCCTTCCTCTCCGCCCCGGCCAATGTCCTCATCGTTCGGTTAACCTGCTCGCAGCCGGGCGGGTTAAATTTTCGCATCCATCTGGACAGCCCGCTGCAATCGCAAACGCAGGCCGCCGACGGCCAGCTTTTGCTCACGGGCAAAGCGCCGCAGCAAGATGACCCGCATTACCTGAACAAAGAGAACTCGGTGATCTACGGTGGCGAGGGGATGACCTTCGCCGCCCGCTTGGGGATCACCCTCCAGGGGGGAAACTGCACCCCGGAGGGGAATTCGCTCCGCGTGACCGCCGCCCGCGAGGCGCTGCTGATCCTGACGGCGGCCACCAGCTTCAACGGATTCGACCACTCCCCCGTCACGCACGGCAAAGACCCCCTCGCCCTCACCGCCCAAACCCTGGCGGCCGCGCGGGCGCGTCCCTTCGAGGCCCTCTACGCCGAACACCTGGCCGAATACCAGCCCTTCTTCCGCCGCGTCTGCCTGGAACTCCCCCCGGCGGGCGGGCAAATCACCGGGCAAACCACCGAGCGCCGCATCGCCAGCTTCCAAAAAGACCGCGACCCGGCCCTGGTGGCCCTGCTGTTCCAGTATGGCCGTTATTTACTGATCGCCAGCTCGCGCCCGCACACCCTGCCCGCCAACCTGCAAGGCCTCTGGAACGATTTGCTTCAGCCACCGTGGAGCAGCAACTACACCATCAACATCAACACCCAGATGAACTACTGGCCCGCCGAAACCGCCAACCTGGCCGAATGCGCCACCGCCTTGTTCGATTTTTTGCAGGGTCTGAGCGCCAACGGGGCCAAAATCGCCCGTGTCAACTACGGGGCGCGCGGCTGGTGTTCGCACCACAACTCAGATGTGTGGCGCCAGGCCGCGCCGGTGGGCAATTACGGCCACGGCAACCCGCATTGGGCCAACTTCCCACTGTCGGGGGCGTGGCTGTGCAGTCATCTGTGGGAGCATTACGCCTTTGGCGGCGATTTGGATTTCCTGCGCCGCACCGCCTGGCCGCTGATGAAAGGCGCGGCTGAATTCTGCCTGGATTGGCTGGTGGAGGGGGCCGATGGCTATCTCGTCACCTGCCCGGCCACCTCCGCTGAAAACCTCTTCATCGCCGAGAACGGCATCACTTCCGACGTCAGCCAGGCCACCACCTTCGATATGGCCATCATCCGCCAGCTTTTCAATGACTGCATTGCCGCTGCCGCAACCCTGGATGCTGACGCGGAGTTTGCCGCTCAACTCAGGGCCGCCCGCGACCGCCTGTACCCCTTCAAAATCGGGAAGAAAGGTGATTTGCAAGAGTGGTTCAAAGATTGGGAGTCCCCCGACCCGCACCACCGCCACTTCTCGCACCTGATGGGCCTGCACCCCTTCAGCCTGATCACCGAAAGCGCTACGCCAGAGCTGTTCGCGGCCTGCAAGCGCTCGCTCGACCTGCGCGGCGATGAAAGCACGGGCTGGTCTATGGGTTGGAAGGTGAACTGCTGGGCGCGCCTGAAAGATGGCGACCGCGCCTTGAAGATTCTCACCGACCTGTTCACGCCCATTGACCCGGCGGAGTTCAACTACAGCCGCGGCGGTCTCTATCCCAATTTGTTCGACGCCCACCCGCCCTTCCAAATTGACGGCAACTTCGGCGCGACGGCGGGGGTCATCGAGATGCTGCTGCAAAGCCACGAGGGCTTCCTCAACCTGCTTCCGGCGCTGCCCTCGGCCTGGCCGCAAGGCCGCGTGACGGGGCTGCGCGCCCGCGGCGGCTTCGAGGTGGATTTGGCCTGGCAAGACGGCAAACTTACTGATGCCATGATCTGCTCGAAGCTGGGCAAGCCCTGCCGCCTGACCGCCAGCGGGGCTGTCGCCGTCACCTGCGAGGGGGTAAGCATCCCCACCCAGGCGGCTTCACCCCTCGCTGTCGAATTTACCACCCAGGCCGGGCGCGTCTATCACATCCGCCTGGCCTAGATGGCGCTGACGCTGACCGCCTGGTCCCCGCCAGGCCACACCCTGGCGGGGACAGCGCAAATCTGGAAGAAACTCACAAGACCATGCAGTAAAATAACAGGATGAAAAGCCGCGACAGCCATCCACCCCAGCGCCAACCCTCACACGCCCATTTGCGCGTGGGGGTGCATGTGTTCCCCAGCGATCCCTATTGGGTGCAGATGCGCGCCGCAGTGCTGCGCAACCTGGCAAGCCTGGGGATGACGGTCGTCCCCATCGAAATTCTGGAAAATGACCCGGCGCTGGCCTCGTATAAGGTAGCGAACCTGGAACAAGAAATGCGTTTTGGCGATGAGGAGATTCGCGCCAAGAATATTGACGTGTTGATCAGCAACGATGTCACCGACGCGGTGGCCTACCACCTGCTGGAAAGCGGCCTGCCGATCATTTACCTCGTCGAAACGCCTTTGCGCCACCCCAGGTTAATTTCGATTACCGGCTTATACGAGGCCGGGTGCCTGGCCGGTGAATTCACCGCCCAGGCATTGGGCGGGCAGGGGCAGGTTTTGTGTCTGGGGGGCTTGCTCGACCGCGGCGGCGACCGGGGGATCAGCCGCATTAACGGTTTCTACGATGCGCTCAGAGCCTTTCCTGCGATTTCGGTGGTTCATGCCCCCAGCTATTGGAAATACGAAGATGCCTACGCAGCTATTGAAACGCGCCTGCGCCAGCGGCTGGAGCAGGGCGAAGATTTACCCAACGCCATCTTCGCACTCTCCGATTCGATGGCGCTGGCGGCGCGCGATGCTTTGCATTCCTTCGGAGGGCGGCCCGAAGAGGTGATCCTGGTGGGTGTCAATGGCGACCCATTGGCCCTGGCGGCCATTGCCAACGGGAGTATGACCGCCACCATCGAAACCTCGCCCGACGACGTGGGACGGCAGGCGGCTGAATTTGCCCTGCACATGGCGCAAGGGAAAACCCCCAGCCAAGAATTCAAAATGCACCCCAACCTGGTCACCCGCGCCAATGTCTTTGAGCGTGGCATGAACAAGTTGTATGAAATCGCCGAATTGCCCAATCTGCTGGTCGGCGTCAACCGCCAGCGCGAGCAAGAGCGGCTCTTGCAGCTTGAGACCAGCATCGCCATCAACCGCCGGGTGGGGACGTTGTTAGACCCCTTGCAGCTTTCACAAGAGATCGCCGAATTGATTGCAGCCAATTATGGCTATGAAAAGGTGTTCCTATATTTGGTCTCGAACCGAGATCAACAGTTGATTCCCTATGGTTGCCAGGCCGGGGGAAGTGTACGACGCGAGGCGGCCATTCCCATCGAACAGGCAGGGCTGATCCGCGAT
>CAZSFD010000097.1:0-17964 GCA_964606085.1 uncultured Anaerolineaceae bacterium
CGTTCCAGGTCGCCATCGTGGTTGGCGGCGATGTCGGCGATGAAGTAGGTGGGGTAAGTTGCGCCAATCGGGCGTGAGCCGATTTGGATGTCCATAGTTCCTCCAAGATATTCTCTTGTTATAATCAATTTAACGATGAAACTTCCACACAATACCAGGGCCATCGTGCCGCCCGAAAAATTGATCAACTATTTGCTTTCTGAAAGCCATCCGGTTGGAAAATCAAAAGCAAGATATTTTCGGATGCTTGGTTTCGATGAGACAAAAGCAATTTTATTGGCAGATGGCCTGGTGAAAATCGCCCAGGTAGAAGAAATTCACGAAATCATCGAGACACCCTACGGCACGAAATACATTGTTGATGGAACCTTGTCAACCCCTTCTGGGCCATAGATCGCCTTGCGTACAGTGTGGATGATTGAGAAAGGTTCTGATTTGCCTCGGTTTGTGACCGCTTATCCTGTATAGATGGTAAATGGAGAAAAAATGATGATCCAAGAATTAGATACCGTGATTTTGACTCACGATATAAAAAAATACGGCTTAAAAAAAGGTGATGCTGGAGCAACTGTGCATGTCTATGCGGGCGGCAAGCATTTCGAGGTTGAATTTGTTGCCGCTGATGGAACAACCGCCGCTTTACTGACACTCGAAGCAAAGGATGTGCGAATGGTTGGGCATAGCGAAAGGTTGATCCTGCCTGCCCGCGAGTTCATTCCAGCCACATCAGCCCATGCCGCGTAATTTTTGCGGATAATCCTGTTGATAAAGCCTCCAAAATCTGTGGATAGCAGGGGATAACCTGGGGGGAACATAGCCCAAAGCGGTGGATAACTTGTGGGTAGACATGATTAAATTAGGAGCGCGCGCCGCCTTCAGGCCGGAATCGGCCACGACGGTGGGGGTGATCAGGCTGGCATCCAGGCCAAATTTTTCCGCTACTGCCACACCAAAATCGTACTTGCTCATGGCATCGCTGGCGAAGACGTGATACAGCCCGTTCAGCCCCTTTTCGAGCATGGCAAACAAAATCGGGCCGATGTCGTTGACCAGCAGCGGGCAAAAATAAACATCGGTGAAGCCCATCATGCCCTTGCCCGCCGCCAGGTTGTTGACGAACAACTCGGCCAGGCTGCGCTTGCCGCCCATGCTCCAGCCAAACAGGTTAACGCGGGCGACGATGGCCCCGGGGTTGGCCTGCAAAACGGCGCGTTCACCGGCCAGCTTCGTCCGGGCATAAACGGACAGCGGGTTGGGTTGATCGTCTTCGGTGTAGTTGCCCTTCACACCATCGAACACCGCATCGGTCGAAATGTGTACCAGCCGCGCTCCGCCCTTCGCGACAAGCGCGAACTTTTCGGGAACTTCGGCATTGATGCGATGTGCCAATTGGGGGTCTGTTTCGCAGGCGTCAACGTTCGCCAATGCGGCACAGTGGATCACCCAATCGGGTTGTGTGGCGTCGAGCAAGCGTTCGATCTCACCAGGGGCGGTCAGATCAGCCTGCAAGACCGGGAAGGGCGTACCCTGGAGAGCGTGCTGGTTGGCTACGCCGAAGACCGTATGCGCTTGGCTGGCATCCAGGGCCAGGTTCAGACCCAGGAGGCCAGAGGCTCCGGTGATGAGGATACGCATGGGGGGCAAGCGAAAAGCGCAAAGCGAAAAGGGATAACCGAGAATGTATCCCTTTTCGCCTGTCGCTTTTCGCTTTCTTCATCCTACTGCTTGCTTAATAACTTCGCGCTCAAACGGCGCGACGATTTCCTTAATTTGTTCGGTTGAAAGCCAAACTGGATTATTGTCGCTGGCGTAACGATAGCCATCGGGAAGCGATCTGCCGCGTTGCTGCCATTGGTGGCCGAACCATAGGCTGCCGGTGGGTTGGACGACGAACATGTCATCGAGTTCGACGGTCGAACGGGCTTCGTCCTCGTGAATCAGCACTTCGTGGAGCTTTTCGCCAGGGCGGATGCCGGTGACTTCGTACTCGGCCTCGGGGGCGATCACTTTCGCCAAATCTACGATGCGTGTGCTGGGGATTTTCGGCACGAAAACTTCGCCGCCCTGCATCTCTTCCACGCAGCGGATGACGAAGCGCACGCCCTGTTCCAACGTCAACCAGAAGCGCGTCATGCGCTCGTCGGTGAGGGTCAATTTGCCGTTCTGTCGCTGGCGGATGAAGATCGGCACCACGCTGCCGCGGCTGCCCACCACGTTGCCGTATCGCACGCAGGCAAAACGCGTGGCCGACCCGGCGGCGTAAGCGTTCGATTGCACGAAGAGCTTCTCAGCCGCCAGTTTGGTCGCGCCATACAGGTTGACCGGGTTGACCGCTTTATCGGTGCTGAGCGCTAACACCTTCTTCACCCCGGCATCCAGGGCAGCATCAATCACGTTGCTGCTGCCCAGGATGTTGGTCTTGACCGCTTCCATCGGGTTGTACTCGCAGGCGGGAACCTGCTTGAGCGCCGCAGCATGAACCACAATGTCTACACCATTCATCGCCCGGCGCAAACGCTCTTCATCACGCACATCGCCGATGAAGTAGCGCAACGATGGGTGGTCGAAACCCATTACGCGCATTTCGTGCTGCTTGAGTTCATCGCGGCTGAAGATGATCAACTTGGATGGGTGATACTCGTTGAGCATGATCTCGACAAACTGCTTGCCAAACGAACCGGTGCCGCCGGTGACGAGGATGATTTGATCAGACCAGTTCATGGAACCTCCAGGGTGAAGGGTGGTATTCGTTATTCGATAATCGTTATTCGATCTCCGAGATCGAATAACGATTATCGAATAACCATTCACCGCTTCTTAAACACAATAATCGGATACTGCCCCACCTTACCCAAAAAATGCGGCCAACGTTCTTCGAGCCAGAAAAGCAGGCGCAGCAGAAACCGCCCGGCGAAACGCTCGTGTACGAACGTGCGCAGGAAGTGGACATTCACCGTGCGCCACACCCAAATCTCCGCCGGGATGCAGCTGGCAATTTCGCGCTGGAACCAGGGGGCATCGTGCTTTTTGACGAACGTGCCGGAGGGTCGCAAGGTTGAAGGTTGCAGGTTGCAGGTTGCAGGTTGACTTGAACTTTCAACTTGCGAACCTTCAACTTGCAACCCCTCGACTTTCGACTTTCGACCTTTGACCTTTCGATAAAGCTTGACCATCCCGTCTGCGAAATTTGCCAGCGGCGCGCTGCCCCAGCCGTTGACGATGGCCGCCGAACGGGCGGGAGCCAACACGCGAAAGAGTTCAGCGTAGGCGCGGGCGTGTTCGTCGTTGGGCAGATGGTGGATGGTGTGCAGGGATACGACGCCATCGAAGGCATCGGCCTTGAAGGGCAGGTTGGCAATATCGCACACCACAAACAGGCCGTGAGCGCCAATGCGCTTGCGGGCTTCCTGCAAGCCGCCAATCGAGATGTCAGCACAGACGCGATAGTGGTAGCCTTTTGAGTATTCCAGATATTCGGGATACTGGATCGGCCCCGAACCGGCATCAAGCAAGTATTTACCCGTGGACGCCAAGTGCCGACACAAGCGCAGGTGGCAATTGTGGATGTAGTCGCGGCTGACCGGGCGCAGGTCTTCGTAATGGGCATTTTGGTAGCGACGTTCGTTGTCGCCACCATCTGAGACTTCTTGCCAGCCTACCTGGTTATAGAACTCGCGCACCTGGCGCTTGATGTCGGTATCGGTCATAACACTTCCACTTCAGACTTCCGAAGTTTGCGAACCTTCGGTTCGCCAGAAACTTCGGAAGTCTTCGCTACGCGCACTCTGGCTCTGTGTAATACTGGCGCTCTTTGGCCTGGCGAATTTCGCAGGCCCGGCGGAACGCGCCTTCTTCGCCATATTTGCGGATGCTCACGCACGTCCGCCCGATTTTGCCCGAAGGCTCCGTCCAGGTGACTTCGTACACATCGCGCACGTTGCCGCGGTCACTGCGAGTGCGGCGCTGCGTCCGGTGGACGCCCACAATGCCGGGTCGTTGGCTGCTCGTCTGCGTAATCACAGGGCGTTCCGAACGGCGCTTGCCCAGGTCACGCTCGGTTTCGTTGCGAAAATCCAGGGCGGCTTCGAGAGCAGCTTCAGGGCTGTTATATTCGCGATCCATGAAATACTTGCGCACCATCTGGCCGTTGTAAACCACACGGACAAGCCAGCCGAAGAGATGTTTATGGGGATAATCTAAACGGGTGATGCTCTTGTATCGGGGAAATTCTTTGAATCCTTGTTCCTTCATAGGGACCTCCTGCTAAAAATTCTCAGGGAATCGGTCCCCCCTACCAAATCCTTTATGTAGGGCGAAATTAATTTCGCCCTACGACAAAACTATGCTTCGTATCCTTTCGGATTGTTGGATTGCCAGCGCCAGGCGTCGGCGCACATTTCATCAAGCGTGTGGGTGGCGTGCCAGTTGAGTTCGCGGTTGGCCTTGGCTGGGTCGGCGAACGAGGTGGGCAGGTCACCGGGGCGGCGGGCCACAATTTCATAGGGGATTTTGACGCCGGTGACGCGCTCGAAAGCGTGAATGACTTCGAGAACGCTGTTCGGGCGGCCCGTTCCCAGGTTGTAGGCGGTTGCACCGGGGTTCTCGGCCAGCTTTTCGACCGCCTTGACGTGGCCGAGGGCCAAATCTACCACGTGGATGTAATCGCGCAGACAGGTGCCATCGGGCGTGGGGTAGTCGTTGCCGAAGACTTTCAGCGACGGGCGGATACCCACGGCTACCTGGGTCACGAACGGCAGCAGGTTCAGCGGCACGCCATTGGGGTCTTCGCCGATGCGCCCGCTGATGTGCGCGCCAACCGGGTTGAAGTAGCGCAGCATGATGATGTTGGTTTCGGGAACGGCCACGTGCCAATCACGGAATACCTGTTCCATCATCACCTTTGACCAGCCATAGGGATTGGTGGCCGAGGTGCGCATCGTCTCCACCAGGGGCGGCTGGTTATCTTCGCCATAAACAGTGGCCGACGAGCTGAAGACCAGGTTCTTCACGCCGCGCTTGGCCATCGCCTGGCACAGGTAGATCGTACCAGTAATATTGTTGTGGTAGTAATCGAGCGGGCGCGCCACCGATTCACCCACGGCCTTGAGCGCGGCGAAGTGGATCACGGCGTCAATGCTGTGCTGGTCGAACACAGCTTCGAGCGCCGGGCGGTCGAGCAAATCCACTTTGTGGAAGGTCAGCGGCTTGCCAGCAATTTCCTGCACGCGCCGCAGCGATTCTTCTTTGCTGTTGTAGAGGTTATCTATCACCACCACTTCGTAGCCTGCGTTGAGCAATTCCACGCACGTGTGACTGCCGATATACCCGGCCCCGCCGGTGACGAGAATGTTCATAAGAAGCTCCTTATTTCTGATTGCTGAGTGCTGATTGCTGATTACCAGATGACCGGTTCACCGATCAGATAACGCAACGTCTGAGCAAATTTCTCTTCGCCCAGCGCTCGGCCAAGCGGCCATTCATCCAGGTCGCGCCAAAAATGGAGCAGATGCCAGGGGAAGGGATGCGGATACTCGAAGAAAAAGCGATAAGCGTAATTCCAGGCCTGATCCACCTGCTGGCGGCTCAGGCGGTGCGACTGCGGGGCGGCCAGCACGCTTGCCAACGTCTCGAAGAAGGCCTCCCAGCTATCGGCATCGAGGGTGAAGCCTTTGCCGCGGTAATGCGTGTTGCCCACGGCAATCACCGGCACGCCGCTCATCGCCATTTCCATGCCTACGGTGGTGGTGTAGACCAGCCCCAGGTCGGCGATCTCGACGATGTCGTAGGTGTTGATCTTGGCATCGGCGGAGATCAGGTGGATGTGCGAGGGGATGGTCGGGAGAGTACGATTGACCACATCGGCCACTGACGGGCCTTTGGTGATCAACTCACCGGGGTGAATGCGGATGACCAGTTGCGCTTCGGCGTGTTCGGCGAACCAACGCACCGTGCGCTCCAACCACTCGGTCATACTGTCGGAAAAGACCTGCCGCCCGAGGGTCAGGCTGTCGCCGATGACGTTGGTGGCGAGCAACACCAGGGGGCGGGCATCCAGCCCAAGCGTGGCGCGCACCTTCTCGCCGCCTTCGGAGGGCGTACCCTGCCAGCGGCGAGCAAAGTTCTCCCACAGGCTGGCGCGCTGGCGGGCAGCGAAAAGCGTCTGTACCTGTTCTAGTTGAGCAGAAGTCAGGGGTGTGTTGCGGCGGGCGGCCCAAAGGTCGTCGGTGTTTTGGCGCATCACTTCGGCGTTTTGCGCCAGCCACAGGCGGCCGCGCTGCTCGCCGAATTCGTAGGTTACCGTTGGGATGCCAAGATGGCGGGCGGTCTGGTAAATGGCGCCGAACTCCAAAATTGTGCCGTTGGGGATGATGGCCACATCGGGTTTTTGCGCCCGCAGCCAATCCAACGCCGAACGGGCGGCATCGCTGTCGCGTTCCAGGCGCAGGCGGTACAAATCGCTATCGGTAGATACATCTTCGACCTGCAGGGTGTATTGGGTGTCGCGCAGGGCGGTCAGTTCGATGGCGGCTTGCAGGTCAGCATCCAACTTAGGGGCTTTTTCCATGCCGATCAGCGGAATGATTTGCAGCAGCGGTTCGGCCTGGCTGAGCACAGTGTAAATATAAATGCTCTGGCGGCGGGCGTCGAAGCGGTTGAGCGGCTTCATCCACTCGGCGTAGGGCAGGTATGCCAGGTGGACGTTGTGTCCCTGGCCGGAAAGCGCCAGGCCAAGCAGGGTGACGTGTTCGAGCCAGTAACGCTGGGAAGCGAAGAGGAAGATGTTCTTCGGTGTCACGTTGCCCGGTGTCATGTGTCGGCGCGCTTCGGTGGCGTCGGAGACCCAGGCGGGTAGGACGGTTTGCAGGCGCGTTAAATCAAACTTGGCCGAAACAGATCGGCCCGGGTTGCGTACCTGCCAGTAAAGTTCGGGCAACCAGGGCAGGCCGCCGAGGAGGTCTTTGAGGGAAGATTTGGTGAGTTTCATCGAAAACGGCCTGAGAGTATAATCAAATCAAGAGGATTTTGCCATGAAACTGGAAGATTATTTTGATTTCCTATCATCGGATGACATTCGCCTGAAAGGGACACGGGTGGGTATTGAAATCATTCTGTACGATTTCGTCCATCGCAGCCTGTCGCCGGAAGAGATTGCAGCCTGTTACCCGTCAATCTCGCTCGAACAGGTTTATGCCACCATTACCTACTATCTGCACAACAAAGATGCCGTTAGCGCTTACCTGGCCGATTGGCTGGCTTATGGCGAACAGATGCGAGAGGAACAGAGGCGTAATCCATCGCCAGCGGTGCAGAAACTGCGTCATGTTCTGGCTGAACGTCGTGCCGAGTATCATCCATGAGCCAAATCCACTATTTGCTTGATGAGCATATCGAGCACCCGATCCGTTCGGCCATCCATCGCCAATCTGCCGATATTATCGTGTGGATGATCGGCGATCCAGGTGCGCCGGGCCTGGGCACCCCAGATCCAGATATTCTATCTTGGTGCGAAGCCCACAATTTTTCGCTTGTCACCCGCAACCGGCGTTCGATGCCCGGCCATCTGGAAGATCATCTCGCTGCTGGGCGGCACGTTCCGGGTATTTTTGTTTTGAATCCACGGCAAACGCTGGCCGAAACGGTCACCGAATTGGTGTTAATCGCGGGGGCAATGGAAGCGGAAGAATGCCGCGACCAAATTTTTCATCTACCGCTCAGTTCTTGAATCGTCCAATTCAAATCTGGCCGCACGGGGCCCAGCCGCGGCTCGGACCAGTGCTTGCCGGGCGCGCCGGCGCCATCCACGGTGAAGGCCAAAGCCTGCTCATCTTGAAAATAACGCCGCACGCGGAAGCTGCTGGCATTGACCGCCAACACGTAACGTCCTTCGTTAAGCAAATTGGCGGGAATGGTGGCTTTGCTGACGAAACGCCCGGCCCGGCGTGTGCCCAACTGGTCGAACTGTGCCGGGTCGTCGGTGTCGAACGAGGTAAACACGTATTCGCCGCGCATCGTCAGCAGGTAGATGCCCACGCGCAGGCCGGTGATGGGCGCATCAAGCTGATATTCCACTTCAATGGTGATCGCCTCGCTCGAGCGCAGCGTGTCCACGGCCTGGTCGTGGGGGTTGCGCACACGCAGCGCCAACGGGCGGAAGGGAGCAGCGTCGCCGGGAACTTCGTCGGCGGCCCAGGTGCGCTCACCGGCGCGGTCGAAACCGGCGGCCATGTAATAATCTACGGCCTGGGGGGTGGGGGCGCGGTAGGCCAGGCGGCCCTTGTCCAGCACAATCGTCTCCTCGGTCAGGCGCAGGATGGCGCTCATGTTGTGGCTGACGAACAGCACCGTGCGCCCGGCCTCGGCCACGTCGCTCATCTTGCCCATGCACTTCTTTTGAAATTCAGCATCACCGACCGCCAGCACTTCATCCACTACCAAAATTTCGGGTTCGAGGTGAGCGGCCACGGCAAACGCCAGGCGCAAATACATGCCCGACGAATAGCGCTTGACGGGCGTATCGAGGAATTTTTCCACTTCGGAAAAGGCCACAATTTCGTCAAATTTGTGCGCAATCTCAGCCCGTTTCATGCCGAGGATGGCCCCGTTGAGGTAGACATTCTCGCGCCCGGTCAATTCGGGGTGGAAGCCGGTGCCCACTTCGAGCAGGCTGCCCACCCGCCCGCGAATTTCGGCCTGGCCTTCGGTCGGCTCGGTCACGCGTGAGAGAATTTTGAGCAGGGTGCTTTTGCCAGCCCCGTTGCGCCCGATGATGCCGAGTACCTGACCGCGCTGCACATCGAAGGAGATGTTTTGCAAGGCCCAGACGTATTGCGCGTTGCGTGTTTCGTGGCGGAAAATGTTGCCAATAGATTCGGAAAGCGTGCGATAACCACCGGTTTGAACGCCCAGCTTATATTGCTTGCCCAGGTTTTCGACGCGAATTACAGTGTCAGTCATATCAGATTTCATCCGCAAAAGTGCGTTCCATATTGCGGAAATAGAACAGACCGCTGACGAGCAAGACGATGGCGACCACCACAGAAAGCGCCATCAGCGCATCGGGGGCGGTATCAGTGCCAAGCAGCGCCCAGCGGAAGCCGTTGACCACGCCCACCATCGGGTTGAGGGCGTAAATCCAGCGCCACGCGCCAGTGACAATGGTGGCAGAGTACGCCACCGGGGTGATGAACTGCCAGAACTGTGTCAGAAATGGCAGGATGTGGCCGATGTCGCGGTACAGCACATTCATGGCCGAAAGCCATAGGCTGGCGCCGAGGGCGGTGACAATGGCCAGCAGCAGGAAGAGCGGCAAGGTGAGCAGCGCCCAACTGAATTGAAACATGAACTCACCAGTGGCATGGTAGTAGCCCATCATCGCCACCAGCACACTGAAGGCGATGGCGAAATCCACCACGCCTGCCAGCACCGACGAGATGGGAATCACCAGTCGGGGGAAGTAGACCTTGGTGAGCATATTGCGGTTGTTAACCAGCGAACGCCCGGCGTCGTTGAGGGCCTTGGCGAACAATCCCCACGGCAGCAGCGCCACGAAGGTGAAAATGGGGTACGGCACGCCCTCGGAGGGCAACTGCGCCACACGCCCAAACAGCAGCGAAAACACCACCATCTGCAAAAATGGCTGCAAGATCGCCCACGAGGCCCCCAACGCGGTCTGTTTGTAGCGCACCTTGATGTCGCGCCAGACCATGAAGAAGATCAACTCGCGGTACACCCACAGGTCGCCTAAATTCAGCGAGGCCAGGCCGCGGGTGGGGCGGAGGATGATGGTGGATGATGATGAAATCGGGGTTGATGACATGGATCAAACGTGTTGCGTGATGCGTGTTCCGTAAAGGTCAAGCGGTTTCTCGGATTTCCCGTCGAATTGCCGGATCATTGGCCATCAGAGAAAGTTGCGCATCTATAGAAACCGATGCAGCCAGTTCCATTCTAAGTTGGCGCGCAAGCTGCTCAATCAGCAACAATCGTTCGTTCAAGGGCAATTGCTGAATATCTTTCTCAATTTTCATCAAGGCAGGCGTTTGCATTGCAACACTCTCCTTACTCAACCAACTTTCGACTTTTGACCTTCGACCTTTGACTGCTTATACCACTCAATTGTCCGCCGCAGCCCCTCATCGAACGACATCTGCGCCCGGAAGCCGAAATATTGTTCGGCCCGGCTCACATCCAGGGCGCGGCGCGGCTGGCCGTTGGGCTTGGATGTATCCCAGATGATCTCGCCGTCGAAGCCGGTGAGCGTGGCAATCTTCGTTGCCAGGTCTTTGATGCTGATCTCCATGCCTGAACCCAGGTTGACAGGTTCATCACCATTGTAGTGTTCGGCGGCCAACAAAATGCCTTCGGCGGCATCTTCGGCGTAGAAAAATTCACGGGTTGGCGAGCCATCGCCCCACAGAGTAACGTGTTTTTCGCCGCGCTCCTGCGCTTCGATGAATTTGCGGATCAGCGCGGGGATGACGTGGCCGGTCTCCAGGTCGAAGTTATCACGCGGGCCGTAGAGATTCACCGGCAGCAGGAAAATGCCGTTGAAACCATATTGCTGGCGGTAAGCCTGTGATTGCACCAGCAGCATTTTCTTCGCCAGGCCGTAGGGGGCGTTGGTCTCTTCGGGGTAGCCCATCCACAGATCATCTTCTTTGAACGGGATCGGCGTAAACTTGGGATAGGCGCAGATGGTGCCAATGGTGACGAATTTTTCGAGGCCGCGCTGCCATGCCTCGTGAATGAGTTGCACGCCCATCATCAGGTTGACGTAGAAGAACTCTGCCGGCCGTTCGCGGTTGGCACCAATGCCGCCAACCAACGCTGCCAAATGGATCACCAGCGTTTTTAGCGGTTTTTCCGAGGACACGGATTCGGCGTCAGCATACATGCGCCGAATGGCGTTGACATCGCACAAATCGTACTGTTCGATGTACGGAACGAAAATCTGTGCCGCGCCACGTTCCTTGAGCTTTGCCAATACATACGAACCCAAGAAGCCGGCGCCGCCAGTGACGATTACGCGTTTATCGGACCAGAAAGAAGTTGTCATGGTTAGCTCACAATGAAATGGGAATTGCGGTAATGAACATCCTGCGGGTCGCGGATTAAACCCGATTTGAGCGCGTTCAACACTTCGCGCACGCCATCTTCGGCGGTGAAGCGGGCCGTAAAGCCCAGTTCGGCTTTGATTTTCTCGAACGAAACGGTGATATCGCGCATGTCGCCGCCGAAGGTCATATCTTTGTAGCTGACGCTGGTTTCGGGCAGGCGGCGGGTGATCAGGCCGACGATGTCATCTTTGGTGTGGTTGCCAGCCTCCGAGCCGAGGTTGTACACGTCGCTTTGGGGGGCCTGCAAGCCGAGTAGCAGGCCGCGCACGGCATCTTGCACGTGGATGAACGAGCGTGAGTAGCCGCGCTGGTAGATGAGCAGTTCGCGGCGCAGGTAGGCATCCAGCACGAACTGGTTGATCAGCGTATCGAAACGGGTGCGCGGCGAGATGCCATACAGATGCGCCAGGCGGAAGATGACCGGCAGGCAATCGCTGTGCGCCTGGCCGAGCAGATAGCGCTCGGCGGCCAGCTTGGTTTCGGCGTAGAGCGATTGCGGGCTGAGCGGCGATTCTTCGGTCACTGGTTTGCCGCCGGGAACGAGGGCGTAGACGTTGTAGGTCGAGGCGAAGATAAAACGTTTCGCCCCGGCTGCCACGGCCTGCTCGAAGACACGCTGCGTGGCCTCCACGTTGTAACGCCAGGCCACCTGCCGCCCCACCGCCTGACACGCCGGGAAGCCCACCACCCCCGCCAGATGGATCACGCCATAGGGCGCGGCCCCGCCGGCGCGCTCGGCATCCACAATGGCATCGCGAATAACCCGCGGCTCCCACACGTTGGCCTTGACGAAACGAAAATTGGGGTCAGGAAAATACGCCAGCAGCGCTTCGCCGCCGTAGAGCAGATCGTCCACCACCGTCACGCGGCAGCCCAGGCGCAGCAGTTCTCCCACCAGCAGCGAACCAATATAGCCCGCCCCGCCGGTGACGATGATGTGGGTGGCAGGTGGCAAGGTGGCAGGGTTGAAGGCTGAAGGTTGAAGGTTATCCCGCGCGATTCCGACTCCATCAGAAACTTTTGACTCTCTCATGTGTATCTCCTAACCTTCAACCGGAAGAATCAGCGAAACCCGCCACCCGCGCACCTGCAACACGGGCAAATGAGGGTCGTCTGCCACGGCCACGCCTTGCTCGATGCAAGTGAGCCGGCAAATATCCACGATGTCGGCGTAGGTGGCGTTGCCTTTGGCGGCGTGAACGGGGTCGGCGCCATCGGCGCCGCCATCAATGCGGATAGAGTCGTAACCAGCGCGCTTGACCTCAGCAACCAGTTGACTGGCGCGCTGGCGCGTGTTGCGGTAGAGCAACATTGATTGCTCGACATAATCTACCGTCAAACGGGCGCGGTGTGCGATGCCCTCGGGGGTGATAATGTAGCGGAGTTTCTTGCGTTCGGCGCGCTTGACCTTGACATACCCCTTGGAAATCAGGCGTTTGAGATGCCAGTTGACCGTGCCCACCGCCACGCCAAGCTGATCGGCCAGGGTGGACTGGTTGACATCGGGGTCGCGCTCGATTTGTTCGAGCAGGCCCATGTCGCGGGTTTCGGTCGAGGAGGCTTCGTTTAGCATGGCGGAAAAGATAAGGCGGGTCTGGTGTTGGCAGGCCCGCCCCGGCTTCAAAATTCAATAATTGAATTATAAGCGCAATTTTCAACAGGTCAAGAGTGCCTAACCCGCGAAATCCTTGCACACAAAACAAGCATTGCCTGGGTTAACACCCTGCTCGTTCCGCTTTATGCGGGTTAGGGGTCAATGCAGCAGTAAAGGCTCGATCCGTACATTCTCCGCACCCATCATCTGGTGCAGACGGCTGGTCAGATCAGGGGAAAGCCCGGTGGTGAAATTGGGAAATTCGATGCGGTAGCCGCGCCCGCGCTCGTAAACGACAAAGGCAAAGCGGTCATTCCCAGGATAGGAGAACAGAACCCCGAACACCTGACGCAGGCGCAGGTTATCGCGCACCTTATCGCCGCATGTACGGATGGTGATGGTCACCATGCGGATTTCGTCGCCACCCTCCTCGGCCGCGGACTGTGGCGCAACCCAATAGGGGACAAGGCTGGCGGCAGGAGGGATGCTCGGCGTCTCTGTTTCCCCTGGCGGAGGAGGCAGATTTTCGACTACCGCAGCCACCGTTTCCATCAGTGATGGCAGCTCTTCTGGCTCATCCGCTTCTTCTGGATCAGCCAAAACCGGCTGCACCAGGGGCGTCACATCGGGCAAGGGTGCGCTGCGCTCGCCCTCCAGCACAAAACCGCCTGGCACGACTTCGGTCGCTTCCCATTCGTCGGGGAAGTTGTCGGGAGGCGGAGGAATGCTGCCCTTGTAGGCGGGTTCGGGTTCGGCAACGCGTTTGGGGGGTGCAGGTTTGACGGTTGCGGTTGCAGGTTGAGAGGCCTGCCCTGGGCTTGCCGAAGGGTTTGAAGGTCGCGATACCGCAGGTTTGCTGATTGGCTGATTTACCAATTGAGAACTTGCAGGATGGATGGCTGGAGGATTGGAAGGCTTAAGGGTTGCAGGTTTGGCTGTTTGCTGATGTGCAGGTGGGTTAGCAAGTCTACTCCCCTGCCCCCCTTCTCCGTCGCTCCCCTGCTCCCCGCGCTCCCACGGCAGCGACGTTACTTCACCTTCACCAGAGTCACTCATCCACGGGTCGTCGTAGACGGGCGCCGCAGACGGGGCTTGCAGCGGGGTAACGTAGGTAAATTCGGTGCTGACCACATCCACCAAAATTTTCGGCTCGCCGCCGCCGGGGTTATCCACCTTGCCATCCACCATCACAATTTGATCCATCACCAGCACTTTTTGATATTTTTCCCAGGTGCGCGGGAAGACGACCAGTTCGATGTTGCCCTGGATATCTTCGAGGGTGGCAAAGGCCATCGGCTTGCCCGATTTGGTCTGATGATGGCGAATGCGCACGACAAGCCCGGCTACGCGCACCGCCTCGCCGTGGGCAGCCTCGCCCAGTTGCCCGGCGAAGTGCGAGACGGCCTGGGTGAGTTTGTCCATCACCGGGCTGAGCGGGTGATCGGAAACGTACAGGCCGAGCAATTCGCGCTCGAAATTGAGAATTTCGCGCCGGTTCACTTCCTGCGTCACGACAGGCAGGCGGATGTCATCGGCAATGCCGGTGTGTGCGCCGAACAGGCTCATCTGCCCGCTGTCAGCCGCCTTGAAATGCGAGGCGCTGGCGGCCATGATCTGATCCAGCCCGTTGAGAAGCTGCTGACGCGGGGCAAAGCGATCCAATGCGCCGACTTTGATCATACTTTCGAGGGCGCGCTTGCCCACGGCGCGTAAATCCGCCCGACGGGCGAAGTCGTTCAGGTCTTTGAAGGGGCCGCCATCTTTGCGGGCCGCTTCGAGCGTCTCGACAGGCCCAACGCCCACGTTTTTGACGGCGCTCAGCCCAAAGCGAATACCCTGCTTGCCATCAGGCAAATCTTCGATGGTGAAATCAATGCTCGAATGGTTGACATCCGGGGCCAGAATTTCGAGCTTGAGCGAACGCGCCTCGGTGATGTAGAGGGAAATCTTGGCGCTGTCGTCTTTGAAGACCGACATCAACGCCGTCATATACTCGGCGGGGTAATGCGCCTTGAGGTAGGCAGTCTGGACAGAGACGAGACCATAATCTGCCGCATGCGACTTATTGAATCCATACCTCGCAAACTGCTCCCAATCTTCAAAAATTGCCGTGGCGGTGGCCTTGTCCATCACGCCGCGCTCGACCGCGCCCTTGATGAATTTCTCCTTGTTCTTGGCGATCTTATCGGCCATCTTTTTCGAGATGGCCTTGCGCAAATCGTCCGATTCGGAGCGCGAGAAGCCGGCGATTTCGACCGCCGCGCGCATGATCTGTTCCTGGTAAACGGGGATGCCGTAGGTGTCGCAGAAGATCGGTTCGAGGGCGGGATGGCGGTATTCGATCGGTTCCTCGCCGTTCATGCGCTTAATGTAGCTGGGGATGAAGTCCATTGGGCCGGGGCGGTAGAGTGCCACCATAGCGATGATGTTATCCAGGTTGCGCGGCTTCATCTCCACCACCCAACGCGTCATCCCCTGACCTTCAAGCTGAAAGACCCCTGCCGTCTTACCATCGCCCAGCAGCTTGAACGTTTCGGGGTCGTTGAGCGGGATGTTGGTGAGATCGTATTCCTTGCCGTGGCGTTTCTTGATCATGTCACAAGCGCGCGCCATCACCGTCAGCGTGGAGAGGCCGAGGAAATCTACCTTGAGCATGCCCATGCTGTCGAGGATGCCCATCTCAAACTGGGTGACGGTTTTGACGGGCGATTCATCGGAGCCGGATGTGGGCCGGTGAATGGGCAGGTATTCGGTGATGGGCTTATCGGAGATGACCAGCCCGGCGGCGTGCGTACCGGCGTTGCGCACCACCCCTTCCATGTGGATAGCGGTATCCACCAGGGCTTTCATCTTGGGGTCAGAATCGTAGGCGGCTTTGAACTCGGTGACTTCCTCCAGCGCTTGCGAGAGCGAAACGGGCTTGCCGGGGATATTGGGGACGAGCTTGGCGATCTTATCTACTTCGGGGATGGGGATTTCCATCACCCGCGCCACGTCGCGCAGCGCCCCGCGGGCGGCCATCGTGCCGAAAGTGATGATCTGGGCCACTTTGTCATCGCCATATTTTTGGGCGGCGTAGACGAGCATCTCGGCCCGGCGGTCGTCGCGGAAGTCGAGGTCAATATCGGGCATCGAGACGCGCCCCGGATTGAGGAAGCGCTCGAAGAGCAGGTTGTGTTCGATGGGATCTACCAGCGTGATAAACAACGAGTACGCCACTAACGAACCCGCCCCCGAACCGCGGGTGTTGTACCAGATGCCATTTTCACGGGCGTGGCGGCACAAATCCCACACGATCAAGAAATAAGCATTGAAGCCCATCGTGCCGATCACATTCAACTCAAAATCGAGCCGCTCGCGGATGATGGGGGCGTCTTTGTTCATGCCGTAGCGCAGTTCCAGGCCCGCCTCGCACAGGTGGCGCAGGTAGGTTTCGGCGGTGTAGCCTTCGGGAACGGGGAACTCCGGCAGGTGATAACCCTTGAAGCCCAAATCCACCTGGCAGCGCTCGGCAATGGTGATGGTGTTGCTGAGCGATTCGGGGATTTCGGCAAACAGGCGGCTCATCTCCTGCGGCGAGCGCAAGTAGAAGGTCTGGCTCTCGTAACGCATCCGGTCGGGGTCGCTGAGGGCTTTACCGGTCTGAATGGCGAGCAGCACGTCCTGGTATTGGGCATCGTCGGCGTTGATATAGTGGACATCGTTGGTGGCCACAAATTTGGCCGAGTAGCGCGCTCCCAGTTCGACCAGCTTGCGGTTCAAATCTACGATCTCTTTGATGTTGTGCTGCTGCAATTCGACGTAGAAGCGGTCTGGGCCGAACACGTCGTAATACCAGTTCATGCGCCGCACGGCTTCGTCGGGGCGTTCTTCAAGCAAATCGCGCGGAATTTCGGCAGACATGCAGCCCGAGGTGGCGATCAGCCCTTCGGAATGCTGGGCGAGCAGATCGTGGTCAATGCGGGGGTAGTAGTAAAAACCGTCGGTCTGGGCGGCGGAGACGAGTTTGAGCAGGTTTTGGTAGCCGGTCTGGTTTTCGGCCAGCAGCAGCAGGTGGCTGGAGCGCTTATCGAGCTTCGAGTCGCGGTCGCTCATGCGCCGGGCGGCCATGTACGTTTCCACGCCGATGATCGGTTTGATGCCGGCATCGAGGGCGGCGTTGTAAAATTCGACCGCGCCAAACATCGTGCCGTGGTCGGTGATGGCCAGGGCGGGCATGTCCATTTCTTTGGCGCGCTTGACCAGCTTCTTGATGTTCGAGAAGCCATCGAGCAGGGAGTAGACGGTGTGGGTGTGGAGGTGGACGAAGGACATGACAGGTTGGCAGGTGGCAGGTGAGATGAAAAGATTATAGCACGCAGAGGTTAAGCGAGGTCTACGGGAGGCTTAAAATTATTAAGCCGATTTTTCAGGTTGATCAAAGCGTACTCGACCGGAGCTTTCGTGGTATCCTTGCCACCTATGCCCCACCCCCATTTCGCCCAGCTTTACGCCCAATTCGACGCCCCCATCACCGCCTTCGACTGCGGCCAGAAGTGCGCGCCTTACAATGAATATGGCGTGCCTTTCTGCTGCGATACGCGCCATGCCGTGCCGACCGCCTACTTCGCCGAGTGGGATTATCTCGAAAAAGTCACCGATATGTGGCACATTTGGGAAGTGGCAGACCAGGCCGAAACCGAACGCCTGCGCGCCGAAGCACCCGAAGGCCAACTGCTGATCGAATGCCAGGGCCACCTGCGCTGCCAGCGTAACTACCGCTCGATCATCTGCCGGGCGTTTCCGTTCTTTCCATACATCACGCGGCAAGGAGATTTCATCGGCCTGTCGTACTACTGGGAATACGAGGATCGCTGCTGGGTGATCAACCACCTCGAAACCGTCACGCCGGCCTACATTGCCGAGTTCGTGGCCGCCTTCGAGAGCATCTTCGCCGCCTACCCCGCTGACCGCGAAATTTTTCATTACCATTCCACCATCATGCGCCGTCTGTTCGGCCATCGCAAGCGTCCGCTGCCCCTGCTGCACCGCGACGGCTACGCCGCCGAAGTGATCACCCGCACCGGCGAAATCCGCCCCGCCGACCCGGCGACCTGGCCAAAGGTCGGGCCGTACGCGCTGGCAGAAGAAATGCCTTTTCCAGATGAATGATGGTTGGTAATTCGATCTTCGTGATTCGATAGTCGTGATTCGATAATCGTAATTCGATCTTCGTGATTCGATAATCGTGATTCGATAATCGTAATTCGATAA
>CAZSFD010000098.1:0-17865 GCA_964606085.1 uncultured Anaerolineaceae bacterium
GGCCTCGACCCGGTTGAGCATGCCTTCCTGCACGTTCGGCCCCTTGACGTAAGTCTTGGCGACGCTATCAACGGCGTTGGACATGGCCCAATTGTTGTGGCCGGTGGAGACGATCAGGTTGACGCGCTCCAGCTTGCCATTCTCATCGGCCCAGTAGTGGTGGATGAGGGTGCCACGCGGCGCTTCGATCACGCCGACGCCCACACCTTTGTAATCCTTGCGGGTGTTGAGAATTTCGGTGCTGAGGATGTCGGGGTCGTCGAGCAGCACTTTGGCCTGTTCGATGGCGTAGAGCGTCTCGATCAGGCGGGCGTAGTGGTAGTGCAGGGTGTTTTCGATCGGTTTGCCGCCATTCATGCCCTTGAAGACCTTCAGTTCGGCATCGGCCAGCGGGGTGGCGATTTTGTCCGAGGCGTTGCAGCGACCGAGCGGGCCAACGCGATACACACCGTTGGGGTAGCCCATCTTCTTGTAGTAAGGGAACTTGAGATACGACCAGCTCTCGACGTGTTCGGCGATGTAATCGAGGTAGTTGGCGGGGTCGAACAGCTCAAGCTGCTTGCCAGCCGAATCAACCAGGCGGATGTCGCCATCGTACAGTTCGAGGGCGTTGCCGGGCTTGACCAGGCCAAAGTAGCCGGTGGAGAAGACGGCGAATTTGTTGATGTCTTCGGCGTTCTTCTCGGCCCAGTCTTTCATCACGGCCAGGCCAATTTGGGTGGTGGCGATGGCTTCATCGGCACCGGCCAAAATGGTGTCGCGCTCGGCAGCCGTCAGCGCCTTGTTGACACCGCCCGGCACGGCGAAATTGGGGTGAATGCGCCGTCCGCCCAAAATGCGGATGATCTCCTGGCCAAACTTGCGCAGCATCACCGCTTTGACGGTCAGTTCGGGGTTGGCACCGGCCAGCCCGACCACGTTGCGGATAGCGGGGTCGGCGTCGAAACCGAGCAGCAGGTCAGGCCCGGCCAGTTCGAAGAAGTGCATGCCGTGGCTCTGGATCACCTGGCCCATGTGCATCAGTTCGCGCAGCAGGGCCGCCGGGCGCGGCGGGGGCGTGCCTTGCAGGGCATCACCGGCTTTAGCCGCTGCCAGGTGATGGCTCACCGGGCAAATGCCGCAGATGCGCGGGGTGATGGATGGCATTTCAAAGTACAGGCGGCCTTCGCAGAATTTTTCGAAGCCGCGAAATTCGTTGACGTGCAAATAAGCCCGCTTGACCGTCTCCTGATCCTCGTTCATGTGGATGGTGACCTTGGCGTGGCCTTCAATGCGGGTGACGGGTTCAATTGTGATTTTTTGGGTACCCATAATGACTCCTCTTATTGCTGATTGGTGATTGCTGATTTCTGATTGAACAATCATCAATCAGAAATCAACAATCAGCAATTTCTAGTGCCAGTGCAACAGTTCATCTTTCACTTCTGGCATGCGGCCCTGCGCCAGTTCAGCCAAAACGTGGAAGATCACATCGGCGCTGGGAGGGCAGCCGGGGACGAAGACATCCACCGGGACGACTTCCTGCACGGCGCGCACGGTGGTCATGCGGGCCAGTTCGGGGTCATCGGGGATTTTGCCGCTTTCATCCACGCTTTCGGCTTCGACGTAGGCCCGGCGCAGGGATTCTTCGAGGGTGAAGAAGTTGCGCATGGCCGGCACGCCGCCAAAGACGGCGCAGTCACCGAGGGCCACCAGCACCTTGCAGCGCTTGCGCATCTTGTGGGCCACTTCTTCGTTGGCGGTGTTGTTGATGCCGCCTTCGAGTACGCCCACGGCCACGCCGCTTTCGTCGGGTTCTTTCAGGTCAGTGATGGGGGTGGCGCGCAGGTCGGCCAGTTCGATCACTTTGAGAATGCGCTCATCCATATCGAGCAAGGACATGTGGCAGCCAGCGCAGCCGCACATCCAATCGGAAGCAACTTTTGGTTTCGCCATTTTCAACTCCTTTTACCGCTAATTGATCGCCACCGCAGCTACGCGCTGCTGGAGAGCAACTTGCCAATCGGCATTCAACGACTGCCCGAGGGCCTCGGCCACAGCCGCCAGGGCCTCGCCGTTTTCGCGCACGCCCGCCGGGGCTTTCAGGGCGGCGCGCGCTTCTTGCACGCGGCCTTCCAGGTTCACGTAGTGACCGCTCTGCTCCGCCCACATCGTCACCGGCAGCACCACATCGGCCATTTCGGTCAGGGCTGATTCGTAGCTGGCCTGAACCGCCAGGAAGGGGGCCTTTTGCAGGCGGGCCAGCAGTTCGTCGCTGACCTTATCGTCGCCGGCGGCCACGTAGACGGCTTTCTGATTGCCCAACTCGAAGGCTTTGTCGAGGTGCAGTTGCGCCGCGCCCAGGCTGTTGGATTTGCCCTTGATGCTGAGCAATCCCGCGCCGACCATCTCACCCAATTTGACCAGCGCTTTCAAGGCGGCTTCATCGCGGGCGAAGGTCACGCCCTTGCCGTAAACGATCAGCGGGCGTTCGGCCCCAGCCAGCAGGTTGGCCACCGCCGAAATGTTCTCGATGGCGACGCCGGTCTTGGCGGGCAGTTCGCTGAGCGCTTTGCGGGCGTCGAAATCTACTGCGCCTTTGCCGGATTGGGCGACAGCGGCCTGCAGGGCGGTGATTACATCGGCGGTGCTGCCGCCGGTGGCTTTCAGGCTGTACAGGGCGTACTCGTCCAGGACGTTTTCGTTGGCGTCAATCACTGCCAGGCGCACGCCCTTGGGCAGGTTGCGCTTGACCATGAACCCGGCCACCTGGTGGCTGTCGAACAGGTCGGTGCCAACAGCCAAAATGCAATCGGCCTGTTTCAGGGCCTCCACATTGGCTTCAAAGGGCTTGCCCAGTTCATCGGCCAACGCCGCCGAGATGGCTGTGGGAGCGCCTTCTTCGAGGCTGGTCACCATGGCGCTGCCCATCTTCTCGCTGAACAACTGTTGGAAGGCAGCCAGGTTTTCGAGCGGCAGGCGGGTGGAGGCCAGCGCAGCCACGCCGCTGCCATTTTTACCGGCCAGCGGTTTGAACGCCGCGGCGATGGCGGCCAGGGCTTCATCCCAGGTGGCGGGTTGGAGTTTGCCGTCTTTCTTCACCAGCGGGGTGGTGAGGCGCTTGCGGCTCTCGGCCACCGGCTCAAAGCGGCCACGCTTGCACAGCGCGCCGGCGTTGACGGGAGCATCCCAGTTGCCTTCGATGCGTGCCAGGTTGTTGTCGGCGGTCAGCACTTCGATGCCGCAGTTGAGCGAACAGGTGATGCAGATCGATTGCGTGCGATCCAGGTTGTGGGCCTTGCCGTGGTAGGCGCTCTGGCGGTCAATCAGCGCCCCCGTCGGGCAGACCTGAACGCAGTTGCCGCACTCGACACACGAGCTTTCACCCAACGGCACGTCGTAATCGGCGACCAGCATCGAGTTGGAGCCGCGCTCGGCGATTCCCAGGGTGAAGTTGCCGGTGATCTCGGCGCAGGCCCGCACACAGCGGCGGCACAAGATACAGCGGTTGTTGTCGAGGACGTAGTAAGGGTGCGAGGTGTCAACGGTGAATTTCTTCCAGGCGGGCACCATCGGCCAGTGCGTCATGCCTTCGTGGTAGGCAGCGTTTTGCAGTTCGCAATCGCCGCCGCTCTGCTGGCAGAACGGGCAGAAGTGGTTGCGCTCGCTGAAGAGCATCGAAAGGATGAATTTGCGCGAGGCGCGCAACTTCTCCGTGTCGGTCTGCACCACCATGCCGTTGCTGGCAGGCAGCGTGCAGGAGGCTATCGGCACACGAAAGCCCTGCACTTCGACGATGCACAGGCGGCAGCCGCCAAAGGGCGTCAGGTGCGGGTGGTCGCACAGGGTGGGGATGGTGACCCCAGCCTGGCGCGCCGCATTCAACACAGTCGTCCCATCGGCGACTTCTACGGAAATACCATCAATGGTTAGATTTACAGTCATGGCGACTCCTTTGTCATCGAATGAATTCGATGCTTGATTTCCAAAACCCGCTTAAGCGGGTTTCCATGTTTTAGACACCGGTTTCAACCGGTGGAATAAGTCAAACTGCCATCGGGCAAACACCCGTCGGACACACGCCCAATCGAATATGCGCTTCCACTTCGGCGCGGAAATGTTTGAACACATCCCGCAGCGGCACGGCGGCGGTTTGTCCCAGGCCGCAATTGGAAGTTTGCTCCATCTGGTCGGCCAGGGCGGCAATTTCGTCAATATCGTGCAGGCTGCCACGGCCCTGGGTAATCTTTTCTAAAAGTTCGTACGAACGGTTGGTGCCCACCCGGCAGGGGGTGCATTTGCCGCAGCACTCGAAGCGGAAGAATTGCAGCAGCACTTTGGCCAGGTCTACCACGCAGGTGTTTTGGTCGCACACCAGCAGCGCCCCCGAACCAAGCGAGACGCCCGCTTTGCGGAACGACTCGAAATCCATGGGGGTGTCTTGCAGGCTGGCGGGGATGATGCTGCCGCTGGAGCCGCCGGTTTGCGCCAGTTTGAGCTGGCTGCCCTCGGGCATCCCTTTGGCGTAGATGTTGATCACCTCGCGCAGCGTGATGCCCATCGGCACTTCGATCACGCCCGGCTGGTTGACATTGCCGAGCATGGTGTACACCTTCGTCCCCGGGCTGGATGGCGTACCAAAGCCCCGGTACCAGGCTGCCCCGTTGCGCAAAATCGGCGGGACGTTAGCCAAAGTTTCCACGTTGTTGACCAGCGTCGGCTTGCCCCACAGTCCGTTTGTAGTGGGATAGGGGGGACGCGTACGCGGCTCGCCGCGCTTGCCTTCGAGCGACTCGATCAGCGCCGTTTCTTCGCCGCATACATACGCCCCGGCCCCGGCGTGAATGTGAATGTCGAAGCTGAAGCCACTGCCGAAGATATTTTCGCCGAGCAGCCCGGCTTCGCGCGCCTGGCAGATGGCGTTTTCCAGGCGTTTGTAGGCCAGCGTGTACTCGCCGCGAATGTAAATGTACCCTTCGTTGGCTCCGATGGCGTACCCGGCAATGATCATCGCCTCGAGGATACCGTGCGGGTCGCCTTCGAGCACCAGGCGGTCTTTGAACGTTCCCGGCTCGCTCTCGTCGGCATTGCAGACCACATACTTCGGGTCGCCCGACGCACTCGCCACGAACTGCCACTTCTTGCCCAGCGGGAAGCCCGCCCCGCCGCGCCCCTGCAGGCCCGATTTATCCAACTCGGCGATGACTTCTTTGGGCGTCATCTCGGTCAGGGCCTTGCCGAGGGCCTCGTAGCCGCTGTTGGTGATGTACTCGTCCAGGCTTTCAGGGTCAATGCGCCCGGCCCGCTCCAGCACAATGCGCTGTTCAGCGGGCATCGAACCCTTGCGGCGGCGCAGCCAGGCCAGACGGCCGGTCAGTTCTCGGGCGGGGGCCAGCAGGTCGTTGGCGATACGCCCTTTGTAAAGGTGCTCTTCCACGAGGTAGTGGGCGTCATCCGGCGTCACCGGGCCGTAGATCACCGCCTCGGGGTAAACCATCACCAGCGGCACAACATCTTTGCGCTCGACATCGGTGACGGTGGAGAGTGAAATTTCATCTTCCAGGCCGTGCGCCTGGATTTCAGCTTGCAGGTTTTGCAGGAGCAGGTCGCTGCCGAGACGCTTGCTTTCGGGGTCGGAGGAGACCAGCACCATCGAGCGGATTGTTTTCATGGCGGCCTCCTACTCGTAGCGGCTGAGAATATCAGCCACCTGCCCCGGCGTGACGTTGCCGTAGACATCGTCATCCACCAGGAAAACCGGCCCCACGCTGCAAATGCCCAGGCAGCTCGTTGTCACCAGGCTCCATTTGCCATCAGGGCTGGTCTCGCCAGCTTTCAGGCGCAGCGTCTCTTGCAGCCGGTTCCACACATCCCGCCCGCCCACCACGTGGCAGGGGGCATTCTCGCAGAACTTGACCACATGCCGCCCGCGCGGTTTCGTGGAAAGCATGTGATAGAAGCTGGCGAGGGCGTAGAGTTGGCTCTCGCTGACGAAGAGATTCTCGCCCGGCACATGCACCTGCCGCCGCACCTCCGCAATCGCTTCGGCGGGAATGTAACCCAGGGCGTGATTGATCTCCGTCAAAATGGGGATCAGCGCGTCCCGGTGGCGGCCATGCCTTGCAATGGCCTCATGCACCAAACCAGGAATGTCTTGCTTGCTCGTTGCAATCGTCATCGGCGTCCTCCTTGTTCGCAAAAAAAACCGGATACTGACCGAAAAACAAGTCCAAAGTCAAAGGGCGAAAGTCGAAGGTCATCTGTTTTAACCTTTGACTTTCGACTTTTGACTTGTCCACCTGCAACTCAATCTAGCTTGTAAACGTGCAAACCTGTAAACGTGAACCGGGTCTTACGACGTGATGATGATGGCGTTGAAGTTACAAACCGATACACAGATACCGCACTTGATACAGGTATCCGGGTCAATGACGTGCGTCTTGCGGCGCTCGCCGCTGATGGCTTCGGTGGGGCAGTTGCGGGCGCAGACGGTGCAGCCGGTGCAGGGTTCGGCCAAAATCTCGAACTTGATCAGCGAGCGGCAGACCTTGGCCGGGCAGCGCTTTTCGTAGACGTGCGCTTCATATTCGGCGCGGAAGTGCTTGAGCGTGCTGACCACCGGGTTGGTCGCGCCCTGGCCCAAACCGCACAAACTGTTGCGCTGAATTTCGGGGCAGATGGCTTCGAGCGTGACCAAATCTTCGGGCGTGCCTTTGCCCTCGCAGATTTTCTCGAGAATTTCGAGCACGCGGCGGGTTCCCACGCGGCAGGGGGTGCATTTGCCGCACGACTCATCCTGGGTAAATTCCATGAAGAAGCGGGCGATGTCCACCATGCAGGTTTCATCGTCCATCACCACAAAGCCGCCCGAACCCATCATCGCTCCCGCACTGGTCAGCGATTCGTAGTCTACGGGCAGATCGAGATATTGGGCCGGGAGGCAGCCCCCCATCGGGCCGCCGATCTGCACGGACTTGATTGCGCGCCCGTTGGGGATGCCGCCGGCGATGTCGTAAACGACTTCACGCAGGGTGATACCCAGCGGCACTTCGATCAAACCGGTGTGGTTGACATCGCCGGCGATGGCAAAGGTCTTCGTTCCCTTGCTCTTTTCGGTGCCATATTGGGCGTACCATTCGGCCCCGTTGAGGATAATCTGCGGGATGTTGGCAAAAGTTTCGACGTTGTTGTTGTTGGTCGGTTTGCCCCACACGCCCTTGACCGCCGGGAAGGGCGGGCGCGGCCGCGGCTCGCCGCGTTTGCCTTCAATCGATGCAATCAGCGCCGTCTCTTCGCCGCACACGAACGCACCCGCGCCCACGCGCACTTCCAGATCGAACGAGAAATCGCTGCCGAGGATGTTCTGACCGAGCAGGCCCATGGCCCGCGCCTGCTGGATGGCGATGTTGAGCGTGGCCACCGCCACTGGATATTCGGCGCGGCAGTAAATGTAGCCGTAGCTGGCCCCGATGGCGTAGGCGCAGATGATCATGCCTTCGATCACGGCGTGCGGATCGCCTTCGAGTACGCGGCGGTTCATGAACGCGCCGGGGTCGCCTTCATCGGCATTGCAGGTGATGTACTTGGGGGAATCAGGCACATTGCGACACAGTTGCCACTTCTTGGCCGCCGGGAAGCCCGCCCCGCCGCGCCCGCGCAGGCCAGAGCGCAGGACTTCGTCAATCACCTGTTCGGGGGTCATTTCGCCCAGCACTTTCGCCAGCGCGCCGTAGCCATCTTCGGCGATGTAATCTTCGATGTTTTCGGGGTCAATCTTGCCGCAGTTGCGCAGCACGATGCGCACTTCTTTGGGCTTGGGCGGGCCGAGTTCCTCGTCCACCACTTTGACCACCGGGGCCAGGAACTTCTGCACCGGACGGCCCTTCAGGAAGTGTTCTTCGACCAGGTAGGGGATGTCGCTCTCTGTCAGGCCGGTGTAGTGCGTGCCTTCAGGATAGACGATAAATTCCGGGCCGACCTCGCATTTGCCCAGGCGGGATGTTTCCAACACCTGGATTTCGCCGATCAGCCCCTGGGCGACGAGTTCATCTTGCAGCGCGTCTAACACACCATGAGCGCCCTTGGCGAGGCACTCGGGGTCAACGCACACCAATACGTGAGAACGATAATAAGCCATAGTTGATTCCGCTCAGAATGTGAGCTGCTCCTTCCTGAACTGGTTTGGTAACTGACTCTGCTGCAAAAACCTTCTAAACCACGGAATACACGAAACACACGGAAAAACAGCCTTGTTTTGTGGTTTTCGTTTTATTTTTTGTCTTAATTTCCGTGTATTCTGTGTGTTCCGTGGTTAAAAAACGAGCTTTTTACAACAGTTACATTTATGCTGCACTTTTGGCTGGCTTGGGCCGTGATGCAGCGCCAAACCAGTTTATGACACTTCTACTTCAACCGGGATCGGTATCCCGACCCGCTCCATCCATTCCATATCGCAGCGCAGGCAGCGGCGGGCTTCTTCCTGTGCGGTAGATTCATCCAGGCCGTGTTCCACTTCGGCAAAGCCGCCCAATCGCCGCCATTCGAGCGGGATGTAATTGGGCCTGGGGCGGCGGGCCTCGGCGTAATCGAGAATGTTGATCGTCTGCCGGATTGGGTGCAGCGGCGGCTGGTAGAGAATCCGGTCAAGCGTGCCGCGCGTCAGCCAGTTATCTACGGCGATGGCAACTTTGTTGCCCTGGGCCACGGCATCTATCACGGTGGCGGGGCCCAACACCGCATCGCCAGCGGCGAATACGCCCTCAATGGTGGTTTCCAACGCCTGGCCCACCTTGAACGTGGATACGCGGTTGGTCTCCAGCGAGTTATCGGTCAACCACTCGAAGTCGGTCGTCTGGCCGATGGCGGGGATGATCACGTCGCATTGCAGGTCGTATTCCGAACCGGCTACGCCATGCACGGTTCGCCGCCCGCTGGCATCTACATCGCCCTTGGATTGGCGCTGCAAGCGTACCGCCGTCACCTTGTCGCCGCCCAAAATTTCCACCGGGTTGACCATGAAGTGGAACTGGATGCCTTCCTGCTTGGCGAAGGCGATCTCTTCCTTGTGGGCGGGCATGTCAATCTCTTCGCGGCGGTAGACCACATGCACTTCCTGAGCGCCTAAACGCCAGGATGAACGGGCCGAGTCAATCGCCACATCGCCGCCGCCTACGATCACCACACGCTGGTCACGCATCATCGGCGGCTGGCCGAGGGCGATCTCGCGCAGCATATTCACGCCGTGGTAGACGCCCCATTTATCCTCGCCGGGCAGGCCCAGCTTCTTGCTCAGGTGCGCCCCGAGGGCCAAAATGACGGCCTGGTAGCCATCGGCCTTCAAACTTTCGATAGTAAAGTGCTTGCCAAGCGACTGGCTGCAGCGGATATCAACCCCGGCGCGGCGGATATTTTCGATTTCGGCAAACATCGGCTCGCGCGGCAGACGGTAAGCGGGGATGCCGTAGGTCATCATGCCGCCGGGAACGGGCATCTTGTCGAAGACGGTGACGGCGTAGCCCTTTTGCGCCAGGCGCAGCGCCGCCGTCAGACCCGCCGGGCCAGCGCCGACCACGGCCACTTTTTTGCCATTGGGTGCGGCCACTGTGGGCTTCCACGGGTCACTATAAAAACGGTCAGCCATGAAACGCTTGACCATGCGGATCGAGATGGCGTCGTCGAGCTGACCACGGCGGCAGCGGCTCTCGCAGAAGGCCGGGCAAACACGCCCGCAAATCAGGGCGAAGGGGTTAGTCTCGCGGTGAATTTCCAACCCCTCGGCGTAGCGCCCCTGGGCAATCAGGCCCAAATATGCGGGACTATCTACGTGGGCGGGACAGGTATTGACGCAATTGGCCCGCACCAACCCCTGACACACACCCGATGGGCAGCGCTTCTCGTAAATGTGCGCTTCGTATTCGTGGCGGAAGTGCTGTAAGGTGCTGACGACCGGGTTGGGCGCACCCTGGCCGAGGCCGCACAGGCTGTTCTGGCGCACTTCCTGGCACAAGTTTTCAAGGAGCGGAATGTCGCTGGGGCGTCCCTGCCCGTTGCAAATGCGTTCGAGCGTCTCCAAAATGCGCCGGGTGCCCACGCGGCAGGGCGTACACTTGCCGCACGACTCGTCCTGGGTGAATTCCATGAAGAAGCGGGCGATGTCCACCATGCAGGTGTCTTCGTCCATCACCACCATGCCGCCCGAACCCATCATGGCTCCGGCGGCGATCAGGCTTTCGTAATCAATCGCCCGGTCGAGGTACTTCTGCGGCAGACAGCCGCCCATCGGGCCGCCGATTTGCACGGCCTTGAAGCCTTTGTTGTTCTTGATGCCGCCGGCCACATCGTAGATCACTTCGCGCAAGGTGATACCCAGGGCGACTTCGATCAGACCGGTGTGATTGACATCCCCGGCGATGGCGAAGGTTTTGGTGCCTTTGCTCTTCTCGGTGCCGTATCCGGCGAACCACTGTGCGCCCCGTAAAATGATTTGCGGGATGTTGGCGTAGGTTTCGACATTGTTGTTGTTCGTGGGCTTCTGCCACACGCCCTTGACCGCCGGGAAGGGCGGGCGGGGCCGCGGCTCGCCGCGTTTGCCTTCAATCGAGGCGATCAGCGCCGTCTCCTCGCCGCACACGAACGCGCCTGCGCCGACGCGCACTTCCAGATCAAAGCAGAAATCGGTTCCGAAGATATTCTTTCCAAGCAGGCCATATTCGCGTGCCTGGTTAATGGCAATGTTCAGTGTTTTCACCGCCAGGGGGTACTCGGCACGGCAGTAAATGTATCCGTAGCTGGCTCCGATGGCATAGGCGGCAATGATCATGCCTTCGAGCACCGAGTGCGGGTCGCCTTCGAGGACACGCCGGTTCATAAACGCCCCGGGGTCGCCTTCGTCAGCGTTGCAAATCAGGTATTTTGGCGCATCGGGTACGGCTTGGGCCAGTTCCCACTTGCGCCCGGTGGGGAAGCCCGCCCCACCCCGCCCCCGCAGGCCGGAGGCCTTCACTTCTTCGATGACCTGGGCCGGGGTCATCTGGCTCAATACCTTGCCGAGGGCCTGGTAGCCATCTACGGCCAGGTATTCTTCAATGTTATTCGGATTGATCTCACCACAATTGCGCAATACCACACGTACTTCTTTGGGTCTCGGCGCACTCAACTCCTCGTCGGTACGTTCTTCCAGCGGCACCATCAACCGCGGCACCACGCGTCCTTTGAGCAGGTGCTCTTGCACCAGAAAGGGGATGTCCAGCGCGCTGACGTGGCCGTAGTGTACTTCTTCGGGGTACACCATCAGTTCCGGCCCTTTGGCGCAGCCGCCCATGTGGGGGGTCTCCATGATGCGGACTTCGTTGCTTAGCCCCTGGGCTTCAAGTTCCTTCCGCAGCGCTTGCAGCACGTCTGCTGCACCGTGGGTTTGGCACTGCGGGTCCATACACACCAATACATGCGAGCGGTAATAGGTCATTGGGGTAACTCCACCGTCGGTGATGCCCGGCAGCTTGATCAGAGCGGCCGGGTTGGCATGAACGTATTCGAGGATTGCCGAGAATATTCAGTTGGTGAAAAGGCGACTGGATGCTTTGGTGATTAGGTGATTAGTCTCCAGAATTCGTAGAACGATATTTATACCGTTCTGGCTGTACGGGCGATATGAATATCGCCTTACGCGGGTACAACCCATTCGCTGACGATTTTGCCATCGCCAACGTGTTCTTGCAAAAGTTGGCGGGCGCGGTCGGCGTTGATTTTGCCGTAGGTCACTTTGGGGTCAGCGCCGACGGTGACTTCGACAATGGGTTCGTAATCACACTTGCCGATGCAGCCGGTTTGCGTGACAACCACGCCGCTGACCTGGTTGGTTTCGATGTATTCGAGAATGGCTTTCATGGTTTCGCGAGCGCCGGCGGCGATGCCGCAAGTGCCCATGGCCACCGTCACCTGGGCACGGCCGCTGGTGGTGCGCGCCTGGCGTTTTTCGAGTGCTTCCTGCTTGATCCGGCGCAGGTCTTCGAGAGATTTGATTGCGGGCATGGAAATGCTCCTTTCAGAAAAACAGTCAACCACAAAGGGCACGAAGGTACACAACGGAAAAACCAGCACTTCGTGATCCTTTGTGTCCTTTGTGGTTCATAAAAAATAGGAACCTTATTTCAGTCCAGCCACACCTTCTTCGAGCGTTTGGCGGAGGAAGGCGAGGATTTCGGGTTCGCAGAGCGGGATATCGCCCAGTTCTTCTTTGATCGGCTGATCATCGAAGAGGAATTCCTTGTCGTCCAGGCGGTAGCGAAAGATCCAGTGTGTTTCCGGCCAGCCGATAACCAGAGAGAGTACCGTCCCGGTAATGTCGCCGAGGGGCATGCGGTCAATGTGGCTGCGTTGGAAGTCAGCGGTGACGCGGGTTCCTTTACCGGGGGTGGAAATGACATCGAATGAGCCGTTGCAGGCTTCGGCGGCGGCCTTGAGCAGTGGAATGCCCAGGCCCACTTTGCGGGTGGTGCGGCTGGTAACGAACGGATCGGCCAGTTTGGCGACTTTTTCGGGTGGCATACCCACCCCATCGTCTATCACGGCCAGTTTCAGGCGGTCGCTGCGGGTATCTTCCTCGACAACGACCTGAACCGTTTTCGCCTGCGCGGTCACGCCGTTCTCGGCGATATCGAGCAGATGGAGGGCCAGTTCGTTCAAGCGGCTTCCTGGTATTTGCGCATAATCTGGGGCAGCTTGTTGGGGCGAACGCGCCCGTGCATATCTTCGTCGGCCACAATCACCGGGGCCTGGCTGCATGCACCCACGCAGCGGCACACTTCGAGCGTGATGTTGCCGTCGGGTGTGGTCTGGCCGACATCAATGTTGAGCAGTTGCCTGGCTTTTTCGATCAACTGCGGGGTGCCGCCCACGTAGCAGGCCGTTCCCATGCAGAATTTGACGGTATGCTTGCCGCGCGGCTGGGTGGTGAAGAACGAGTAAAACGTTACCACGCCATGCACCGAGGCCATTGGCACGTGTAGCTTCTTGGCAATGTAAGCCTGCATCGGCTCGGAAATGAAACCGATTTTGCTCTGCATCTCGTTGAGGACGACCATCATCGCGCCGGGGCGGTCACAATGCTCGGCGATGATTTTGTCCATGATGGCGCGCTGTTCGGAGATGGATACGGGATCGTTGGCGGGGATGGCTTGGGTTGAACTGGTCATTTAACAGACTCCAGAAACAATGATATATACGATAGCAATCGTCCGGTTTGTGAAATATCGCACAAAGTTTAACGCATTCCAGCCGATTCGGGCAGGGGTCAAATGTCATGTGATTGTATGTGATCGAGGGAAGGTTGTTATCAGGTTTGCAAGGGGGGGGGCAGGTGGCAGATCGAGAAAGGGGTGCGCCAGGCAGTTGGGAAGATGAGCGATTGTTACTGCATCAGTGAGATAAAATAGGCTAAAGTCTGAGCAAGCAGGATCGGTGGAATATAGAAATGAGCAATTCACCGGGACAAGTTGTTCAATTAGGATTTTTACCATGATACTCTCGCCTTCTGATGTAACACTATTCTACAAATTGATGTGGGAAGTGCACTTCTATGCCAACCAGCAGAAGGGCATTCTTCCCAACATCCAAACGGTTGCCGCGTACAAGGTACTTTCAGCCGATCATAAAGGCAAAGTGCGTGAGGTGTTGTGGCAGCACCCCGATCTGATAGATGACTTCGTCCATAAAAACCCGGCCAACCTTGCAGAAGATGAATTAGCTATCCTGCGCCACTGGCGGGATTTTTTCGTCCAGGGTAGGTTTTACATCTTCCGCCACCTGAAAAAGGGATCCATTTTCATGGGTGGAGGCCGGGTTTACTCGGTGATCGGCATTCAAACTGAACTGGAGGAAGTGGTACCTTCGTATGCCTTGCCTTACCTGGTCAATGCCGTTTTGCTGCCTTTCAAAGGCCAAATCACCTACGACGGTTTGCTGCCCGGGTACAACATCACCTTTGGCGGTGGTATCCGCGGCGATCTCAACCACCAGTACACCGTTGCCAAACAAAAAGAACGCATTATCACCACGCTCGAACCGGGGGCGGCGGCGGCCAAACCCTCTGTTCCGAAGGGCAGCAAAGACTTGCTTCCCCGCCTGGAACACCTGAGCGCCGAGACGGCAAAGCTGAAAGGCGAAACAACGCTGCAAACCACCGCTATCACCCTGGCCCGCGCCAGCCTCGAAATTGCCCTGGCCTCGCTAAAAGAAGAAGACCTGGAAGCCCCCGCCCGCAGCCTGCGCCGCGCCCACACCCGGCTATCGAACCTGCTCGATATCGAACAGGGGTATTAAGAGATGCCACCCCAATCTGCCACCGCCCAAAGCTCACCGAATATCGCCTTTATCAAATACTGGGGCGACCTCGACCCTTGTCTTCGTGTGCCAGTTAATTCTTCCCTCTCGATGAATCTGGCCAGACTACACACGCGCACCACCGTCACTTTCGAGGGTACCCTGAAGCAAGATCAACTTTTTCTCGAAGATGCACCAGCCCCAGAGCCAGCCCGCCTACGCGTAGCGCTGATGCTCGAAGCCGTGCGCCAGCTGGCAGGCGTGACGGCTTTTGCACGCGTCGAAAGCGCCAACAATTTCCCCATGGGTGCGGGCATCGCCTCGTCAGCCTCGGCGTTTGCGGCGCTGGCGCTGGCGGCCTCCACCGCGGCCGGGCTGAACTTGAGCGAGAAAGAGCTTTCGCGCCTGGCGCGTTGCGGCTCCGGTTCAGCCAGCCGCTCCATCCCCGGCGGGTTCGTCGAATGGCAGGCGGGCACGTCCGATGAAGATAGCTACGCCTTCGCGATTGCTGCACCCGACCATTGGGCCATCACCGATTGCGTCGCCATCGTCAGCCAGGGGCACAAACCGGTCGGCTCCAGCGAGGGCCACGCCCTGGCCTCCACCAGCCCCCTGCAAGCCGCCCGCGTGGCCGATGCCGCCCGTCGCCTGGAAATTTGCCGCCGCGCTATCCTTGACCGCGATTTTCAGGCCTTTGCCAATGTGGTCGAACTCGACAGTAACCTGATGCACGCCGTCATGATCACCTCCACCCCGCCGCTGCTCTACTGGCAGGCAGCCACCCTGGCGGTGATGCACGCCGTACAGGAGTGGCGCAAGGCCGGCCTGCCCGCCTGTTACACCATAGATGCCGGGCCAAATGTGCATGTGATCTGTCTGTCCGAAGTGGCCGGGCAGGTGGCGGCCCAGTTGGCATCCATCCCCGGCGTCGAAAAGGTACTCACCGCCACACCTGGCGGCCCGGCGCAGTTGTTATGAAAATCGCCGTTCTCTCCGACGTTCACGCCAATTGGATTGCCCTGCAAGCCGTGGCCAATGATATTGCACGCTGGGGGGCGGATCAGGTGATTGTGGCGGGCGACCTGATCAACCGCGGGCCGCGCCCGGTGGAATGCTGGCAGTTTGTTCAGGAAATGCGGCGTGTCCGCGGGTGGCAGCTCATTTTAGGCAACCACGAGGAATACGTGCTGCACCAGGCCCAGCCCAGCACCCCCCGCAGTGGGCCGTGGTTCGACGTTCACGAGGCCTCCTACTGGACGTATCGTCAACTGGCCGACCAAATCCCCGCTTTGCAAGCCACCCCCTTCGAACTTTCACGTTCTGACCCTGCCGGGCGGCCCATCCCCGGCACCAACGCCTCGCTGTGCGGCACACGCGAGGGCATCTACCCCACCACCACTGACGATGAACTGCACGCCAAGATCGGTCACGAACCTTGTTCTGAAACCACGCCCATCCGCGTTCATCCGCGTCCAAATCTCTTCCTGGTAGGCCATACCCACATCCCACTCATCCGCCAACTCAACGGCACGCTGGTGGTCAACGCCGGTTCCGCCGGTCTGCCCTTCGATGGCGATACGCGCCCCAGCTATGCCCGCCTCACCTGGCAGGCTGGCGGCTGGTGCGCCGAAATAGCCCGCGTGAAATACGATCTCGCCGCGGCCCAACACGATGTCGAAGCCAGCGGCTACATCGCCCAGGCCGGCCCGCTCATCCCATTGGTACAGATCGAGTTAGCCAGCGCGCGCGCCGTGCTTGGCGGTTGGGTGGTACGCTACCAAAAGGCGGCTCTGGCAGGAGAAATTTCAGTCGCTGAATCGGTGCGGTTATTTTTGGATAGCGTCGGGTGACAACGCCTGAATCGGATGTGTTAGAATTCCAATTCGATCCGTTTTGTTTGTCCAAAAGGACAATAGATGACTGCTACTGCTCTTGATTTATCCCCCCAAGAATGGCAAGCGTATCATCCTGCGGATGGTTTACGTCATTTGGCTATTAATCAACCTGGTGCCGCGGAACGCCGCCGTCGAGCCATGCGAACGGCCCGGCAACTTTCAGCGCTGTTGAAAGAGCAATTCAAAGCACAGAAGGTGGCTTTGTTCGGTTCTTTAATCCACGCCCAACGCTTCACCGCCACATCCGATATTGATCTTGCCGTATGGGGTTTGCCGCCAGAACATTTTTATGCCGCGGTGGCTGCCGTTACCGGCTTCAGCGCAGAATTTCAAGTAGACTTGGTGGAAGTAGAAAGCTGCTCTCCCACCTTGCGGCAGGTCATTGAACAGGAAAACATACCCCTATGAGCATACAGTTTCTTGCTCTTGCAACTCGTATCCGCAATGAGTTGGTAGAAATCAAACGCCTTTTGACTCGGATCGAGGAAGGCTGGCAGCGTGCGGTTCGTTCAAATGATGATTTTTACCGAGATAGCGTTGCTCTAAATTTGCATGGATGGTATTCCGGTTTGGAGCGTCTATTTGTTTTGATTGCCGAAAACATTGACGGTGGCTTGCCAAAGGGTGAAAACTGGCATCAGGCATTATTGCTGCAAATGACGCAAGATATTTCAAGCATTCGCCCGGCAGTCATTTCTGAAGATACTTGTGGGCGGTTGGCTGAATATCGGGGCTTTCGCCACATTGTCCGAAATGTTTACACGTTTCAATTTGAGATAGATAAGATGACTCGATTAGTAGTGGGAGTATCGGAAGTGTTTGTCCGGGTAGAAGCAGAATTATTAGCTTTTGCCTCTTTTTTGGAACAGCAGTAAATTCACAACCATATTTTCAGGTTGGGTTAAAATAACTTGTCGAGAAAAATTTCACAAATGGAGAAGAAAGCCCTGTACCCAGGGAAGCGTATGAAGGTTTCTGAAATCATCCCTATTGTTGAAGGTAAGCTGTCGAACCCAGGTGTCAATTTGGAGATCGAAGTCAGCGGGGCATGCGGCGCTGACCTGATGAGCGATGTGCTGGCCGCCATCCAGCCCCATGCCGTGCTGCTGACCGGCCTGTGCAACCCGCAGGTGGTTCGCACGGCACAGATGGCCGATGTGCGCGCCATCGTCTTCGTGCGCGGCAAACAGCCCGCCCCCGAAACCGTGCGCATCGCTACCGAAGAAGGCATCCCCCTGATCACCAGCCAATATGGCATGTTCGAGTTGTGCGGCCGCCTGCACATGGCCGGCCTGCCCAGCTTCGAGCGCAACATCCGCGCCGATTGTGATTGCGAGGAGTAAGGCAAAATAAATTTTGCCCTACAAAATCTATGACCGGCACCCCCCCTCCCCTGGACACTGAATTGCGTGCCTTGAGCCACCAATCGGCCAAGAGCATCACGCGCGTGGAGGAGATGGCTTACGACCTGAAAATTGGCGCGGTCATGTCGCGCAACCCGATCACCGTGCGGCCTGATATGCGTATGGTGGATGCCGTGGAGATTTTTCGCCAACACCGCATTTCTGGCGCGCCGGTGGTCAACGGGCGGGGGGAAATGGTCGGCATCATCAGCATGGAAGCGCTGATCCGCTCGCTGCTCGATTTCGAGCAATACGCCTTCGTGGAAAAG
>CAZSFD010000099.1:0-11033 GCA_964606085.1 uncultured Anaerolineaceae bacterium
CACACGAACAGGCAAGATTGCTCTTCAAAAGCGGGTTTTTCAGCAGACTCCTAGGGCGCGAAATCGTCTTTGAGCAGGCTTTCGGCGTCGCCGATCTGGAAACGCAATCGCCTCTGCCGACCGAAGCCATCCTGCCCATCGGTTCGATCACCAAGACCTTCATCGTCACACTGCTGATGCAATTGGCCGAACAGGGCGTGGTTTGCCTGGCCGACCCGCTGCGCTGCTACGTGCCCGAATACGCGCATTCGGCCACCACCCTGCGCCAACTGGCCGCCCACACCAGCGGACTGCCGCGCGATGCCGCCGTCAATTATCCGATGAACTACACCATCGGGGCCTGGCCAGCCAGCGGGGGCCAGATTCCGTTGGAGTGGTATGTGCCGACGGATAGGCTGCTGGCATCTTTGCCCACGGTCGAGCTGGAAACGCCGCCCGACAGTGACAAGGTCTACTCCAACCTGGGCATCTGCCTGCTGGCAATTGCCCTTGAACGCGCCACCGGACAGACGATCCAGCATCTATTGGCCGAACGTATTTTTGCCCCATTGGGGATGACTTCCAGCGAACTGGTTTTCTCACACCGAGAGCTTTCACCCGCGCTGGCCGGGCGCTTGCCCCCTGGCTACGTCTTCACAGGTCAGGGCCGCCTGCCTGCCCCGGCGTGGGAGTTGGGCTGCGCCGGGTACACCGGCGGCATCTGCTGCAGCGCGGGCGATCTGGCGCGTTACCTGGCCTTTCACCTGGCCCCGCAGCCAACCGATCGTGTGCTAACCCCCGTCAGCGTTCAGCGGATGCGCCCGGCCCATTCTTCTGGCGACGCCTTTTTGGGTTGGTGGAAGGGTTGGCATGGCGGACGCGAGAATTTCGGTCATGATGGCGGGCATGTCGGCTATTTGGCGGCGGCGATGGGCATTGCGGATTTGCATTTGGGCGTGGTGACGATGACCAACCGCTTCAACCCCGCCCGGTTTGAGAATCATGGCACCGAGATCGCCCGCAGGCTGTTGGAGATTCTCGCTCCGCAGGTGGCTGCCCAGCCCCAAGAGAAGTTCGACCCGGCTGCTTTAGATTTACGCCCTTATGAGGGAATCTACACCCTGGCCGGCGGATTGACCCCCTTGAAAGTAGAATCCACCCCCGGAAAGCTGACTCTTTCCTGGCTGGATCGTTCTTACCCTTCGGAAACCTTCATCCCCATCGGCCCGGATCAATTCTCCCCCGAAGGATCGCCAATCCCCATCCCATTATTGACCTTTGCTCGCGATGAACAGGCCGCAGTTGCCAAACTGAGCCATGCTCTGTTCACTTTCACGAAAACTACCCTATAACCAAAACACTGGAGGTGTTGCCATGCTGACCATTGAATATCTTGGTGCGCAATCCCTTTTCGATCTCCTAAACCGTTTACGCCTGGGGCAGCCCCTCACCGAGGCAGAAATCTCCTCGGCGATGGATGCCAATGCTTTTTTCGTGAGCTACTATTGCCAATGGAATGGCGTTACCCGCCAAAATATCGGCGAAACACTGCAACGCTTTGCCCAACCGGGCTGGCAGACCGAACATCCGGTACTGGCTGGCCTGGCGCGCGGCTTTCAGTTTGCGTTAGGACACCTGGACGAATTGCAGTCCAGCTTAGAGAACCTGAAAGGTCTGGATGCTTCCGCCCTAACCGAACAGACGGCCACATTCCTACCGCCAGATACGCCCCTGGAAGCGACTATTCATTACACCGTGGATGGCTTCAATGGAGGCTTTCAGTTTCAGGGTGGGATTGGCCTGAGCTTACTGCACTTCAACCACCCCGACCAGTTGGGGCCGGTCATCCGTCACGAACTGCACCATGTCGGTTTTGGCTATTGGGCGGCACGCGACCCCATCCGGCAGACCATTCTGACCGAAACATCCGGGCGGGCAGTGGTCGTGCGGCACGTGCAAAACCTGCTGGCCGAGGGCCTGGCAAACTTTTACTGCTCCCCGCTCAAACCTGACCAGGCGCACATGCCTGCCGCAGTCGTCGCCAAGTTGGAGCGTTTGGTCCGCGAGGATCGCCTCCTGCTGGCCAAAGCCGGCGATGTGTTCGCCCAAGCATTGGCCCCGGCAGCCGATTACCAGGCATGCCAGCGTGCCTACAATGAAATCGTCGTTGACCTGGAAGGGATTCAGCCTGCTGGCCATTACATCGGGGCGCGCATGGTGGAAATCATGAGCCAGATTCACCCCACCGAAGCCATCGTTGCCTGTGTGCGCTCGCTGCCCGATTTTTTGCTGCGGTACAACCAGGCTGCCGAACAAACCGGCGCGCTGTTATTCGCCCCCACTGCCGTGGCGCAGTTTGCGCAGCTTTGGCAACCGTCCCCTGGAGGCGTTTAATGAACAACCCGCAAGCTGAAACCACCTCCCAGAAAGTGATCACATCCGATGGCGTTGCGCTGCATGTCGAAGTGGGTGGCCGCGGCACGCCCTGCCTGTACGTTCACGGCGGGCCGGGGTCGGGTAGCTATTGGGCGCGCAAGTTCGCCGGTGACATCTTCGAGCGCCACTTTCAGATGATCTACCTGGATCAGCGCGGCTGCTGCCGTTCAACCAGCCCGCGGGATGGCAATTACACGTTGGAGCGGATGGTAGCCGATTTCGAGGCAGTGCGCCAGGCCCTCGGTATCGAACACTGGCTGACGATGGGCCATTCCTTCGCCGGACTGCTGCAAATGGGGTATATCCAACGTTTTCCGCAGGTCATTCAGGGGATGCTGTTGATCAATGCCGCCCTGAACCTGAACGAGACCTTTCGCCTGGGTTATTGCCGCCGCGCCTGTGAACTACTGGGCATCAGCAATCCCACTCCCTACACCGATGAAACCATCCCTATCCTGGAACGCTGGGGGGCGCTGATTGGGTTGCTCAAAGAACGCGGCCTGATGTGGCAAATGGGCTACGACCACCAGGAAAACGATGAGCAGATGAACGCCACCTTCGGCGAAGTGCCTAACTTCAACTGGGATTACGAAGTTATGCTGACCGTATCTGACTACTGGCAGGATTTCAAACCGGCCACGGCAGATGTGCCCGTTCCGGTGCTGTTTTTCTACGGCCAACGCGATTGGATGACCGGCCCGGAGCATTACCGTGGCCTGAAGTTCCCAAGCCTGCTGTTGTGGGGCAGCGATGTGGCCCACATGCCCTTTATGGAAAACAAACCTGATCTCGAACGCGCCATCGCCGCTTATCGGCAGAAGACCGGATTTTGAACCATGCCTTTTTCCTATCCACCTGACCAGTCTGAATCTTGGCCGATGGGCCAACAATGACTCCCCCTGCGACGGGGGAGTCATTGTTTTTGTGGGGGTAGCATCGGAGAAATTTGAACTTAAGGAGCTTACTTCACCATGAAAACCCTTACCCAAACCGTCAACCCCGTTGCCATTCCTTCGCCCATCAACCCCGGCATGATTGTCCTGGGCTTGCTCATCGTTGGGGTGCTGATCGCTGCCTTCAGTGGCAGAAAAATTCCGCTGCTTTCGAATATACGCTTCGACCTGGTTGTCCTCATCGTCCTGGGGATGGCGATGTGCGCTTCGGGTGGCATCGGTCGCGTGGCTGCGCTCAACGCCTGGGGGCATCCACTCGCCATCGTCGGGTACGTTCTCGGCGCGGCCATTTTGCTGGTGGCCGGGGCTGTGTTTTTCAACGTCAGGTTACCTTTGATCGCCAACGATCAGCAGGCGCTTTTGCTGGTGGCCGGGCCGATCGGCGCAAAAGTGATCAATTCTGTCATTCACAGTCTGCTGACCCGCGGATAACTCCTGATGAAAGACTTTTACGACGCCTTCTATACCGCGTTGGAACATAGCCAGGCCCATCATCTCTTTTGCGAACGTGTGTATGGCAAAGACCTGGGCCAGCACGGTTTCGCCGATATGGAGCAGCTCGAAATGCTCTTGCAAGTGACACAGTTGCGCCGCGGCCAATGCGCCCTCGACCTGGGCTGCGGGGATGGACGCATAGCCGAATATCTCTCCGACCGTTCCGGCGCACACTTCACCGGGCTGGATTACATCCCCCAGGCCATCGAACAGGCCCGCCAGCGCACCGCTGCCAAAGCGGAGCGCCTGGATTTCATCGTTGGCGACATCAATCACCTGGATTTACCTCCCGCTACGTTCGACCTGATCCTTTCGGCAGATACGATCTACTTCAGCGAAGATTATGCAGCCACGCTGGCCGCGCTCAAAACAGCTCTCAAGCCTGGCGGGCAGATGGCAATCTTTTTCTCTTACGGGCGCGAGCCGTGGGTGCCGCTGGATCAATTTCCCAAAGAACGCCTGCCCGCCGACCAGACACCCCTGGCGGCAGCGCTGAATGCCAACGGGCTATCTTTCCAAACCTGGAACCTGACTTCCCAGGATTATGCCCAGGCGCTGCGGCGTAGGGCTGCCCTCGATGAACTCAAACCGCGCTTTGAAGCTGAGAATACCCTGTTTATCTACGAAAACCGCCTGGGCGATAGCGAAGGCATTCGCCAGGCGATTGAAGATGGCTTGCACGCGCGCTATCTGTATCTGGTTCGGTGAGTTCCTATCCAACTGACCAGTTGCGCCTTGGCCGCCCGGCCAATGAAAACTCCCCCCTTGGTGGGGGAGTTTTTTGTCTTCTGGCGCTATCATACGAGCGTTGAAACAAACCACATCAGGAAGTTGCCATGTTCACACTTTTCATTTTCGCCATTCTTCTGTTTCCCATCGCCCTGGGAGCCTCTGCGTTGACGAACCTGTTTTCGCCTGACGAACTGAAAGAAATGGGCGTTTGCCTGGAAAATTCACACGTTTGACCACAAAGAAAGAAGGAAACAATGAACGAACAAACCAATTTTGAACCCACTCACCGCCACCGCCGCGCCGGTGGCTGGATCGGCGGGGCCATGCTGATCAGCCTCGGTCTGCTTCTGCTGCTGCAAAACCTGACCGGCTTTGCCCTGCGTAACTGGTGGGCGCTGTTCATCCTGCTGCCCGCGGTGGGGGCATTCACCGCCGCCTGGAGCAATTACCAGGAAGCGGGACACGTGACTGCTGGGGTGCGTGGATCGCTGTTTGGCGGTTGTGTCTTGTGCCTGGTATCAGCATCGTTCCTGTTCGGCCTGAATTGGGCCATCGTGGGGCCAGTACTGCTCTTATTGGTGGGATCGGCGCTGTTATTCAACGCAGCGCTGCCGAAATAACGAGATTGCCCCATGACCACCCTCGCCGCCCGGCACGATGCCTACGCCACCGATTACGATGCCCAGGTTCACGCCTACGTATGAAAAAAACCTCAACAATGAAAAAATCTACCTGCTTCTCTCCATATTCGTCATCACCACCCTGGCGTGCAGCCTGACCCCCGCCACACCAGCGCCGACGGGTTTACCGTCCGATGCGGTGCTGCCCCCGACCAGCGCAACACCTGCCGCAATCCCACCCACCACTACGCCCGAAATCTTCATCGCCCGCACGCAGGCTGTCCCGGCGACAGAATCCGCCGGGACGGCGATCACCTTCGCCCCGCTCAGCCTTGTGTTACCGATGGCCGTGGCCTCCGGAGCCAGCGGCAGCGAACAGCCCCGCCTGGATAGCGACGATGCCGCCTGGTGGATGAAAACCCCCGGCCATTTGCAGGTCTCGCTGGCTGATTACTACGTGTTGCAGAGAAAATCCCACCAACCGCTGATCGCTGTCTTCCCGGCTGTGGATTATGCCACGCTGGTTCCGGCCGCCTTCGAGGCCATCCACCGCCTCGATAACATCTTCTACGACCCCAGCACCGCTTCCAGCCTGGAGAACCTTCCGGCCGTACCATTCTTCAACGACAAACCAGTCTTTGCCTCGAACATCCAGATGATCAACTTCCAGAATGGCAAAGGTGTACGTTTCATCACTCAAACGGCGCAAGGCCCGGTTCCGGTTAACAACCAGGAGTTGTTCTACCACTTCGAGGGCCTGACCAGCGACGGGTTTTATTACATCGTAGCCATCCTGCCGCTCACCGCACCCGCACTGGCCGAAACCAACGATGCAGCCGCACCCCCTGGCAGAATCGCTTACCCCGGCTCTATCGAAGATTTCCCCGCCTACTACGCCGCCGTCACCGCCTTGCTCGATGCCACCGCCCCAGATGCGTTTACCCCCAACCTCGCCCAACTGGATGCGCTGATCCAATCTATGCGGGTTGCACCATAACCACAAGGAGAAAAAACATGACCCCACAACAAGAAATTTCTGCGCTGCTGCAAACCTTCCAGGATGGCTACACCCGCCGCGACCTGGCCCAACTCGACGATTTCATGGAACTCTTCACGCCCGATGTCGAAATGATCGGCACCAACGGTGTCCAGCCGGGAATGGATGAGTAGTACACCAACCGCCAAACCGCCCGCGCCATGATCCAGGCAGGTGGATCATGGGACGGTGGCGTTGGCGTTGGTGCTGAACCGGCTGATGGCGCCGCGCCCGCTATACAAAATCGCCGATTGGATGGCGACGACGATAATCAGCGCTTACCTGGGCGTTGAACCCGGCAAGTTCAATGATGACCGATTGGGGCGCACGCTGGATGCCTTGCCTGATTGTGCTTTCCGCCCCCATGCAGCAGGCCTTGCGCGAGCAGCGCGAGAAAGATTTGCAAGCCCTCTGTCAGGCTCTTGGGCAAGTCCAGGGCAAAATCGGGCAGAAACGTTACCGCAGCGAGAAGGAAGTTCGCCAACGCGCTGCCACCCAATGCAAGCATTCTCCACGGTGGCGGTCACCAACACCCCTGAAGGCAGCATCCAGCTTCGTTGGGGCGTTGACTACCCCGCCTGGCAGCAGGCGGAACAAGCCGATGGCCGTTACTTCCTAGTGACGAATGACCCCAAGCTCTCTTACCGCCAAATGCTCCAACTCTACCGCCAGAAAGATGCCGTTGAAAAACGCTTCAAGGTCTGCAAACAAGAAATCAAAATGCGCCCCCTGCACGTCCACTCCGACGAACGCATCCAGGCCATGCTGCTGATCAATCTGATCGCCCTGCTCATCTACAGCCTGATCGAACGCCAGGCGCAACAGGCTGGTCTCTGCCTGACGACCCATGCCATCCTGGAAAAACTGGCTAACTTGCAGGTACATTATCTCGAAGCCTGGGATGGCAGCCAGACCGCTTCCTTGGGCAACCTCACTCCCCAACAACACAACCTGCTGGCTGTATTACTGCAAGCCGTGGACAACCTGCCCAACCCAGCTTTGCCAACCACTGATCTTCTGCCCTTCTTGCAACTCCCGGATGGCATATCGCGAACAACATGCCCATCATCTGCATCGTGAGCCTGCCCGGATGGGAAGGGGGAACTGTACTTACCGCAAGAACCCCATCGCAAAACCAACCGAGTTCGACGAAAATTGTGCCCTGCCCACAACTGGTTACCCGCTTGCGTTCGCATTGATGTTGCTCAATCCCCATCGTCGGCATCATGCTTCTCTTCTATTCGGTTTGAAAAGTGCGAAATTTAGGCTAAGGATAAGAGCCACATCGGTATGATCTGTTGCCAAAACGATGGCGACAAACTGGATTTCTTCCCAGCGCTCATAGACTACTCCCTCTCAAACCCCTGACTCGTAAACTTCAGCGTCCTACTATTCTCCGTCACCGTGCGCACCACCTGGTCGGATGCTCCATTCGGGATTTCGGCCTCGATCTCCAGCGTGACCGTGACGGTCGCGCCGACCAGCCCGGAGAGATGGGCGATGACTTCTTCGGCGATGCGGCTGGCTTCGATGCCAACACGCAGCGGGTTGAGCGTGACCGTGCCGTGGTAGCGGGTGGGTTGGGTCACTGTTGGCGGCGGTGGCGGGGTTACGCCAGAACCGCCTGGCCTCACCGGGGGCGTGATGCCGTGGCCGCCAGTGGCCGGTGTGGGTGTGACCAGCGCGCCCGTGACGGGCTTTCCACTCTCCGCATCCATCTGGCGACGGGCGACATCGCCTTTGACCAGCAGGCCGGGGGAAGTGGCATCGAAGAGGGTGATGATTTGGCCGCCGCGCAGGCCCTTGTAGCGGCCAGCGGTATCATCGTAGCTGTCGGCGTAGGCGAAGCTCTCGCTTTCCCAGGTCAGCAGCGAGAGGCCATCGCGCACGGCCCCCAACAGCACGGATGATTCCTTGAGCCGCGGCAGGTAAAGATAGCGGGCGAAATCTTCGGCCAGTTGGCGGATGGCGACGTGGTCGCCGCGCCACAGCGGGACGCGGTCGAGTTCCATGCGCAGGCGGGTGGCGGCGAAGCCGGTGAGCAGCAGTTCGTCGCTGCGCAGTTTTTTGCTGGCGCGCACGGCCAGGGGTTCGCTGCCGGTCAGACGCAGGGCCTGCCATGCCACCGGGGATTGCGGCGTGGCCTGACCGGGGGTCAGCAACCATTGGTAGGTTTCGGGCAGGCGGGCGGTGACGGCGCTGTCGGCGGCGGCTTTTTGCGTTTCGGCCTGCTTCACCTGCTGCGGGTCGAGGTTGAGTTCCTTCTGTTCGAGCAGGATCGACTCCCAGGCCAGGAATTTGCGGGCGGCTTCGTCTAAATCTTGCAGGCGGGTTTTGTCGGCGGCCAGGAAGACGAGCGTGTTTTGGAACAGGCGCGGCGTGCTGCCGCGGCTTTCGAGGATGGCTTTGGCGGCGGTTTCGGCGGCACTGCCGGGTTCGCGGCTGTACGGATACTGCACGCCCAGCACCACCAGGCGGGCCTCGTGTCGGTTGTCCCCAACCGCATCGTCGGGCACGTCGTGGCCGGAGGCGGGCAGGGCGTGGATGCGGTTGAAGTCGCCCGATTGGCGCAAATCGGCGCGCAGGCGTTTTTCCAGTTCAACGGCCACCTTGTCGGGTTCGCGCTTGAACTGTTCGGCGCGGTCTTCGGCCAACTTGGTGACGGTGGGCTGGGTGGAGTACCAGTAGCGGGCGCCATCCTGGTAGAGATAGGTGGCGGCGGCGGCCAAGCGGCACAGGGCATCGCCAAAGACGGCGGTCGATTCGCCGGGCATGACGCAGCCGAGTTTGATGTGGCGGTCTTCGAGGCCGCGGTGGGCGGCTTGCGTGAGCGGGGCCGAACCGAGGTAAATCGCCCGCGCCACGCGGCGGCTGGCGGCGAACTTGCCCAGGTTGGGCACGTCGTTATCCTGGCGCAGCGGCAGCGAGTTGGGGCCGTCCACATCTTTTTCGATCACCGGCACCCAGTTATCGGAGAGATAGCGCGTCAGTTCGAATTGGACGCGCGGGTCGTCAATCGGGATGTTGGCGGGCAGGATCAGGGCGTTGCGGTCGCCTTTTTCCCACAAGCTGTGAATGACCGCCGCCATCAGGCGCAGTACGCCACGCGTGCGCTGGAATTTGACCAGGGTAGACCAATCGGTGTACAGGCGGTCGAAGATTTCGGGGTGGATCGGGTAGGCGGCACGGAGGCGGGCTTCGTAATCGGCGGCGTGGCATTCGGGCGGGAATTCGGCCTGCTGCGTGCGGTAGAGATCGGCGAAGGCACGCGCCACCCCATCGCGGTCGCGGAATTGGCTCTCGTCGGACATCGGCTCGAACAAGCGCCGCCGCACGATCTCGAAGCCTTCTTCGGCGGTGGCGGGCCGCCAGGACGATTCGAGACGCCCGACGACGTTGCGCAGGCGGTCGAGGGCCTCGCGCCCGCGCTGGCCGCCGACTTCGGCGTTATCGGCCTGGGTGTGCGGTGAGCCGGACGTATCCGAGGCAGGCAGGCTGATCACCAGCAGGCAGTTTTGGGCCAGTTTGGCCGATTCGGTGAGTACCTGGGCGAAGCTGAACTGCGTCTCGAAGCCGCCAGCGGGGAGATCACTCTGGTCGTGCAGTTGGCGGGCGTAGGCCACCCATTCGTCAATCAGGATCAGGCACGGGCCGTATTCAATGAACAATTGGCGCAGGGCGTCGCCGGGGCTGGTGGCTTTTTCGTCATCGGCCTGGATGCGCTGGTAGGCCGCTTTGCCGCCCAACTGCCAGGCCAGTTCGCCCCACAAGGTGCGCACGACCGTGCCATCGGGCTTGATCACCGGGTTGCCGGGTGAGATTTTGTTGCCCACCAGCACTACACGGCGGACGCGCGGCAGGGTGGTGGCCTGCGCCGCGTGCATCACAGCATCTATCCCGGCCAGTTCGCCGGGGGCGATGCCCGAAAACAGGTGATAGAGCGCCAGCATGGAGTGGGTCTTGCCGCCGCCGAAATTGGTCTGGAGCTGCACCACCGGGTCGCCGCCCTGCCCGGAGAGCCTGCGCACCGCCCCGACCAGCATGGTTTGCAGGCTGTCGGTGAGGTAGGTACGGCGGAAAAATTCGACCGGGTTGCGGTACTCATCGGTGCCTTCGCCGAGATGCACCTGCCACAGGTCGGCGGCGAATTCGGCTTGCTGGTAGCGCCCGCTGGCGACATCCTTGTGCGGCGTCACCACCTCGCGCCACGGCTTCAACGCCCCCGAAACCGCCGACTCGATCACGCCTCCCTTCCCTTTTCGCTTGTCGCTCCCGCCCTCCTCCTCAAACCGCACTCGCAACAACTCCATCTTCATCTTCTCTACTTCATCCGCTTGCGGCGCGGAGATGGCAGCCAGCAGGCGGGCGGCGGAATCGAGGGCACGGTAGGCGTCATCGGTGGAGAAGGCGGATTGATGCGCCCATTGGTTGCGTACCTCGCGCAGTTCGCTGACCAGGCTGCGTTCGGCAAAGCCCAGGGTGGTGCGAAAGACTTCGTTCCACTGCTCCCACATCACGCGCAGCAGCAGGGCGGCATCCAGGTTGGGCAGGTCAGCGCCTTCGGGCCAGGCCAGGTCGTGCTGCCAGCCTTCGGTGGCTTTGGTGATCCAGTATTTGCCCAATTTGGCGCTGAGTTCGCGTTCGATGAACGGGCGCAGGCCGTCGCGCAGCAGTTCCAATGCTTTTCCGACTCGGTCGTGGTGGGATGGAAACATGAGCGATAGTCCTTTCAAAATATGGGACGCGGATAGACGCAGAAAAACGCGGAACAAAACCTTTTAT
>CAZSFD010000099.1:11133-16866 GCA_964606085.1 uncultured Anaerolineaceae bacterium
TCCCATTCCTTTTTGGACGCAGATAAACGCCGAAAACCGCGGATCAAACCCTTCTCGTTGTTTTTCTTCCGCGGCCCTCCGCGTTCCTCCGCGTCCCATTTCCTAAAACAACGTCCCCTGCGTGGGCTGGCGTTGACTGGTTTCGCGCGCCAGCCGCGTGATTTCGGGCCACGATTGCACCAGGGCGTTGTACGAGAGCGCTTCGGCGTTGCGTTTCTTGCGCTCGCAGACGGTGTAGAGCCGGTAGCACAGCTCGCGGGCGGTTTCGGCCTGTGCGCCCAATTGGGCGACCAGTTCGGCGGCGGCGCTTTCACCCTGGGATTCGAGGACGCGGATCAGGTGATGCACCATCTCCCAGGCCGTCAGGCGGGCGTCGTTGGACGGGTCCCAATCGGCGGGGAGTTCGGCGGGTTTGAGCAGGCGCACTTTGCCGCGCCCGGCGGCGAGGATGCCCGCATCCACCATGCCCTGCACGCTGGTATCTTTGGCTTTGGAGAGCGTTTCGGCCACGCCATATTCGCCCTCGGCAAAGCCCGATTGCTCGAACCAGGCCAGCGCCCAGCGCGTGTCGGCGTCGAAGTCGCCTTCCTGCTCGGCCAGGGATTCGTCAAGCACCTGGTTGATCAGCGCCAGGGCCTGGCGGACGGTGAGCGGCTGACCCTGGGCGTCGAGCACTTTGGCGTAGCGGGTGTAGACGGCCATGCCGGGGCCGATGGCGGCCTGGGCGAGATCGACCGGGGCGATGTTGCCCGCTTGCAGGTGGGCGAGGGCGAGGGGGAGTTCGGATTTGAGGGCGGCGACGAATTCGGAGCGGGTGGCGAGTGTTGCGTGTTCCGTTTGTGGGCGGCAGACGAGGATGATGCTGGACGCAAGCGCATTCGTATCTTGCCCAACCATTCGTCGCCCTAATTCAGTTCGCATCGGCCACGTGCCAGACACAGCAAATCCAGCGTGAATAACGGCACCAAGAAAAGTTTCCCATCCTGTACTGGCGGTATTCTCATCATCTTTAGTTTCAGATTGCTTGAATGCGTAATAAATGGTAGCTGGAAAAGATAAATGTCCATTTTCAGACAAGCGTCTCATCGCTTGCGTCATTCCATCCAAGAAAAATACCTCTGCCTTTTGTTTACTTCCATGCCGAAATGGGGTAGCAACCAATTCTTCTGCCTTTGGTACGGCAAGCGTGGAAAACAGATTGGGGAAAATGGGCTTTAGCGAACGCCGCATCCACACATAAAAGAAATCTGAAAGATCGGCATAACCTATATTGTCATAATACGGTGGGTCAGATGAGATTATCTTGTCGCGAGAGATCGTTTGAGTTGAAGCATCAGATTGATAAGCAAAGCCTTTCGCTTGCGTATAAACTGACTTAACGCCTTCAACAATTGAAGTTATGCCTCCATCAAAATTTCCACTTGATTCAGAGAATAAATTTGTTTCGACAAAATCCCAAGTCATGGGAATTGCCTGCCTTCCAAAAGTATTTCGAGGGCTTTCTCTTAAAGTTGCCCAAGTAGCAATTACTGAGTTTCTGTCAGCAATCTTATCAACAGCAAATGATAAATAAACTGTAATAGCGTCGGCATAACTGGCATCCCTTTGAGAACCTTGCATATCCTGCTTAATTTGTTGGTGGGCATCTTGAACCAAATCGGAAAAGGTAGTCAATGCTACTAATTGACGCGACGTAAACAAATCGCACCAGCGTTTCATCCCGTATTCTTGAACGCGAAAACCAAGTGCCTTCTCTGGAAGTTCTGTTTCAGGAAAATCTTGGGGAGACACGCTTAATGCGATTTCTTCCATATCCGACGTTGGAGAAAGATATACACGTTCGCGATCGCCTTCGGCCACAATAGTCATAAGTTTTGCGCCCATACGTCCCGCCTTTGCTTCACTTCTAAGATATTCAAATGGCATAGGCGTTCCAGACATTAAGCAAAGAAAGCTACTACCGCTGCTCCCCGACTTTGTGCCTCGGTTCGTTTCAGCAGAATTGTTCAGCTTACCCATCCTGACTGCAAACCGATAACCGTTGCTCTCAATTACCGGTTCTACATATGCCTCCTTACCCGGCTTAGAAGCAAGCAGAAAAGTTGTGGCGAGCGGCACATCCACATGAGCGAAGGCCGGGTTGGGGCTTTTGACCGTGCGCGCCCACAGCCAGGCAATCACGGTGAGTTTCTGGCCCACGTACGGCTTCAGGTCGGGGCGTTCCTGGGCCATCTCGGCGGTGATTTCCACCTTGGGGTACAGGTGGCCGATGCGCTTTTCGGCTTCGTCGCGCATCCATTGGCCGTAATAGCGCACATCCTCGGCCAGGCCCTGGGCGCCCTTCCACTCGCGGGCGATCAACGTTTTTTCGGCGCGCGCTTTCGGGTTGACCGGCGGCATCCCGGCGAACTTGGGCGGGATTTCGATCATGGCCTTGTTGATCAGCACCGCCACGGGGTTGAGGTCGCTGGCGTAGGCTTCCAGGCCCAGGCGTTGGGCTTCGAGCGGCAGCGAGCCGCCGCCGGCGAAGGGGTCGTGGAAGGCGGGCAGCTTGTCGGGGTTGAAGAGTTCGGCAGCGCGTGGGTCGTCGGCGTTGTCGCGGCATGCCCGCCGCCAACTGCGCCAAATCTCGTCGCGAGCGGGCTGCAGCACGGTCTCGTTGGTGGTGTTTTCCCACCGCACCAGCTCTTCGATGATGGCGAAGAGCCGCTCGCGCTCAAGGTTGGCGGCGGTCTCTTGCAGCGTGGGCAGCTTGCCGGGGTCGGGGTTGGCGGCGGCGCTCATCCCGGCGGCATCGGCCTTGTCGAAGACCTGTTTTCTCGTTTCCCAGGCCTTGACCAGTTTGCGATGCTCTTTTTCGGCCCTTTGCCGCGTGGCCTCATCCGCCAGCAGTTCATCCACGTACTCGGAGGGGTCGTCCACCATCTGCGAGAAGATCACCGCCCGGGCGGCGGCCAGCGGGCGGCGCGCCCACCACAGGTGCAGCGTGGAGGGGTGGCCGTGGCGGATAGATTTTTCACGCGCCGAGGCGGTGTTGATGGCTTCGAGCGGCAGGGCGACTTCGATCAATTTTTTGCGGGTGAGGGGCATGGGGGTTTCCTAAAAAGGGGACGCGGATGAACGCGGAAAAACGCGGACGAAAGGCAATCGCTTAAAAAAGCAGAGGCGGCCAGAGACCGCCTCGCACCCTGCCCCCGAAGGAACAGGGGGGATGAACATCAGATCGTAAACAGCGCCCGCAACCAACTGATAAATTTTTGGGCCTGTTCCGATTGGGGGTCCAAATAATGGGCCGTGATAGCCACCCCGAAAGGTTTGCCAGGTTCTTCTTGCCAGGCCAGCCAGGTATGAATTTCGGCTTTGGCCTGTAGGACTGAAGGAAAACGCTGCTCAGGAAGATGCTGTAAGCATTGTTGGGCATAAGGCAGGAGCGAATCGCCCGCAGGAACGAGTTGGGCGACAAAATTTTCGCGCATACCCGGTAAGCGGTTGTCAGGCATGAGCCAGATACCTACGGTTGGCCGATCTTCATCGTGAAGGATCGTTCCCTCGGTCATGGGCTGTTCAGGGACGGAATAACCTTCTTGGGTCAAAATGGTACGAAGGGATTGCCAACGGGCCTGGAGATCAGTATCGGCATTTACCAGAATACCCAGCCTTTCTATGTTGCTGTCGTTTAACTCCACGCGCAAGACATCCAGCAAATTACGAATGCCCTTTTTGTCACTGATTTCAAAGGCGTCGGGAATCAAGATACCGTGCGCTTTACACAGGTGGGATACCACATGAACATCATCATTGCCTTCTACAAGCAGCTTTTGCGATTTTGACATGTTATCTCACTTCGATTTGTTCACGTGTGGCAATCAAAAGGTCTTTTTCATCAAAAAAAGTGGGGATAATTTTGCCCTTTTTATTCATCAAGCGGATCAGCATTCCATCTTGTTCGCTTTCCTGGGCGGCCTGTTGAAATCCAGCGATGCAATCCCAGCTATGTGTCGTTGCGAAAATTTGAACGTTGAGACGCCGTGCAGCCTGAAAAATGAAACGCCACATTTCTGGAAGGATCGAATAATGCAGGCCGCTCTCAATCTCATCCACCAACAGCATACCGCCTTTTGCATTGACCATCGCCAGGGAAATGCCAAACATGCGGTTCATGCCTTCTCCTAAGCTTCTTAGGGGCATGGGGGCATCAAAGGAACTGACTTTCACAATGGGGATGCGTTCGCGATATCGTGTGGTCTTTTGGTTACCGATCAAGTTAATTCGCTCAACCTCAGGCTCAATGATTTTCATTGTCCCCATGACGTCGTTTTCCAAAGGCCCAAGCGTGATAGTGTCCCAATATTTTCCAATATCCTCGATAGACAATCCATTTGCTGGTAGAAAAATGCACGGCTTTTCCATCTGAATGGCAAATTGTTCACGATAACTGCGTGTGAAAAGGCGGTCTAATCGAATCAGATTCGTATTTTTGCCAGACTGGATTGAAAACGCCGGCGTTGTGTCCATATTGTCATCGGGTTGTTCCACTTCGCGAATTTTACGATTTCCCTGCTCATCCACAACACTTTCAGCCCATGTAAATTTGACCGTGACCTGTTGCGTAGGAGATTCAGATGGCCCAAAGCTCATTTTTTGCACTTCGGCTTTTTATTGCTTTCTGCCATGAAATAAATATCGAACCGATGCAATTTGATTTTCCAACTCATCATCGGTGATTGACCGCAGTTGAGTAGGCAGCGATCCGCCTTCATCTCGACCCTCAAGTAATGACCACAGAATCCACGGGGAACCCTGGTTTGCATAGACCCATAAGGCTTCTAATAGGGATGTTTTACCGACATTGTTTTTTCCGGTGAATAAGTTAACCATCCCCAATTTTTCAAGCTTGAGATGCTCGAATGCGCGAAAGCCGTGGATTTCAAAAGATGAAAGGGTAATGGGTGTCATAGTCTCTCCAAAACGGATCATCCGTTTCTTTTATTGTACCAAATACATCAGCAGCAGGCTGGCCGGGTGAATTTGTTCGGTGATGGAGCGATAGAGGTCTCTCATGGTTTCTCCTGCTCAGGCATTTGCCTCACCCGGCAATACCCGCTTCTGCCCGGATGGCCGCACCGGTGCGGTGAGAATCTGCGGGATGGGTTCCCCCGCGGCAGCCATGCGGTGCAGCAGGCGTTGGCGCAGCACCCCTGTCACTTCCTGGTGCGATTCGTAGCCCAGCAGGTTGTTGAGTTCATACGGGTCGGCCAGCAGATCGTAGAGCGCCTCCTCGGTATAACTATCCGCACCAGCATCAGCGTTGCCGTTGCGGTCGTGAGCCACCACGCAATATTTCCAACGCTGTGTGCGCACGGCCCGCCCCACCTGCGATTCGCTGATCTGCACAAACACATCGTCGGGCCAATCCACCGCCTGGCGGCGCAGCAGCGGCAGGATCGAGCGACCCACCCAAGCGGCAGGGATCGGAATCCCGGCGGCATCCAGCAGCGTGGGGGGCAAATCGAGCAGCGTAACCAGCTTGCGCACCTGTCCGCCGCCCTCGAACCCCGGCCCGCAGATGACCGCTGGCACCCGGATAGAACTTTCGTGACACGAGCGCTTGTACTCCCCGTTGCGGGTCTTGAAGTGGTTGCCATGATCGGAGGTGAAGACCACGATGGTGTTTTCGAGCATCTCCAACGAACGCAACGCATCCAACAAACGGCCCAGGGCTTCATCCAGGCG
>CAZSFD010000100.1:0-15805 GCA_964606085.1 uncultured Anaerolineaceae bacterium
CACGGGACGCCCGTAACCATTGGCGACGTGAAGCGACGCATCAACCTGTGGCTGGCCGAACAGGGCGTAGAAAACCCCGCAGGGACGATCTTCGCCCAGGGCTACGACTCGGCCATCCCGCACAGCAGCGGCACAAACGCAAATGTTTTGCGCCTGGGGCAAACCATCGTCTTCGACATCTTCCCCTGCGAGGCGGGCGGCGGCTATTTTTACGATTTCACACGCACCTGGTGCCTGGGCTACGCCCCCGACGAAGCCGTGGCGCTCTACGAACAGGTTCGGGAAGCCTATCAATTGACCCTGCGCACGCTGAAGGTGAACACCCCCTTCAAAAATTATCAACGCCAGGTGTGCGAATTTTTCGAGGCGCAAGGCCACCCATCCATCCAATCCGCGCCGACCACGCAAGAAGGCTACGTCCACAGCGTGGGGCATGGCCTGGGGCTGCACGTTCACGAAAGCCCCTTCTCCGGGCAAACCGCTACCGACCGCGATATCCTCGCCCCGGGGTGCGTCTTTACCGTAGAACCCGGCCTCTACTACCCCGCCCGCAACCTGGGCGTGCGCCTGGAAGACAGCGTGTGGATGCGTCCCGATGGCACGCCGGAAGTGCTGGTGGACTATCCAATGGAACTGGTGATCCCGGTCGGATGAAGGGCCAGCCCTGGGCTTGACGAAGGGAATGTTTATGGTTGATGAAGAACTTCACGCAACACGCACAGCGCAGCACGCCCGCATCCTGGGCATCGAAACGTCGTGTGATGAGACGGCGGCGGCGGTTGTTGAAGATGGGCGGGTGATTCTGTCGAACGTGGTGGCCTCGCAGGTAGACATTCACGCCAAATATGGCGGCGTGTTCCCGGAGGTGGCCTCGCGCCAGCACATCCGCACGATCTACACCATCGTCGAGGAAGCATTGCAACAGGCCCATCTCACCCTGAACGATGTAGATGCCGTCGCCGTTACGCGTGGGCCGGGTTTGCCGGGGTCGCTGGTGGTGGGGATGAACATGGCCAAGGGCCTGGCTATGGCCGCGGGCAAACCGTTGGTTGGCGTCAATCACCTGGAGGGACATCTTTACTCGGCCTGGCTGTACAAAGCTGAAACGATCCCCACCCCTGAACCGCAATTCCCCGTGCTGGCGCTGATCGTTTCTGGCGGGCATACCGAACTGATCCTCATTCACGATCACCTGCACTATGAACGGCTGGGCGCCACGCTCGATGACGCCGCCGGCGAAGCATTCGACAAGGTGGCCCGCCTGTTGGGGCTGCCCTACCCCGGTGGGCCATCGGTGCAGCAAGCCGCCGAGGGCGCCAACCCATTTGCCTACGAGTTTCCGCGCGCCTGGCTGGAGGGGACGTGGGACTTCTCGTTCAGCGGGTTGAAGACCGCTGTGCTGCGCCAGGTGCGCGCCCTCGAAGGGGTGGGCAACACCCTGCCAGCCGCCAACCTGGCCGCCAGCTTCCAAACGGCGGTGGTAGATGTTTTGGTGACCAAAACGGTGAAGGCGGCGCAAAAATACGCCGCCCAATCGATCCTGGTGGCGGGGGGTGTTTCGGCCAACAAACCGTTGCGACAATCCATTCAGTTGCGGGCGCAGGCGTTGGGGGTCGGATGCCACATTCCTCCGTTATGGTTATGCACCGATAACGCGGCGATGATCGCCGCGGCGGGATATTTTCGATATGTCGCCGGGCAGCGTGATACGCTGGGGATGGATGTGCTGCCGAACTGGCCGCTGACCGAGATGTAGCGCGCCGGGTGAAAATGGGGTAAACTCACAGCATGAATCGCCCCCGCATGGACGGCACGCCGACCAAACCCATCCCCAATACCAGTCCAGAAGTTCCAGCCACGGTACTCAGCCTCGCCCTCGATCAGGTGATGGCTGAAACGCTGCGACCGGTGGCCGGCGGCCTGGGGGCGATCTGTGCTTTTTTCACGCTAAGCCACTTGCTCATGCTGCCCGCTGAAATCAAAACCGTCATGGTCATCACCGCGGGAATTACATCGCTGGGCATGTTGGGGGTTTATGCCTATCTCCGGGAACACACACTCCCGGCACGCTGGGCGCATCCATTGGCGGCTGTTCTGTCTATCTTGATGCTGCTCAACCCAACCATGCACATGATTTTTTCGCAGGATGCCAGCCAGACCACCTATTTTTTGCTGCTCATCCTGGGCTTGGGTTCCATCCTGCTTTCGACGCGCTGGTTCATCGCGCTGACGGTCATCGCCTGGGCCGCCTGGGGATTGGCCTTCGCCACCCTGCCCAACAGCGGCGGGTGGGTGGGGTATGCCTATTCGATGTTGGGTGCCAGCGGGCTGACGGCCATCGTCTTCGCCGCCCGCCTGAGAACGGCGCGCCGCCTGGAAAGTTTTCGCATCCGTGATGCCCGCTACAAGACCGATCTCGAAACGGTGCTGAAAACCACCGATGAAGCGCAGCGGTCATTGGCAACCAGCATGGCCGTCGGCCAGAGCATCACCTCCATCCTCGACCTGAATGTGTTATTGACCAATGTGGCCAACCTGATCCAACTGCGGTTTTCTTACACATTCGTGGGCATCTTCTTACTCGATGAAACCCAACAATATGTGGTGTGCCGGGCGGGAACGGGCGAAGCAGGCAAAGCCCTGGTGGCAGAAGGCTTTCGCATGAAAGTGGGGCAAGAAGGCATCGTGGGGTGGGCGGCGGGAACGTGTCGGCCCATTCGCGTGGATGATGTGTTGAAAGAGAATCGCTACATCCCCATTGGCGAAAACTGCGCCATCCGCTCGATGCTGGCGCTGCCGCTCGCCATGGGAGAACGCTTGTTTGGCGTGCTGGATGTCGAAAGCGACAAGGTGGCCGCGTTTAGCGACAACGATGTGCCATTTTTGCACTTGTTGGCCGACCAGGTAGCCATTGCGATCAATAACGCTTCTCTGTATGAGCGCGAAAAAGCCAGCCGCCTGCTGACCGAAAACCTGTACGAAGTTGGGCGCATCCTCTCTGGCACGCTCGAAGTATCGAAAATCTTGCCTTTGATATTGGAATACCTGGCCGAGATCGTTTACTATGACCGGGCAGCGGTCTTGCTGCGCAGCAGCGATGGCATGGAACTTGAAATTCTGGCGGCCCGCGGCTTCCCAAAAACCAACCAGGGCAACTGCATCCCCTTAAGCCCCGGCGACGTGTTCGATGAAATCTATCGCACCCGGCTGCCCCTATCCATTCCAGATGTCCAAATACGCTCAGACTGGATCAACATGACCGGCATGCCGGCCACGCGCTCCTGGCTGGGCATCCCGCTCATTCACGCCAACGACGTGATCGGCATGGTGTCGCTGGCGCGTGAAAATTTGCAGCCCTACCAGGACGACGAATTGACCCTGGCCGCCACCTTTGCCGGGCAGGCCGCCATCGCCCTGCATAATGCCCGTCTGTACGAACAGATCACCCGTTTCAACCAGGACCTCGAACAACTGGTGCAGCAGCGCACCGACATGCTGCAAACGGCCTACGCCCAGCTCGAACGCCTCGACCAGGCCAAATCCAAATTCATCAGCATCGCCTCGCACGAGTTACGCACCCCCATCACCCTGCTCAAAGGGTACACGCAAATGCTGCTCGAAGACCCCGACGTGGTCGAAAGCAACAAGCTGCTACCCATGATCGAGGGCATGAGTTCGGGGGCCAACCGGCTGCACGAAATTATCGAAAGTATGCTCGATGTAGCCAAGATTGATAACCAGGAACTACGACTGCACCCCACGCCAATTTTGATCCCGGTGCTGTTGCGGTTCGTCTGCGAGGGTCTGTTGCCCACGCTCAAGCAGCGTAATCAGGAATTGGTCGAAGAATTTCAGGCCACACCTTCTATCGAGGGCGATCTGGAAGCGCTGCGCAAGGTTTTTTATCATCTGATCATCAATGCCATCAAATATACGCCCGATAGCGGTAAAATCACCTTATCGGCGCGCACCTTACAACCCGGGGAATTGGGTATGCAAGATGGCGGTGTGGAAGTTATCGTCAGCGACACGGGTATTGGCATAGACGCCAGCGTAACCGACTTGATCTTCACAAAATTCTATCAGACGGGTGAGGTGGCCTTGCACTCGTCGGGCAAAACAAAATTCAAAGGCGGCGGGCCGGGGCTGGGGCTGGCGATTGCGCGTGGCATTATCACCGCACACCACGGGCTCATTTGGGCCGACAGCCCCGGATACGATGAAAAAAAGTGTCCTGGCAGCCGCTTCCATGTCGTTCTGCCCCTGGCGCAAAAACATACCTGACCTATCACACGGAGAACTTCCTGTGCAACAGTGGCTTGTTGGTTTATCCATTTTCTGTGGCATCATCTACCTGGTCTTCGGTGGCTATGTTTTTACGCGCCAGCAGCACAGCAGCCGCAATTTTCGCTTTCTGCTGACCTACCTGCTGGTGTTGGGCTTTTTCAACCTGGTTGAAATCGCCTTGCCGGGCATTCTGGTCTATGGGTTGATGCTGGCGGCCATCTTGTTATTGCAGCAGTTCCGCGCCTCGCTCTCGGTCAGCGCTCGTTCGAGCCTGCTGTTTTGGTGGGTGATCGGCGCGGCGTGGCTGGTGGCCTACGGCGTGGCGAACCTGGTTGCTGTCGGCATGGCGCAGTGGGCATGGCTGGCGGGCTGGGCCATTTTCACGCTCTTTTCGGCCCTCTTCGTCGTGCGGGTGATGCGCAAAACCAGCCTGGCGTTCAACCGCCGGCAAATGCTCTATTGGGCCAGCATCCTGGTGTTGATCGGCGGGGGGCAATTCCTGGGGATGTTTACGCAGCCGGCCTGGGCCAATATCCCGATGTTGATTGGCTCGACATTGCTGGTGTACACGGTTTGTTCGACGCAGCTGGTAGATTTTTTGAGCCTGGCGCGCCAGTTGACCACATCACTGATCATGGCCGTCCTCTCTGCCGTTCTTTATGGCCTGGGCTGGGCAGCGTTTGCCTTTCTCCCCACTTTGCAGGCCGATATGCGCAGTTGGCTGCCCGGCTTGATCTTGCTGCTGCTGCTGATCCTCTTCGTTCGACCCATGTGGCAGCTTTCTGAACGCCTGGTGCAGCAGATTTTGCCCGGCACATCCTTCGAGATCAACCGCATCATCAGCGAATATAGCCTGAGCATCAGCAATATCCTCGACCCGCAGCGCCTGGCAACCGTTTCCATCGGCTTAATCAGCGAGGCCATCGAGGTGCAGCGCGGCATCTTGCTGTTGGTTTCGCGTGAGCAAATGGGGGAGATCAACGGCTATCGCATCAAGGGCAATACCGGCATGGGCATCGCCGCCCCAGAAGACGGCTTGTTGAACACCAACAGCCCGATTGTCCATCACTTTACCCAGGTGCGTGAACCGCTGACCCAATACACGCTTGATTTCACAACCGAATTTACCGAAGTACCGCCCAGGGAACGCCAATGGTTTACCGCCCTGGATGTGGCGATTTACATCCCCATCTACGCCAAAGATGACTGGATCGGCCTGTTGGCGCTGGGCAGCAAAGCCTCGGGGCAACCCTACCTCGAACAAGACCTGATGCTGCTGCGTATTTTGGCCGACCAGACCGCCGTGGCCCTGCAAAACGCCCGTCTGGTAGACAGCCTGACACGGGTCAACAACGATTTTCGCCGGGCCTATGCGGCCATGGATCAGTCCAACCGACAGTTGGCGCGCGCCAATGCCCAACTGGAAAAACTCGACAGCGCCAAGACTGAATTTATCGCCATTGCTTCGCACGAACTACGCACCCCACTGACCGTGATGCGCGGGTACACCGAAATGCTGCAAGACGACCCCCTGGTCAAAGACAATGCCTACTACCAAAAGCTGGTCAGCGGCATTCACGGCGGCATCATGCGCTTCCATGAAATTGTAGATGGCATGTTAGATATCGCCATGATCAACAACCGCTCACTCAACCTGAGCGTGAACGAAGTTTCGCTGGAAGTGCTGATCCGCATCATTTGTAACGGCCTGAAAGATGCCGTTGCCGAAAGACGCATCGCCCTGACGCTGGAAAGTCTGCAAGGCATTCCCTCCATCCAGGGCGACCCAGAAGCCCTGCGCAAGGTTTTCTACCACCTGATCATCAACGCCGTCAAATACACGCCCGATGGCGGCAGCATCACCATCAGCGGGCGCAATGTGCCAGCCGGTGAACACCACAGCCTCAACAGCAATGGCGTAGAAATCATCATTAGCGACACGGGCATTGGCATAGACCCCGAATATCACGACCTGATCTTCGTCAAGTTCTACCAGACAGGCGAGATCGCCCTGCATTCGAGCGGCAAGACCAAATTCAAAGGCGGCGGACCGGGCCTGGGGTTGACCATTGCCAAGGGCATCGTCGAGGCGCATGGCGGCGCAATTTGGGTGGAAAGCCCCGGTCACGATGAGGAGAAATGCCCCGGCAGTAAATTCCACGTCATTTTGCCGGCGCGGATCAAGTAAAAAAACTGCCCGGTGCTGTGGGCCTGACACATCACCGGGCAGTTCACGAGGAGAATGCTATCGTTGATTATACGGGGGGAATTAAAGGGGGGATGAAGTTGAGTTTAACGTTCGATGAGAAGGGGTTATATCGTTCTCCAGATCAGATTAGCGCTTCACACCCGCCACCCAACACACATGCCCGGTCATGCCGACCTCCCCCGTGGCGCTGGTGTTTCGCTTAGCGAACAAGGCAATGCGCGGGTCATCTGCCGTGGGCAGCGCAACCCCCAGCCAGCTCCAAATATGGCAGATATATTCCAGCCAGACATAGACATCAGGGAAATACATGCGATCCAGGATGTCGGCTGCCAGGCGCACCTCGAAGCCGTTTTGCGCCATCAAGCCGCGCGCCTCGGCCATTCGAGAAGTGGGCGCTTTCTTGTTCGCCGGATCGGTCGGTTGGCTGCCAACCGAAAAGACCTCGTCTACTTCTTTGTAGTGCATTTCAGCGATCTCGGTGCAAAACAGCATCCCATCGGGGCGCAACAGGCGCTGGGCATGCTGGAAGCCCTCGACGCTATCGGGCAGCGGCCCGCGGATGGAGATCACCATGTCGAACGACCCGGTTTGCAGTTGCCCGGCTTCACGGGGGTAATCCAGCAAGCGAAAATTTATGTTCTGGATACCCTCGGCTTGTTGGGCGTCTTCGGCCATCTGGAGAAACTCGGCATCGGTGTCAATGCCGAGGGCGTGTTGGAAGCTGTGGCGCATCTCCATCAGGATGTGCCCTTTGCCGCAGCCGACATCGAGGACGCGCATGGTGGGCGTGAGTTGGCGGGCAATGAGATCGCTGTAATTTCCGGGATCCCAGCGCAGATCATAGCGCCGGGGCAGTTCTCCGCCACCGTAGTAGGAATGTTGGCCATCGAGGATGGATTGGATGCGGTTGAGGTCGAGTTGCATGAGAAGATTTCCTTTCACCGTAGAAGGTTAGCGTGGGTCAGGCGGGCAGGTATCGGTGTGGAGATATTGGCGGCATTCTTCTGGCGTCCACCCGCGCGTCAGGCGGGTGCGGGCGATGACCATCAACTCATCCACATCGAAAACGAACCTGCGAAAAATGTATTGCCAATCGATCGGATTCCACTCCAATAGATCAATGTATTTGCCATTGGGTGTGAAACCACCCCCGCCCCAAAAATAAGGCCGGAATGTGCGAATCGTGAGCCGCTTCACACCCAGGTCGGTATCCCAAACCTGAGAGTAACCATCCAACATCGAAGTAGCAATCAAATAGCGATCATCCGGGTTGAAGTCCAATGTGGAGATCATTGGGCTTTCGGTATCCAGGCAATAAATCAGGCTGCCATCCTGGGCATTCCATATTTTGACAGTGGTATCCGCCACATACGCCAAAGTCTGTCCGCCGGTCGCCAGGCGTTTCCCATCGTGGCTGAATAAAATCAATGTGGATAAAGCCTGATCCGTTTTGATCGCAAGCGGTGGCTGGTCACTGCCAAGAGACCAAATCAGCACATCACTGCTGGTGGTGGTACTGTTCAAGAGGGCCAGGCGCTTACCATCTGGTGTAAATGCAAAGGCGCAGCCACAGAATCTAAGTGGATCGAACCGGGTCTGGATGGTATCCAGCAATGCCCCGGTGACCGAATCGTAGCGGTAAATCGTGTTGCCACTGCCAACGACCAGGTTCTGCCCATCGGGGCTGTAAAGCAGGCAGCCCACCCTGGCATCATGTTTCAAGGTGAATAACCGCGCTTCGGTCATTAAATCCCACACGACCACGGTGTTTCCGCTACTGCCTTTTTCTCCTCCTGCCACCGTAGCCAGGAAATTTTGCGTGGGGTTGATGGCAGATAAGGCAATGAAGCCGTGAATGTCATTAGGGCTCAAAGCGTGATCCCTATCCCATTCATCGTCCGTATAGGCCGGTACGAAGGAATGCAGCAGGGTATAGCCGCGATCGGAATAATCATAGGCATAGATTCGATGGGTGAATTCATCATAATATGAAAAGCGGTTTCCTCCTCGGCTGAAAGCTATGCCCGAGATGAAATATCCCGTTACAAAGGGAGGCTGCTCATCAAACCAGCGCGATGTATTGTAGATTTTCAGGAGCATGGCGCCAGCAGAGGCCACATGAATCCCATCGGGGCTGAAGGCAACACTGGCTAAAGGGCCTTCACCCACAAACTTTAATAACCTTGCGCCTGTTGAGACATCAAAAACGTACGCACTGCCGCTCGAACTGGCGAGGAAATGCACCCCTTCACCAACCAGCAAACGCGAACCGTCGCTGCTGAAGGCCACACAATAGGGGGTGCCATTGGTGCTGAAGTATTTGAGCGGCTCTTTCTGACCCGAAGTCAGGTCGTACAGATTCACCAGGTTCTTTCGATCACATACGGCCAGGTAGTTTCCATCCGGGCTGAATTCGCCACATTGCCCCCCGGGAAAAACGCGAAATTCCTCCCCATCAGAAGAATGCCAAACAACGACCTTCGGCTCTGGGGCCAGGCCTTTCCATGTTTCCCCAGTGAGGAATGCGCCATCGGGTGTAAAAGATAGATGATAGACGTGTCCGTCATCCGATGTTTTCCAGGAGTAAACTGGGAGTTTGGGAGACCCAGAAGGCTGAAAATCATCCTGGGTGAGTGCTGAAACATCCCAAATGGAAATTATTTGATCCCGCAGATTGGCCGCCAGCCATTTTCCATCTGCGCTGAATATCAGGGGGATCAGATACCAACTCGGATGATTTCGTTCTACATCCGAGAGCGTCAGCGTTAGCACCGATACCGGGGTGAAATTGGCTTCCCCCAAGCGAGAGACATCCCAGATACCGATCTCACCAGAAGGGTTGGCAACCGCCAGGTAGCGTCCGTTGGGGCTGAATTCAATCCCTGACGAGCCAGGAATTTGCATTGCCAATTCACCACTGGCGGCATTAATCACAGAGACGAATTGATCCCCAGCCAGGGCAATCCATTTTCCTTCAGAACCAAAAGCAATATGTTGGATGGCCTCCTGATGCTGATAAGTCAGGGTCAGCCTTGATTTCTGAAATGCATCATGGATTAATTGCTGCGCTTTCCAGGTATCGGTATAACCCACCGAACGCGACACCGAAATGGCCTCCATCGCCAGCAGCAGGGTCAGGTTGGCATCTTTGTCCAGGTTGGCAGCGGCGGCCATTTCCAACTCGCGGGCGTAGGAAATCTTGCTGGCCTCCGCTAACTTTTGGGCGGCGATTAGTTCGCGTTGGAGCTGTTGTTCGCGCTCCAACGCTTCGCGGTTGGCATATTCTTGCGAGGCCTGTAGAAATGCCGTTTCCACATGGCTCATTTCATCGGCATGATCGGCAACCAACGACCATTCGATGGCCGTGGCCAAACGGCTGCCGCGGTACAGATCGCCTGGCTCACGCCCGCGTGCATCCCAGGCCTGGGCGCTTTCGGTCAGGTGGCGTTGGATGCGCAGGTAACGGCGGTCTTCGTTCAGCCAATCATGCAGCGTCGGCCACTCGCGGATCAGGGCTTCGTGGGCCACTTCTGCTGTGCCTTCGGATAACGTCAGCAGGCGCGCATCGGCCAGGGTCTTGAGCAATTCCTGCACCCGCCAACCATCATCGGTGTGTGGGGTCAATTCGGATAATGGGGCGCGGCGGCGCGTGTCTTGCGTGCCTTCGCCGAGTTCGGTTAAGCGCAGGAAGATGCGCCGCGCCAGAGTTTGCTGTTCGGGAGATAAGGCCGCAAACACACTTTCAGCGGTTTTGGCGATGGCCCCATGCACGCCGCCGGCTTCGTGGTAGCCGCGCAAAGTCAATCTTCGACCGCTGCGGTGCTGCCAGGTTTCGAGCAGGGCGTGTGAGAGCAGCGGCAGCGCCCCCGGTTCTGGTGGACGCTCGTCATTCGCGCCGGTATCGCGCAGGATCAATTCCACCAAACCACTTTCGAACTCCCAAGTGGCCTGGAGCGCCGGCCGCTCGATGGCGCGGCGGATTTCGGCGGCACTCATCGGGCCGATGTATTCCTGGCAAACGCACAACGCATGCCGCAGGCGCGGGTATTGGGCGCAGTGGGCGTAGAAATCGGCGCGCAAGGCCAAAACGGCCACCACGCGCTCATCTGCCAGGGCCGTCAGCAAATTGTCCAGAAACGCAGTGCGCTCGGCCTCATCGTGGCAGAGGGTGAAGATTTCCTCGAATTGATCCACCACCAACAGCAAGCGCGCCCCTTCAGGGATATGGATGGCGCGCCGGATGAAGAGCAACAGGCTGCGCGGGTCGCGCTGCAAGTCATCCATCAACGTAGCCGCAGCCGTGACCGACTCGATGTGACGGGTCAGGCTGGCCGCCAGGGTTTCGAGCGGGTGGGCGGTAGGCGTCAGCACGTACACCGGCCAGGCGGGTTGCGCCTGACGCATGTGGGCGAGCAGCCCGGCGCGCACCAGCGACGATTTGCCGCTGCCCGACGCACCCACCACCGTCAATAGCGCCGGAGAAGTCGGTTGTGTAACTGCCATATCCTGGATGTGGGCCACCAATCTCTCGGTGAGCGCCTCGCGCCCGAAAAACAGGCTGGCGTCGGCTTCCTCGAAATACTGCAACCCCTTGAAAGGCGACTCGCCCGGCATGGGCGCTTCGACCGATCCGATCTCATCCAAAATCTGGCGCACTTCCAGGGCCGAGGCTGGCCGCTCTGCGGGACGTTTGGCCAGCAAGCGCACGATCAGCCCATCCAGTTCAGGCGGGATTGCAGGATTGTGGGTGCTGGGCGGGATGACCGGGGCGTGCAGGTGTTGGGCGACGATCTCGTTGATGTTGTTGCTGCCGAACAGGGGCTGCCCGGCGACGATTTCATAGAGCATCGCCCCCAACGAGTACAGGTCTGATTGCGGCGTGGCGGCCTCGCCCAGGATCAACTCCGGGGCCAGGTAGCGCAGCGTGCCGATGATCACCCCCTCCTGGGTCAACTGCGGGCCGGTGGTGGAGCGTGCCAGGCCAAAATCCATCAACTTGACCGAGCCGTCGGCGGTCAGCATCACGTTATCGGGCTTTAGATCGCGGTGGATGATGCCCTGGGCGTGGGCGTGTTCGAGGGCGGCGCACACCTGGCGGGTGATGGCGATCACGCTGGTGATGTCATCTGGGCGGTGATCGCGCAAGGTGCCGCCTTCGATCAATTCCATCACCACGCACGGCGCGCCGTTGACTTCGCCGATGTCATGCACGGCAACGATGGCTGCAACAATCGCTATCCAGGTTGAACTGGAGGTTGTCGCGCGTGATCAGCAGAAAGGGCGGGTCAGCGTCGCGGTCGCCGATATTCTTGCGCAAATCGGCCAGCACATAGCGCAGATTGCTCATCGCCGATTGCTGCGGCCATTCGGGCCACAGCAGCGTTCCCAGGGCCTCGCGGCTGTGCGCGCGCCCCGACTCCGTGGCCAGGTAAGCCAGCAGGGCGCGCACCTTGTTGGATTCAAATCCGGTGACCGGGCCGCCGTCTAATGTCACCCCAAAATTCCCTAAAAACGATAGCGTCAAACGGGCCATAAGTTCCCTCCCGATGGATGATGAATTGAGACCCTGTAACGATTATACAAATTCCCGCCACCGATTTCAACCGCCACCACGATTTCCCCACGCTGGCCGCGCGATTTCACTACACCCGCTTGCTACACTGAATCAGGAAAGGAGAATTTCCCATGAAAACCAAACGTTTCTTCATCGTTCTGGCTGTGCTGGTGGCCGTGGCGCTCATTGCCACCAGCACGGCATTGGCCGCTGGCGCATTCAAAGCGGAGCCAAAAGTCAAAATTTTGGTGCAGGGTGCGCCAATCCACGGCAGCAACGGCCTGTTCTACGCGCCAGATGGCAATCTGTATGTGGCCAGCACGCCGGGGGGCGAAATCGTAGTGCTGAACCCGAAGAGCGGTGCGATCATCCGGCGCATCGGTTACGATCAAGGCGTGGCCACCCCCGATGATGTCTTCGTCACCGCCGACGGCAGCATCTACTGGACGGCGATCATGAGCGGGGAAGTGGCCAAGCTCTCGCCCGATGGCGTCAAAACCGTCATCGCCAGCGGGCTGCCGGGCGTCAACCCGATCACGTTTTCAGACGATGGCCGTCTGTTCGTGGCGCGCGATTTTTGGGGCGCCGGGTTGTACGAGATGGACCCCAACGGCATCAACCCGCCGCGTCCCATCCTGCCTGATCTGGCCAACCTGAATGGCTTCGATTTTGGCCCGGATGGTTGGCTGTACGGCCCGATCATCGGCGGCCCGGTGGTGCGCATTCATGTGGACACCGCCGAAATGCAAACGGTCTCCCAATTCAGCGGGAGCGCGGTGAAATTCAATTCCCAGGGCCAACTGTATGGTGTCAGCCACATCAGCGGGGAAGTGGCGCGGATTGACGTGGCAAGCGGGGATTTTGAAGTGCTGGCTATCATCCAAGAAGGCGGAGATAACCTGACCTTCAGCCCGGATGATCGTTTATTCGTCTCTGTGGGTGAGAGCGGCGCGGTGGTTGAGGTAAAGCCAGGAGGCAAAATCCGCACCGTCAGTCGGGGCGGTTTGATGTACCCGATGGGCCTGGCGGTGCAAGCCGACGCCAAAGGTTTCGACCGGGTGTACGTGGCCGACTTTTGGACGATACGCCAATTCAACGGTAAATCGGGCAAGATGCTCGATGTGACGCGTGCGCCGATGGGGTCAGCCCTGGTGCCGCCGATGACAATGGCTGCCGACGGAGAGAATTTCATCATCTCGTCGTTCCTGGCAGACGCAGTGCAAATCTGGAATCCAGAAACGAAAACCGTTCTGGAGAGCTTCCCGCTGCCGAATAAACCCTTGAATGCCATCCGCTTTCAGGGCGATTTGCTGGTGGCCGAGTTGATGACCGGTCAGGTGGTACGCCTGAACCCCGCCGGGAACATCCTGGTGGGGCAGTTTTACCTGCCCACCGGCATGGCCGCCAGCGCCGATGACCTGTGGGTGGCCGATTTCGCCGCCGGGATCATCTACGCCGTGGTGGTGGATGGCGTCACGTTGGCGCAACCTACACCCGTTGCCAGCGGTCTGGCTGGCCCCGAGGGGGTGGCGCTTGATCAGGATGGCAACCTGCTGGTGGTGGAAACGGTCGCTGGCCGCCTGTCGAAGGTTGACCTGGCGACGGGCGTAGTCAACGTGGTGGCCGAGGGATTGTTGTTCCATCAACCGTTGCCAACCGATCCGCCAATTGGGTTTTTCAACGGCGTGGCGGTCGGGCCTTCTGGCACGATCTACGTCACCGGCGACCAGAACAATGTGCTGTACAGTATCAAGTCCAAGAAATAATCGTAGCCGGGGCGCAGCAGATGGGGTGAAAGATAGCGTTGAAGGGTATCTGCTGCGCCCCTCCGGGGGAGGGAACAATGACGGAAATTAAATCGCGCTATCACTCCTATCTATTCCGCCTGTGGCTCGAACCTGGCGAGGCTGAAGCCACCTGGCGCGCTTCGCTGGAAGATGCTCACACCGGCGAGCGGCGCGGCTTTACCAGCTTGGAAGCATTGTTTGCCTTTGTTTTAGAACAAACCGGGCAATTGCCGACTGCCACAATCGGGGATTGCTTCACCCGGCAAAAAACGCCGGATGCGCAATGACATGCCAGAAGACGTGACGCCAGAACCATGATGGCAACCTGATGTCAGGGGATACCCCAAATCAGCAACCGGCCGTCGGGCGAAAAGACCACCCGAATCCACCCGCTGACCTGGGCCAACAGGGCGAATATGGCAATCACGATGGGGAAGGGGCGACAAAGAACATGGCGGGGTGGGGTTGTCTGAGGATATTTACGGGCAGGTTTCGCTGTGTAGATATTTCTGACACTCTTCTGGCTGCCAGTTTCGGTTTACGCGCTGGGACAGTAGTTCAACCAGTGGGTCAAAGGCGAGAAAAGAAAACTCGTAATAACCATCTGCCCCATAAACCACCACACGCTGGCTATCTGGCGTGAAATAAGGGTAGAAGAAGCTGTTCGGGTTCGGCTGAGAATAACTGACCAGTTCCGCGCCGGTTTGCGCATCCCATACTTTAACGGTGTTATCCCATGAGGCAGTCACTAAGTAGCGGCCATCGCGGCTATAGCCAATCGAAAACACGCGTGAAGTGTGACCAGCCAGCCTGACAACGACTTGCCCGCTCACCACTTCTCGGATTTCTGATTCCCCATCGATTCCAGCAATCGCCAGGTATTTTCCATCTGGGCTGAAATCCATACTTTCTGTGCTACGGTAGTCGGCGGGGAAGCGTTTGGGATCAGAAATGGTCTCTCCGCTTTTCGAGAAATCCCAAACCCATACTTCCCCGCCACTTTCGCCAGAACCACAAACAGCCAATAACTTTCCATCTGGGCTGAATTTGCCCATTTGCAAGAAAGTCAATGTGATCGGCAGGGTCATTTCCTGCCAGGTGGCCGTATCTAGCAGGTAGACCGAACCCAGGTAGCCGCTGAAGGCCAATCGGCGACCATTAGGGCTGAATACGGGGGCAATATCCATATCGCGCGACCAGCCCATTTGGGCAGAACGGCCGTAAATTTGCACGCCATCAGCCACACGCCAGATGCCCACACGCCCACCGCTGGCGACACTCAGCCATTCATTGTTGTAACTTAACCCGGAAAAAAGCCATTCATCTTCTTTAGAATCGCCAAATGTTTGGACAACGGCCAGATGTTCAAAGGTTTGTGGATCGCTTAAGTAGACGGTTCCATCGCCCCATGTGTCAATGAGGCGCGCCTGGTTGGCGCTGATACGGCCAAGATTTCTGGTGGTGACAATGCTCAATTCGCCCCGCCCGCTGAGAGATGAATCCCAAAGTTGAATCGCCCCCGCTTCGGTAGATATTGCCAGGCGCGTTCCATCGGGGCTGAAAGAAACACCAAAAGCTCCGCCGCGAGTGTGTACGTCAAACAGGCGGCTGCCATCGGTTGCATCCCACACGATCACCAGTCCATCATTGCCGGCTGTGGCGATCTTGCTGCCACTTGCACTGTACACGGCATAATTGACCCAACTCGTATGCCCGGCCAAGCGCAGCAATTCCTGGCCAGTATTTACATCCCACACGCGGGCCGTTTGATCGAAGCTGGAAGTAAGCAAGCGGCTGCCATCGGGGCTGAAAAAGACGGTCATCACATAACTGGCATGGCCGGTGATGGTGCGTAAAAGCTGGCCGGAAGCCACATCCCAGAGTTGAACGACATCGCCTTGTTCGGTCTGACAGGTGCGCGCCAACATGCTCCCGTCGGGGCTGAAATCCTTTCCATAAGTAAAAGTT
>CAZSFD010000101.1:0-15743 GCA_964606085.1 uncultured Anaerolineaceae bacterium
ATCGAAACCGTCCAGGCCGAACTGGCCGCCGCGCAACTGGAACAGGTCAACGCCCAGGTCGCCCTCGACCAACTCCAGCGCAACGCCCTGTTGACGGCCTCCCAGGCCGAAAGAGCTTTGCTCGACGCCCAAAAAGCCTACGAGAGCGAGGCCAACGGCTGGAATCTGGGCAACGCTGAAGATGCGACCGACCTCGAACTGACCCTCGACGATTACGTCACCGCCGAACAAGATTATCGCGACGCCCGCGACATCCTGACCAGCCTGCTGGATAAAGACGCAAGCAACCGCGAACGCAAAGATGCCCAGGACGATTTCAACCGCGAGGCAAAATCCCTGGCCGCAGCCTACGCCGATTTGCAGACGGATGTCGCCGCCAACGACCAGCCCCTCGACGAGGAGCAGGTCAGCCTGCTGGCGGCCATCTCTGCCCTCGAAGTAGCCCGCCAAAACCAATCCCGCCTCGATGGGCACAACCTCGACCCCGAAAAACTGGCCGCGGCTGAAGCGCGTCTCGAGGCTACGACCGCTCACGTCACCGCCGCCGAAGCCGCCCTCGAACTCTACGAGTTACGCGCGCCCTTTGCCGGGACAGTGCTCAGTTTCGATGCCAAAATCGGCGAGGCCGCCCTCCCCAGCCTGCCGGTGGCCTATCTCGCCAACACCTCCACCTGGACAGTCGAGACCAAAGACCTGGCCGAAATCGACATCGCCCGCGTGACTCTCGGCCAGGCGGCCACCGTCAAACTGGATGCCTTCCCCGGCGAGGAATTCCCCGCCACCGTCACCGCCCTCGACCCGGTCGGCCAGGAATACCTGGGCGACATGACCTACAAAGTCACGTTAACGCTGAATCAGGCCGAGGCGCGTTTCCTGTGGAATATGACCGCGACCGTGAATATCGAGGTGAAGTAACGAGAAACAGGTTTAGGCAAATTAAACGCAAAGCCCCTGTGAAAATATCACAGGGGCTTTGTGTGTATCAGTGGGTGGAATAGGACTCGAACGATTTTTGTTCGCCGAACCTACGACCTTCCAACCATTCAAGGGTAGGTGTGGGTGGAATAGGACTCGAACCTACGACCTTCGCGATGTCAACGCGATGCTCTAACCAACTGAGCTATCCACCCGACAGCGAAGCGCATTATACTCACAGGGAGGCAAAATAGCAAGAAGTTTTTTTGGCGCAGCAGGCGTTTGGGGGTGGGCCAGGTTCGATTGCAACCAGTACGCCGCGGCCTGAGTCAGGGTCAATGGTATCATTGAACATCAGGAGATTGCTACCATGAATTCTGTCGAAATCACGCACCTATTCAAATCCTTCGGGCCGGTACAGGCCGTCCAAGATGTTTCCTTCAGCGTCGAAAAAGGCAAAATCTTCGGGTTGCTCGGCCCGAATGGCGCCGGCAAAACCACTACCATCCGGGTGATGCTTGATATCTTCAAGCCCGAGGCCGGCAGTGTTTCGATTTTAGACGGCCCGATGACCGATGAAAAGAAGAATCGCATCGGTTACATGCCCGAGGAACGCGGCCTGTATCAGGATGTACGCCTGGATCGCTGCCTCGTTTACCTGGGGACGCTCAAAGGGCTTTCGACCCACGAAGCCCGCCAACGTGCCGCAGGCTACCTCGAACGCTTCGACCTCGCCGCCCACAAACACAAAAAAGTGAAAGAACTCAGCAAGGGCATGCAGCAAAAAGCGCAGATCATCGTCACCCTGTTACATCGCCCCGAACTGGTCATCGTGGATGAGCCTTTCAGCGGCCTCGACCCCGTCAACACGCAGATGGTCAAAGACCTGTTACGCGAAGAATGCGACCGGGGCACCACAATCCTGCTTTGTTCGCACCAGATGCACCAGGTAGAAGCGTTGTGTGACCGGCTGGTGCTGATCGATCATGGCCGGGTGATGTTGTATGGCCGCCTGGACGAAATCCGCCGCCAATATGCCGGGAATGCGGTCGAGGTGCGTGTGCTCGATGGGCAGCCCGATTACACCAGCCTGCCTGGCGTGACCCATGTAGAACAGCGCAATGGCTCAGCCCGCCTGACCCTCGGCGCAGAAACATCACCCCAGGCCGTCTTGCAAACCCTGGTCGCACAAAATCACTTTATCGAACAGTTCGAGGTGGCCATGCCAACCCTGGATGAGATATTCATCCAGGTTGTGCAAGGAGCAAAGCCATGAGCAAATTCTGGCGTGTGGTGGCGCATGAATATGCCCGCCACGTTTTCCAAAGACGCTTCCTGTTCGGACTGTTCAGCCTGCCCTTGATGGTTGCCCTGATGATTGGCACGGTCGTGATCTTGATCCTGATCGAAAGCAATACCGCCCCGTTAGGCTACATAGATCATTCCGGGCTGTTGGCGGCCCCACTCCCCGCCCCCACGCCCGAATTTCCCGAACTCCCGGTCAAGCTGCTCCCCTACGCCGACGAAGAAACCGCCAAAGCTGACCTTGAAGCCGAGAAAATTTCGGCCTATTATGTGCTGGCCGAAGATTTCCCCGCCTCGGGCCGTTCGCAACTGGTGTACCACAAAGCCCCTTCCAATGCTGCACAAAGCCAATTTCGCGCCTTCATCGTCGCCAATCTGTTGGCGGCCCAACCCGGCGATGTGGCCGAGCGCGTGGTAGATGGCACGACCCTGGTCATCCAGACCGCCGATGGCAAACGCTCCGTCTCTGAGGAAGATTGGCTCAACGCGCTGATGCCGATCTTTGCCGCGCTGGCCTTTTTCATTGCCATTTCAACCAGTTCTGGCTACCTGATGCAGGCGGTGGTAGACGAAAAAGAAAACCGCACGATGGAAATCATCGTGACTTCGGTTTCGCCGGATCAGTTGATGGCGGGCAAGGTGGTGGGCATCCTGGGGGTGGGCATGACGCAATTGCTGGCCTGGTTTGGCTTCCTGTTTGGCGGCGTGATCATCGGGCGCATCTGGCTGCCGATCTTGCGCGGCATCAGTATGCCGTTGGATACCCTGGCCATCTTGTTGGCCGTGCTGCTGCCCTGCTTCGTGATGCTCAGCGGGTTGATGGCGGCGGCTGGCGCCACCGTGACCGAGGCGCGCGAGGGCCAACAAATTGCGGCCCTGTTCACCATGCCAATCTGGATTCCCTATTTCATGTTTGCCCTGTTCCTCGAAAACCCCAACAGCCCCGTGGCGGTCGCACTCACCCTGTTCCCGCTGACCGCCCCCATGACAGTGATCTTGCGCATCGGCTTCACGGTCATCCCGGCCTGGCAACTGATCATCAGCATCAGCTTGTTAATCCTGTCGGCGATTGGCTCGCTATGGTTTGCCGGGCGGGCCTTTCGCCTGGGAATGCTGATGTACGGGCAAAAACTACCCTGGCGACGCGTGTTGGGCCTGGAAAGAAAACAGCGAGGCGTGGCATGAAAAAAATCTGGCTCGTTTTCAAGCAAGAAATTTTCACCCTGCTGCTCAGCAAATCGTTCTGGTTTGGCACGGTGGGCATTCCCTTGATCAGTTCCCTCATTTTCGGCATCGCCGGCGCGATCCACGAAAACAGCGGCGCCGCCGAAACCATCACCAGCCTGTTCACCTCGCCGCCCGGAAACACACCCGAAGGCTATGTGGATCAAAGCGGTCTGCTCGTCACGTTACCGGCAAACGCGCCCACCGACCGGCTGATCGCCTTTCCCACCGAAGCGGCAGCCCGCCAGGCGCTGGCATCGGGTGAAATTTCCGCCTTTTACATCATTCCCGCCGATTACATTGCCACAGGTCGGGTGAGCTACATCCGCCCGGAGTTCAACCCGCTCTCCGAAAGCGGCCAGGGTAATTTGCTGCGTTATCTCTTGCGGGTCAACCTGCTCAGCGGCGACGTGGCCCTGGCTGAGCGCGTCGAACGCCCGCTCAACCTGCGCGTGATCAGCCTGGCCACCGAACCTCAGCGCCAGCAAGATAACCCGATGACATTTTTCTTGCCCTACATGGTGACAATGCTTTTTTACATCATCATCTTGAGCGCGGCCAGCTTGCTGCTCAGCAGCGTGACCAAAGAGAAGGAAAACCGCGTCATGGAAGTGCTGATGTCCTCCATCACGCCAATTCAGATGCTCACCGGCAAGATCACCGGCCTGGGCGTGATCGGTCTGGCGCAAATGGTGTTGTGGGTTGGCACAGGGTTCGCCCTGCTGCGCCTGAGCGGGAGTACCTTTGATGTGCCAGAAGCCTTTCAACTGCCCACATCCTTTTTGATCTGGGCGTTGATCTTCTTCCTGCTTGGCTATGCCGTTTATGCGGCGCTGATGGCGGGCCTGGGGGCGCTGGTGCCCAACCTGCGCGAGGCCAGCCAGGCCACGATTGTGGTGGTGATGCCGCTGATTGTGCCGCTGATCTTGATCAGCGTACTCATCGAAAACTCCGATGGCTGGCTGGCGGTGGTGTTGAGCCTGTTTCCACTCACTTCGCCGGTGGCGATGATGACACGCCTGGCCGCTGGCAATGTGCCCATCTGGCAGCCGATCCTGGCGGCGGTGCTGCTGGCCATCACGGCTGTGATCATCGTTCGCGCCGTGGCTGGCATGTTCCGCGCCCAGGCGTTACTCTCGGGAACTGGCTTCAATCTCAAGGTGTTTTTGGCCGCCCTGATCGGGCGCGCCTGACCCAGTCGGCTTCTTCAAGCACGGCGGCCAATACCAACAAGCCGGGGCGGATATGATCCGCCCCGGCTTGTTGGTATTTCACAAAATACGGGGGAGAATTTTGGGCTTACAAAAGCGCAAGAATCGTGTAAAATCCATTCAAATCCTTTCAAAAGCGTTAATTGAACAGCAAAGCCAGCCAATCTCATGCGATCTCGCAAGAAATTTTCCCGCCGCGATTTTTTGCAACTGACAGCCATCACGGCTGGCATGGGTTTTCTGGCCTATATGGATCGCCAACGCAACGAAGCCGATATGCCGCTGGTGGAATGGGTGAAGGTACCCATCTCAGGCTTGCCCTCGGCCCTCGAAGGTCTTCGCATCGTCCAGATCAGCGACATTCACCTGTACCCCTTCACATCCATTCAACTGATCAAACAAGCTGCACTGGCCATCAACGTTTTACAGCCCGACTTGCTGGTGCTGACAGGCGATTACCTGTGGCAACGCCTGGAAGTGATTGACGCACTGACGCAGGCCGTTGCACAGGTGAACCCTCGTTATGGCATTTTTGCTTCGATGGGAAACCACGATTATGCCCTGGGCGGCGATTACGTCAAACACAGTTTCGCACGCAATCACATTCGGATGCTGGTCAATCAAAATGTGCCCATCACGCACAATGGCAAAACCTTTTACCTGGCGGGAGTGGATGATGGTTTTGCCGGGCAGCCCAACTGGCGCGAAACGGTGGCTGGCGTGCCATACAGCGCCCCCGTGGTGCTGCTCGCCCACGAACCAGACCTGGTCAACGCCTTCTGCGGCGACCCGCGGCTGAAGTTGCAGCTTTCGGGCCACACCCACGGCGGGCAGGTTCGCATGTTCGGCCTCGAAATGCTGATCCGCCCACCGTTGGGTCAGTTTTATGACATCGGTTTGCAGCGCGTGCGCGATACCTGGTTGTACACCAACCGCGGCCTGGGGACGATTGCCGTACCGTATCGCATCAATTGCCCACCTGAAATTACCGAATTAACGTTGACGGCCGCCTGATCACAGACCTTGCTTACAGCCAGGTGACTGTCACCTATGGCGCAGGCACCGAGGTTTCAGCAGGACGCCCGCCTAACTGGGGTTGTGGCGCAGGCTGCGCAGACAGATATTGCGTGAGCAGCGAGGTATGCGTTTGCGCATCGGGCAGAATGGCATCATCATACGCACCGGCCTGCACAGGCGGATCGAAGCGAGTCGGGCGGCGAATGCCAAATATGGCCGCCAGTTGGCTGAGTTTTACCAGCAGCAGGTAGCGATATTCTTGCGTGCGTAACGACTGCCACTCGACGATATTCCCCATCGGGCCATGCACCTGCGACTTCTCGCGAATGATGCGATGAATTTGTTGCGGGTCACGCGCCCCGATGGGTGAAACCAGCACAGCATGGGCCACCAAAATCAACGCGCCCAGCGTGAGCAACACCATCCAGCCGCCTTCTTCCCATTTGCCCACAACCTGCCCGACGAAGATCACCGCCGCCAGCCCGGCCGCCAGCGAAGCCCCCAGGCCGCCCCACAGGCGCTGGCGTCCGACAGCCGTTTTGAGGATGCGCTGGCGAATGGACAGCCCCATGGCCATGATCGGCAGAAAGATGCCCACACCGTAGTACGGCACGGCCAGCGAAACGCGGAAATGCCGCGCGCCAAGGATGGTTTTGAGGGCGCGCCGGATTTGGGGTTTGTCATCTATGACGAGGATGTGAGGCTCATTGCTCATGGCATACAGCTTGCGCTACTCGTTATGGCGCGTTTTCGGCAGCCGCTGGCGCAGCCGGCATCAGCGCGAATTTGCCAGCTTTCCCGAATCGCTCAGCGGCGCCGTCGGGCGGTGGGCATCTTGGGCTTCGAGCATAATTTTCACCCCGGCGCTTGTGCCAATGCGGGTCGCACCGGCCTCCACCATCTTGAGCAAGTCACCAAGTGTGCGCACGCCGCCAGAGGCTTTAACGCCCATGTTGGGGCCAACCGTGCGGCGCATCAGGGCAATATCTTCCACGGTTGCCCCACCGGTTGAAAAGCCCGTGGATGTCTTGACAAAATCGGCCCCGGCTTCCTGGGCCAGTTGGCAGGCGGTAATTTTCTCGGCGTTGGTCAGCAGGCAGGTTTCGAGGATCACCTTGACCACGGCCTTGCCGGCATGGCCAGCCTTCACCACGGCGGCAATATCCTCACGCACGTGCTGCAAGTTGCCCGATTTCAACGCGCCCACGTGGATCACCATGTCCACTTCATGTGCGCCATCGCTGACGGCCTGTTCGGTCTCACGGGCTTTCACCTCGCTGGTGGTAGCGCCCAGCGGAAATCCAATCGCTGCGCCGACTTTGACGCTGCTGCCTTGCAGATACTCCACGCACAGCGGCACGTAAACTGGATTGACACAGACCGCGGCAAAGCCATATTGCCGCGCTTCGGCGCACAGTTGGGCCACCTGTGGCGGGGTGGCTTCAGGTTTGAGCAGGGTGTGATCGATCAGGGGGGCAATTTGTTCAGGAGTGAGCATGGCGAAACATCCTTAGCGGCGAGATTTGAACACCAGGCGGATCGGCGTTCCCAGGAAGCCATACGCCTGGCGTAAGCGGTTTTCGAGAAAGCGTTGGTAGGTGAAGTGTACCAGCCGGGCATCGTTGACGTAAATCAAGAAGGTAGGCGGATCGCTGCGAACTTGCGTGCCATAGAAAATTTTCAATTGGCGGCCGGCCTGGCCGGGGGCCATGTGTTTGGCCTGCGCTTCTTGTAAGACGATGTTGATTTGCGAGGTCGGCACACGCGCCAACCGCTCTTCCTGCACTTGCAGGGCCAACGGCAAAACCCGTTCGGCGCGCTGCCCGGTCTTGGCCGAAATGAACAGCACCGGCACATAATCCATGAAATTGAGCGCCTGGCGCACCGACTTTGTGTACTCATCCATCGTGTGGCTGTCTTTTTCGACCAAATCCCACTTATTGACGATCACCACGCAGCTTTTCCAGGCGTCCAACACATAACCGGCAATGTGCGCATCCTGCGCCGTCACGCCTTCGGTGGCGTCAATCAACAGCAGGGCCACATCGGCGCGCTCAATCGCCTGCATCGAACGCAGCACGCTGTATTTTTCTACACCCGGTTCCACGCGTCCACGCTTGCGGATGCCAGCCGTATCTATGAGCGTGATCGGCACGCCTGAAAAGTCGAGGTGGGTGTCAATGGCATCCCGCGTGGTACCAGGAATGGGGCTGACGATGACGCGCTGCTCGCCAAACAGACAGTTCAACAGCGACGATTTACCCACGTTGGGCTTGCCCACGATGGCGATCTTGACCGACTCATCTTCTTTGGCGTCGGCGGTTTCGCCGAAAGTGGCGATCAGGGCATCCAGCAGGTCGCCGGTGTTGGTGCCATGAATGGCTGAAATGGCGTGCGGCTCACCCAGGCCCAGCTCATAAAACTCACTGGCTTGCAGGCGGCGTCCGGCGTTTTCGGCTTTGTTGACCACCAGCAGCACCGGCGGGGTGAGTTGGCCGTTTGCGCCTTTCTGCTGGTAGCGCCGCAGAATTTGCGCCACCTCGCGGTCGGCAGGCGTCACGCCGTCGTTGGCATCGGTGACGAACAACACCGCATCGGCTTCCTGAATGGCGATCTCCGCTTGCAGACGGATTTGCTCGATAAAATCAGCCGAACCCACCGAGAGCGGCTTTAGCTCCTTGCCAGGGCCAACCTGGGTGGGGTCAATGCCGCCGGTATCCACCACATCGAACACCTTGCCCGACCATTCGGCTTCGGCCATCAGGCGGTCACGGGTGGTGCCAGGCACATCATCTACTACGGCCAGGCGGTCTCCCACCAGGCGGTTGAACAGCGTACTTTTGCCCACGTTGGGGCGTCCGACTAAGGCAACAACAGGTTTAGGCATGCAATTCTCTCAAGGTGTACGGGTAGGCGTAGGCGTGGGTGTACCCGTGCCATCGGGGGTAGCGGTAGGCGTGGGGGTTGGCGTGGGCGAGGGGGTGGGCGTGGGGGTGGGCAACAACGTGATCGTGATCGAAACATTTGCCGGCGTCAGCGACAATACGGCTACACGCTCAGGCAACGGCCCAATGGCCGGGATGATTGTGTAAACGCCGGGATCGTAACCGGTCAGGTCAATCACGGCGCGCACATCTGCCGGGATAATTTTGTTCAGCACCGGCACCGGCCCAGCCAATACCACGACCACATTTTGCGAGGTGAAATCCATTTGCATCTCAGATGGCAGGTTCACCACTTCAACAGGCAGTGAAAACGACAGCGAGCTTTCGATCACCGCGATGCTGGCCTGCACCAACACCTGTGAATCGCCTACCACCGAAATGCCATCGGGCAGTTTCAACGCCAGCCAGGCTTCGAAATCATCTTGCAGGCCGGTTAAATCGAGCGGTTCGGTTTCGACATAGCCCGGTAGCTGGTTGACCTTTTGCGGGTCGGCAGAAAAAACGATCACGTTCGGCGGTGAAAGCAGAAGGCCGGTTAGCTTGTAGCCATCGGCTATCTGACCACTGGTTTCGACCTTGACGACCACATTGCGATAGCCGCCGAGCAGATGAACGGGAACGCTGACAGAAACGGACGCCGGGCTGAGTGTGACCCCGCTGAGCGGGTTGCCATCGGCATTGTAGGCGGTGAGCTGCGGCGTGGCCTGCACGGCGCTGGTGGCATTCGCCAGATTGAGACGGGCGCGCACATCTACCACCTGCGAAACCAGCGATTGCGGCCCCGAAACGGTCACTTCGAGTGGGTCTAGCACGGCCTCATCAGCCGTGTAACCGGAGGCTGGTTTCCCTTCCAGGTTGAGGGTGATCGGCATCACCTGGGTTTGCAGCGTTTCGAGCGTGACCTGCACCTGTTCGGGTGTGATATTGAGCACCCGCGCCGGCCGACCATTGACAGCGACCTGCACATCCAGTGTATGCGTGCCGGCCTGCACCTGCGAAAGGTCCACCCACACCCGCAGCAGGGTGTCATCGCTGATCAGTCTCGTCCACACCGAACGCGGGGCTTCAATCTCCAAACGCACCTGCGTCTGCGATTTTTGCGTGATCAGCAAGTTGGGGTCGAGGCCCTCGAAACTGATAGCCATCGCCCGTGGGTGATCCTGCTTCAGATTGGGGTCCGCCGCAGTCACCGCCGTAACCCACACAACCACCGCCAACACAAAAGCAAACACAAGCAAACTGAGATTTTTCCCCAAATCACGCAAGAAAGCCATCTTATGCGCCTCCTTGCCGCCGCGTCAGCTGCGAAAACCAGCCCAATAGTCCCTGCCGGCGGCGTTCCGGCCAATAAAAGGCGCGCAGCACATTTTCGAGCCGTTCGGCATCCAGGCGGCGGATCAGGCGGCCCTCATGGACAACCGTGATGGTACCGGTTTCTTCTGAGACCACCACCACCACCGCATCACTCACTTCCGAGATGCCCAGCCCGGCGCGATGGCGCAGCCCCATGCGGCGCTCTGCCGAACGCGTCAGCACGCCGCTCGCCGAGAGCGGCATCACACACGAGGCAGCCATCAAACGCGCCCCAACGATGAGCACGGCCCCATCGTGCAGTGGCGTGTTGGGGTAGAAAATTTGCAACAGCAATTCAGGCGAGACGCGCGCATTCAGGCGGACGCCGGTGCGGGTGTATTCGTCCAAATTGTCGTTGCGCTGCATCACGATCAACGCGCCGTGTTGTAATTGCGACAGGCGCACAACACCGTGGATGACAGCCGTGATGGTCGCTTCCATTTCGGGAGGCGTATTGGCATAGAAGATCGGCCCGGCGCGGCCCAGGCGTTCGAGGGCGCGGCGGATTTCGGGCGCAAACACCACCGGCACGGCCACCACCAGCGCCGGCAGGGTGATATTGACCAGCCACGAAAAAGCAGGCAGCAGATCGAGCGTACTCATCAGGCCAATCAACACCAGTAGCAGCAGCACGCCACGCAGCAAAACCACCGCCTGGGTATCGCGCAGCAACAGCAGCAACACAAAAAAGACCATCGTCACCAGCGCCACATCCAGCAAACTCAGGGCGTTGAAACGCTCGAAAACGAAAATCAAATTATCTAGCAAATTGCGAATAAATTCCACGGCAGCGTTATCCAATGAACAACCTGGGAACGAGGCCCCAGCATGATCGCCAGCAAAAGTCTCGTTCCCAAAACCAACGCCCGCTGTGACGCTGAATCCCCCTCTGGAAACAACACGTCTCTACACTGGCCTCAAGACACGATCCTTGCGGAGCTGCTTGAACAGCATCGTGTGGCCTTCCGACATCGATTCCTGCGCCGCTTCTTGCCAGGCGCGCACGCCCAACGTCTGCACAGAGCGGTGTTCATAGCCCAGCGGGTTCCACACTTGCTGCTGGCTGGCAATTTGTGGCGACAGGAACAGCAACAGGGCTTCGCATTGTAAATCATTCGAGGCGCGTTCCACTTCTTCCATCATCGCCTTCATGGCCTTATCCAGCGGGATGTTCCCCTCCACATACAGGTCATCGGTGCGGGCAACCAGGTTTTCAACCCGCCATCCCACCAGACCCACCGCCTGGTTATTGCTTTTGAGCAACAAATAGGCTTTCTCGCCGAATGCTTCCATGATGTCATCGGCAGATACCTTGCGTTTGCCCTGGCTGAGGCGGGTGATCAGGCTGGCGATATCCTCGGCCTGGCGCGGGCGGGCGCGCTCGACAACGAATTGGCCCGCCGCTGGCGGCGCAACCGGAACCGCCACCGGCGCGGCGGCCTGTGGCTGGCCGGTTTGAAATTTATCCCAGGCAGCCTGAACCTGCTTCCAGGTATCGCCAAAGTTGCCATCGTTTTGGATGACCACCTGGGCGGCAGATAATTTTTCGGCCTGTGCTGGCTGCGCCTGAATGCGTTGACGGGCAGCAGCCTCAGGCATATTCCGCTTTTGCACCAGGCGGGCCAGTTGCACTTCTGGCGAAGCATTCGCCACCCAAATGCTATCGCACCCCTGGCGCAAAGGCGATTCGAGCAGCTTAATCGCCTCGACAACAATCACACTTTGCGTCGAACGCTTGATCAGCACATCCACGGCCTGGCGCACCAGCGGATGGACGATAGCCTCTAGCTGGGCCAGGGCATCTGGATCATTGAAAACGACACGGCCCAACTTAGCGCGGTCAATTTGCCCATCTTCACCCAAAATCCATTTACCGAAGTTATCCACCACCGGTTTGTAGCCGGGTGAATCTTTGGCAAGGACACGGTGCGTCAGCGCATCGGCATCAATCCCATAGGCCCCCAAATGCTCCAACATTTTGCGCACCACACTTTTTCCCGTGGCGATGTTTCCTGTTAATCCAATGACGTATTTTCCGGGCCATCCGCTCATGTTACCTCCAGCCTTGATCAGTGCTTGTGTGCTTTGAACGCGTGTGATGACGAATGAGGTTTATTTCAAAACAATCTACACCATTTTAGCCGGGGTAGGGGAGAATGTCAAAGGTGGGATGATCTCGCGTGAGGGTATCGTGCATTATCTTCGCACACGGGCCGAACTGCGCATGTAACGTTCCCCCAAACCCAGGCGGCGGAAGTTTTTCAAACTTCCGCCGCCTTTTTTGTGTTCATCACGCTTTGCACCCGCGCCAGCAAGTCATCCATCTCAAAAGGTTTGGCGAGATAGGGGGCGTTCGTTTCGTCGAGGAATTGGCGGGTTTCGACGTTGACGGTGTCGCCGGTGGTGAACAGGATGCGCCCCGCCAGTTCGGGGTCTTTGGCGGCCACCTGGCGGTAAAATTCGGGGCCGTTCATTTCGGGCATGCGCATGTCGCATAAAATCAGGTCGTAGCGGGCTTTGAACAGCGCTGCCAGGCCAGCCGTGCCGTTGGCGGCGCTATCCACCTGGTAGCCTTTGCGCCGCAGCAGGCGAGCCAAAATCTCGATCACACTGGCTTCATCGTCAATCAGCAAAATGCGCCCGGCGCTGGGCGTGGCAGCTTCGTGCGGGGCGGCAGGCGGAACCGCCGGCCTGGGCGGTTCTGCGACAATTGGCAACTCAATGAAAAATGTGCTACCTTTGGCCGAATCGCTTTCGGCCCAAATATCGCCGCCATGCTCGTGGATAATGCCGTGACAGATTGCCAACCCCAGCCCGGTGCCAACACCTTCGGGCTTGGTGGTGAAGAAGGGGTCGAAGATGCGCGAAAGAAGCTCCTGAGGAATGCCCGGCCCATCGTCGGCCAGTTCGATGCGGATCATGCGGCGGCGGCGCTGGGCCATGGGGCTGCCCTCCCAGGCGGTCGAAATCACCGTGCGGGTCGTCAAGGTCAGGCGGCCGCGCTCACCAGCCGCGCTGATGGCCTGCCAGGCGTTGTTGATCAGGTTGATCAACACTTGCTGTAACTGGTGCGGGTCGGCCAGGGTGGGCGGCAGGTCGGCAGCCAGGCGTGTTTCGCAGGCGATATGGCGTGAACTGAGTTCGTAGGCAGTGAGATCGAGGGCGGCTTTGATCACATCGTTGACCTGGGTCAATTTGCGTTCGGGCGGGCGCTGGCGGGCGAAATCGAGCAGGCCGCGCACGGTGGCCGCGGCGCGGCGGGCCTCGGCAATGATCGTGTCGAGGTCACGCAGGGCAGCTTCGGGGAGGCGCTGCTGGCGGATGATCTGGGCACGCAGGAGTACCGAGGTGAGCGGGTTGTTCACCTCGTGCGCCACGCCAGCGATCAACTGCCCGATGGCGGCCAGTTTCTCGCTTTGCACCAGGCGCGCCTGGGCCACGCGCAGCGCTTCCAACTGTTTTTGCAGGTCTTCGTGCAGGGTTTGGCGGTGGATGGCGCTCGTCACGGCATCGGCAATGGTGCCGAGGATACGCACGGTCTTTTCGGGGATGGGCTGGCGGCTGCCAACCCACAGGATGCCGATGACCTGTTCGTGGATGAGCAGCGGGATGCCAACAACATGATGGGCGTCGCCAATCAGTTCTGGGCGGGCAAACAAAGGCTCAGATGCCAGATTATCACTTTGAAAAAGTTGGCCCTGGGCGATGATCTGCCCGCTGATGCCTTCCCCCCCTGGGATGTGGATGCCAGTCCATTGCGCCCAACTGCCGCGACCCAATTCGGCGACGATTTCGCGGGTCTCGGGGTCGTAGCGCAAAAATGCCGCCCCATCGAGCTTGAACACTTCGATTACCTGATCCAAAATCACCGGGGGGATTTCGGCGCGTGTGCGGGCCAGGCGCATGGCACGGGTGACGCGGGCCATCGTCTCAAATTCTTCGGCACGTTGGCGGGCCTCTTCGAGCAGCAGCGCCTTCGAGAGCGTCAGGGCGGTCAGGCGGCAGGCGTGTTGGCATTCGGCCACCTCGTCGGTCATAAAGATATGCGGTTCGCTGAACAGAAATAACACGGCCCCCAGGCTTTGCGTGCCGGTCAGCAGCGGCACAGCCAACAGCCCGCCCGCCGCGCACACCGAAGCGAATCGTTCCTCGGCAAAGGGCGAGTCGCGCAAATCATCGGCCACAATAGATACCTGTTGGCTGAGTACCGCCGCGCTGATCTGTTCTTCGCACGAGCCGGGAAGTTGGTCAAGCGTGGGCAAGGCAATGCCAGGACTGGCAGCCATCTGCCAAATGGCCTGGGCTGACTCATCCCACAGGGTCACGATGCAGCCATCGGCGTAGATCAAGGCCACCAACTGTTGGGCCAGGGCGCGCAGCATATCATCGAGATTGGTGGCGGCCAGGGCGGTTTCGGTGATGTCGTGCAAGAGGGTCAGGTAACGCTCATGCGCCTGGCGCTGCGCCTGGGCCTTCTCGTAATCGGTAATGGCTGGGGTGTTGGCTTGACTCACGATTGCCTTCCTTACAACGAACCCAATGCTTTCCCCCTGGAAATGTCCCCGGCTTCAAACGCCAAATTCAATGCGCCAAATGGCGCGGTCATTGTGTTCGAAAAAGCCCAAACGCCCCCCATTGGCGGTAAACAATTCCGTCATCGGCGCAAGGCCGTGGTGGATGGGGGGAGCGCGTTTTTCTTGCGCGATGGACGGCAAATGGACACCCGCCGGGATCGAAAAATTCACCTGCACCCTGTTTTTTGCGCCGAGTGCCGAAACGGCTAACTCACCGCCGCCGGCCTCGCCCACCAGATCGATCAACGTCAGCACCACGCTCAAAAAGGCCAGTTGCAGTTGACCTGATACGCCGCGAATGGGGGGGACATCGAGCGTAAGCTGGTCGCGCAGGCGCACTTTTTGGCGCATGGCTTCTTCCTGGGCGGTCTCGAAGGTATCGCGTAACAGATCGGGCAGGTGGATCAGGCTGATTTCATCGGTGGAGGGGCGGTAAAGCTGCCTCATCCGGCTGACCAGGTTGGCCACGCGAGCCAGTTCGCTTTGCGTCAGGCGCACATATTCTTCCACATCTACCGGGCTGTGCGAATCTTCCAGGGCTAAGGTGAGCGCGCCGCGCATGGCCTGCAGCGGGTTGCTGATGCTGTGGACGATGCTGGCGGTGAGGCGGCCAATGGTGACGAGGCGCTCATTTTGCAACGCCCGCTGATGCAATTGTCCGCGTTCGGTGAGTAATTGGTGGTGCTGGCAGTGATGGCTCAGACGGATGTGCAGTTCGGCGGCATCCAGTGGCAGTGAGAAAACATCCACCGCACCGGCGGCGAAAGCCTGCGCACGCCCGGCGGCCTCAGCCAACACGATCAGCGCCACGCCTTCGGGGCAGAATGCCCGCACCTGCTGGCAACAGGCTGCTAAGTCCGTTTGGCCGCGGCTATCCACCAAGATGGCGAAAGGCAGGGGCGTGAGTGAGGGAAACAGCGCCCGAGCCTCTTGCGTGCTGGCGGTGACAACCATGGCTGGCGAACCGGGCAATGCGCCAAGTTGGGTGGCAATTTCATCTGGATTGGTGCTGATCAACAGAAGAAGGTACATGAAATGATTGTATCACTTCCCCCAGGTCAAGCTGTAGTTTTCACAACCCTTTTATGAGTGAACCTCCGTGGATGAGGGACGAAGGGATTAAAAGGCAAACAACGTTTTGGTGTAGTACATCTTGGCGTAAATTACTTACTGGTTAGGCTGCCAGTGGTTTGCCTTGA